>JAZJXP010000060.1:0-4812 GCA_040390835.1 Pseudomonadota bacterium
GGGGCACAGAAACGCTGGCAACGCACTGTGATGCGGTCACATGAAGTACGCGGAGCTGCAGCCGAGAGCATGTTGTTGAGGGTATTGCATTTGCGATCGGTCAAAGCTACGGGCATGTCAGCTTATGCCCGCCAGACCCGTTCAACAGGGAATACAGTGGCATCGATGCTGCGCGCGCAAGTCGATATGATCTGGCAAACCAGCCTGCGTCAGTTTGTATCAAGACAAACGGGGCGTCGCTTGCCCGCCTATTCGTCATCGCCAGCTTTAGGGCGGCAACAGGTGAACCTGGAGCAGCCCATGCTGCGTCAGTCGGATGCAGAGCGTGCCAACCTGTCTAACCTGGGCAGGGTGGCACGCTGGCGCGAAATGGCGAGTCGCATGAACGCGCCAGATATGTTGGCATTGATCAGGCGGCGCACCACACTGGTTGCCATGCGTGGTACTTACCTACCGCCACAAACCGGGCACAGCGCGATGCCTGAGTCAGCAGCGATACGTCTTACTTTAGCGCAGCAGGCGTTCGGGCCATCTTTGTTGCAGCCACCATACCAGAACGGCATGGTGGCACAGCCTATGGAACTGGTACCTTACCGTTCGCGTCAGAGCGTTACACAGGTGTTGCGCGAAACCCATACCAACCGTTCGTGGCAAGATGGCTTGCAAGTTCAAATGCAAAAACTCATCCAAAACCAGCTGACGACAGTTGAACGTACTATTCAAACGAAAGTCGTTCAGGAGCTAACTCAACGCAATCAGGATGTCTTGCATCAGGTAGTGGTTGACTCATTGTTTTCTCCACCCGTCATGCGGGTTTTGACGGACCGCTTGTGCAGTGCTGTTGAAAAGCGTACCGCGATTGAACATTATCGCAAAGGAGCCAATTGATGCTGGAAATGGCCAAGATCGTGGTACAGCAGACTCGCGAAGAAATTCCTGTGATGTACAACCCGACAGAGTTGTCGCTCAATAAAACCGTGATGGTGCAGGGTGAGGGCTCGAACATCCAGTTTCAGCGCGTCAATAACGATGACCTGACGGTATCACTATTTTTTGATACCTATGAACAGCAAATCGATGTGCGTACCAAGACCAATAAAATTGTGGCATTGACGGTACCCAGCGTAGGCACCAATATTCGCAAGGAGCCGCCAGTAGTGGTGTTCACTTGGGCAGGGCCATTGTTTACCGGCATTGTGACCAAGCTGGATCAAAAATTCACCATGTTTTTGAGTTCTGGCATACCGGTGCGGGCAGAGTTGTCGGTGACGTTCAAATCCGTGCTGACGGAAGAAGAAGATTTGCAGGCGCGCGGTTATTTCAATTGCCGCCAGTTGTGGCGCGTCAAGGAAAGTGATCGTCTGTACCTGATTGCCCAGGATACGCTGGGCGACGCCAATCAGTGGCGCTTGATTGCTGATGCCAACCAGATCTACGATGTACTCAATTTCCCGCAGATCAAGGATATCGGACGCAACCTGATTATTCCAGATGTGCACGCCGATGGTTTTCCGGGAGTGAGCAATGCTTAGCGTCAATACAGGAGCATTCAAGATACTGAAGAATCGCAGTGCCTTGCCCAATTCGATTTTGGCCAATATTCATGATGTGCAGGTGACCAATGAAATCAATGTGCCGGGCATGTTCAGTTTTTCGCTCAACATTGTTTCCAGTAATGGTACATGGGAAGACGTTGATCTGGATGTGTTCAAGCCTGGCGATGAGATTACTATTTTCATGGGGCTGAATACGCTGCATCAATTGATTAGCGGCGATATTACTGCGGTCGAGCCGAACTTCAGTACCCGCTCATCCAATGCAGTGATCCGTGGGTTTGACCGCATGTACCGATTGAAGTTTGGCAAACAAACCAAAACCTATGAAGATTTGAATGACAATGCCATCGTCACGCAAGTTGCGCGCTCTTGCAGCCTGACTGTTCAAACGCCTGGTAACCCGGCACTAGTGAATCAATACGTCTTGCAAAGAAATATCTCCAACTACAAGTTTGTGCTCAATCGCTGCAAGCAATTGAATTATGAAATCCTGATGAACGATACCGCGCTGATATTCCGCCCTTCTGCAGAAGGTGGCAGTGCACTCAAGACCTTACAGTTTCCACGTGACATGGATGATGTCAACCTGAATATGAAGTTGCCTACCCAGGGTGATGAAGTCACGGCTACGGGTTACGATGTTGAAACCAACAAGGTGCTGACAGCAGTTGCATCATCAAGCACGCCACAGGAAACAATGGGGGGCAGCGAAACCGGGTATCAGGCGGCAAATGATTTTCCCAGTAGCCAGATTTTGGTTGAGTGCCCCAATATCAGCGACCCGCAAGCCTTGCAGGCGGTGGCTAAAGCGCAGTATCAGGCAAATTTACAAAGTTTCATCGAAGGCAGCGTGAACCTGGTGGGTGACAACCAACTGGTGGCGGGCGTCAATATCAAACTGACTGGTCTGTCCACCCGCTATAACGGTATTTATTACATTACCTCCAGCACGCATAGCTACGACGATAGTACAGGTTACAAAACCACGCTGAAGATCAGGAGAACCGGCATATGATGAACGACGATATGGGTGAATTCAGTCCAGGGGTAGCGCTGGCGACGGTCAGCAACACCCGTGATGAGCAAAATCTAGGACGTATCAAGGTGAAGTTTTCACTCAAAGGTGCGCAGATAGAATCTGACTGGGTGCAGATCATGAGTTTCTTTGCCGGAACCAGTAGCGGGGCTTTTTTCTTACCGCAAGTCGGTGATTCTGCCCTGGTGGCTTTTGCCGATGGTGACCCGAGCAAACCCTATGTACTGGGCTTTTTGTGGAATGGGCAGCAAAAGCCGCCGGTTGCCAACGTGGAGCAACAGCAAACTATACGTGTGATTAAAACCAAAGGTGGCAAGACCATTACCTTTGACGATTCTGATCAAGGCAAAATCAGCATTGTCGACAACAAAAATAATCAAATCCTTATTGATACCAGCGCTAATAAAATCAGCTTGATCAGTCAGGGTGATATCAGTATCAGTGCTGTTGGCAGCATTAATATTAAAGGTGCCCAGGTGGTGGTACAAAATACCGGCGGCAGCGTCAAGGCAGATTTGACTGCGGCCAGCATGCAACTGACAGGCGGTACCAATCTGAAGCTGTCGGCCAGCATGATCGATATCAACTAGGGAGCAGGGAATGGGTATGCCAGCGGCAAAATTGGGCGACAGCATAGTGAATGCGGCCGATATTCATATTATACTGGTGCCTTCGCCGGGTGGCCCGGTACCGACTCCGCAACCGTTTCCATTTAACGGCAAGATCAATGCCAATACCAGTTTGAATGTTCGCATCAATAGCCGGCCTGCCGCTACTGTTGGGTCGATGGCGACTAATATTCCACCTCATATCCCAACCAGTGGCACGTTTCAGGTGCCGCCGACCAATCTGGGGCGGGTGATCATAGGCAGCATGCGGGTGCGCATCAATGGCAAGGCAGCAGCACGTGCGGGTGATTTTTGCGAGACCTGTCACGATACCCCACCAGTGGGACCACAAGCGCCACCGCCTACTGTGCAGGTATTGGGTATGTCTACCGTCTTGATAGGCTAGTCATGGCCAACAGTGCAGATTTCCTGGGGAAAGGTTGGGCCTTTCCAGTTGCTACCCAGGGCGGGCGTGTGTTGATGGCCAGTGATGCCACTGATATTGAGCAGGCGATTTTGATCATCCTGCAAACTGCTCCTGGCGAGCGCGTGATGTTACCCAGTTTTGGTTGCCGCATCAATGAACTGGTGTTTGCAGCGGGTAATGCCACCTCGGTCAGCCTGGCGCAGCTGTATGTCAAGCAGGCACTGGATCGTTGGGAGCCGCGCGTCGTGGTGACTCAGGTGGCCGCAGGGATTGATCCTAAAACGCCGAATTGCCTGAGCATTTCAGTTAGTTATGTCATTCGCACTTCCAATCAACCAGGTAATCTGGTCTACCCATTTTTTCTTAAATCATAAATACGGAGTCAAACCAGTATGGACATAGAAATTATCAAAGCAAGGATACAAGATCTGAAACGGAATCAAGAAGCGGGGGAAGCGCAAATGCTGGATATTGATCAAAAACGGCGTGAATTGCAGGCCACCCTGATACGCATCAGTGGTGCGATTCAGGTGCTGGAAGAATTGATTGCCGATCATGAGCAGGCGACCAAAAACTGACTAAACTGACGATGACAGATCCTATCCTTGATTTTCGTGATGACGATGCTTTTTACAGCCAGGTGCTGGAATTGGCATTGGCGTATGCGCCAGAGTGGGCTGACTACTGGCCTACTGCTGTGCCTGCCAAGCAGGGTATTAATCAGGATCCGGGACTGGTATTACTGAATCTGTTTGCGCATCTGGCAGCTTATACTGCCAAAATCGAAAACCAGATGCCCTTGCAAAGACGGCTGGCATTTTTCCAGTTCATGAACATGAACCTGCGCCCGCCAATTCCGGCGCAGGCGGTGTTGCAATTTCAATTGCAACAGGATCAACCAGCGCAAATGGTAGCAGCCCAGACGCCAGTACTGGATGGTGATAATCAGTCCTTACATTTTCAAACAAATAGCGATTTGCTGGTGCTGCCCGCAAGCCTGGTGGCAGCCATGACCATTATTCCGGCACAAGACCAGTATATCGATGCCTTGCCCTTGATTTTAAGTGGACAGGTCGGAGTGGTCGCCAACACTGCTACCAACGGCGGCAGCGTAGTATCCCCTGCTGCCAGCATTCCCTTGTTTGTCACTGATCAAAGCAGTGATCCGGTTGAGCAAGCTTTGGG
>JAZJXP010000061.1:0-10283 GCA_040390835.1 Pseudomonadota bacterium
AACTCCCGACCTAAGCCTTGTAAGGGCTCCGCTCTACCAACTGAGCTAAGCGCCCCACGCATACAAACAAACTTCGCGGCCCATGTCCCGAGCCACGAAAGTGCATTAGTTTACCGCATCTTTCAACGCTTTGCCAGGTTTAAATTTA
The DNA here is from genome assembly GCA_040390835.1 of Pseudomonadota bacterium. GTDB lineage: Bacteria > Pseudomonadota > Gammaproteobacteria > Burkholderiales > Burkholderiaceae_D > Undibacterium. Next base: position 149 of record JAZJXP010000061.1, read on the forward strand.
GGGACCTTGGCAGATTTGATCTTGATTGGCTCACCAGTCTTAGGATTACGGCCTGCCCTGGCTGCACGTTTGGCAACAGAGAAGGTACCAAAACCAACCAGTGTTACCGTGCCATTTTTTTTCAATGTGGTTTTTACGGCGCCGATCACAGCATCCAGCGCACGCGACGAAGCCGCTTTGGAAATATCCGCTGTTTTCGCAATATGATCGATCAACTCAGTCTTATTCACTTATAGCCCCCTCACAAAAATTTGAATTTCGCGATGATGTATTCGATTATTTTATTGGTCGTGCATCTATCACGGCAAGCAGGAAATCTGCATCCGGTATTAGAGCAAGCCGCAAAGCCTTATGTCAAGCGGTTTGCAAGCTTTATGGCCAAGTTTGCTGATTTGTGATTTGCTTATTCGTTTTTTACGCCTGCTGAGGCTAAAGCTACTGTGCAAAAAATCAGGTAGCTGAGTGTTTTTGCTATATGGAAAAGCCACCCTCTTTTGCATCCTGAATTAGAATGTGACAAGCCCTCATTAAAAACCAAGACAGCATGAAACCCGGCGGCAACTCTGGCACGGGCATATTTAATATGATGACTCACGCGATACAACCATTCCTGATTTGATATATGGTATGGCCTGAAGTTATAGGAAACGCTCATTATAGGAAACGCTGAGAGTCAGCCTGAATCAGGATGCACAAAAAGCGCGCTGATATAGCAAGACCCGTAGCAAGCCCCAAAGCAAGCCCCCATAAATCGGAATAAACTTAAAACAAATAAAGACAGACACGGAAGACAATGAAGAATTTTGACGTAGCAATCGTAGGTAGTGGACTGGCCGGCTTATCTGTCGCCCTGCATCTGGCGCAAACTCGCAAAGTCGCCATCGTTTCCAAGCGCGAATTACTCGACGGCGCAAGTAACTGGGCACAAGGCGGCATCGCCGCAGTACTCGATTCTCACGACAGTCATGAACAGCACATTTCAGACACCCTGATTGCAGGCGGCGGCTTGTGCGATGAAGGTGCCACCCGCTACATCATAGAACACGGTCGCGAGGCCATAGACTGGTTGATAGAGCAAGGCGTACCTTTCACCCGTGATGAAGAAGCAGAACTGGGTTTTCACCTGACCCGCGAAGGCGGCCACAGCCAGCGTCGCATCATCCACGCGGCAGATGCTACCGGCCATGCGGTGCAAGTCACGCTGGAACAAAAAGTACGCAATCACCCCAACATCACACTGTTTGAACATCACTATGCAATCGATGTAATCACCTCAGCCAAAATCGGTGACACATCCCCTACCCCACGCTGCCTGGGTTTGTATGTGCAAGATGTAAAAACCGGCAAGGTCGATACCTTTGCGGCCCAGCATACGGTGATGGCAACTGGCGGTGCGGGTAAAGTCTATCTGTACACCACCAACCCTGACACTGCTACCGGCGATGGCATCGCCATGGCATGGCGTGCTGGCTGCCGCATCGGCAATATGGAATTCATACAATTCCACCCTACCTGTTTGTATCATCCATTCGCCAAATCATTTTTGATTACTGAAGCGGTGCGTGGCGAAGGCGGTATCCTGAAGCTGCCAGCCGAAGCTGGTGCATCTGCTGGCAAGCGCTTCATGACAAGTCATGATGACCGCATGGAACTGGCACCACGCGACGTAGTTGCCCGTGCGATTGACTTTGAAATGAAAAAACGTGGCCTGGATTTTGTTGAGCTTGATATCAGCCATCAGCCACCAGAATTCTTGAAAGAACATTTCCCCACTATTTATGCACGCTGCCTTGAGCTGGGCATAGACATCACCAAGCAAGCCATACCTGTGGTACCTGCCGTACACTTCACTTGCGGCGGCATCGTCACTGACACAGATGGCCGTACTGATTTGCCTGGCCTGTATGCCGTTGGTGAAACCGCTTATACCGGCTTGCATGGTGCCAACCGCCTTGCCAGTAACTCACTGCTTGAATGTCTGGTCGTTGGCCGCGCTACAGCCAAGCACATAGAAGCGCAAGAACGCGCCAGCGTCATTGCCCTGCCAGACTGGGATGAAAGCCGTGTATCAGATGCAGATGAAGAAGTCGTCATCGCTAATAACTGGGATGAGCTGCGCCGCTTCATGTGGAATTATGTAGGCATAGTCCGCACCACCAAACGCCTTGAACGTGCCAAGCACCGCATACGTTTATTGAAGGAAGAGATAGACGAATACTATGCAAACTTCCGCATCTCGAATAATTTGCTGGAGCTACGCAACCTGGTGGAAGTAGCTTCGCTGATCGTGAACAGCGCCTTGTCACGCCGTGAAAGTCGTGGCCTGCATTTTAGCCGCGATTATCCAGACACTCTACCCAAAGCACTGCCTACGGTCTTGTCTCCCAAACGCAAAAAATAATCCTTCATGCTGGCAGCGTTCGCGTTGCCAGCACGATAGAATCATTTAAGCCCCCCAGATCAGCCAATAAAAGTACTGAGTTTTTCATCTATATACCGCATAGCCATTTGACAAATTAAATTATCACAGTGATACTTCCCAGCTTGCTTGCCGGGTAGTCATATCAGCAGTTTTTTTCCGGTGCAGCCTACCTGAAATCAGAAAAAAATTGGCATGATAAAGCTCAGTCAGATACGCAAGACATATAAGCAAGGCGGTAATGAAATCAGGGCGCTTGACGGCATAGATCTACATATCACCAACGGCGAGTTTGTCGCCATCATGGGCCCTTCAGGCTCCGGCAAATCCACACTACTCAATGTACTTGGTGCACTTGACCGCCCTGATCATGGACGCTACCTGTTGAATCAGGAAGAAATCAGTGCCATGAATGATGATGCGGCATCTGATATACGCAACCGCAGCATTGGTTTTGTCTTTCAATCTTTTCATTTATTACCGCGCCTGACCGTGCTGGAAAATGTGCTGCTGCCGCAACGCTATAGCAAGGCCCCTGATGCGCAGGCAGAAACACGCGCCCGCCAGTTACTTGAACGCATAGGTCTGGCACAGCGCATGGATCACAGGCCGGGTGAATTATCTGGCGGCCAGTTGCAACGTGCCGCCATCGCCCGTGCATTACTGAATCAACCTGCCTTGTTACTGGCAGATGAACCTACCGGCAACCTGGATTCGAAAAGCGCCGCCGATGTCCTGGGCTTGCTGGGTGAATTGCATGCGAATGGTCAAACACTGGTGCTGGTGACTCACGATCCTGCAGTCGCCGCCAAGGCGCAAAGAACTATCCATCTGGCGGACGGCAAGGTTGCGGGGATTGCAGCATGAAGCACAACGTACATAAACACTTACGCCTATCAAAGCTGAGCGTCTGCATACTCACCGCTTGCTTGAGCATACCTGCACTGGCAGCAGCTTCATCAGTAGCACCTGCCGACACTGCCAAAGCATCCCTATCTGCAAAGAACCGTCCGGTCTTGTTGACTGGTGAAGTCATCGCCAAAGATTCGCAAGTTATCCTGGTGCCGCCGTCCAATTCATCACCGGTCGTTTTACGCAATTTTGTTGCCGAAGGCAGTAAAGTCAAAAAAGGTGATCTGGTGTTGCGCATAGAAACACCAAACAGCTCCAATATAGAACAACTGGAAATAGGTATGCAGCAAACCAGGGCGAAGGCTGACTCTGAACTGGCCAAGCTGGAAGTCACTGCTCTGGACGCAGAAAAAAATCTGGTCACGGCAAAAGCAGCACTAGCCAAAGCCCTGGTTGATGCAGCCTTGCCGAAGACCCAGATTTCTGCACTGGATTTTGATAAATACCAGGCAGAAAAAGAAAGGTCAGAACGTGATCTGCAAGTCAAACAATTGGCATTTGACGACGCCTACACCTCCATCAACAGGAAAAAATCGGATGCTGATCTGGAGTTGAAGAAACAAGAGATCAATATCAACTACCTGAAGACGCAACTTACCCGATCTGAAGTGCGCGCCAGCCAGGAGGGCTACGTCGTCCATGGTTACAGCAATTGGCGTAGCGAGCGCCTGGAAGAAGGTTCCAGCGCTTTTCCTGGCAATAATGCGGGCCAGATCATAGGCTCCGGCCAGATGGAAGTCAGGGCATGGGCGCTGGAAGCCGACAGGATTTATCTAAAGGAAGGGCTGGCTGTCAGTCTGAAATTTGACGCCCTGCCCGGCTCAGAAATACAAGCCAGCATCACCAACATTTCCAACGCACCAGAAGAACATAGTAGTTGGGGTTATGGCAGATATTTTCGCGTCGACATCAAGTTACCAGCGCAGGCCAATCTTAAACTGGTACCTGGCATGAGCGTCATGATAGAACCTGCTCAATCGATCAAAAAAGCCAGTGTCAATATCCCTGCGCAGAATAAAGAACTGACTATAGAGGGTGAAATACAGTCACGTAATATCACGCCAATAGGGCCACCATCCATCCCCTATATCTGGCAATACACGCTGGCGCAGATTGCACCTGAAGGCAGCGCCGTCAAAGCGGGCGACATGCTGGCCATGTTTCAGGCAGCTGAAGTACCCAACCAGCTCGCCAGTCAAAAGAGCCAGCTCAATGAAAAACTGAGAGCATTGGAAAAACTGAAACTGGAGCAAACCGAAGCAGAAAAAGCTGCTGACCTGGCTGTGGCCGAAGCCCACAGCAATGCCGAGAAAGCTGCACGAAAAGCCACCATGCCAAAAGAACTGATCCGGCGCGTGGACTATGACAAACTGGTCATAGAAAAATCACTGAATAGCGACCTGGCTGCCATGTCCTTGCGTTTACGCACCACCCAGGCTCGTGCCCGCAAAGCAGAAAAAACTGGACTGGAAACAGAGATGGCCATGTTGCAGGGGAAAATCGACGTTTTGACGAAAGGGCAAAAAGCCCTGACTGTGACAGCGACCAAACCGGGCATGATGATATACAAAAGTAATTTTGAAGGTGAAAAATTTGCAGCTGGCAGCCAGGTCTGGATGGGCTTGTCTATTGCCAGTGTGGCGGACCCAGATAAATTGTATGTCTCGGCCAAAGTACCAGAAGCACAATCAACCACCATCAAAGTCGGACAAAGTGCGCGCATCAACATACCTGGCGCAAATATGACAGTGCCTGCACGTGTCACCGGGCTGGGCAATGTATTCCACAGCAAATCAACATCACAACCCATCATCGTGCGCGATATAGAGCTGGAATTTGATCAAATGCCCAAAGGACTCAAACCTGGTGCGGCAGTACAAGCCATTTTGAGTGCATCCGGGACAGAAACCGCAGCGTCAGGAGCGGCAAAAAAATGAAACTGAGACTTCTATCCATCTGCGTGGCACTGGCTCTGAGCAGCATAGCTTGCACCAGCAAAACAGATCAAACCCAGGTTGCAACCGAAACTTTTGCTCCCAGAAACTGGCAAGAAAATATTGTCGTTGATGGCGAAATCATTGCCGCCAACAAAACCCCACTGACCGTACCCGGACAAGGCTGGGATAGTCGTACCCTGATAACAATGTTACCTGAAGGCAGCCTGGTGAAGAAGGATCAGGTCATCGCCCGTTTTGATGCGCCAAAATCCCGCATGGAATTGTCGCAAGCTGAACTGGAACTGCTGCGCAAGGAACTGGCAGCAGAGACTATACAGGCCAGCGATACCAGTAGCCGTTCCACCCTGTCGGCAGATAGTGCCAAAGTGCAGACAGATTTGCGCCTGAGCGAACGCTATGCCAATGCCGACCTGGCTATTTTCTCGCGCAATAAAATACTGGATGAATTACAGGACAGCGGGTTCCTGAAAAACAAACGTGGATACCTGACCTGGAAAACTGGACAAGTACAGGCACGCAGCGCAGCAGAACAGGCAGTATTAAGTTCGCAGAAAGAAAGCGTCAGCCTGAATGCCAGCCAGCATAAGAAAAACCTGGATGCGCTAGAATTACTGGCGCCGCATGACGGTGTGTTCTTGCTACAGGCAAACTGGGATGGCGCAAAACCGCAGGTAGGCTCTACCTTTCGCCCCAGAGAAGAATTTGGTTCATTGCCTGATCTCAATCAACTGGTCGCCAATTTCAATATAGAAGAAGGTCGTACCTTTGGTTTAAAAGTTGGTTTGCCTGTCAAAGTACGCCTGGCTGGTAGCGGCCAGGAAATTGAACTCAGCATCACCAAAGTGGGCAATAGTGCCAGCGTCACCTCAAGGGATTCCCCGGTCAAATTCATCACCTTCGAAGCCGCTTTCAAAAAAGAACAGGCGCAGACCCTGGCATTGAAACCCGGCCAGGCTTTGTTGGGCACGGTAAGCCTCATCAATCAAACCAAAGCCATGACAGTACCAAACATCGCGCTGGTGCAAGATGGTGTCAACTTCGCTACCTATGTCAAAGAAGGTGATCAACTCAAGCGCCAGGCCGTCATACTCGGACAACGCGGCCCTGTGCGAAGCGAGATCAAATCAGGCATCAGTCAGGGTAATCAGATTGTCCTTTTGCCTGAAGTAAAAGATAAAGAAAAGACCAAGGATACACATTCATGAACCGCGCCCTGATACTGGAAGCCATCAATGAACTGCAAAGGCGCAAATTACGTACTGGCCTGACATTATTGGGCATGATATTTGGCGTGGCCGCCATAGTCGCCATGCTGGCCGTCGGTGAAGGTAGCCGCCGCGAAGCATTGCGCCTGGTTGCCGAATTGGGTCTGGACAATGTCATCGTCGAAAGCAAGAATATTGATGACAAACGTCTCAAGGAAATACGTACGCGCTCACTGGGTTTGTCCGCTGCCGATGCCGATGCTGCACTGGCAGTCGTGCCTGGCGCAAAAGCCGTGGCACTCAAAAAGGAAATCAAGGTTGACCAGCTTGTCAGTGGCAACAACGTCGTCCCTGCCCGCGCCTTTGCGGTATCTGATTCGTATGCCGAACTCGGTGGCCTGCAAGTTGGTCAAGGACGTTGGTTAAGCCAGCAAGATGATGCCAGCCTCGCCCCTGTCTGCGTTATAGGTCCACGCCTCGCGCATCAACTTTTTGGCGACAAAAATCCTGTTGGCGAGCGCATCAAGCTCAATCATGCCTGGATGGAAGTTGTCGGAGTGCTGGCTGACCGTGCACTCAGCAAATCAGAATTCGAAGGTGTCAAACTGGGGCTGGACGATGAACGCCTGTTCATCCCCTGGCAAACCGGACGCGCCCGCTTCCATTTCACCGCACTGGAAAATGAAGTCGATGGCATGAGCTTACGCCTGGATGGTCAGACTCCACCAGACATCGCTGCGCGAGTCCTGCAAAACCTGATAGAACAAAGACATGCGGGTACAGATGACACCAACCTCATCGTCCCCATGGGCTTGTACAGGCAAAACCAGCAAACACAGCGCATCTTCACCATCGTCATGAGCTCGATTGCTGCCGTATCCCTATTGGTGGGCGGCATAGGCATCATGAATATCATGCTGGCCAATGTCCTCGAACGTCGCCGTGAAATTGGCCTGAAGCGCGCCCTCGGGGCACGCAGGCGCGACGTCATAGAACAGTTTCTTGCCGAAGCCCTGGTAATCGCTTTCAGCGGCGCCTTGCTCGGTGTAGTGTTGGGGGCAGTTGCAGCATATAGCATTGCTGCGCTTGCAGGCTGGTCTGTCGCCTGGTCACCTGTCAGCCTGTTTATTGCCGTCAGTTCGTGCGTAGCGGTTGGTTTGGGCTTTGGTGTATTTCCGGCGCGACAGGCCGCGGCGCTGGACCCAATTGCTGCTTTACGGACGGATGGCTAAATAATATTTTTACGCAGGCAAGCCTCGCTGACATAATGGCAGCGAGGCAATCAAGCTACTGAGTTCAAATTATTCGCAAAGAATAATCCGTCGCTTTGATATCTTTGGTCAGGCTACCTATGGATATCCTGTCCACACCAGTCTCAGCTATCGCCCTGACAGTTGCATGATCAATACCACCTGAAGCTTCCAGCAAGGCACGCCCAGCAGTGATGGCCACTGCTTCGCGCATCATGTTGGTATTGAAGTTATCCAGCAAGATGGAATTGGCACCTGCATCCAGTGCAGTCTGCAATTGTTCCAGGGTCTCCACTTCTATTTGTATAGTCACACCAGCACTCAGGCTCAGCGCCTTTTGCATGGCTTCAGCCACACCACCCGCTGCTGCGATATGGTTTTCCTTGATGAGGATGCCGTCATAAAGCGCCAGGCGCTGGTTCTTGCCGCCGCCTACACGCACCGCATATTTTTGCGCCAGACGCAGGCCAGGCAAGGTTTTGCGGGTATCAAGTATCGCGGCTTTAGTGCCAGCGACGATGGCGACATATTTGCTGGTGGCGGTTGCGACAGCAGATAACAATTGTAGGAAATTCAGCGCAGAACGTTCGGCTGTCAGCAAGGCACGGGCCGGAGCCTTGATTTTGCAAACGACAGTATTTGCCTTCATCTGCTCGGCTTCAGCGTATTGCCAATCTACTTCTATGTTGGCATCCAGTGCCGTCATGACGGCATCGAACCAAGGTGCGCCACATAAAATAGCGTCTTCACGCACGATGACTTGTGCGTTCACGATTTCATCGGCAGGCACCAGCAAGCCTGTCAGGTCGGCATCGCCGACATCTTCAGCCAGTGCATCGCTGATGTTGCGTTCAAATGCTTTTTGTAAATCTGCATCAAAAGGGTAATGCGTATTTTTTAAATTACCAGGCATGTCCAGATAACCTCAGTTTAATAGTATTGAGCTTGCGTCGCATTCAGGCGGGGCCTATGCCAGAGAATAGTTTGGCTTCTTTAGCCAAGTCACTGGATGGACGCACATTGGCTTTTTTGGCTGCAGCAAAATCCAGCATGCGGTCTATGCAGACCTTGGCTTTTTGCCCAACTAAAGGGTCAACCTGGATTTCATTATTGCCGTTTTCCAGTACCTGTACCAGATTGCGCAAGCCATTCATCGCCATCCATGGGCAATGCGCGCAGCTCTTGCAGGTCGCACTATTGCCTGCTGTTGGGGCAACAATGAAACGCTTGGTAGGCGCAGCCATTTGCATTTTGTGCAGAATGCCATTATCTGTGGCGACGATAAATTCATCTGCATCCAGAGTCTTTGCAGCATGGATCATTTGTGAAGTCGAACCGACCACGTCGGCCAATGCCACGACGGCAGCCGGGGATTCGGGATGTACCAGGACTTTGGCATTGGGATGTTCAGCCTTGAGCACGTCCAGTTCTATACCCTTGAATTCATCATGCACGAGGCATGAACCCTGCCACAGCAACATGTCTGCACCGGTCTGCTTCTGGATATAGTCACCCAGATGTTTATCTGGTGCCCAGAGTATTTTTTTGCCTTGTGCATGCAGGTGAGCAACGATGTCCAGACCTATGCTGGACGTCACCATCCAGTCAGCACGTGCCTTGACGGCAGCACTGGTATTGGCATACACGACGACTGTACGGTCGGGGTGGGCATCGCAAAACGCCGCAAACTCATCTGCCGGGCAACCAAGATCCAGCGAGCAAGTCGCATCGAGGTCAGGCATTAAAATGGTTTTTTCTGGACTGAGTATTTTTGCGGTTTCGCCCATGAACTTGACACCCGCAACAACCAGGGTCTTGGCGGGATGGTCACGGCCAAAACGCGCCATTTCCAGCGAGTCAGAAACACAGCCACCTGTTTCTTCTGCCAGGTCCTGCAGTTCAGCATCAACATAGTAATGCGCGACCAGTACGGCCTGCTTTTCTTTCAAGAGCTGGCGCACCCGTGCTTTGAGTTCCAGCTTTTCTATCGCTGAAGGCACATCAGGAATGCGCGCCCAGGCATTGGCGGTACAACTACTGCCCACATCCATCTGTGGACGTTCAAATTCGACAACTTTGGTTTCCATATAGCCCTACATATCTGGAGTGCACAGAGTACATGCTGGCATGCACTCTGATGACAAGAAATATTGGCAGGCTTGAGATTGCCAGATTTACATCCAGCGCCCTTTAGCCTGCATCCACTACTGCATTTCAAGCCATAGTATACGCTGTTACCAGATATTTACCCGCGTCGCCATCGGACGCAGAGGCGAACGATCTCCCTTGCACTGAAAAGCATCAGAAAATTCCGACATATTTGCCAATGGTGCGATAACACGATATTTGTCTGGTGAATGAGGATCAGTTGCCAGTTTCATGCGCAACATC
>JAZJXP010000061.1:10293-96320 GCA_040390835.1 Pseudomonadota bacterium
GAGACTACGGAAGCTTTGTGCATTGGCGACAAAGAAGCGCTGGTCTACCGTCAAACCATCAATTTCCTTAGCCTGAGGCTTGCGTTCCAGCGATTTGTGCAATGCTTGCAGGGCAATCTTCATGCCGCCCAGATCGGCAATATTTTCACCGGCAGTCAGCTTTCCATTGATATGCAATTTATCGATAGGATTGAATTCGTCAAACTGCTTTTCAATGGCTTTCACGCGGACCAGGAATTTTTTCTCATCGTCCTTGGTCCACCAGCTTTTCAGATTACCCTGGGCATCAAATTGACGGCCTTCATCATCAAAGGCATGCGTCAGTTCATGGCCTATGGTAGCTCCCGTATTGCCATAGTTGGCAGCCGGATCAGCATTTACATGATACAAAGGCGGCTGCAAAATACCCGCCGGGAACACCATTTCATTCATGGTGGGGTTGTAGTAAGCATTGACGGTTTGTGGCGTCATGCCCCATTCATTCCTGTCTATAGGCTTACCGAGCTTGGCCAGATTGCGCTTGAATTCAAATTCAGCTGCGCGTGCCATATTGGCTGCATACGGGCCGGTATCGATTTGCAGACTGCTGTAATCGCGCCAGACATCGGGATAACCTATTTTGACCAGGATAGTGTCGAGTTTTTTATAGGCTTGCTGCTTGGTGGTGTCAGACATCCATTCCAGCTTGCTGATGCTTTCACGCATGGCCAGCTTGATATTGTCGACCATTTCCAGTACACCAGCCTTGGCTTCCGGGCCAAAGAATTTGGCGACATATAGTTCACCCATGGCCTCACCTGCCATGTTATCTATAGAGCCCAGAACACGCTTCCAGCGTGGTTGCAATTCCTTGGTACCTGCCAGGGTCTTGCCATAGAAATCAAAGTTGGCATTGACAAAGGCTGAACTCAAATCCCTGGCACGCGCATTCGCCAATTGCCAGCGCAAATAAGTTTTCCATTGATCAAGGCTGACGGTATTGACCATGCGCCCTGCTTCGGCAACAAACTTGGGATGAGCAAGATTGAATTGACCTGGCTGCGCCAGACCCAGTTCATTAAAATAAGTCGCCCAGGCAGTTTTTTTATCTGCCTTTTGCAAGGCATTCAAGTCAGACAAGTGGTAACTGGCTTGTGGGTCGCGCAATTCAACCTTGGTCAATGATGCCTTGGCCAGACGGGTTTCCAGCGTTAGGACAACGGCAGCATTTTTCTTTGCCTGGTCTGGTGCATCTCCAAGCAAAGTAAAAATCTGAGTCACATAAGCCACGTATTTGTCACGGATATCCTTGGTCTTGGCATCAGTCTTCAGGTAATAATCGCGATCAGGCAAACCCAGGCCACCCTGCATGATTTGCGGGATATAGCGCGTGGTATTCTTGGCGTCCTGGTCGACTGCAAAACCAAACAAGGGTGAAACACCTTGCTTATGCAAACCGGCGATCACGGCCAGCAATTGTTGGCTATCCTTGATGCCATTGATTTGCGCAAACTGTGGTTCCAGCGGCTTGACACCTTCTTTTTCTATCTGCGCCTCATTCATGCCACTGGCATAAAACGCACCCACCAGTTGTGCTGCCTTGCTCTTGCCATCGCCTTTTGCAGCGGTCTCGGCTATCAGTTTCAATGCGGCCAAATTCCGTTCAGTCACTTCGTCATAGGCGCTGTAACGCGCACGGTCTGAAGGAATGGGATTGGCTTTCAGCCATTCGCCATTTGAATATTGAAAAAAGTCTGTGCAAGGGTCGGCTTTTTTATCCATGGTCATGGATTCCAGCACGAGTTGGTTTGATGTCGCCGTTTGGGCCATCACCGCATTGCCCATGCATGCCAGTCCAACCAGGCTGGCCAGTAAACTGCGTTTGAAGATATTTTTTGTTTTCATTTTTTCTTTCCCTGTTTTTAGAGGCTGCTGCAAAGTTAAGATAGCCAGGCGTCGCCGACGCAGACAGTACTTTAGTACGGCAAGACGGCGCAACAACGCTAGATTAATTTTGCTGCAGCCTCTTAATTTTGTTATGGCAGTACTTGCACAGCTATACCAGAATATTGACCGGGTGAGCGATACACTCTCTGCGTCGCTTTCTGGAAATCTTCAGGATTGGCTTTTGGGATATCCATGAACTTTTGCGGATTCAAGTCTACCAGCGGGAACCAGCTACTCTGCACCTGTACCATAATGCGATGACCACGGCGGAAGGTATGCTGGATATCCGGCATGTTATAGCTGATGGCTGCCACCTTGCCCGGCACAAATGGCTCAGGCTTTTCAAAACTGTTGCGGAACTTGCCGCGCAAAGGCTCGCCCCTGACCAGTTGCTGATAACCAGCCATGGCCACTGACGGTGGCGGCACGTCATTGGCACGTTCGCGCACAACCTGTTTATCCGGATAAGTCGGCGGATAAACATCAATAAGTTTGACAACCCAATCAGCATCCGTACCTGATGTGGACACAAACAATTTTGGATTCACTGGTCCGACTATGGTCACGTCTTCTTCAAGTGGTTCAGTCTGGTAGACCAATACATCTGGCCTGGTTGATGCAAAGCGCTGGTCAGAAACGACATACTCGCGCGGAGCGCCAGTGGCTGCATAAGAGATGAAAGGTACGGGTTTTTTTGGGTCACTGACGTATTCATCAAAGGTATTAAATTCTGTCTGCGGTTCTTTCCAGGCCAGGCTGCCGTCATTACCAAAATACAGGGTACGTTTTTGCGCTTGCTGTGGTGGCCAGCTAGGGTATTCGCGCCAGACATTGGTGCCGGTTTCAAACACGGTCACTTCAGGCAAAACCTTGCCAGTCGCGCCTTTCAAATGCTGTTCAAAGAAAGGGAAGACAATGTTCTTGCGATAGTGTTCGCCTGTCTTGGTATCGAAATTTACATTCCCTAGCGATTTGCCGTCGGCACTCGCCCAGCCACCGTGTGACCATGGCCCCATGACCAGGCCATTGTAATAACCCTTGTTATTACTTTTGATGCTGTGATAAGTCGTGAATGGCCCTTGCGGGTCTTCAGCGTCATACCAACCACCAACAGTCAGTACGGCTGCCTTGATGTTTTTCAGGTGTGGTGCGATATTCCGACTCTTCCAGAAATCATCATAAGTACTATGCTCTACTGTCGGCATCAGCAATTCGCGCTGCTTGGCTGACAGTTGGGCAGTGATGTTTTTCAGGCTCATATGCTTGAGAAAATATTGATAACCATCCGAGGTACCAAAATCAAACTCTTCCCAGCGCTTGGGCAAGGTTGTGGGATTTTTTTCTACAGTAAAGTTGGAAAAGAACCCAAAGTTAGCCGCCAGCATGAAGGCACCACCATGGTAAGAATCGTCACCCATGAACAAATCAGTGACAGGTGCTTGTGGCGATGCTGCCTTGATGGCTGGATGCGAATCGATGATGCTGGCTGAGGCATAAAAGCCCGGGTAGGAAATACCCCAGATGCCTACCTTGCCGTTATTACCCTTGACGTTTTTCAACAGCCATTCAACGGTGTCATGCATGTCCTGGCTTTCCACGCCCTCGCCGGCTCCCCTGTTTGCCTTGATATGCGGCGTCATCTCTTGCCAGACGCCCTCAGACATATAACGGCCACGCACGTCTTGCTTGACAAAGATATAGCCACTTTGGTCGAATTCTTTGGATGGTCCCAGCGATTGCGGGTAAAAATCTACACCATAGTGCGACTGCCCACCATCATAGACACCACTGCCATAGGGGGAGCGATTCATCAAAAAGGGATAAGACTTGCTACTGTCTTTGGGAACATACACCACAGTAAAAAGCCGGGTACCATCGCGCATGGGGATCTGGTATTCATATTTGGTGTATTGTTCGCGTATGCCCGGTTTGGCAGCGTCAGCAGCATCAGCCATCACAGCTTCGGCAGCATACACTGGCAAATTTGCCATCAAGGCCAGAGCGCACAAGGCTGCACATTTTTTAATCACGAATTTCATAATTCCCTTTAAGATAACGCGCTATTGTTTTATTTATTCTGCCCAGCATGCTTGCAAAACCAAGTCTGGCGCAGTGAATCATAAAGAGTGAAATTTTCTCAATAAGTTTCCTGATTTCGACCTAAACTGATAAATAGTCATCAAACAAATATTTTATTGCGAAATAACCATGAAATCATTCAGAATATTTGCCCTCGCCCTGGGTTTAGTCATGCTTGCCGGCTCTGCAGGGGCGCGCCCTGGCGGTCACCATTTCCATCCAAGGGTGAGCATCGGTGTATCTATCCCGCCGTTGTATTTTAATTATGGCAGCCGCCATAGCTATGTGTCTGCGTATTACCCTTATGATTACTCGTGGCGTTATTACACCAGCCTGGTGATAGCCCCTGCCGTCAGCTACGTGACGCCAGTGGTCAACACTGGCAACGTGGTTTATACGGATAGCTATGGTACTTACAATACCTATGCTCCGAACTATATCAATGACAGCAACATCATCAGCCAACCCAACTCGACTCCTCAATCAACGGCAGGCAAGGATTGGCTATATTGCCATCAGCCTGACGGTTTTTACCCAGCAATAAAATCTTGTCCAGGCGGCTGGGAACGTGTGCCAGCGCAAGCAAGATAAGCGCAACAAGGCCAGATATAAAAAGGGTGCAAAAAAAGGGTGCAATTATTTCACTAATTGCACCCTTTTCTACCATGTCCAACTTCTACTGCAAGATTTATTTTGCCAGTACGGCTCGTATCGTCGCAGCCAATTCTTCAGCAACAAATTTAGCAACATAGGCATCTGCACCTACGGTCTTGATATGGTCTTCGTTGGTCGCACCTGACAAAGACGAATGTATCACCACCGGCAAGAACTTAAACCTGTCATCCTGCTTGATCTTGCGTGTCAGGGTAAAGCCATCCATCTCTGGCATTTCCAGATCAGTCAGTACCATTGCTACCTTGTCGCGTACTCCCTTGCCTTCAGCCTGTGCCGCAGCTGCCAGGGATTGCAATTTCTCCCAGGCTTCTTTACCGGTTTTGGTCATGATGTATTGCGCTCCCATGGCAGTCAGGGCTTGCTCGATCAGGCCGCGGGCTACGGCTGAGTCATCTGCAGCGAGGATAGATGCCCCGGCTTGCATTTTCAGTTTGGCACCTATGGTTTCAGGATCAACATCCTTGGTGTCAGATGGCGTGATCTGGCGCAGGATTTGTTCAACATCCAGCACCTGGGCCAGACGAGTATCTTCAGTATCGCCATCCAGACGGGCAATGCTGGTGACCATGCCGCCAACAGCACTGTTTTCAGCCGACAAAACCTGGTTCCAGTCGAGGCGCACGATTTCTTCTACTGATTCGACCGCAAAACCCTGCGTAGTACGTGCATATTCAGTCACTAGCATGATATTCAGGCCAGTCTTGGGTTTCAGCCCGACTACGGAAGGTAAATCGATAACAGGAATGATCTGCCCGCGCAAATTCACTACGCCCAGCATATGGGGCATTGCGCCTGCCATACCGGTAATCGTGGGCATGGCGACTATCTCTCGCACCTTGAAGACATTGATGCCAAACAATTCTGACCTGTCGCTATTGCCATCTGTCCCCAGCCGGAACAGCAAAAGCTCAAACTTGTTGGACGCAGTCAGGTTGGTACGTTCGTCGACTTCTTGCTGTACGGAACTCATGTCTGTTTTCCTCATATTGATGGAACAGGGTTGCACCATTATCCTACGGTTTTACTGCAACGCAATTACTTTATAACACGGTAGCAAGGGGTATAAGCCTTACCTGGTAATTTCATGCGACTTTGTGCAACAAAAGATGCCAGCAAGGTATCCATTGATGCCATTATTTCACTATCGCCGCGGATTTCAAAATGTCCATGTTTTTCTATCGCACGTATGCCCTGGTTTTTGACATTGCCTGCCACTACCCCTGAAAAAGCGCGGCGCAAATTTGCTGCCAGCAAATGGGTTTCCTGGTTTTTGTGCAAAGCCAGATTACGCATGTTTTCATGGGTAGGCTCGAAAGGCTTCTGGAATTCTGCATCTATCTTCAACAACCAGTTGAAGTAATAGGCATCACCCTTGGCTTTGCGGAATTCACGCACCTCTTTGATACCTGCCTGTACTTCTTGCGCCACCCTGACCGGATCATTGACGATGATCTTGTAACTCTGTTGCGCTTTGGGTCCCAGGGTTGCCGCAATAAACTGATCTATTTGACGGAAATAATCTGCTGCACTTTCTGGCCCGGTAAAGATCAAGGGAAAAGGCAGATCGGCATTATCGGGATGCAGCAAAATCCCCAGCAAATACAAAATTTCTTCCGCCGTACCTGCACCACCAGGGAACACAATCACGGCATGCCCCATGCGTACAAAAGCTTCGAGACGCTTTTCTATATCCGGCAAAATCACCAGGTCATTGACGATGGGGTTTGGTGCTTCGGCAGCAATAATACCGGGCTCGGTAATCCCCAGGTAACGGCCAGTAGTAATCCTTTGCTTGGCATGGCCTATGGTGGCACCTTTCATCGGGCCTTTCATGGCGCCCGGGCCACAACCTGTGCAGATGTCCATGCCACGCAAACCGAGTTGATAACCTACATGCTTGGTGTAATCGTATTCATCACTGGAAATCGAATGTCCACCCCAGCACACCACCATATTGGGGTTGACTTGTGGTTTGAGTAAATTGGCATTACGCATGACGTGAAAAACGGCGTCACTGATGCCTTCAGTGGTAGTCAAATCAAATTTGCGGTCATCTTCGATGGCTGCCTTGATGAACAGGATGTCACGCAACACGGCAAACAAATGCTCTTGTATTCCTTTGATCATGACACCATCAACAAAGGCGCTGGCTGGCGCGCCCTTGACATCCAGTTTGATGCCGCGTTCGCGCTGGATAATGCTGATATCAAAGCTCTTGTAGCGCTCCAGCAATTCCTTGCCGTCGTCAAGGCCACTACCGCAATTCAATACCGCCAATGCGCAACTGCGAAACACTTGATACAGACCACCATGGCTATTGTCGAGCAACTGCACGACCTCGGCCTTGGACAAAACTTCCATGCGGCCGCCGGGTGAAATTTGTGTGTCAATAACTTCGAATTCCATAACTGCTTTTTCGCTCCTGAAAATGATCTTTGGCATGGCGCATACACTGCGCCACCGCTGCGCTTCCCTGTGCGTCCATTATGCATCCAATTTATTCTGCGGGTTGCATCAGCAGCATTATTTTCCACATTTGCATTGTGAAGAATGGCAAATTACGTCTGCCTCAGATCGTTAATTTGACGCCTGTATAAAAATATTTCTATAAATGATTGTATATAGCGCCCGCGCCATGTACAATTCGCCTCCTTCAGACGCGGGGTGGAGCAGTCTGGCAGCTCGTCGGGCTCATAACCCGAAGGTCGTAGGTTCAAATCCTGCCCCCGCAACCAAGTTTTTTTGTTCTGGTGCATTCGCACAAATTTATCGAGCACTATTGATACTTCTGGCAAGCAATTGTCAGGGTCGGTTTATTTTGCGTTTTGCTCAAGCGTCACAAAATATCGCCAAACATCAACATTGATCAAGCTCAACTGATGAAAGACAATAAAGATCACGCCACTCTGGAATTACCCGGCTTTGGCGAACCAGCATTTTTATTGCCAGAAGCCAGAAAGCCTTTGCCAGCACAACGTCAGCGCGGTAAAAAACAAGAGCAGCTTGAACTTCTGGAAGTACTGGGGCCAACTGACCGCACAGGTCTGCCAGCCTGGGTACATGATGAAAACACTGACCTGACTGGCTTGCCGGTCTGGCGTTGAACGGCCTGGCGCCGAACTTATCAGCGCGCAAAACAAGTCAAACCCGCACCAAAGCCTTGATAATGGGCCATTGCCTGCGTGAAATCGGCAAACGCTCAGTACAACCGCTGACGATGATTTGCCAGGATTCTGATACTTTTTCCTGATTATTTTCAACATCCACCAATTGCACTGCCCGCTCGACACCATTAATGGCAGCACGGGCAACCAGAGCGTTCCTGTGCACCCTGACCAGTAAATCACTCAACTCCAACTCTATCGACGTCAGCGACTCTTCCAGCAGATATTCTCGCTGCGCAGTATGCAGGGTCACATATTTTTGTTCTGCCTTCAAAAATAGCACGTCAGCCACGGGCACCAATAATATCCGCCCTCTTTCCAGCACTGAAAAATGCTTGCGTCTGGGTCCACTGGCATCTGTTGCCATGGTTTCAGGCAAGCGGCGCGCTCCCTTCATTTTTTCGCTGGCGCGCACCAGAGCATCGACCAGACGACTGGCCCGCACCGGCTTCATCAGGTAATCCAGCGCGTGAACCTCAAAAGCCTTGACGGCAAATTCATCATAGGCGGTCACAAAAATAATGGCTGGGGAGCGCAGGTTGGCCTGATGCTGCGCCAGATGCTGCGCCAGCTCTATGCCATTCATACCAGGCATCTGCACATCAAGCAAAACGATATCTGGTTGCAAATTGCCGATTTGTTCCAGCGCCCGCATGGCGTTTTCAGCTTCGCCAACGACGGTCACCGGGCATTCAGCCTCAATATCCGACAATAGCGTCATTAACCTTTGTCTTGCGGGAGCTTCATCATCAACAATCAGTATTCTTGGTGTCATCATCTTTTAGCCGGGAATTGCAATTTAACCTCAAAGTACGCATCTACTACTCCGTATTGAATTTGCGCTTCGATATCATAAAGCAAACTTAGTCGCTGTCGTATGTTTTCCAATGCCATCTGATTGCCGGAAACCATATTCGCTTCTGCGTGATAAGGATTCCGAATACGAATTTCGACCTTATCCAGCTGACGTTTTATCTCTACTGTCACGGTAGCCTGCTCCACTGATGGCTCAACGCCGTAATGAACCGCATTTTCCAGCAAGGGTTGCAACAACAAGGAAGGAATTTGTATTTCACCCAATTCTTTGGGTGAAATTTTTTCCTTATCCCAGGTCACCTGCATACGCTCTCCCAGGCGTATTTTTTCTATCGCCAGATATTGCTCACACAAGCGTATCTCATCCTGCAAACTGGTGACATTGCGCGTGTCACGCATCAATACTCTGAATAAATCAGACAGATCTTCCAGCACAACTTCTGCACGGCGTGGGTCGGTACGTATCAGCGACAAAGCGGTATTGAGACTATTGAATAAAAAATGTGGGCGTATCCTGGCTTGCAAGGCTTGCAGCCTGGCCTCACCCAAGGCAGGTGAAAAAGCCCGGGTGCGTAATTCAAAGTACTGTTGAAATACCAGCGCCAGCAAACCAGATCCGGCCACAACAAAGATGGGATTAAATTTGGGAAAACCTGCCAATATCCAGTCTTGAGTACCCAAATACAGCATCAACAAGGCAGCTATTGCTGTTGGCAATGCGCAACACAATAAGCGTTGAAACCAGCCAGACATGTAGTAACGCATAGCCAATCTGCGCAAATTGCATAAAACCAGCAAGGACAGCAGGCATATGGTTTCCAGCAATGCAGCGCTTTCCAGAAAATTTTGCAATACCACACGCCACTCGTCCCCACGAGACCACAGGGCCAGCAATGCCAGCAGATTCACACTGATCAAGATGCGGGAAAACACACCCAAATTGCAACAATCAGGGATCAATGGCTCGCTTACTGTGCTTTTCTTATCACTAGTCATTTTTGTTTATCTTTATTTTTATACACGCAATAGCGCCTTGAATGCGCCTTGAGTCGTCGCTGGCCTGCAGTTTATGAGTGGCCACACGGGCATTCTGGCAAGCAAATTAAATGACTAATTATCCACGACCAGGCAGGCATCTGGCATTTCCAAGGGTAATCAGACGCAAAATCTGGGATAATCACCGAAACTTCTCTCGCAAATGCAGCCAATATGGCAACAATTCACTATGACATCACAATTCAATAAAAAAAGCGAGGCATGGTCTGCCCGTTTCTCTGAACCTGTTTCCGATCTGGTCAAACGCTATACTGCCTCGGTTTTCTTTGACAACCGCATGGCTGCCTTTGATATTGAAGGCTCATTGGCGCATGCTGAAATGCTGCAAGCACAAAGCATCATCACTCCCCAGGATTATGCCGACATACAACGTGGCATGGCACAGATCAAATCGGAAATCGACAGCGGCAAGTTTGAATGGTTGCTGGATCTGGAAGATGTGCATCTGAATATAGAAAAACGTCTGACCGAGCTGGTAGGCGATGCAGGCAAACGCCTGCATACTGGCCGTTCACGCAATGATCAGGTTGCTACCGACATACGCCTGTACATGCGCAGTGCCATCGACAATATCCTCGGCCTGTTGCGAGACTTCCGTCTGGCCTTGCTGGATCTGGCAGAAAAGAATGCTGACACCATCCTGCCCGGCTTTACCCATATGCAAGTGGCTCAACCCATCACTTTTGGTCACCACATTCTTGCCTATGTAGAAATGTTTGGTCGTGATGCAGAACGCATGCAAGATTGCCGCAGGCGTGTCAACCGCCTGCCGTTAGGTGCAGCAGCGCTGGCTGGCACGACCTTCCCTATCGACCGTGAACGCGTCGCCAAAACCCTGGGCTTTGACGAGGTTTGCTATAACTCGCTGGATGCCGTCTCCGACCGCGACTTCGCCATAGAATTTTGCGCTGCCGCTGCCTTGGTAATGACACATATCTCACGCATGTCAGAAGAACTGGTGATCTGGATGAGCCCGCGCATAGGCTTCATCGATATCGCTGACCGCTTTTGCACTGGCTCTTCCATCATGCCGCAAAAGAAAAACCCTGATGTACCAGAATTGGCACGTGGCAAAACCGGCCGCGTGAATGGTCATTTGATTGCCCTGCTGACCCTGATGAAAGGCCAGCCTTTGGCCTACAACAAGGACAACCAGGAAGACAAAGAGCCCTTGTTTGACACGGTAGACACTGTCATCGATACCCTGCGCATTTTCGCTGACATGGCAGGCGGCATCACCGTCAAGCCAGAAGCCATGCGTGCTGCTGCCCTGCAAGGCTATGCTACAGCAACCGACCTGGCTGATTATCTGGTCAAAAAAGGCCTGCCTTTCCGTGATGCCCACGAAGCAGTTGCGCTGGCAGTACGTACCTGCGTAGACAAAGCCTGTGACCTTAGCGATATGTCACTGGAAGAATTACGTGCATTCTCCAGCCTTATCAACGAGGATGTGTTCCACGTATTGACACTGGAAGGCTCGGTTGCCGCACGTAATCATATTGGTGGTACGGCGCCACAACAAGTCAAACTGGCCATAGCCAGGTTGCGCACCAAACTGGCCTAAGCTAGCAAGCTACGGCTGCCACAATGGCGGCCGTACATATCCAAACCTCCCTGACAACAATTGCGACAGTATTAAGTTTACAAAACCCGGGCAATTTCACGTACGTAGAAATACTGGGTTTGTCGCTTTCCGTTATAAAAGCGCTTTTTCAAGCGCTTCGAGCCCTTGTTCTGACAAGGAAATGTCTTATACTTGCCCCGAACAACAAAGATAGAGAAGAAGGAAGAACTCCTTACTTATTTCAGGCGGCATTTACCGACTCTGAAAGATCTCTGATAATTAAATCCATGTGGGAGACAAGAGCATGACATTTTTGCTTTCGCTATCAAAACTCATTGATGCGATCAACGAAAAAATCGGACAACTGGTAAGCTGGGCATTGCTAGCAGCTGTCCTGATTTGCACAGGCAACGCCTTGATACGCTATGCCTTTAACATCAGTTCAAATGGCTGGCTGGAAATACAATGGTACTTATTCTCTGCTATTTTCTTGCTCGGCAGTTCTGCCACTCTGCGCAGAAATGAACATGTACGCATAGACGTCGTTGCCGGACGCTTTTCCAAACGCACCCAAGTCTGGATAGATATATTTGGGTTCTTGTTCTTCTTACTGCCCATGGCAGGCCTGATCCTGTATTTTGCTGCGCCTTATGCGATGGAGTCCATGCGTAATCAGGAAGTATCCAGCAATGCAGGTGGCCTCATCGTCTGGCCAGCCAAGTTGTTGATACCTGTCGGTTTCCTGCTATTGACTTTGCAAGGTGTGTCTGAACTTATCAAACGCATAGGATATTTAAAAGGTCTGGTACCCGCCAGTGCATTTGAAAAACATGCGGCCACACCCGAAGAAGAGATTGAAGCAATTAAAAACGCCAACAATCTCAAATAAAAAAAGCGGAGACAAAAAATGACGGAATTTTTAATCGCCAATATGGCGCCCATCATGTTCGCCATGCTCGTGGTGTTCCTGCTGTCTGGTTTTCCTGTGGCATTTTCGCTGGCGGCAAACGGATTGTTTTTCGGTTTTCTTGGCATAGAATTCGGGTTGATCAAACCTGAGCTTTTGCAAGCCCTGCCGAACCGCATTTTCGGCATCATGTCGAATGACACCTTGCTCGCCATTCCCTTCTTTACTTTCATGGGACTGATACTTGAACGCTCCGGCATGGCCGAGGACTTGCTCGACACCATAGGCCAGTTATTCGGGCCATTACGCGGTGGTGTTGCCTACGCTGTGATTTTCGTTGGTGCTCTGCTGGCAGCGACAACTGGCGTAGTGGCTGCCTCTGTGATTTCCATGGGCTTGATTTCTCTGCCGGTCATGCTGCGATACGGCTACGACAAGAAAGTAGCATCCGGCGTTATTGCTGCGTCGGGAACATTGGCGCAAATCATCCCCCCTTCACTGGTACTGATTGTCATGGCCGACCAATTAGGTCGCTCAGTTGGCGACATGTATCAGGCAGCATTTGCACCTGGTCTGCTCCTCACATTGATGTATGCAGGTTATATCCTGATGATTTCCATCTTCAAGCCAACCTGGGTACCTGCCCTGCCACCAGAAGCGCGCAATTTGCGTGAGCCGAATGGTGATAGCGGTGTACGCTCCTTGCTCGGTTTGATTGTTGTCAGTGTCGCCGCCAGTTTTGCCTTTGCCAAATACTATGGCGCAACACATGTAGATGCACCTGCTGATGAAGTGGGCATCTATTCAGCAGGTATAGGTATCGCTGGTGCCTTTATACTCGCCCTGATCAATCGCAAGTTGAAGATAGGCTTGTTGTCACGCATGGCAGAAAAAGTGGTGTTTGTGCTGATCCCGCCACTAGCATTGATTTTCCTGGTGTTGGGTACAATTTTCGTTGGTATCGCCACACCAACCGAAGGTGGCGGCATGGGTGCCTTTGGTGCCATGGTATTGGCCATCATGAATCGCCGCCTTAGCTGGGACTTGACCAAGCAGGCCATGAGTTCAACTTCACGCCTGTCTTGCTTCGTGGTCTTCATTCTGATCGGCTCCACCGTGTTTTCGCTGGTCTTCCGCGGTGTAAATGGCGATCTGTGGGTAGAACACCTGTTGACCTCTCTCCCAGGTGGCAATACCGGCTTCCTGATCGTGGTCAACATCATGTTTTTTGTACTGGCCTTCTTCCTTGACTTCTTTGAATTGGCCTTCATTCTGGTCCCACTGGTGGGTCCGGTAGCAGAAAAAATGGGGATCGATCTGATCTGGTTTGGTGTCTTGCTGGGTGTGAATATGCAGACATCCTTCATGCACCCTCCTTTCGGTTTTGCCCTGTTCTATTTGCGATCAGTTGCTCCCAAAGAAGTCAAAACTTCGCATATCTACTGGGGCGCAGTGCCTTTTGTTGTTGCCCAGGTCATTATGGTGGGGCTGATTATTGGCTTCCCAAGCATCGTATCTGTCGACAAAAAGGCGAATATGAAAGAAGATGTTCAGCTGAACATCAATACTCAACCAGACAATGCCGATCCAGTCAATCTGCCGCCTGGCGCGAATAATCCGGATGAACCTAAGCCAGATGAGCCCAAGCAGGAAGATCCACCTTTGCCCAAGTTCACTCAATAACTTAAAGCAAGTTTAGAAATAAAACCCGCCTCAGCGGGTTTTATTTTGTCCTCGTCCTGGGCGGACTGCAAAAAAACGCAGTCGTAAAAAAACCGCAGTTCAAAACTGCGGTTTTTTTATTTCGACAATACAGCAATTATTTCAATGCACGCGCCATATTAAAACGGGCAAAGGATTGCTCTGCCACATTGAACCACTGACCCTGATTATTTCTGAAAACCACCCAGTCATCATAAATCTTTTTGAATTTAGGATTCTTGGCAGCCTCCTCAGTAAAGGTTTCCTGCGCTGCCTTAAAACAGGCTTCCATGACAGGTTGCGGAAATGGCTTGAGAGATATCTTGTTCTGCAAGAGACGGCCCAGTGCTGCAGGATTTTTCGCATCGTATTTAGCCTGCATATCGACGTGAGCCTCAAAAGATGCCACTTCAATCGCATGCTGGAACTGCTTGGGTAATTTATCCCATTCCTTCTTGCCTACGTAGAATGACAATTGCGCGCCACCTTCCCACCAGCCTGGATAATGATAGACCTTGGCTACTTTGTAGAAACCCAGTTTTTCATCGTCATATGGGCCTACCCATTCAGCCGCATCAATCGTCCCTTTTTCCAGGGCCGGATAAATATCACCACCAGCGATTTGCTGTGGCACTGTGCCCAACTTGGTCAATACCTTGCCCGCAAAACCACCGACGCGGAATTTCAAGCCTTTCAAGTCTTCTACAGTCTTGATTTCCTTACGGAACCAGCCACCCATTTGCGTGCCGGTATTACCGCCCAGGAAATTCACAATATTGTATTCAGCAAAGAATTCGCGCATCAATTTCATGCCATTACCATGCAGCATCCAGGCTGTTTGCTGGCGTGAAGTCAGGCCAAAAGGTACGGCTGTATCAAAAGCAAAAGATGGATCCTTACCAAAATAATAATAAGAAGCAGAGTGACCGATTTCTACCGTGCCGTTTTGCACTGCGTCCAACACCTGGGTACCCGGTACAAGCTCACCACCGGCAAATGGGCGGATATTGAATTTACCATCGGTCAGCTCTTTGACGCGATTGCAAAAAACTTCTGCGGCACCATAAATGGTATCCAGACTTTTAGGAAAACTGGATGCCAGACGCCAGTTTAGCGTAGCAACATCTGCTGCAATTGCAGGTACTGCG
This sequence comes from Pseudomonadota bacterium, assembly GCA_040390835.1. Lineage (GTDB taxonomy): Bacteria > Pseudomonadota > Gammaproteobacteria > Burkholderiales > Burkholderiaceae_D > Undibacterium. The sequence goes on from JAZJXP010000061.1 coordinate 25,330, forward strand.
GCAGCGCCTACAGAGGCACCTACGGCTGCTTTTTTTAAGAAGGAACGACGTTCCATGCTGTCTCCAATATTAAGATGTACCCGGATGAATCTCCGAAGATAAGCGATTTATCACAGGCAAAAAGCACATGCGATAAATGACCGGATTTTATTCTATTGAGCTAGGGGCATGCCCGCAATCAATGTTTACATTGCATTGCAACAAAAACATGCCTGAATGAACTTTTAAATCTTAAAAAAACGCGCGCAAGAATAAAAACTCCATAAAAAACAGGTACTTATATCATTTCATCGATGCAAGTGCCTGTTCTTATCATTTGGGACTTAAGTATTTCTACTTAAGCACATCTACGACAGTCCGGTATTAATTACCGTCCACCATCATGCGCTCTACGAATATGGAACCAGTTTGCTTGGTACCACGTATTAAAGCATCATTGCCAACAGCGACAATTTGTTGGAACATGTCACGCATATTGCCAGCGATCGTAATTTCTTCTACAGCATACTGGATTACACCATTCTCTACCCAGTAGCCAGACACACCGCGTGAATAATCACCTGTGACATAATTGACACCCTGCCCCATCAACTCAGTCACCAGCAAACCCGTACCCATTTTTTGAGCATGCCAACAAAATTGTCTGCCCGCTTGGTCAGACTGGAGGTCAGAGACAGGAAATAGCCCTGCAAGACGCCATCCGATATTGCGTTTCTGGGTCTTCACACCTTCATCATCATATAGCTTCTTCAGCGGTGACCAGCCATGGGCAACACAACTTCAGGTCGCGCGGTGCCATTTCCAGCAAATCTGCTTCAGGCAAGCCAGCGCAGTCATCCCCTGCTGTAAAACGGGCAATATTGTAGGCCGCATCGACCGAATCACGCATGGCTTGCTCAGAAAAATCCGAACTACTGGCATTGCCACTGCGTTGACCGATATACACCGTAATGCCTATGCATTTTTTCGCGTCATACACCAAAATGTAGGCTATTTAAAAAACGACAATAACTCTGGAAAAATTAATTCATGGACATCAGTAATCCACAATTTTGGTTTGCCATCCTGCAAATCATGGCGATTGACATTTTGCTCGGCGGCGACAATGCCATCATGATAGGAATGGCATGCCGCCGTCTGCCTGATCATCAACGCAAACTCGGTATTTTTTGGGGCATGGTTGGTGCCATAGGCTTGCGTATTGCACTCATCCTGTTTGCTCTGAACCTGTTAGCCATACCTTATCTGAAGATAGCCGGTGCCTTGCTGCTGCTGTGGATAGGCGTCAGGCTTTTGATGCCGGAAGACGAAGAAGCGCATGAAATTGATGGTGGCTCTACCCTGTTCACGGCAATCAAAACCGTGATAGTAGCCGATGCCGTCATGAGCATGGACAATGTCATCGCCATTTCTGGTGCGGCTGGCGGTCACAACTGGCTGGTCATTTTTGGTATCTTGCTGAGCATCCCGATTATCGTCATGGGCAGCCAACTGGTACTGAAGCTGATAGACCGCTTCCCTCTGGTTATTTATTTTGGCGGAGCCATGCTGGGCTGGATAGCTGGTGGCATGTTCGCTGAAGATGTCGCGATCCATGGCTGGCTTAAATCCAATGTCCCTGCCGTCATCAATTTAATGCCCATAGCCGGTGCCGGCATCGTTTTGTTGCTGGGTAAACTGCAAGCCAGCAAGGCCAAAAAGAAAGAAGAATAATAAAAAAACGCCGGACTGCAACAAGTCCGGCGTTTCTGTTTCTGCTATCAGGCTCTCAACTACCTGCGACAATCATGTTCTCTATCAGGATGGAGCCAGTTTGCTTCGTGCCACGTATTAAAGCATCATTGCCGACAGCGACAATTTGCTGGAACATATCGCGCATATTGCCAGCGATCGTAATTTCTTCTACTGCATACTGGATCACGCCGTTCTCTACCCAGTAACCAGACGCACCACGTGAATAATCACCAGTTACATAATTGACACCCTGCCCCATCAACTCAGTCACCAGCAAACCCGTACCCATTTTTTTGAGCATGCCAACAAAATTGTCCGCTCGTTTGGTCAGGCTGGAAGTCAGAGACAGGTTATGTGAGCCACCTGCGTTACCGGTAGTTTGCATGCCCAGCTTGCGGGCAGAATAGGTAGACAGGAAATAGCCTTGCAAGACGCCATTCGTAACGATATTGCGTTTCTGGGTTTTTACACCCTCATCATCGAAGGGTGAAGAACCAACAGCACCGATGACATGCGGGTCTTCCACGACTTGTATGTGGGATGGAAAAATTTGCGTGCCCAAAGAATCCAGCAAAAACGTGGACTTGCGGTACAAGGCACCACCAGAGGTGGCCTGCACCAGAGCACCCAGCAAACCTGCAGCCAGTGGTGCTTCGAACAAAACCGGGCATTTGCGTGTATCCAGTTTGCGGGCATTCAGCCTCGCCAGTGCACGTTCAGCAGCATAGCGACCTATGGCTTCAGGATCTGCCAGCTTTTTGGCATTACGCTGTGAAGAATACCAGTCATCCCTTTGCATCTTTGCGCCCTTGCCTGCGATAGGCGCAACCGAGATGGTATGACGGGAAATCGGGTACCCCCCCATGAAGCCACGCGAATTGGCTGCCACAAAATGCGATTGCTGCGCATGTACGCTGGCCCCCTCGCTATTGGTGATACGCTTATCCACCGCAAAAGCTGCTGCTTCTGTGCGTTTTGCCAGTTCTATGGCTTCTTCGGCAGTGACCAGCCATGGGTAGCACAACTTGAGGTCGCGCGGTGCCATTTCCAGCAAATCTGCTTCAGGCAAGCCAGCACAATCATCTTCTGCCGTAAAACGGGCGATATTGTAGGCGGCATCAACAGAGTCACGCAGGGCTTGCTCGGAAAAATCAGAGGTACTGGCATTGCCACGGCGTTGGCCGATATACACGGTAATGCCTATGCCCTTGTCACGGTTTTGCTCTATGGTCTCGATTTTTCCCTTGCGCACGCTGATGGACAGTCCACCACCCTCACTGATTTCAACTGCAGCATCCGATGCCCCTTTTTCACGGGCGAAACGCAACATATCCTGCGCGATTTGCTTTAATTGGTCCTGGGTATGGGTAAATACTGGTTTGCTCATGGATGGGGTTCTATGTTTGTCAATGCTAAATGACCAAATGGCCAAAGGGAAATATCCTAATTATTTACCTTGATTCACACCATATATGGGTCAATTATGGGTCAATCGCAGCTTGATTTTAGGTAATTCCAAGCTAAAAAGGGTATCATAGCAGCCGTTTCATTAAGTTAATAGTAAAGGCGCAGAATTATGCCAAATCCAAATCGCGGCTCATGTGGCTATCAGTCCAGTGAGTTCGAACCAGAATACGACCGTCCATCAAAATCCCAGTTGAAGCGCGAAATGACCGCCCTGCAAAAAATGGGACAAGAATTGGTCGAGCAGGCGCGCGAACGCGTCAAACGCGTACCGATGCCGGAAGATGTGCGCGAAGCCATCCTGATTTGCCAGCAAATCAAGGATCATGAAGGCCGCCGCCGCCAGATGCAATATGTAGGCAAGAAAATGCGTACCCTGGATGAAGCAGAAATTGCCCTGATCCAGAAAACCATAGACAGCTGGAAAGGTGCTTCGAAGTCTGAAACTGCCGCTATGCATGCGCTGGAACGCCGCCGCGAAAAATTGCTGGCAGACGACGGTGCCTTGACAGAGTTGATGGCAGAACACCCTCAACTCGATGTACAGCAATTGCGCACCATGATACGCAATGCCCGTAAAGAGCAGGCTGAAAACAAGCCACCCAAGGCTTATCGTGAAATCTTCCAGATTTTGAAAGACTTGCAAAAATCCAAAGCTGCTGCCAACGCTGACGAAGCGGATGATGCAGATCTGGATGAAGAAGACGATGAGTTCGATGACAAGTGAGTCTGAGCAAATGACCGGAACCGATGGAGAAAAACTCAAGATAGGTCTGATATCAATCTCAGACCGCGCCTCTGCCGGTATTTATCAGGACCAGGGTTTGCCTGCCTTGCAGGAATGGTTTGGCAAGGCCCTCACCAGCCCCTGGGAAATGGTGACACGCCTGATCCCGGATGAACGTACTGCCATAGAACAGGCTTTGATTGCCCTGGTGGACGAAGAGCAATGTCACCTCGTCATTACCACTGGTGGCACTGGCCCATCCAGACGCGATGTCACGCCAGAAGCCACACTGGCAGTCGCCAGCAAGGAAATGCCGGGCTTTGGTGAGCAAATGCGGCAGATCAGCCTGCAGTTTGTGCCAACTGCCATCCTGTCACGCCAGGTTGCCGTGATACGGGAAATGCCGGATCACGCCGCCCTGATCTTGAATCTGCCAGGCCAGCCCAAATCCATCAAGGAAACCCTGGAAGGTTTAAAAAACGCCGAGGGCAAGCAAATCGTTGCCGGGATTTTTGCGGCAGTGCCATATTGCATAGATTTGATAGGTGGCCCGTATATAGAAACGGATGACAGCATCTGCAAGGCATTCCGCCCTAAAAACGCCATACGCGCCAAAATCCCATCTGCCTGAACGGCAAACCTCTATTGCGATGGCAACCATACTAACGCACCCCGTTGTACCCTTGACTTTAGGGCTCTTACTAGGACACAAACGCCTGCCCTGGCCACTGGTGTTAACGGGTATGCTGGCGGCGATCTTGCCCGATCTTGATGTGATTGCCTTCAAACTCGGCATTGCTTACCAATCGGCCTTTGGTCATCGTGGTTTCAGCCATTCCATCATGTTTGCCATGCTGGTCGCCAGCCTGGTCAGTATATTTCATGCACGCTTGCGTAGTTCAGCTCTGGTTTGCTGGCTGTTTATCGCTTTCGCCACACTTTCACACGGCCTGCTGGATGCGCTGACTACAGGCGGCCTGGGCGTGGAATTTTTCTGGCCGTTGACTGAAGAACGCTATTTCTTCCCCTGGCAATTCATCCAGGTATCGCCTATAGGCGTCAATCGCTTTCTGACAGCGCGTGGCTGGCGTGTAATACAATCCGAACTAATGACTGTCTGGCTGCCTTGCGCCCTGCTTTTGCTGTCGGTCAAACTGACTGCTTATTTTTCATCTCCCCGAAAATCATCATGACACAAGACATTTTAGAAACCGTAGAACTGGAAAGCGCACCCAATCCATCTGTTGCCATTATCTGGATGCATGGCCTGGGTGCGGATGCGAATGATTTTGTCCCTATCGTCAGGGAATTGGATTTGCGCGGTAACCCAGGCATACGTTTTGTCTTCCCCAATGCGCCTACCATGCCGGTAACCATCAATGGTGGCTATGTCATGCGTTCCTGGTACGACATCCTGGGTACAGACATCGCAAAACGTGAAGATGAAGCTGGTTTGCGTCTGTCGCAAAAGCGCATAGAGCAATTGATCGCCCGCGAAAATGCGCGTGGCATACCGTCTGAGCGCATCATCCTGGCTGGTTTTTCTCAAGGTTGCGCGATGACTTTGCAAACTGGCCTGCGTTATCACGAAAAACTGGCAGGCTTGCTTTGTTTGTCCGGCTATGTGCCCTTGCGTGATGTGATTACAGAAGAACGTCATGCGGCAAACCAAAATACTCCCATCTTCCAGGCTCATGGCCGTGGAGACAATGTCATCCAGATACAGCGCGCTGAGCAATCGCGCGATCTGTTAAAAGAACTGGGCTATCAAGTGGAATGGCATGAATACATGATGCCGCATTCCGTTTGCCCCGAAGAAGTGGATGACATCAGCCTGTGGCTGAAAAAAGTCTTGCAGGCTTAATGAATTGCATCGATCAAAGCATTGCAGAAACCCTGGCCAGCCAGGGTTTTGTCATCTTGCCGGGCTTTCTTGATGAATCTGAATTACAGCAATTGCGACAGGCTTGCCAGCCCATTTCTGAACAGTATGGTGTGCGTCAGGTACTGCAAAATTATCCATCCATACATCGAGCATTAAACTGGGACAAACTGCATGCGCTGTTACATGCACTGGACATGATAAATACGCATACAGTGCGCAGTATCTTTTTCAATAAAAATGCTGATCACAATTGGCTGGTATCCTGGCATCAGGACATGACCATTTGTGTCAACCAGAAAATTGAACTTGCTGGCTATGGCAAATGGACTTACAAGAAAGATGTGCATTACGTCGAGCCACCAGCGGCAGTACTGGAAGCAATGCTGACATGCCGCATTGCCCTTGATGATGCTAACACTGACAATGCTGCCCTTAAAGTTATCGCTGGCAGCCACAATTCCGGCAAGCTTGATGAGATCCAAATCCAGAATATCAGCAAAACCAGCTGCCACAATACCTGTGCAATGCGGGCCGGCGATATCTTATTGATGAAGCCCTTGTTACTGCACGCATCCGACAAAGCAAAACTGGCTACTCAACGTCGGGTGTTGCATCTGGAATTCAGTGACTACACACTTCCACCACCGCTAGATTGGGCAGAAACCAGTGATCAAGCAGCGCATAGACTCTAGTCACACTATTGAACTGACGGAGTTGATGCTTCCGTCTGAAGTGATAAATAATTGCGCAAGCGTGATACTGTCGCTGACTTTAGCGCCAGGGCAGGTTTTTCTATCTTGTGCCACGAAAATACCGCCAGCAACATGGTCACAAAACCCGAAGCCATCACCATGCTCCACACTGCAATGCCCGGGAACAAAGCGGCAATTGCCTGCTGCACCGGGAAGGCGTAAATATATACTCCATACGAATAATCCTCCACGCTATTATAAGCTCGCAACCGTCCTGCAGGCAGGTAAGCGACGCAGGCCACCAGATAAGCAATCGTCAGGTTATACAAGCTAAAGAATAGGGGTTTGCTGATGAATGCAGTTGTCAGTACCAGCAACAACAAGGGATAGAAAAGACGCCTGGTCAGTACCAGTTTTTCTTTCAGCATAAACAGGCTGGCACCAGAGAAAAACATGAACAGCAAACGAGTGAACTGGCTATCATCATGCAAATAAAAATGGCGTACAAACACCAGCATGGCAGCTAGCAAAGTGATTGTAGGTATCAGATATCTCAAGATCTGCAGACGTTTTTTCTTCAGCAATACCAAGCCACTCCAGAACACCAGCAAGAGCAGATACATCTTGATTTCATATGGCATGGTCCAGAGCGAACCATTGACTGCATACGGATAGGGATTCTGCGCAAATACACCGGGCAAAACATAGCTCACACCTGACAAGAGACTCGCGCACTTGAGCAGATATTGCCATGTCTCTGCGGCAGAAAAATACACAGTCAGCGGCAAGTTGCTGAAGTATGGCCCAAGTACAAATACCGTCAGCAGCAACATGCATATCAGCGCTGGAAAAATGCGCAATGCCCGCGCACAGACATAGTCAATCACACTTTGCTTGTTAACCAGACTACCTGTCACCAGCATGCCACTAACGATGAAAAACACATCAACCGCGACCGAGCCAGGCGTCATGCCCGTCAGTGCCCCCCAGGGTTCTGGCTGTGCCAGCAAGGCAAAGCTATGCCCTATCAGCACTGCCAGCGCAGCGACCATGCGCAACAAGTTGAGGTTATTGTCACGACTACCTATACATTCGGACAAACGCATTCAGGCAAACTCTTTAAGGACTTCCAGATCGATTTGTACGGAGGCATCTCCGGCTGACATCCAGATTTGTCCATCCTGTATTGTGCATTGCAATTGCATATTGCGTTGGGCGAGTTTTTCCAGTGCCTGGCTTTGCGCTGAAGGCACATTCATGACGCGCAGATTCTTGGCGCGGTCGAGACGGCTATTCATTGCCTTCCACCAGATATCACTGGCGCTGGCAAAGCTGTAGACGATGACTTGCTCAGAACGACCACAAGCCTTAAGCAGACGTCTGTCATCCGGCTGACCAACTTCTACCCATAGCTGTATGGCATCGGTGTAATCTTTGAGCCAGATATCTGGTTCTTCCGTATCCGAAATACCCTTGCCAAATTCCAGGCGCTCTGCCGCGTGTATGGCGAATGCCAGTACACGTATCATCATGCGCTCATCGGTTTCAGATGGGTGACGGGCAATAGTCAGGCTATGGTCAGCATAATAGCCGCGGTCCATGTCCGAGATATTCAGGTCGGCTTTATAAATGATGGATTTGAGCGCCATTACTTGAACACCACCGTTTTATGACCATTCAACAAAATGCGATGCTCAACAAAGCATTTGACGGCACGTGCCAGCACCACACATTCAACATCGCGGCCTATGGCAGTCAATGTTTCTGGTTCCATGGAGTGATCAACGCGCTCCACATCCTGTTCGATAATGGGGCCTTCGTCAAGGTCACCCGTGACAAAGTGGGCAGTAGCACCTATCAGTTTGACGCCACGTTCATGCGCCTGATAATAAGGCTTGGCTCCCTTGAAGCTAGGCAGGAAGGAATGATGAATATTGATCGCCTTGCCCTTCAAGGCATCACACAATTGCGGCGACAAGATTTGCATGTAACGCGCCAGCACCACCAGTTCAATATCATTGCTGGCAACGATGTCCAATATCTTTTGTTCCTGCGCCTGCTTGGCTTCTGCCGGTGCACCAGCTGCCAAAGGCAGATGGTGAAAAGGGATGTTATAGCTGGCAGCCAGTTGATAAAAGTCAGTGTGATTCGAGACGATGGCCTTGATTTCTACAGGCAGTAAACCGCTCTTGTAGCGGAACAGCAAGTCATTCAGGCAATGGCCTATCTTGGATACCATCAACATCACGCGTGGCTTGTGGTGGGCGTCGTGCAATTGCCAGTTCATTTGCATATTGGCACCCAATGCAGCAAACTCCTCTCGCAAGGCACTGTCGCTGATGCTGGAATCCTCTACCGCAAAATGCACGCGCATGAAAAAAGTCGCCGATTGCGCATCGCCAAACTGAGCAGAATCGATAATATTACAGCCATGGTTGGCTAAAAATCCCGATACGCTGTGCACAATGCCGCGTTGATCGGGACAGGATAAGGTCAATATATATTCTGGTCGTATGCTCATGATGTCATGTGTATTAGCCGGGATTTACCGCTTCCCTCTGGCCGGAAACAAATTAAATTCGTTGATTTGGTAACAAAGCTTAAAAATTAACCGCATATTGTCGCATGGTGGAAGCATAATTCATAATATCGTGCTCAATTAAATAATCACAACAAAAAGCACGATCGTTCTAATTAGTGTATAGTCATTCTTCTGACAACCCCATTTTGGTTCAGATACCTACGGACACAAGAGCAGCAACCAATGCACAACATTCTGGAGACAACATGAGCACACTCAGCAATCAACAGTACCGCCTTGCCGCCCGCCCTGTCGGCAACCCCAAGCATAGCGACTGGAACTTCACGACTGAAGCAGTGCGCGATATCGCCGATGGCGAAATCGTCGTACAAACCATCTACATCTCACTTGACCCAGCCATGCGCGGCTGGATGAATGAAGGTAAGTCCTATATCCGCCCGGTTGCCATCAATGAAGTCATGCGCGCTGGTGGTATAGGCAAGGTGATTGCCTCCAAGTCCCCCAAATTTGCGGTGGGTGATTATGTCTCTGGCGGTACGGGTGTGCAGCAATACTGGGTAGGTGCAGCTGATGATAAAACGGCTGGATTTTACAAAGTCAGCCCAAAACTGGCACCTCTGCCTAAATTCATGAATGCCCTTGGCATGCCTGGCATGACTGCCTATTTTGGTTTGCTGGATGTGGGTCTGCCCAAGGCTGGTGAAACCGTCGTGGTGTCTGGTGCTGCCGGGGCAGTTGGCCAGACTGTAGGCCAGGTTGCCAAACAAAAAGGCTGCCGTGTAGTCGGCATCGCCGGTGGCAAGGATAAATGTGATTTTGTGGTCAATGAACTGGGCTTTGATGCCTGCATAGATTACAAGTCCGGCTCAGTCAAAGATGGCTTGAAAGAACACTGCCCGAATGGCGTGGATATCTATTTTGATAATGTCGGTGGCGATATTCTTGATGCAGTACTGACCCGTATCAATCTGAAAGCGCGCATCATCATCTGCGGCGCGATCTCCCAGTACAACAACACTACACCAGTCAAAGGTCCGGCCAACTACCTGTCATTACTTGTAAACCGTGCCCGCATGGAAGGTATCGTCGTATTTGATTATGCAGCCCGCTATGGCGAGGCAGTGGCTGAAATGGGTAAATGGATGGCTGAAGGCAAATTCCAGACCCGCGAAGATATCGTCAAAGGCCTGGAAACTTTCCCTGATACGCTGATGATGCTGTTTGAAGGTAAAAACTTTGGCAAGCTGATTTTGCAGGTGGCAGACGAGTAAAACTTTGCTTGGAGCCGGTCAGAAATCGGCCTGATTTTGAATAAATCAGGCCGCAGCACTTCAGTTTGTTTTTGGAGTAATCGCAGGAAAACTGAAATGCAGGCGTACGCCCTGGTTGTCCTCACTCTCCAGCCTGACACTCCCCTTGAATATACCCTGCACAAGGTTATGCACAATATACAGTCCAAGGCCTGACCCACCCTGTCCCAGGCGGGTTGTATAAAAAGGTTCAAACACCTTGTGATGCAAGGCTTGTGCAATGCCTGTGCCATCATCCGTATACACGAGTTCAATCACTCCATCGACGCTGCGCGCCTCAATGACTATATGTTTATCGGTTCTTCCCTCGAAACCATGAGTCAGGGAATTAACGATAAGATTATTGATAATCTGCTCCAGATGGCCGGGGAAACTATCCATCATCAGCCCTTCGGGAATGCGGTTATCAACCGACACTACTGCGCGACTGATCATGCCACCCAGAGCATTGATGCTGTCTTGTACCGCAATGCGTACATCAAATGAGCGCCTGCGCTGACTGGTCTGGTCGACTGATACACGCTTGAAGCTGTCTATCAATTCGCTGGCCCGCCCGCCACTGCGCACAATCAACTGACCTACATCAGCACATTCATCCAGAGCCTGCACCAGACCTGAGCGCGTCATTTTGCCACTCTCGATGAGCTTGCCCACATCCTTGAGTTTGTCTGCCAGTGATGAAGCGGCCAGCAGCATATTCCCTATAGGTGTATTGAGTTCATGTGATACACCCGCCACCAGCACTCCCAGCGAAGCTAGTTTTTCTGATTCGATAATCTGCGTCATGGCACGGCGCAATTCGCGGGTACGTTCTTCCACGCGCAATTCCAGCTGTTCATTCAGGATGCGCAATTCTTCTTCAGCCTGCTTGCGCTCAGAAATATCGACATGAGTACAAATCATGCGACTGGCTACACCATGCTCGTCATGGCTGACTATCATGCCTCTGTCTATCACCCATTTCCAGCTACCATCCTTACCAAGGATCCTGTGTTCACTGTGATAGCGTGGCATGGCACCGGCAAAATAAGCGCGCAGCGCATCCCTGACCAGCGGCAACTCATCCGGATGCACCAGACCCAGACCGCCATCCACGGTAGCCGGGATTTCATTGCTGTCATAGCCATGCATATTGGCCCAGCATGATGAGTACAGCACGTGACCCGTTTTGATATTCCAGTCTGACACACCATAGCCTGCACCTTCCAGTGCAAAACTCCAGCGTTCTTCACTTTCACGCAATGCTTCCACGGCCAGCCTGTGGGCTCGTCTTTGCGCAGCTTCGCTCATTTCACGCTTGATGGCTGGCGGCAGGCGTGCCAGACTATCCTTCATGACATAGTCATGTGCACCAGCCTTCATCAGGGCGACGGCGGCATTTTCACCGAGCTCGGCAGAGACGACGATAAAAGGCAGATCCAGACCTGATTCTTTCAACAGTACCAGAGCTTCATCGGTATTAAAATGTGGCAGGTTGTAGTCTGAGAGTATGACATCCCAATCACCATCGGCCATGGCCTGGCGCATTTCCTCATACGTCTCAACCCGGGTCATGCTGACATCAAAGTCTGCACGGCGCAGGCATAGCATGACCAGCTCTGCATCCATATCAGAGTCTTCAACCATCAGCAAAGATAGTGGCGTTGCCATGTCAGCCCTGTATCATCTTCATCTGCCTGATTATGATTGATGCGGATTTTCGTTAATCACCAGCCAATACAAACCCAATTGTTTGATGACTTCGGCAAATTGTTGAAAATCGACGGGCTTGCGTATGTAACTGTTAACACCAAGATCATAACCTGTCGCCACATCCTGCTCTTCCCGTGATGAAGTCAGAATTACCACCGGTACCCTGTGGGTACGCGGGTCATTGCGTATCTGCCTTAGCACTTCCAGCCCATCTACTTTAGGCAACTTCAAATCCAACAACACCAGCATGGGGGGATTCGCATCCTCACGGCTGGCATAACTCCCCTGGCAGAACAAGTAGTCCAGCCCTTCCTGCCCATCCTGGGCAATCACCAGATTATTGGTGATATGACTTTTCTTGAAGGCGCGCTCGGTCAAGCCTATGTCACTGGGATTGTCCTCTACCAGCAAGATTGTTCCTGTACTCATTGAAATTCCTTCAAGGTAAAATAAAATGTCGCCCCTTCGCCTTGCGTTGAATCTGCCCAGATGTGCCCACCATGGCGGAAAACAATACGCTGCACTGTCGCCAGCCCTATTCCGGTACCACTGAATTCACTGGATTTATGCAGCCTTTGAAATACACCAAAAAGTTTGTGGACATAGCGCATGTCAAAACCCGCACCATTGTCCTTGACATAGAAAGCCTGCACCTCTGTCTGCGAAAGTGGTTCTGTTATTTGTACACTACCAAATGTAATCTGAGATAGCTCTTTCATTTTAGAAAATTTGGCCGCATTTTCGAGTAAATTAGTCAAAACGACTTCCAGCAAACGTTTATCACCCCAGGCATGCAAGCCTGGGGTGATAACAAAATTATACTGGCGCTGCTCATTTGCCCCCTGCTGTACTTCCTGTATGCGTGCCGCGATGGTCGTCGCCAGGTCACTGAGATCAACCTCGCGCATAGTCAGGGCTGCACGGCCTAATCTTGAAAACTGCAACATATCGTCTATCAACTGCCCCATGCGCTGACTTTCGGCCCGCACCCTTCCCAGGTATTCCTGACCAGTCGCATCCAGGTGTGGGCCATAATCTTCTTGCAGGGCCAGGCTCCAGCCATCGATACCACGCAAGGGGCTGCGCAAGTCGTGGGACACTGAATATGAAAATGCCTCCAGTTCTTTATTCGCAGTTTCCAGCTGCGCAGTACGTTCCTGCACCTGCTTCTCCATACTATCGTTGATCAGGCGCAGTTCAGCCCGCGCCAGTTCATTCTCAACCAGCAGGGTGCGCATGTCCTCTGCAGCCTTCAATTGTTCGCTGATGTCAGTATGCGTGCCTATCATGCGTGTGGCTTTGCCGTCGGCATTCTTTTCCACTACCATGCCACGCGACATCACCCATTTCCAGCTGCCATCCTTGCACAGCATTCTTTGCTCTATGCTGAAAAAATCTGATTTGCCTGCCATATTTTCATCAAGTTGGGCGAATGCACGGGCAGCATCTTCTGGATGTGCCAGCCTGGTATAAGTATCAAGAGTGCCGGGTAACTCATCTTCGCGATAGCCAAGCATTTCTTTCCAGCGCCGTGAATACACGACTTCGTTGGTGACAAGATTAAGATCCCAGACACCGTCGCCAGCCCCCTCCAATGCAAATTTCCAGCGAAATTCACTTTCCTGCAAGTCTTCAACGAACTGATCGAGCCGCTGCTGCATGGCATTGAGTGCGCCAACTACTTGCTCAAGCTCATCGCCAGCCACCCCTGGCCTCGTTTTACGCTCTAACTGCAATTTTCCAGTCTTGCTTCCGGCAAACAGACGATCCGAAAATAAGGCAATTTTTTTCAAATGCCGTCCCACCATGTATTGAAACAGCATCAGGATAAACAGGGACACCAGGAAAGTCTTGATGGTCTGGGTAATCAGTATGACGACCACCTTGTCACGCAGACGCTGGTATACACCTTCCAGGTTGGCGACGATCAGCACACTGCCTATATGCACCTGGTTTTGTCTGTGGGAGAAATGAAGTGGGAATTCATGACGTATAACATGCGTGCTGATAGCTTGCCCGGCCCTGGCAACGAGTGCCCCCTGATCTGTGCGTACTTCAGCATATTGCATGTCTGGCAATCTAAGGATGCCATTCAATTGCAACTCCAGGTCACGTATGCTGGTCACCCACAGGCTGGATGACAAACTTTCTTCGTAGCTGGACTGTATCTGTGTCATCTGCGTTTCTATGTCGCTGATTTCACGCTTATAGTCTATTGCCAGTTGAAACACCGTTGAAACCAGCGTCACCACCGAGCTGAACATGAGGATGGCAATCGCTATCCTGCGCCCAAGGCTATTGGCAGTAGTTCCACCGAGGTTGCGTATGAGTGAACGCATTCAAGCACCAGCTGCAGGCTGATAGCGCTTTAACACTGAATCAAAAATTCGCTTATGAGTACCATCCTGCTTCATCTTGCGGATTTCTTCAGCCAGTCTGGGCACCAGCGCTTCATGCTTCTTATTCAGGTACAAAAACCAGTCACCCTCAACAAAAGCCGGTTCCATGATCTTGATGTCCTTGAGTCCCAGGCTCTTGATGAAATGCAAACCTTCCAGCTTCTCTATCACCGCAACATCTATCCTGCCTTTATCGAGCATGGTAAACAATTGCGTACCCGTCTCCAGTTTGAGCAAGGACCGGGTATCAACGATATTCCGTTCCAGAATTTTCCAGCCTGTGAGTATGCCTACATCAAAAGGCTTGAGACTGTCTGCACCTGTGACAGTGAAACTGGGTTTGCGGGTAAACACCACCATTTGATAAAACATGACTGGTTCAGGCACGCGCACAAGATTTGGGTAAGTCTTATCGATACCCAGCACGCGCGAGACATCACCATCATCAATACCATTATTAACATTGAGCAGACTGCGCTCAGCCGACATGGGCTGGATATCAACCTTGAAACCTACACGCTTGAATAATTCGGCGTAGAACAAGTCGAGTACACCATCACGTCCGGGTGAAGTAATTGGTGCAAAAAATGGTGTATTTAATACCAGCGTAGCTTCTGCACGAGCAGAACTTGCCAGCATCAACCCCAGTATGACTGACAGCCAGATTTTGATACGGATACTCATGATCGTCTCCAATGCACTTCAAGGAGTAACAGGACCACAAAAGCTAGAACTCATTTCATCAATAGGGGTGAGATGAGTTCTTCTTGCTTTGATCACTTTCCGCCGTTTTCATGTCACTGTCAATCCATCTTCAAATGACTGTGGCAAAGCTGATTTTCACGGCAATTCAGCATATTAATTGAGCATATCAATTCGACATATTTATCCGCGCAGCCAGGGAGCAAGCCAAGACAGACCAGCACTGGTCCCTGCTTTAGGTCGGTACTCACAACCTATCCAGCCTTGATAGCCCAGCTCATCTATCAAATCAAACAAATAGGCGTAATTCACTTCTCCCATATCAGGTTCATGCCTGTCGGGCACACCGGCTATCTGTATATGGCCTATACCTGCATGCTTGCGTGACATATCGCGGCGCAGCTTAGTGGTGACATCTCCTTCGACGATCTGGCAATGATAGATATCAAATTGCACACGTAAATTCTCTACGCCTACTTCCTGGCAAATCTCTTGCGCATCATCTTGCCGGTTCAAAAAATAACCAGGTATGTCACGGGTATTGATGGGCTCAATGACTATGGTGATGCCCTCACGGGCAGCAAGCAAAGCAGCATAGGCAAGATTGCGCAAATAAACGGCACGGTGTCTTTCTCTGTCTTGTTCAGGTTGTATCAGCCCGGCCATGACATGCAAATGACGGTTGCCAAGTATGCGGGCATAATCCAGCGCAGTATCAAAGGCTTGTTTGAATTCTTCTTCCCGCCCAGGTATGGAAGCAACTCCACGCTCACCCAAAGCCCAGTTGCCTGGTGAAGTATTAAACAAGACTTGCTCCAGTCCATGCGCACTGAGCAAATCGCGCAATTCATTCGCCGCATAATCGTAGGGAAACAGATACTCGACAGCCTTGAAGCCATCTTTGGCCGCAGCGGCAAAGCGTTCTGTAAAAGGCAATTCGGTATACATCATGCTGAGGTTGGCAGCAAAACGTGGCATGTCTGACTCCTTATCTTTTAGCGTAATGTTGCGCCATGAAGGCACACACCATTAACTGTAGCTGATGAAACAGCATCAATGGCAATAAGACCATACCAAGAGCATGACTGGCAAATAAAACTTTGGCCATGGGCACACCACTGGCCAGGCTTTTCTTGGAGCCACAAAACACAATGGTAATCTGATCTTCCTTGCTAAATCCCATACGACGACTGATGATGGTGGTCAACACCATGATAATTGCCAGCATCAGGGCACTGATACCCAGCAAACTTGCCAGCATCAAAGGTGGTAACTGTTGCCACAATCCTTGCACCACTGCCTCGCTGAAAGCAACATAGACGACCAGCAAAATCGAACTCTGATCCACCATTGTCAGTATGCTGGCATATTTTTCCAGCCAGGCTTGTAGCCAGGGTCGGGCGATCTGCCCGGCGACAAAGGGTAATAATAATTGACCAATTATCTTCAGCATCGCATCCAATGAAGAATGACTCTCCCCATGTGCGACCACAACCAGGCTGACCAGCAAAGGGGTCAGAAATATCCCCAACATATTACTAAGAGATGCACTGCAAATAGCTGCAGGCACATTGCCACGGGCGACTGAGGTAAATGCAATCGAAGATTGCACCGTCGAAGGCAAGACACATAGAAAGAGTATGCCTACATATAATTCAGGCGTAATCAACAACAAGAGCAAGGGCTTCAATACTACGCCCATCAATGGAAAGATGGCAAAAGTAAATGCCATCACCAGCAAATGCAGACGCCAATGCGTCAGACCCGCCAGCACAGCCTGGCGCGACAACTTGGCACCATGCATGAAAAATAGTAAGGCGATCATGCCCACGGACAAATGATCAAAGCCTGATGCGATCATTCCACGCGCAGGAAACAGACTGGCCAGAGTGACCACGCCTAACAGCAACAAGGTCATGTTATCGGGTAGAAAGCGCGGCCGTTTCATGTGGGGAAAGCAAGAAATGTAGGTAATTGATTGTACTTGAATAATGCACCTTACTTGCCAGCATGTAGATGCTGCCCGACAAAGCGTAGCCTGTTCCCAACAAATGCCTTCTTGATGTCAACACGTCCTAAATTGTGGCTGATAGAGATGGAACCACCGCCGGTAAATAGATATCGCAAAACTCTGCCGGCATGCGGCGCACGCGGCCACTACTGAGTTCTATGCAGACCAGGTCCCAGCGGCCCCTGAGCACGGTGGCACCATCGCTATCACGTATCAATTGAAAACGCCTGTCCATAGTGAGTTTGCCGTCGCTGGCAAACAGCCATGTTGCCAGCGTCAGTGATTCACCAAGCAAGGTTGGCAAGACATAATCATACTCACCACGCCTGATTGCCATGGCGCGGTCCAGGCGATGGTAGTCTGCCAGATTCAAACCCAGTGCTTCAGAGTGCCCCCATGCGACTTCTTCACACCAGCGTACATATACTGCATTGTTGGTGTGATTCAAACCATCGATATCACTTTCTTGCGGCTTCACTGCCCGCGTGAACGGCTGCGGATAATCCCAAGCCATGGAAGCATCTAAAGTACTTATTACACTCATATATATACACGCAAAAATTTAATCACTAAAACGCCATGCTCACAAACCCAGCTCTTGCCAGATTTGGTCTACTTTGGTCTTAACTTCTGGTGTCATCTCTATTGTTGTACCCCACTCACGGCTGGTCTCACCCGGCCATTTATTGGTGGCATCTATGCCCATCTTGCTACCAAGGCCACTAACGGGTGAAGCAAAGTCCAGGTAATCAATCGGCGTGTTGTCGACCAGCGTGGTATCCCGCAAGGGATCAACACGGGTAGTAATCGCCCAGATGACTTCTTTCCAGTCACGGATATTGACATCCTCATCAACCACGATGATGAACTTGGTATACATGAACTGGCGCAAAAAGCTCCAGACACCGAACATGACGCGCTTGGCATGACCAGCGTAGGCCTTTTTCATTTGCACCACGGCCATGCGGTAACTACAACCTTCCGGTGGCAAATAGAAATCGGTGATTTCACTGAACTGTTTTTGCAGCAGAGGAATGAAGACTTCATTGAGTGCCACACCCAGTACTGCAGGTTCATCTGGCGGTTTGCCAGTATACGTAGAGTGATAAATAGGATCACGGCGCATGGTGATACGGTCTATGGTAAAGACGGGGAACCAGTCTTTCTCATTGTAGTAACCGGTGTGATCACCATACGGACCTTCCAGCGCATGCTCATAGCCGCTAGGGTGATGTTCATCGGGATAGATATGCCCTTCCAGCACGATTTCTGCTGATGCGGGCACGCGCAATTCACTACCTATCGCCTTCACCAGTTCAGTACGGCTGCCGCGCAAGAGACCGGCAAACTGGTATTCAGACAAACTGTCTGGCACTGGCGTCACTGCACCTAATATAGTGGCCGGATCCGCACCCAGGGCAACGGCAATGGGGTAAGGTTTGCCTTTATTGACGATGCCATGCTCACGAAAATCCAGTGCACCACCACGATGGGCCAGCCAGCGCATGATGACTTTATTGCGGCCCAACACCTGCTGTCTATATATACCCAGATTCTGGCGCTTTTTATTGGGGCCTTTGGTAATCACCAGGCCCCAGGTGATCAATGGTGCAACGTCGCCAGGCCAGCAATGCTGTATAGGTAAACGGGCGAGATCAACATCATTGCCTTCCCAGACTATTTCCTGGCATTTAGCGCCGCGCAGCTCTTTTGGCGACATGTCCCAGACAGCTTTGACCAGTGCCCCCATGCCCAGAATTTCTTTAAAGCCCTTGGGTGGTTCTGGTTCTTTTAGCGCTGACAAAACATGGCCTATCTGGCGCAACTCGCTCAGGTTTTCTGCCCCCATGCCGAGAGCGACACGGCGTGTCGTGCCAAATAAATTACCCAGCACTGGTATGGTATGCCCAACAGGTTTGGTAAATAAAAGAGCCGGACCTTCGGCACGCAAAGTGCGGTCGCAAATCTCTGTCATTTCCAGATGTGGTGAAACAGGCAAGTCCACCTGTTTAAGTTCGCCTTTTTCTTGCAGTTGAGAAATAAAATCTCTCAAATCAGAATATTTCATCATTTTTCGCTTTTTCGTATCTCTGCACTAGTCGCACTAGCAACTTCTGCCAAGTGCTTGATTTTATTCAACTTTGCTGCATTGCAGCACAATTCATTAGACATAAAAGTAATCAACTTCTCGTTTGATAGTGTTGACTTGATATAAAACCGCCCCTACAATTCGCCCAACTTGATGAAGAGGTTAATGACTTCCGCCACTTTCGACACAAAGAGAGTTTCGCCAAACGGTAACATCATTCACGGGGATCGGGCCCCAACATAACATTGTAAGGATTGTTTTCAAAAGGCGTCTGCCTTATCCCGAAAAAAGTTGTTTGTCACTGGACACACCATGAACGGGTTCGACGGACCTGATTTGACAAACGGCTCCGGCGTCTTGCGATCACACTTGTGACGGGGACGATGTTTCTGATTCGCGGAAGTACGCACTATGTTTGGCTTTTAAGTAAGTTGAATGACGCATCGCGAAGATTCAGGAGGTAAGAATGTTTCAACGTTTTATTTTAGCTGTACAACAAAGTAGTTTTTCTTCAATGGATAAGCGCAAAGCGCTCTCCATGGTAGCGCGTGATACAACCAGTGGCTTATTCACCACCCTGCGCAACCTGCTGACACTCGCTGGCATCATTGCCATGACCGTTTTGGTCATGATGTATGTCAAACCCGAACTCACCGACAAATTCAAAGGTTTGTCACCCTATGCTGAAGCTGGCGAAGAGCCCGCAGAAGCCGTAGCAGCTGTACCAGCACCTAATCTTGCCCATTTGATGCAAGCACCAGGTCAAGCTAATTCTGACGGCAATTTGCAAAAAACAAGCGCATCTGAAGAAGAAGCAAAAATGCTGGGCAACCAACGTCAGCAACAATGGGTAACCACCTGGCTGGCCAAACGCTATCGCGTAGCGACTGATGCCACCAACATGCTGGTATCTGCCGCTTATCTGACTGCCAAAGAAATCAAGATTGATCCTTTGCTGATATTGTCTGTGATGGCGATAGAATCCGGTTTGAATCCTTTTGCTGAAAGCCCGGTAGGTGCACAAGGCCTGATGCAAGTCATGTCCAAAGTACATCACGACAAGTTCCAGGATCTTGGTGGCGTCAAAGCTGCCCTGAACCCCGTTGCCAATATCCGTGTTGGCGCATTGATACTGAAAGACTATGTCACCCGTGGTGGTTCTGTTGAAGCTGGTTTGAAAATGTATGTAGGCGCAGCCGATTCCGACAATGATTCTGGCTACGGCGCACGCGTCTTGAATGAATACAAACGCCTGAAAGATGTCTCTGCCGGTAAAAATGTACCTACCTTCTTTAGTGCTCCAGCACCTGCACCTGTGCAAGCCCGCCCTATCGAAGCAGCTCCGGCTCAAAAGCCTGATGCGACAGAAGCCAAGGCCACAGTAGAAGCGAAAAAAGACCAGGTTGCAGCACTGTAATCCTGCTCCTTGATAAAAAAGCCGCCTGATCAAATGATCAGGCGGCTTTTTTACTTATTGACACCCTTAATTGACACCCTTACCTGTTAGCCAGAAACTGCCTCAACCTGCTGACGGCCTCCTGCAAATTCTCAAATGAATTGGCATACGACAGACGTACATAAGAGGTTGCAGTTGCCGGACCAAAATCCAGTCCTGGCACGATCACCACACCGGCCTCATTCAATACCTGCCTGGCAAAGGTATCTGCATCGCCAGTAAAGCTGGAACAATCGGCATACACATAGAACGCGCCATCAGGCATGACAGGGATACCAAAACCGAGTTCACGCAATGCTGGCACGATATAGTCACGGCGACGTTTGAATTCTGCCTTGCGCTCTTCATAAATGGCGATAGTCGCGGGCTCAAAGCAAGCCAGTGCCGCATACTGGGCTATTGAAGATGGGCAGATGAACAGGTTTTGCGCCAGCTTTTCCAGTGCAGGCACAATACGCTCTGGCACCACCAGCCAGCCAAGACGCCAGCCTGTCATATTGAAATATTTGCTGAAGCTATTGATGACGACCACATCTTCATCCAGCGACAAGGCAGAAAATGGCGCGCCATCATAAGTCAGGCCCTGATAAATCTCATCAACAATGCTAAAGCCACCCAACTCCTTGACGGTAGCGACGATCTTGCCCAATTCTTCATGCTCTATGGAGGTGCCGGTAGGGTTGGATGGCGATGCCAGCAAAACGCCACTACTGCGCTCATCCCATTGCTGCCTGACGATTTCTTCGGTCAGTTGAAAACGGTGATCTGGTCCGCTGGCGATGAGTTTTGCCCTGCCTTCAAATGCTGCAACAAAATGGCGATTACATGGATAACAGGGATCAGGCATCAGCACCTCCCTGCCTGGCTCTACCAGGGCAGCGCAAGCCAGCAACAGAGCCGCTGATGCACCAGCCGTCACAATAATGCGTGAAGCTGGCACATCGAGGTCAAATACATCGCGGTAATGCTGCGATATTGCTGACCGCAAGGCTGGCAAACCCAGGGCCGAAGTGTATTGCAGACGCCCGGCAGCCATGGCTTTGGCCGCAGCATCGATAACCGCTTGCGGTGCAGTAAAGTCTGGCTCGCCTATGCCCATATGTATCAGATGGCGGCCCTGCTTTTCCAGCTCTGCCGCCATTTTCATGAGTTCCATCACATGAAAAGGGGCGATATTGTCCAGTCTTGCTGCAAGATTCTTGTGCATGGCACTTCCTAAAAACACAGGCTGAAAAAAACCGCCTTATTTATCTTTCAAAATAAGGCGGCATGTAGTCTACAAAAAGTGAGTGGCCGTTACTTGCCTGCTGCAACCTCAGTCGCACGCAGTTTCGCTGCCAGTTTGTCGAGTACACCATTGACATACTTATGACCATCGAGGCCGCCAAAGGACTTGGTCAGCTCTACCGCTTCATTGATGACGACACGGTAAGGTATTTCTATGTGGTTCTTCAATTCATAGGCACCGATCAGCAAAGCCGCATGTTCGATAGGTGACAATTCAGCAATGCTGCGGTCTATCAAAGGGGCGATTTGCTCACGCAATTCTATGGATTGTTTGATGGCACCGTGTAACAGGGAATCAAAATGCTCTCTGTCAGCCTTCTCAAAACCGTGAGCTTCACGGATATGGGCTTCAATTGCGCCAGAATCTTCATTATTCAGCAGCCATTGGTACATGCCCTGCAAGGCAAATTCGCGTGCGCGGTGGCGCGGCGAACGGTTCTTGCTGGGATTGGCGTGTGGGGATTTATTATTCATATCTTCTCTTACGTATCTTACTTAACTTACTTAATTTACTTAACTTAAAGCTGGGTGATCATCGTTCAGACTTAAACTTAAACTGAGTTAAGCCTGGAAAAGACGATCAGGCATCATAGTGCACGTCTTCTGTGGCTTCTGCCAATTCTTCCAGGGCCAGGGTCAGGTTGGCCATTTCTACAGCAACGCGAGCGGCATCACGGCCTTTTTCCTGCATGCGTACTTCGGCTTGTTCATCATTCTCTGTGGTCAGGATGGCATTGGCAATAGGGATACCGGCATCCAGCCCAACGCGGGTGATGCCTGCGCCGGATTCATTCGATACCAGCTCAAAGTGGTAGGTTTCACCACGGATGACTGCACCCAGGGCGATCAGGGCATCGAATTGGTTGGTTTCTGCCAGCTTTTGCAAAGCCAGCGGCACTTCCAGCGCGCCCGGCACTGTGACGTGCAGGATGTCTTCATTGAGTACACCCAGCAGTGACAATTCAGCCAAGCAGGCATCCAGCAGGCCCTTGCCGATATTGTCATTGAAACGCGCCTGTACGATACCTACACGTACGCCTGCGCCATCCAGATTTGCTTCGTAATGTCCAACTGTCATAATATTCTTTCTTGCGCTATCGCGCCTGATGTGATGTGAGGGATCAAAGCACCTGACTGAAAACCGCTGGCGACTGCCTCACGGTCTGCTGCTTTCATCCTTATTTGTCTGCGCACGGCTTATCGAGATAACCAACAACTTCGAGATTAAATCCTGTCATGGACGGCATCTTACGTGGATTGGCCAGCAACTTCATCTTGCCCACGCCTACATCCTTCAAAATCTGTGCACCTATGCCGTAGTTACGCAAGTCCATGCGTGCGGCACGGCCTGCTGGCTTGGTTTCTGGCGTATCAAGTGCCTTGAACTGGTCAAACATCTGCTCGGCAGTTTCTTCACAGTTGAGCAAGACGATGACGCCGGAATCTGCTTTCTTGATGGCTGCCATGGCCGCAGCGACATTCCATGAGTGCGTAGTGGCCTGGCTTTCCAGCAAATCGATGATGGATACCGGCTGATGCACACGCACCAGTGCTTCTTTTTCACGGGTAATATCGCCATGCACCAGCGCCAGGTGGGCGGAGCCACTGGGTTTGTCGCGATACACCAGGGCTTTGAAGCTGCCATGCACGGTATGCATTTCACGCTCAGCCACGCGGTCAACAATACTCTCTGTCTGGCTGCGGTAATGAATCAGGTCGGCAATCGTCCCTATCTTCATGTCATGTTCTTTGGCGAACTCGAACAAATCAGGCAGACGGGCCATGGTGCCGTCGTCTTTCATGATTTCACAGATCACCGATGCCGGGGTCAGGCCAGCCAGTTCTGCCAGGTCGCAACCAGCCTCAGTATGACCGGCACGCATGAGGACGCCGCCTCTTTGCGCTTTCAGCGGGAAAATATGGCCAGGCTGGACGATGTCAGCAGCAGTGGACTTTTTATCAACAGCAACCTGTACAGTCCGGGCACGGTCAGCGGCAGAGATACCGGTAGTTACGCCTTCAGCCGCTTCTATCGATACGGTGAAGTTGGTACCAAAGGAGGTGCCGTTGCGGCTGGTCATCATGGCCAGGTTCAATTGATCGCAACGTTCTTCGGTCAAAGTCAGGCAAATCAGGCCGCGGCCAAACTTGGCCATGAAATTGATGGCTTCTGGTGTGACAAATTCGGCAGCCATGATCAGGTCGCCTTCGTTTTCTCTATCTTCTTCATCAACCAGTATCACCATGCGGCCAGCGCGCAATTCGGCAACGATTTCCTGGGTAGTAGACATGCTCATAGGGGAATATCCTGAACCGGGCCAAAGACACAAGATCGTCGGGCCGCTGGTTTTTCAGTGCAAATGAATGAAGTCGCTATTTTAAAGGATTTACGCCTGCTCTTCCCGTGCTTTATGTGGATTTATGCGCTCCCCAGCTTGATTTATGCCTGATTCAGAAGAATTTTTCTAGATTTGCAGCTGGCCTTGTGCAATTTCTATCACCTTGCCGCCTACCCATATGCTTTTGTCTGTCGCTACGTCCAGATAAAGCTGGCATGGCCGCCTGACTTGTGCGCCCTGGGCTATGCGCATGCTAATGGGCAATTCACGTTCTTGATGCTGCCACCAACCACCCAGGTTGGCGCAGGCAGAGCCTGTGCCCGGGTCTTCGGCAAAGCCACCGCCTTGCCTGGCAAAGAAATAACGCGCGGTTACCGCCAGACGCTCGTCACCTGGTACCGGCTCATCAAAGGCAAATACATAGACAGACTTGCGCCCAAGACTATTGGCGGGCCAGACCGGCAACTTACTGACGTCTGGCGTAGCGCGCAAAACTGCTTCGCGCGAATTTAGCGGTAGCAGCATTTGTTCGCTACCAGTGTTAATCCATAAAGGTACAGAATGAATGTCGCTTTCGTCCAGACCCAGCAAAGAAGCTGCTTGCGCGGCAGACAGACCACTGGCTTTGACCAAAGGCTCGCCCTTATGCGGCGTGGTCAGTGTCCATATGCCGTTATTCAGTTGCAGGTCGACTATGCCAGCTTTGCAGTCCAGAGTGATCTGAGTGAAATTGACGAGGCTGGCTACCACCTGCGCCGTACCCAGGCTGGGGTGCCCGGCAAAGGGCATTTCTGCATCTGGTGTAAAGATACGCATCCTGGCGGTAGCGATCTCTGACGGCAATACAAACACGGTCTCAGACAAATTGAATTGCAAAGCCAGGGCCTGCATTTGAGCGTCCGACATGCCTTTGGCATTTTCAAATACACATAACGGGTTACCACCGAGAGTTTCTTCGGCAAACACATTCAAGAGACGAAAATCGTAGTTAGTCATCGTTTTTTCACTATTCTTTTTTCAAAAAATCAGGCAAGCGTGGATTTGGCATGAGCGACATTCACTTCGGCAGGCAACAGGATGCGATTTTTTACCGCCGTCAGCTCAGCCAGTATGGAAATCGCAATTTCTGCCGGGGTCTTGCTGCCGATATACAAGCCTATAGGGCCATGGAGTTTTGCCAGTTGCTCATCATTGAGGTCAAACTCTTTTAATCTCTCACGCCGTTTGGCATTATTAATGCGTGAACCTATGGCACCGACATAAAAGGCTTTTGACTTCAAGGCCTCCATCAGTGCCAGATCGTCAAGTTTGGGGTCATGTGTCAGTGCCACCACTGCACTGCGGCTATCCAGTTGCATTTCCAGCACCAGATCGTCGGGCATGGCATGGATCAATTGCACGCCATCGACTTGCCAGCCGCTGCGGTATTCTTCTCGCGGGTCGCAGACTGTGACCTGGTAATCCATGCCGACTGCAATACTGGCCAGGAATCGTGATAACTGCCCTGCCCCTATGATGAGCAAGCGCCAGCGCGGGCCATGTACGGTCGTCAAAGCCTCATCCGTAATCTGTAATTGTTGACCCGGGTCGGCTCTATCAAGTGTCACCTCCCCCGTATGCAAATCCAGACGTCGCGCCAACAATTCATGCCTTTGCAAACCCAGTAGCAAGGCATCAAGCTGGCTGCGTGCTGATAAAGGTTCTATCGCCAGTTCTATTGTGCCGCCACAGGGCAGGCCAAAGCGGTGTGCTTCATCGGCGGTAATGCCGTAAGTGACGATCTCTGGCAAATAACGTCGCATGCCTTCGCGCTGCACTCTTTCTATCAAGTCGTCTTCTATACAGCCGCCAGAGACAGAACCCACCACTTGCCCATTGCCTGCAATAGCCAGTGTCGCGCCTTCTGGTCTGGGGCTGGAACCCCAGGTCTTGATGACAGTGACCAGTTCGCAGGGCTGCCCTGCCTTGATCCAGGCGTCACAGGTTTTGAGTACTTCGAGATCTATGCTATCCATTGCTTGTTATGTTTTCTTGTTATCAGGTTGTGAGGCAAACTTATTAATGAGTCATTTTCGCATGATTTTGCCTTCTGCCTCCCTGATAGAAATTATCTATACAAATTGTCCAATTTCCTGCTTTTCTTTGCATTACAATGCCTGCCAGACCACAACTCTGGAGACCACCTTGTCCACAATCAAACAAAGATTGGCCGCCGTACCCGAAGGCGCAGGCGCACTGTTTTTCATACAGATTTTCGCCACCCTGGGCTTTGCCGTTCTGTATTCCACCCTGGTGCTGTATGCCACCAAGAAGCTGGGCTTTACCGTCAAGGATGCCACAGCCATCATGGGGGTGTTTGGCGCTTTCAATTATGGTCTGCATTTGTTTGGTGGTTATCTTGCTGGTCGTTTTATCAGTAACCGCAACCTGTTTGTAGGCGGCATGATCCTGCAAGTCATAGGCTGTGCGACTATTTCCACAGGTACTTCAGCGACGCTGTACTGGGGCCTGGCTTTCTTCCTGACCGGCAGTGGCCTGAACGTCACCTGCCTGAACCTCATGCTGACGCAACGCTTCAAGCCTGAGGACAATCGCCGTGAAAGCGCCTTCCTGTGGAATTATGCAGGTATGAACCTGGGCTTTTTTATCGGCTTCACCGCTGCAGGTTATTACCAGTTGCAGGAAGACTACGCTAGCCTGTTCATCTTCGCCACCATAGGCAATTTCATGGCCATCGTGCTGGCAGCAGTCAACTGGCGCAGGTTATGTGACTTGAACACGACACTGCTGGATGCCACAGCAAACCAGTTCCGCTGGCGCTTCCTGGTCGGCCTGGCGGTGATGGCTGGTTTGGTGCCACTGGTTGAATTCATGCTGCACCGCGCAGAAATGACGGGCAACCTGGTCATGGTCATCAGTGTCACGATCGCTGTCATTTTCATCTTCCTGACCGTCATTCACAAAGAGCGCCGCGAGCGCAATAATATGACGGCCTATGTCTTGCTGACCGTAGGCTCACTGGTATTCTGGACGCTGTATCAAATGGCCCCGATGGGCCTCCAATTGTTTGCCGTCAACAATGTGGACCGCATGGTCTGGGGTTATGAAGTGGCGCCGCAATGGATACAAAATATCAATAGCTTCGTCATCATGTTTGGCGGCCCGCTGATGGCGATGTTGTTCGACAAGCTGCGCGCCAAAGGCTGGAATATCGATATCCCGCGCCAGTTCTCTGCCGCTCTCGTGATCATCGGCCTGGGTTTTCTTGTCCTGCCCATAGGCATTGCCACCGCTGCCGGTAATGGCCTGGTCGCTTTCAAATGGATATTCATCAGCTACATCCTGCAAAGTATTGCTGAATTGCTGATTTCGCCTATTGGTTACGCCATGATAGGCAAGCTGGCACCACGTCAGTATCAGGGCGTGATGATGGGTACCTGGATGCTGGTAACTGGCACGGCTTCTATTCTGGCCAGCAATTTCTCAGGCTTGATACCTGAGGCGACTGAAGGCCTGGCGTCTTCCACCAACCCAACCTATAACTACATCTTCTCTCTGCTGGGCTGGGGTAGTGTCGGCGTTGGTGTCGTACTCATCATCCTGATACCTGTCTTGCGCAAACTGATTACGGACGGGCCTGCCAAGGCAACTCCGGCAGTAACAAACCCAGTTGCACAAGCTGAACCTGCATAACAAGAAAAGCAACAGCGAGGCGGGCACGATAAACTGTGCCTGCTTTTTTTATTCCTTGATGGGAGTAAAACGCATAACCTCTGCGCCATTGATTTGCAACATTTCAAAAAAGACAGCCCTGGGTCTGGTCCAGATGGAACCATCATGCGAGCGATAAACAATGACAGGGCTTAAGTCAGATTCTTGCGTTGCCTCGCACACCAATTCATAAATCCCACCTTTATAGTGGCGAAACCGCTGCACGCCTGCCGTCTTTATCAAAGGCACGGGGGCAGCATCAGCCGCAATCTCAGCCGCTCTGTGTTTTTTCAAAAATGCTGGCACCTTTACCGCTGTCAGCTTGTTAATATCCTGCAGCAAACGGGGGGCTATCGCATCATAGCCATAGCGCTGCCCCAGTTCACCGGCAATACGCAGCATCAGCGCAGATGCCACCTCCGCATCAGCCTCGGCCCTATGGGCAGAACCTTTGAAACGTATGCCCATCGAAGCCGCCAACGGCCCCAATGAATAAGTGCTCAAGCCAGGAAAAACCCTGCGCGCCAGCTTGACTGAGCAAATCACGCCATCGTGCGCAGGCCATAGGCCCAGCCTGTCGCTCTCGGCCAACAAGAACTTTTCATCAAAACTGGCGTTATGGGCTGCCAGAGCATCAGTACCGATAAATTCCACCAATTCAGGCAGCACTTCGGATGCTGGTGGTGCCCTGTCCACCATGGATTGGGTAATGCCTGTCAATTCAGTAATAAAGTATGGGATACGCACATTGCAATTGATGAGGCTGACATAACGGTCGACTATTTCACCGCCGACTATACGCAAGGCTGCCACCTCGGTAACACGCCCTCCCTGGTCTGGTGACATGCCGGAGGTTTCAAAGTCAATCATGACTACAGGTTTTTCAAACATCATATTTTTTCACTAGCGGGAACTTATGAAGAGCAATACAATCTATCTGTATCTCGCGTCAATAAAAATCTGTGACGCGAGGTAATTTTTTGTTTCGTTTATCATTCGCTTATCACTCATTAATCATTCACTTTCAACCCTCAGGACTCGGGTAAATGCACTTGCAAACTGCAGCGTCACTAGTAACACCGTGGTGCAGCCAGGCTTTTCAGCACTGGCGACGTAGCTTTGCGCATATTCCTGGCCCCATTAAGTTCGAATAGTCCGAATAGTACAAATATTTAGACCAATTCGACTAATCTGCGCTAGCCGCCAGATGCTCCGATGATACGGTAGTAATCGCTGACCCAGTTTGCTCAGCCGTACCAAGCATTGCATATCATCCATCTTTGATTTTTTTTGCTACATCCTGGTTGCGCATAGACGCCCAGACCTGTGTCCTGCTATTCATCTCGTCAAGAATAAAGACACGGGTAAATTATTGTATTGCTCATCATGAAAAACAAAATCTTAGGATTATTCTCACTCCCGGAACGGGATTTATTGCGTGATCTTGTCTACAGACGCTTGTGGACGTCGATACTGATCAGCTCTTTTGGTGCCCAGGTCACCATGCTGGCGCTGCCACTGACAGCTGCGATCTTGCTGCACGCCAGTGCCACCCAGATGGGGATGCTGACATTTATGGAAATCCTGCCCTTTGTCTTGCTGTCGCTGCCTTCTGGCGTCTGGCTGGACAGGGTGCGCAAACTGCCAGTGTATGTAGTCGGCGAAATCATGATTTCCATTTCAGTTGCCAGTGTGCCCGTGGCCTGGTGGCTGGGCTATCTGAACATGACCTGGTTATATATCGTTGGCTTCATGATCGGTGTCGTTAACACGACTGCAGGTACAGCTTCGCAAATTGTCCTGACACAGATCGTGCCACGTGATCGTCTGGTGGAAGCGCATGCAAAAAATGCCCTGGCAACCTCAGGAGCTGAGGTTGCAGGCCCTGCTACTGCCGGTGCCTTGATTAAACTGCTGGGTGCCCCTATCGCCTTGCTGGCTGATGCCATTCTTTTGCTGACATCAGCAGTAATCTTGCGCGGCATCCATGTGAATGAAGTCAGGGAGCCACGTGCAGACGCGCATTTCTGGCGTGATTTAAAAGCAGGGCTGTCCTTTGTCGCCAATAAACCGTTGTTGATTGCTCTGGCGCTGACTGTTGGTGGCTGGCAGCTTTGTTACAACGCAGCGTTGGTCGTGCAAATCCTGTTTGCTACGCGCGAACTGGGCTTGTCCGAACAGGCTGTTGGTCTTAGTTATATGGGCATGGGTGTGGGCACCATTATCGCCAGCGTATATGGCAGCCGCATCAGCCGCAATATCGGGCCTGGCCCCTGCATGGTGCTAGGTGTGGCTGTTTGCGGTCTGGGCTGGGGCTTGCTGGCTTTGGCTCCAACTAACAACTGGGGCATTGCGGCATTTGGCTTCATGCTGATGTGCTTCTCCATAGGCGGCGTGCTGATCTTCATTAACTTCCTGGCCTTGCGTCAGGCTGTCACGCCAGAAGCCATGCTGGGTCGCATGACCAGTACCATGCGCTGGCTCATATTAATACCAGCAGGGCCAGGAGCCTTGATCGGTGGCTGGCTTGGCGAGCACATGGGTTTGCGTTACGCCCTGGGTTTTGCCGGTGTGGCAGCTATGTTGCTGGCGATACTTGCTGCAAAAAATCCTATCATCCGGGGCATTACTGTCTTGCCACGCCTGAGCAAACAGGAGGAGATGCAACAAGTTTAAGGATGGCATTGCAAATAGGCTGAAAAAAGCGTGATAATGCGCGAATATTTATGTTTTTTTAGCTATCCCTCTCAGGAGACCAGAGGGGGATTATTTATTCGCCACGCTGAAACAGATCACCCTCTTATTCAGCCTTTTTGACAACAATAGGTAGACCAATGCCAACAGAAATGTCAACGCCTGCTGCCAAGCCGGGCTCAGGGTTCAAGCCCTATATCCCTGCCTCAGCCCACCTTCCCGAAATGACCGCAAGAGCCCTGATCATGGGCGTCTTGCTTGGTATGGTTTTCGGTGCATCCTCCTTGTATCTGGTACTCAAGGTCGGCTTGACCGTCAGTGCCTCAATACCGGTAGCGGTGATTGCCATCACCTTGTTCCGTCTGGGTAATAAGCTAGGTGCGAAAGATGCGACCATCCTGGAGAACAGTATTACCCAGACCGCAGGTTCCGCTGGTGAATCCCTGGCCTTTGGCCTGGGTGTGACCATGCCGGCTATCCTGATCCTGGGTTTTGACCTGGAGATATCCCGCGTCATGCTGGTTGGCTGCCTGGGCGGCTTACTGGGTATTTTGCTCATGATCCCCATGCGCAGAACCATGATCGTGGAAAAGCATGATGAGCTGAAATATCCTGAAGGCACAGCGTGTGCCGAGGTCTTGAAGGCTGCAGCAACTGACTCTTCCCGCGAAGCTGCTGGTGAAACAAATAATCCCAATGCAGCAGATGACGCCAGCAAACGCGCTGCGATTATCTTTGGTGGCTTTGGCATAGGCTTGCTGTACAAGATCGCAAACGTCGCTCTCAAAGGCTGGAAAGATACGCCTGAAGTCGTATTTGGTGCCCCACTCAAAGGTGGTTCGCTGGGTGCAGAAGTATCCCCTGAATTGCTGGGCGTAGGCTATATCATCGGCCCGCGCATTGCTTCTGTCATGGCAGCCGGTGGTGTCATGTCTTACCTCTTGCTGATACCGATGATCAAGTTCTTTGGTGATGCACTGAGTGTGCCGCTGGCTCCAGGAACCAAGCTCATCAGTGAAATGAGTTCGCATGATGTGCGTGGCGCTTATATTCTGTACATCGGTGCTGGCGCTGTTGCTGCCGGTGGCCTGATCAGCCTGATGCGTGCCATGCCCACTATCTGGCGCAGCTTGTCGGCTGGTTTATCCGGCCTGGGCAAAGGTTCTACAGCAGCTACTGCGCCACTGCGTACTGATCAGGATATCCCCATGAAATGGGTCGTCATAGGTGCGCTGGCCATTATCGCCATCATCACTTTTGCGACGCCGCTGCATATGAACTTCCTGGGTGCCTTGTTGATCCTGGTATTCGGCTTCCTGTTTGCTACGGTCTCTTCCCGCTTGACTGGTGAGATTGGTTCTTCTTCCAACCCTATCTCTGGCATGACGGTAGCGACCCTGCTGTTCACTTGCCTGATCTTCCTGATCATGGGCTGGACTGGCGGTCAGTACTATGTCACTGCCCTGTCTGTCGGTGCGATTGTCTGTATCGCTTCCAGCAATGCCGGTACTACCTCACAAGATTTGAAAACCGGTTACATCGTCGGATCTACTCCACGTTTGCAACAGTATGCAATACTGGCTGGTGCCCTGTCTTCTGCGCTCATCCTTGGCCCTATCCTGTTGAAGTTGAATGACTCCGGCACTGTGTATGTCCCGGCAGCACAAGTAGCCCCTGCTCTGGCAACAGATGCATCAAAACTGACAGACACTGCACAACTGCAAGGCCCGCAAGCTGACACAGATAAAGGCACGTACAAGGTCTGGCACAAGAATGACAATGTCGGCGGCCCTGCTGGTAAGTACTTTGTCGACAATGCCGGCAAGGCGGTTTATCTGGTTGACCCGGGTATCAATGGTGCCTACAACAAGCGCCCTGATGGCACTGAAGTCAAGAAATACGATGCGCCTAAAGCCGTGCTGATGTCTTACATCATCAAGGGTATCCTGGACAGGCAATTGCCCTGGACCCTGGTCTTGTTTGGCGTGATGATTGCGCTGGTACTGGAAATGGCAGGCATCCCATCGCTGGCCTTTGCGGTTGGTGTGTATTTGCCGTTGTCATCCTCTGCCCCGCTGTTTGTCGGCGGCATGATACGTTGGGCGGCAGACCGTCGTAACAACAAGCTGGAACACAACAAGCATCTCAGTGAAGAAGAGAAACAGGCAGCGGGTGACCGCAGCTCTGGTGTCTTGCTGTCATCTGGCTATATCGCCGGTGGCGCGCTGGCTGGCATTGTGATTGCATTCACCGCTGGTATTCTGACTGATTTTGACAAGAAAATTGGCGACTGGGCGACGGTAAACAATCCGTTCTTTGAAGGGGCCAATGCCAATACCCTGTCCATGATCCCGTATGCTTTGATTATCATTGCGCTGTATTGGGTAGCACGGGAAAAGAAAACTTCCTGACAGTAAGATTTAAGATATAAAGTTGAACGTTAAAGGCTTGATTGCTTGAAACAATCAAGCCTTTTTATTTTGCCTGCTGCAGAATGATAGAGACCAAGTACAATATCCCCAATAATTAATTTGGAAATAATCATGTCTGCACCTCAAGCCGCTGTCGATTGCAAGAATCAACCCGTCGTCGTGGGCGATATCGTCCGCGTGGTCAATCTCGACAAAAGATTTATCAAGAGTTTTCCAGAGGATGAACGAATCCTCATAGAATCGATGGTAGGTCAGTTTTTTAAAGTCATCGCCATGGATGAAGAAGGCGCACCCTGTGTCGTGCGTGAATGGCATGACGAGCATGGCATCATGCAAACTCATGTGATTGCACTGGATGCAGAAGATATGGAAAAGATTTAAAGAATATGACACATATACAAAAAGCAGCCTCGGCTGCTTTTTGTTTTTAAACTTAAATCATCCAACATCGTCCAATCAAGGATTAACGAATATAGTCAAACAATGACAGCCCGGATGTTTTGACAAATGATTGTTGTGCCGCCTGCAAAGTAGTTTGCTGCTGATTGAGTTCAGTAATCGCCTTGGCATAATCAAGATCCAGCAAGGCAGACAAATCCTGCTTGAAGGCGACGCCCTTGGCATCACCTTCGCTGTCCAGATCATCGATTTCCTTGAGGCTGGTACCCAACTGCGCACGTACTGTCAGCACATTATTCAATGACTTGTCGAGATTATTATTGCCTTGCGTGAGCGCGGCATTCAAATCTTTTTTGGCTGCAACCGTATTTGCAGGTGTATTCAAGGCATTGATGATGTCGGTAACAGTCTCAAAAATATTCTGATTACCTGGCTGCACTGAGAATTTATCACCAGGACCAGGCGCAACTACCGGTGGGCCACCGGCGTTGGTGACATTCAAATCTATACCATCAAAGGTAACCGTCCCGCCGCTGACATACGGAGTCAATGGAACCACCACATTACCAGTGGTTTTATTTGTGACGGTAAATGAAGTACCCAGATTATCAAATGCAACTTCGTAGTTATTACCCGTCAGATTTGCCGATGTTGGCACATTGATCGTCGCATTGGCCACCGCCAGCCCAACATTGGAAGGGTTGGACTGCACATTGAACTGACCAGCCGAGGTGCGGATATTTTGAAAAATATCTGTACCGGGTCCGCTGATAGGTATCTGCCTGGACGTATCAGCCTGGATAAACCTTTGCCCCTGATCGCCATTATAAGCAGCACCACCAGCTACTTTTGTATAAGGCGCTGTGGTTGTATTGAAACCGGAAAACAGATAATTACCCGTGCCATCGGTAGAATTTGCCAAACCAAACAACTGGTCAAGATTGCCCTGGAGTTGCTGGGCAATAAATCCACGCTCGGTATCCGTATAAGAACCATTACCTGCCTGAACAATAAGCGTCTTGATATTGTGCAGCGTATCAGTGACATTACCCAAAGAACTTTCAGCTGTGCTGAGATTATTTTTGGCAGCCTGACGGTTAGTGGCAAACTGGGTATTGATAGAATCTGACTGCGAAATAACCAATGCACGCGCAGACGCGATGGGATCATCTGCCGGGGTCAATATACGACGGCCAGCAGCAATCTGTTGCTGGGTCTTGTTCAAGCCGACCTGCAGATCACTAATGCTGGCGCCGCCGGATTGATAAATAGTGCTGGTACTAATACGCATGATTACCTCTATCTGCCCAACGCCAATAAGGAGTCAAACAATGTACTTGCAATTTGCATCAGCTTGCCTGCTGCCTGATAGGCTTGCTGATAACGTAATAAATTTGCTGCCTCTTCATCCAGGTTCACACCGGATTCAGATTGTTGGGCCGTGATATTCTGGGCCAGTAATTTTGTTTCAGAGGCATTGGTAATTTCCAGCTCATGCGCCTTGTTACCCACCAGACTGACGAACTGGGCATACCCACCCTGAAAAGTCGTGGTACTACCAGCGACAGTATTTTTAGTTTGTAGATTACTCAGGATAACTGCATTGCGGTTATCGCCAGAGCCATTGGTGTTCGGAGCTACATTAAACACATCGCCATTGGCTGGATTACCGGAAACAGAAAAACTGATGCCGTTATAACTAATGGTAGATCCCGAGGTATAAGGAACTGCCGTGCCTGCCGGATAGATTGTAGATACGTTACCGTTGGTCACAGTGACATTGGCGGTAGCAGGAAAACCTGTGAGCGTATTGCCTGCAGAGTTGTAGGTCAGCGTACTCGCCGCTACCGGCAAAGCCGCTGCCAGGGTAAAGGTATCACCATTGGCTGGCGGTGCAGCACCATCCTTGATCGCAAAGCTGATACCGCTAAAACTGATAGTTGCCCCACTGGTATATGGCACAGTTGCTGGTGGAGGATAAGTTGTCGTGACTGCGCCAACTTTGACTGACACGGTCGCACCTGCCGGAAAACCGGAAATCGTATTCGCTGGTGAAGCAAATGTCAGGTTGACTGGCGCAGCCAAGGTAGAACCAATAAAAGAATCATCCGCAGTCGCAGGCCCTATGGTGGCAGTAGCCGAGTTACTGCCAGATGACACCTGCGAATTGGCGACACCAACGCTGATCTTGCCACTACCTGTATTGGTTGTGGGGAAAGAAGTCGTTAAAGGAGCTGCCGCTGCCAGTTTGGCAGGGTCTTGAATAGCCACTGCAAAAGTGGAACCACCAGCCGCTGTTGGCCTGATCAAATATTCATCACCAGCAGCCGGTACTGCCGCTGCAGGCGGGGGGGCCAACTGAAAGTTAATACCATCAAATTTTAAAGGCAGGGTTGCAGAAGACTGCGTTGCGCCATCAGACAAACGGGTAATCTTATAATTACCACCTATAAACTGCAGACGATAATCACTAGTGGTTAAGGCCGTCGTATCGGTAATAGTGGCATTAATGCTGGCTGTCGAAGTATTCAGCGCACTCGGCGTAGTCACAGGGCCAGCGACACTAAAGAAATTACCACCAACTTGCCCATTCAAATCCAGGCCGAGTTTTTGCTGGTCATTAAATTGCGTGGCAAGACCTATCGCTATCCTGCCTATGCTGTTTTGCGCAACATCCAGAGTGCTGGCACGAAAATCGAACAAACCACCCAGCTTGCCGCCCGCAAAACTGTTTTCAGGCAATAAGACTGGCACGCCGTTGGCCAGGTAAGATACTTCTGTACGGGTAGGATCAGTCAGCGATTGGCTCACTGCCAACTGATTGACATTACTACCGAGTACAAGTGGCTGACCATTACCAATGAATACATTGTATTTTGCGCCTTGTGGCACCACGCTGACCTTGGTCAGCTTGCTCAATTCAGTAACGATTTGATCTCTCTGATCGAGCAAATCATTCGGGCCACTACTACTGCTGGAAGTGCCTTGTGCTTTTTCAATAGTGTCATTCAAATTCGCCAATTGCGCTGCATAACTATTGATCGCACCAACCGTAGTGCCGATTTGACCGTTGACGTCGGCAGCAATCTGATCGAGACGTGTTTGCAGGCCATTCAAGCGCCCGGCCAATGACTGAGCAGATGACAATGCGGCCTGACGCGCCGCGGCGCCCGCGGTACCGTTAGGGCTGGCTGCGAGGTTTTGAAAAGCCTTGAAAAAATCCTGCAAAGCGGGAGTTACGCCTGCTGTTGGATCGGCAACCAGATTATTGATCTGGCTGATTTGCGTGAAATACACGTCAGCCTGGTTTTTGGCAGACTGGGAAGCGTTTACCTGGCCACCGAGGAAAGAATTGTATTGGCGCTGAATTTGAGTAACGGACACGCCTTGTCCTATGAATGACCCACCAAGATTTTGCGGCTCATTCGCTGCTTGCAGTATAGTTTGACGGTTATAACCGGGTGTTGATGCATTGGCAATATTGTGACCGGTCGTCGTGATACCCAACTGCGCCGCATTCAGTGCAGATAACCCAATGCCAAATATATTTGAACCCATAATTGAACCTGCTTTTTTGCTAAGTTATACACCCAGTGCTTTCAATCATGTTTTCGGTGCGATTCTGTAAAACTTTAATCTGATTGCACTTTCACTGGGGAAACTTATATTGAAATTATGTTGAAAGGGAGTTTTTGATGATCTTTGTTAGCT
This sequence comes from Pseudomonadota bacterium, assembly GCA_040390835.1. Lineage (GTDB taxonomy): Bacteria > Pseudomonadota > Gammaproteobacteria > Burkholderiales > Burkholderiaceae_D > Undibacterium. Next base: position 62,606 of record JAZJXP010000061.1, read on the forward strand.
TATTGGCATACTCAGGATCAGTGGCATAACCAGCTTTTTGCAAACCCTGGGCAAAGCTTGATGCATCTTTGGAATTTGCAATCACGTTTTCATAACGTGGGTTTTTAGTAATTAATGATGCATAGTCCTTAAACGCATCCGCGTATGTATCATACGCCCTGAACTTCTCTACCTTACGCTGAGCCACACCATTTACATATTCTGTTGTAACAGCGTCAACGGTTTTGCCTTTCCAGCCTTTTGTTGCCTTCATGCCAAAGATATTGTGGCTGCTGGAACCGTCAGCGGTTTTGATCTCGCGGCGTCCCCAGCCGCTTTCCAATGCAGCCTGACCCAACATGAATTTGGCAGGAATACCAGTTTCCTGGCTGGCCTGCTCTGCATGTACGGCCAGTTTTTCCTGGAATTCACGTACATGGTTAGGTCCAGTATAGGCAGTTTTTGGCGCATTCGCTGGCATTTGCTCAAACTTGAGGTTATCCAGGTAAGTATTGATGCCGCGCACGCTGGCAGAACTCCCCATATTACCTATCGAGTTTGCACTCGCAGACTTGCTGCTGGTATCGCCTTCCAGCGCCTGATTCATGGCATTATTGGACAATTGCCTGACCAGTACATCTGCCAGGCCCACACCCTTTTTTGCCATGGTTTGCGACAATTGCTGGTCCAGCATGGAGGTGTACATGCGGCTTTGTTCACTATCAAAGGGGCCATCCTGTCCACCTGCCTGACGCATGGATTTCAGCATCATATTCATGAACAATGCTTCGAATTGCTGGGCGGCACCCTTGATCGCTTCAGGCGAGTTATTCCTGGCCGACTGCTTGAGTTCATCAAGACCTTTGCTGTCGAAGGCCGTTTTATCGGTGAAATCGGTGCGCCCTATCATCACGATTCCTTAGATAATTTCCAGGTCTGCACGCAGGGCACCAGATGCCTTGATCGCTTGTAATATGGCCAGCAAGTCTTGTGGTGTAGCACCGATGGCATTCAAAGCCTTCACCACATCAGACAGGGAAACGCCAGCCTTGAGCATTAACAGTTGCCCGGCATCTTTAGTGATCGTGACAGTTGAATTCGCAGTCGGCGCAGTTTGTCCTGCAGCCAGTGCATTTGGCTGACTGACGGTATTGTCCGTATTGATAACGACAGACAAATTGCCATGTGCCACTGCACAGGTTTCCAGCGTCACTGCCTGGTTCATGACAATGGAACCAGTCCTGGCATTCAAGATCACCTTAGCTGCCATTTGCGCTGGCGTCACATCAATGTTTTCCAGATTCCCCAGGAAAGAGACACGCTGATCAGCAATGGCCGGCGCTTTTACCTGTATTACACGACCATCCATGGCTGCTGCCGTATCCGGACCAAAGCGACGGTTGATCGCATCAACCACGCGGCTGGCGGTAGAAAAGTCAGAACTATTCAATTCCAGTTGTATAGTCGCACCCTGCGCCACGGAATTGGGTACAGACCTTTCCACCGTCGCACCAGAAGAAATTTTACCTACGCTTAAATGATTGATTTGCGCCTTGCTGCCATTTGCAGAAGCGCCAACGCCACCGACCAGCACATTACCTTGTGCCATGGCGTAAATCTGGTTGTCAGCACCTTTCAAGGGCGTCATCAGCAAGGTGCCGCCACGCAAACTCTTGGCATTACCCATGGATGACACCGTGATGTCCAGCGTTTGTCCAGGCTGCGCAAAAGGCGGCAAAGAGGTGGTCACCATGACTGCGGCCACATTCTTTAATTGCAAGCTGGTGCCCACGGGTATGGTGACACCCAGTTGCTGCATCATGCTGATAATACTTTGTACGGTAAACGGGGTTTGCGTGGTTTGATCACCACTGCCATCCAGGCCAACAACCAGGCCATAGCCGAGCAACTGATTTTGCCGCACGCCCTGTATGCCAGCCAAATCCTTGATTCGCTCTGCACGACTTTCCGTTGTGATCATGGCAGCCATCACGGCCATGGCAAGCATGGCGGCCCTGATCAATTTGGATGTGGAAAGTGCGTTCATAAAACTATCCTGACAATTCGCTATAAAAATTCACTACAAAGGAAGGAAGCTAAGGAAAAACCTCGCAAACATGGAGCTCATTTCTGTCATATCAAGCTTCGATGTGGAGCGATATTCAAAACGCGCATCTGCCACCTGCGTGGAAGCCACGACATTACCTGCTGCAATCGTGGTGGGGTTGATCACACCGGAAAAACGCACGAACTCGGCCCCTTTATCAAAGGCCAGTTGTTTCTCGCCACTGACCAGCAGGTTCCCGTTAGGCATAACATCGATCACTGTGACGGCGATCGTGCCGGTAAAATTATTGCTGGCTGTTTGCGCACCTTTTTCATCATATTTAGTCGAAGACGAAGTGGCCAGACCAGCCTGCGCTGTTGTCGTCGCAGGAATACCAAATACAGTAGGCGCGGCAAAAGAAGCTGCACCAGATTTGCTGTTGGATGCAGCAGCAGCCTTGCCTGCCGAAGTTTTCTCGACGATGGAAATCGTCAAGGTGTCACCGACCATACGTGCCCTGGCATCTTCATACAAAGGGCGATAAGTAGCTTGCTGGAAAATTGCACCATTCGCCTGCTTCTGTGGTCTGGCCGATTGTGCAGGAATAGAGGTAGGCTGATGCACGATAGGCGGCGGCGTCATTGCGCAGGCCGTAAGTACCAGCAAAGGAAGCAGTAAAAATAAATTTGTGTATTTCATGATGTACTCACCAAGCCGGATTCATCAATATGGCGCTGATTACTTGATTACAGATATGATTAGAGTTGCGACAGACGTTGCAACATCTGATCTGAAGTAGTGATCGCCTTGCTGTTGATTTCATAAGCGCGCTGGGTCTGTATCATATTGACCAGCTCTTCTGCCACATTGACGTTGGATGTTTCAACAAAGCTTTGCATCAGCAAACCAGCACCATTGGTACCAGGCGTGTTCGTACCAGGGTTGCCGGACGCTGCTGTTTCCACGTACAGATTTTCACCCATCGCCATCAAACCGGCGGGGTTGATAAAAGTGGCCAGTTGCAGTGAGCCAACTTGCACAGGCGCGACTGAACCCGGCTGTGTCACCGACACCGTACCGTCGCGTCCCACTGTAATGGATTGCGCATTGGCAGGAATGGTGATTGCAGGCTGGATCACAAAACCGCTGGAAGTAACTAACTGTCCCTGATTATCTGTCTGAAAGGAGCCATCGCGGGTATAGGCAGTAGAACCATCAGGCAGCAAGACCTGGAAGAAGCCCTGGCCTTGTATTGCCACATCCTTGCTATTGCCGGTTTGTTGTAAATTACCTTGCGTGAAAATCTTTTCTGTGGCGACTGGACGTACACCAGTACCCAGTTGCAAGCCTGAAGGCAATTGCGTTTGTTGTGAACTTTGCGCACCGGGTTGGCGTATATTCTGATACAGCAAATCTTCAAACACCGCACGTGATCGTTTGAAACCATTGGTGCTGACGTTGGCCAGGTTATTGGACACTACGTCCATTTGCGTTTGCTGCGCATCCAGGCCAGTCTTGGCTATCCATAATGAACGTATCATTGCTTTCCCCTTTTGCCTTGGTTTACTTTGCCTCGCTTTATATTTGCGGCAAAGACTTCTACAAGGCTATTGTGCTACAGAAGCACTCAACTCAAAGTCAGGATCTGACTAGCTTTAGTGGCGTTATTCTCGGCATTCTGCAAAAGCTTCATTTGCATTTCAAAACTGCGTGCCAGATTAATCATGTTGACCATGGATTCAACGACATTCACATTGCTGTTTTCCAGCATGCCGCCTGCCACACCCACCAGAGGGTCTGCATCAACAGCAACACCATCCTTGGTTTTGAATAAACCGTCATCCCCACGCACCATATTTTCTTCAGGAGGATTGACCAGCTTTAACCGGCCTATGACTTGTACGGCGTTTGGTTTGGTACCTGTGGGGATAGTCGATACCGTACCATCCTTGGCGATGGCAATTGATACTTCTGGCGGTATGGTGATGGGCCCACCATCACCCACCAGATTCAAACCATTTTGTGTCTGCAAGATACCGTTTTCACTGACCTTCAGACTGCCATGCCTGGTAAAAGCTTCTGAACCATCCGCCTTTTCCACCACCAGCCAGCCCTTGCCCTGCACTGCCACATCCAGCTCACGGCCTGTATTTTGCATGGCACCGGTAGAAAAATCCGTACCCACGGTGGCATCCACCACAAAAGCACGGGTAGGCAAACCATCACTCTTGACTGGCACGGCACGAAAAGAATCCAGTTGCGCCCGAAAGCCCGTCGTCGTGACATTCGCCAGATTATGCGAGACGGTAGCCTGCTGCTCAAGGATATGCTTGGCACCGGTCATCGCGGTATAAACCAGTCTATCCATGAGCTGCTCCTGTTTTTATCAGATTTAAAACACGCATATCAATTCAGGTAATAACTGCCGCTATTAACGCAGGTTGACCAGTGTTTGCAAAACCTGATCCTGGGTTTTAATGGTTTGTGCATTAGCCTGGTACACACGCTGGGCTGTGATCATGTTCACCAGCTCACCCGTCAAATCGGTATTTGAATCCTCCGTCGCAGACGAAGTCAAAGTACCCAATGCACCAGAATTTGGTGGCCCGACCAGGGCATTGCCGGAAGTCGCAGTTTCTATCCACTGATTATCACCAGTTGATTGCAAACCATTTGGGTTGGTGAAATTGGCCAGCACTACTTGTGCCAGAACAGCCGTTTTACCATTGGTATAACTACCGACGATGGTGCCATCTTTTGCCGTATTGAATTTGGCCAGTTTGCCGGAAGAATAGCCGTCCTGGGTATTTTTACTGACGCTGAAATCCGAACCAAATTGCGTGGTACCAGTGAAATCGTATTTGATATCCAAGGTCGTATTAATCGGAGTTATCGCCCCGGTGCTGACTGGCACTGTCAAGGTAGTTGCCCGTGGATCTGTGGCAGAGAACTGTGGTGTTACCGCACTCAACTTGCCCAGGTTATCAAAACCAAGGCGGGTAATAGAGTTGGCTGTAGCGCCGGCGCCAGCGATCAGGACACCATCAACAGTAGCAAAGACATCCCACTCTATTGTCACGGGTGGAGTAGGAGGGGCCGGGTTAATATTGTCAACTTTAACAAAAAACGATTGAACAACATGCGAATTACCCAGGCTGTCAAACACAGCAAGTGAAGTGGAGCTGTTATAGGTAGTCGGATCGGTCGCACTAAAAGCGATAGGTGTAATCACTGGCGGGATGGTGGCAGGTAATTGCGTACCCGGCACCAGCTTGCGCGAGTCCAGATTCATGACAGCATTGATCAGTGTTGACTGCGCTGGCGCAATATCTGAGGTATTGATATTGATAGGCGCTGCGGCACCAGTAGACAATACACCCGCAGCATTAGCCACATAGCCAGTCAATTGCGCACCTTGCGCATTGACGATATTGCCCAGCTTATCGAGCTGGAACTGGCCATTACGTGTGTAGGTGACAGCACCATTGGTCGACATGCGGAAGAAACCACCGCCGTTAATTGCGATATCGAGTGGATTATTCGTCGTCGAGATATTACCCTGCGTGAATTGCTGCACGACGCCAGATACCTTGGTACCAATACCCACAGTACCTGCAGAAGAGCCATTCAGTGAATTGGCATAGACGTCGGCAAATTGCGTTTGTCCTTGCTTGAAACCCACGGTGCTGGCATTGGCAATATTATTACCAATCACATCCAGGGATTTGGAAGCAGCGTTAAGTCCACTCAGTCCTTGTTGAAAACCCATGATATTTCTCCCTTACTTAGGCTAGTTCGTTGTTACGCATTACTACAGGATTTGATACAGGATTACTCCAAGGATCAATAAATTTGTCTTACATCATTCATGCTGATATCACCAATATTCGGCAGACTGAGCTTCAAGCCCTGGGAGCTAGAGGTAATGCTTGAAACCACGCCAAATGCCAGACTGGTCGGATCCAGTTTTTTGTCTGCCGCATTGGCGACAAATTCGAATTTATAGGCACCATTGGCGGCTGTCGTACCGGCGTCAGTTTTACCATCCCAGGTCAGGGTATTCACGCCTTGCGGCAAGGCACCCAGTGTCATTTTCCTGACGACCACGTCCGAGCTGTCACGGATCACCACTTCGACATTGCTGGCGGCCTGTGGTAACTCGACACCGTAGATACCCTTGCCTTCCGTAACTATCATGGAATTGCCAGGTGCAATCACACCATGGCCTATCATGCTGGCGGCCTGCAGGTTTTGTCCACTCTGGAAACTGGCGCTCAGGGCTGTCACCGATGCGTTCAACTTATCGATACCAGAAACCGTCGACAATTGTGCCAACTGACTGGTCACCTGGGCATTGTCCATGGGATTCAATGGGTCCTGGTTCTTGAGCTGGGTTACCAGCAAAGTCATGAAGGTGTTTTTTGCATCTTCTGTCGAATTTGCTGAAGCTTTCGCCCCGTTCATCGTCGCCAGCAATGTTGGATCGACGGTGCTGCTTTGTACGCCACTGGTAGCCATGATCTATTCCTTACAGAAAATCTTATTGCCCTAAAGTCAAGGTTTTCAGCAGCATGGTTTTTGCCGCATTCATGACTTCTACATTGTTTTGATATGAACGTGATGCTGAAATCATATTCACCATTTCTTCCACCACATTCACATTCGGCATGGCGACATAACCTTTTTCATCCGCCATCGGGTGTTTTGGGTCATACATCAGTTTAGGCGGATTAGTATCTTCTACAACCTCATTTACCTTGACGGCGGTAGACGCAGTGCCAGCCACCGGCACCGCGCTGAAAACCACCTGCTTGGCTTTGTAAGGAGTACCATCAGAACTGGTGACACTATCGGCATTGGCCAGATTGCTGGTCACCACGTTCAGGCGCTGCGACTGCGCACTCATGGCTGATCCGGCAACATTGAATACATTAAAGAGTGACATGATGATTATCCTTGTATCGCTGCCAACATATTCTTGATCTGCATATTGATGATGGTCAGGCTTGCTTCATAACGCAGGGCATTGTCGGTAAACTGATTGCGTTCCACATCCATATCCACGGTATTGCCATCCACACTACCCTGCACAGTTGGCCGGTATTGTGCGGCCATGCCTGCCACGCTACCCGGTGTATCAATATGCTGCGCTGCAGTTTTGCTCAGGGCAGTCGGCGACTGGTTCAGGTTTTGTCCCAGGGCATGACTAAGGGCGCTGGAGAAATCAATGTCCTTCGCCTTGTAATTAGGCGTGTCAGCATTGGCAATATTGGATGCCAGCAATTGCTGACGCTGCCCCCGGACTGACAAGGCAGCCTCGTGGAATTTCAAAAAATCATCTAATCTGCCGACCATCTTTATCTCCTCTGCCGCTGCGCCTTACACATAAGACACACAAGGGTTTTCTATACCTTGCATCTTATTCGCCACGGCACAAGTTTGATCAAACAAGCAGAAAGGGAAAACCCCGTTTATTCACGCTTTCAAAAAAGCCTGTGAATCCTAAAATAGAGTTCAGAACAATCCAGGCAGGAAACATGATGAAAGCCAAATTCAGCAGACTTGTCTGCAAACAGGTTTTAGCACTAGCAATGCTAAGCCTGACATGTGCTAGTCAAGCTGCGCCTGCAGCCCAGACTCAAGACACTGCACAGCTGCGCCAGATTGCACTGGACTTTTTGACACTACAAGCCTCAGGCCTGAGCAATGAAGTACTGGTGACCGTGGGAGAAGTTGATAAACGGCTCAACTTGCAGGCTTGCGACAATCCCAATCCCTATCTATTGCCTGGCAGCAAACCCTGGGGCAAAGTGACCCTGGCGATACGCTGTACTGCCCCCGCCCCCTGGCTGGTCTATCTTCAGGCAAATGTACAAGTCACAGCGGATTATTACGTCGCAGCCAACGCTCTTACTCATGGGCAAGTTATCGGACTTGGCGATTTAAACAAACAAAGGGGCGACATCTCAAAATTGCCAGCAGGCGTCATCACTGCTCCTGAGCAGGCTATCGGCAAAAGCATGCAGGTTTCCATGGCCTCTGGCAGCGTCATGCGCCTCGATGCCTTAAAAAGCCCCGCAGTGGTGCAACAAGGACAATCTGTGCGGGTAGTGAGCAATGGACCTGGTTTCCAGGTGGCAACGGATGCTATCGCCCTCAATAATGCAGCAGATGGTCAGATTGCCAAGGCCAAAACCAGCTCTGGACAAACCATCAGCGGCGTTGCCAAGAGTGGTGGCATTATAGAAATAGTTTACTGAGAGTAAGATATTTAGCCTATAGAATTAAATGTATGCAATATTTTTTCACAGTAAGGTTAAAGTTTAAAATTACACAGCCGATAAACTGGATGTAGATGTTTGTAAGTCCCACACTAGAGGGTATCGCTGTGAAAATTGATGACGCACTGAATAAGACCGCGGGGCTACCAGTCAGCCCGCAACAGGCTCGCACGGAAAAACCCGCGGAAAATGCGGTACCCGTAGCGAATTCGTCGAAAGTACAAATTTCGACCCTGTCTTCACAATTGCAAGCCTTGCAGAGTACGCAGGCCAGCAATGCTGTGTTTGAGACGAAGAAGGTGGAGGCTATCAAGCTGGCCATTTCCGAAGGACGCTTTCAGGTGAACTCGGAAAAAGTCGCTGACGGGCTTCTGGAAACAGTTAAAGATTTGCTCAACTCCAGAAAACGCTAAAATGAACGCAACAAGTTCCGGACACGCTGCCATTCAACAATGCCTGCAGGAAGAAGTGAGCGTCATGTCGTCGCTCGCCGACTTGCTGAAGCAAGAGCAATCTGCATTGGTTGAAAGCGATATTGTCCAGCTCAATGACTTTACCCAGAGCAAGGGACAACTTGTAGTCAAAATGACAGAACTTGAAAAAAAGCGGAACAGCTTTTTGAGTGCGCTTGGATTTAACGCCGATATTGATGGCATGCAAGCGTATTTGCAGCATGCCGACGATGCCCAGACTATTGCCAAACACTGGGATGCACTATTGCAACTGACTGTGCAAGCCAAGGAAGATAATCGTACAAATGGCTTGCTGATCAACCGCAGATTGTCACTAAACCAGGCAACCTTAAACCTGCTGCAACAAAATACAAATCAGGCTGGGTCCATGTATGGCCCGAATGGTCAATCGACTGTCAAAAGCAAGCCAGGCAAAGGCTATATCGCCACATAATACCTACCTTGGCTAACCGTGACCTCTTTTGTCACGCGCCTTGGCTTCCCCCCCCTATCCAGCAGACTCCAGCTAGTTTAAGGTCCCAATGCAGCTTCAGACAAGGACGCTGCGGCTGGCCTCGTAGCTGGTGCAGGCAATGATGTCGCAGCTGGCGCAGACGCTGGCAATATAGGCACTTCCACCACAGGTTCTGGCAGCACTGCCAGTATGGTGACAGATACACGCCGGTTCCTGGCTCGCCCTTCCGGCGTCTCATTATCGCTTACAGGCAGTTTCGCCCCCTGTCCTACTGCTGTCACCCGGTTTTCATCGACACCATTCTCTGTGAGCAAACGGGCAACGGTACTGGCACGCACGGCAGACAATTCCCAGTTAGAGGGGAAGATGGAATTTTTGATAGGCAGATTATCGGTATGGCCTTCTACCTGTATCGCGTGGGTATCGATCTTGAGGACACCCGCTATGGCTTTCAGCGCCTGTATGGAGTCGATATTCAGACGGGCATCACCTGGTGCAAACAAGAGACTGGCATTAATTTCTATGGTGATACCACGACTGGTCTGGGTCACGCGTACCTTGCCTTCACGCACCAGGGGCTCCAGCACGGTGAGGATATCCTTGGCCATGGTGGTCATTTGCGCTCTTTCCTTGCGCAAGCCTTCGCTAATACGATTTTTGACCAGTGGTAAGGGATCAAGCTTGATTTTTTGCTCAACTGGCGCATCAACAGGCTTGGGATTGACCGTCATGACCTTGCCAAAGGCACCAGTCAGAGAATTAGACAAGACCCGGTACTTGCCCTCGTTGAGCGAGGATATCGCATACATGACGACAAAAAAGGCAAACAGCAAGGTAATAAAATCCGCGTAAGAAACCAGCCACCTCTCGTGGTTTTCTGGTTCTTCGTGGTATTTTTTTCTTGCCATCAGTATATTTTCTCAGTGTAGCGTTACCTTGCAGTCTTGCCGTCAATTGCGGTGATTGGTCAGTCTTTCTTCCACCACACGCGGGCTGTCGCCGAGGGCAATGCTATAAAAAATATCAGACAACATTTCACGTCGCGTCACTTCACGGCCTATGATTTCTTTCAGTTTATGACTAACTGGCAAAAACAATAGATTGGCCATGCCCACGCCATAGATAGTAGCAACAAAGGCAACTGCGATGCCGCCGCCGAGTTTGGATGGATCACTGAGATTTTCCATCACATGTATCAGCCCCAGCACTGCACCCAGGATACCTATGGTAGGAGAATAACCACCCGCCGCTTCCCAGATTTTGGCAGCCTGGCGCTGCTCCATCTCATACAGGGAAATATCAACATCGAGTATGTCTTTCAGGCGTATCGGGTCTATGCCATCAATCACCAGACGCAAACCCTTGCCTATGAAGGGATCAGTCGAGGCATTCATATAACGCTCCAGACTCAAAAAGCCTTCGCGTCTGGCAACCACACTCCAGATCAATGCATCCGCGACATTCTTTTTGCTACTGTCCGGCGGTTCAGACACCACCCAGCGCAGCATGCGCACGCCGCGCATGAAGGTGTTCAGCCTGCTTTGCAATAAAACTGCGCCCAGGGTCCCGATAACCACGATGACAAAAGCAGCTGGCTGCACCAGCGAAGACAGGCGCCCGCCTTCAATCAACTGCCCGCTGACGATGCCCGCCACCACCAGTATCAAACCAACTATGCTAGCCCAGTCCACGCTTTCTCCCTTAAGTATGCCCTGAGCCGGGCAACAGCCTGACTATGTAATTGTGAGACCCGTGATTCTGACACCCCCATCACGGCACCGATTTCTTTAAGGTTTAATTCCTGCTCATAGTACAGGCCCATGAGCAATTTCTCTCGCTCTGGCAAACTGTCTATCGCACCAATGACAGCATCGCGGAAGTCGTCATTGAGCAAATCCTGTAGCGGATCGCCAGAAAAATCCGAGCAATAATGATCGAGGAAATGTTCCTTGGTATCTGAATCGTGAAAGTCTTCGTAGTACACGAGTTGATGCCCGCCACTGTCAGTAAGCAGGTTCTGGTACTCTTCCAGACTGAGCTTGAGCGACTTGGCCACTTCGGTTTCCAGTGGTGGCCGCCCCAGCTTTTGCTGTAGCACATTCATAGCATTTTCTATCTTGCGCATATTCTGGCGCACGCCACGCGGCAGCCAGTCACTACTGCGCAATTCATCCAGCATGGCACCCCGTATGCGTTGCACCGCATAGGTTTCAAACTGTGCACCATGGGTATCTTCATAGCGGTTAACGGCATCTAGCAGGCCTATCATACCGGCCTGCACAAGATCGTCTACCTCCACACTGGGAGGCAGGCGCGCCTTCAACTGGTAAGCCAGACGCTTGACCAGGGGCGCATGCTCCCTTAAAAGGAAGTTTTTATCTGATTTTCCGCTAGCGGTGTACATTTTTTGATTACATTCCGAGACCGACACCCAGCTCAGGGACTCCCTCTAAACATAATGTGGAACGCGCGGTCTTCGCCAATTGTTCAGCCAGTCGGGAGAATGCCAGCGAAGCAAGGGCTTTAGGAAAAGCATCAATCACAGAGCGTCCCAAATGTGCAGCCTTTCTTACATGTTCATCTTCCGGCACATTGCCGACGTAGTGCAGTGGCACTGCCAGATAACGGCTGGCCGCCTGCGCCATATTTGTATAAATCAATCTCGCCTCTTTTTCCGATGCACCGGACACTAAAATACCATAACCACGCCTGCCGAGGCGGTTGCTCACACGCTTGATCAGGCCATAAGCAGCCTTGATCATGTCGGGATCAGCCGAAACCTGTATCACAAGTTCGCTGTCGTCCAGCGTCGCCAGTGGAAAACTGTCATCCAGATTGATCTCGCTATCCACGATGACCAGATCTGCACGGTTGGCCGCGACATCAAACACTTTGGACAATTGCCGCGTATTTTCTTGTGGCAGCCACGCATGGCGCGCCAACATCGTCACCGACAAGCCGGAAGCGACCAATTTCACTGCTTCCTTCATTGTACGCTGTTGTTTCGCTACATCCAATAAGGTCTGATCAAGGTTGGCATTCAACCATGCGCCCACACTGTTTTCTGACGAGCGCGCATCCACCATCAACACCTGATTACCCTGACGTGCCAGTGACACCCCCAGATTAACCAGCATGCCGCTTTTTTCATCTTCCCTCAATGCTGACAAAAAAGTAAACACTCTTGGTTTTGGTCCAGCCAGCATGCGGCGCAGGCCTTCTGCCTGATCGAAACTAGCCAAGGGACACCTCCTGACCAGCACGTCCTGATGCTTGCGCAGCCGAGACTGCACCAGCCATCAGCAGAGGTAATTCTTCATCCAGATAACGGAATGCTGCGGTTTCGCGCTTGAGTTTGAAAGCACGGTCTATCAGATACAGTTTGTTGGCGATATGCAGATCCTCAGGCACGCGCTGACCACTGGCGACGTAATACACCATGAGCTTCTGGCGTATCGCAATATCAAGCGCGCCACCTATCGTCGCTGCCTCATCGAGCTTGGTCAAAATACAACCTGCCAGACCATTGCCCTGATAAGCGCGCACCACTTCGCTCAAGGTTTCGCCGGTTGATGTCGCATTCAGGCACAGCAAACGCTTCACCGGAGTGTCTGTTCCTGACAACATCGCCACCTGTTCGGTCACCATTTTGTCACGCTGACTGACGCCGACAGTATCGATCAAGACCGTATGCTTGTTCTTGAGCTCGGACAAGGCGATGCGTAAATCAGCTTCATCCTTGACGGCATGTACCATCACACCCAGGATTTTGCCGTAGATACGCAATTGCTCAAAGCCACCGATACGATAACCATCCGTGGTAATCAATGCCAGCTTGGAGGGGCCATGACGCATCACGCAACGGGCAGCCAGCTTGGCCGTGGTCGTAGTCTTGCCCACACCTGTAGGGCCGACCAAAGCGTACACGCCACCCTTTTCCAGCATTTCATTTTCATTGTCGATAGTAGACAGATTGCGCACCAGGATGTTTTTGATCCAGTCCAGGCCATTCTCGACCTTGCCAGTTTCTGGCAGTTTTTCTACCAGATAGCGAGACAGGCTGGCGCTAAAGCCGGTAGCCAGCAATTCGCGCAGAATCTCTGCTTTTTGCGGCTGGCGTTTTTGTGTCTGAGTCCAGGAAATTTCTGCCAGTTGCGATTCCAGCATACTACGCATGGAACGTATTTCTGACATCACGTCATTCAGTTCATTGGCACTCACCGGTGCTTCGATTTCACTGGTGAAATTGGGTACACTGGGGGTACTGATCGCCGCCCTGAATGATGGCCTCACTACAGGCTCATCAGCAGTGCGCGCAATAGTACGCTGCCTGACGACAGGTTCCTCAGGCTGGAAGCGCGGTGCAAAGCGCGGCACTTCAGGCACAGGTGCCTCATCGCTGGAAGTGGGTTCAATGGCGCTGATGGCTTCATCTGCCATCGCCAGAATCTCCACCTTGCCGCCCACATTACGGTTCGACAGGATAACGGCATCTGCCCCCAAAGCATCGCGCAACATGCGCAAGGCTTCGCGAGAAGTATTCGCGGTAAATTTTCTGACGTTCATGATTGACCTCCGACCAGACTGGTGACTCTAATGGTTTTCGTTTCAGGTACTTCTGCGTGTGACAAGACTTTGAGTTGCGGCAAATTGCGGCGCAGGAAGCGCGACAGCAATGCACGTAATGGTGCGGGCACCAGCAAGACCGGTGTCAGGCCCATTTGCTCCTGATGCTGGGCAGCTGCCTCAGTCTGGCTCGCCAGGGTATCGGCCAGGCCAGGCTCTATGCCTGAACCATCAGCGCCGCTGGTTTGCAGTGCTTGCATCAGCAAGCGTTCAAGACGGTTATCCAAAGTCATGACCGTCATCTCATTCCCCGTCGGGAAGATTTGCTGGACGATGGCACGGCCCAGCGCAATCCTGACTTGTGCAGTCAATTCATTGGCATCCTGGGTGTGCATGGATTGTTCTGACAATGTCTCGATGATGGTACGCATGTCACGGATATGCACACCTTCGATGAGCAGATTCTGTAATACTTTTTGCAGCACGGACAAAGGCAGGGCTTTTGGCACCAGCTCTTCCACCATTTTCGGCATGTCTTTTGCCAGATGATCCATCAGCAGCTGTACTTCCTGACGGCCCAGCAATTCAGCTGCGTGGCTGGTGATCAGGTGATTCAAATGGGTAGCGATAACAGTACCTGAATCGACCACGGTATATCCCATGCCTTGTGCCTGTTCGCGCATGGCAGCTTCTATCCAGACTGCAGGCAAACCAAAGGCAGGATCATTCGTGACAGCACCGGGCAAATTGCCAGTTACCATGCCAGGGTTGATCGCCAGATACTGACCACTGAGCGCTTCACCGGCACCGACTTCTACGCCTTTAAGAGTAATCCGGTAAGCCGAAGGTTTCAGTTCCAGATTGTCGCGAATATGTACAGGCGGCGACAAAAATCCGACTTCCTGAGCGAATTTTTTGCGTATGCCTTTGATACGGCGCAACAGCTCACCACCTTGATTTTTGTCCACCAGCGGAATCAGGCGATAGCCAACCTCCAGGCCCAGGGTATCGACAGGCAAAATATCTTGCCAGGTCGCTTCTTCCATTTCCTGACCTGCATTGGCGGGTGCCTCAGCTTTTTCTTCTACGAGCGGGGCAGTCTGAGCACGCTTGTTCAGCATATAGCCACCACCAATCAGTATGGCTGCCAGCAAAATAAATGCGATATGTGGCATGCCTGGTATCAAACCCATGCCACCTATGATGCCGCCAGTGATGATCATGACCTGGGGTTTGGCAAACAACTGCCCTATCAACTGTCCGCTGATATCCTGATCACTGGCTACACGAGAGACCACGACACCAGCTGCAGTCGAGATAATCAGCGAAGGAATTTGAGCCACCAGGCCGTCACCAATTGCCAGCAAGGTATAGTTTTTCAAGGCAGTAGCAAAATCCAGGTCATGCTGCACCATGCCGACCACCAGGCCACCAACGATATTGATGACAGTGACCATGATGCCGGCGACTGCGTCACCACGTACATATTTACTGGCACCGTCCATGGCGCCATAAAATTCAGCTTCTTGTGCGACTTCAGTACGGCGACGGCGGGCTTCCTGTTCAGCGATCAGGCCGGCATTCAAATCAGCATCAATCGCCATTTGTTTACCTGGCATCGCATCCAGGGCGAAACGCGCACCTACTTCAGCAATACGGCCAGCACCCTTGGTGACAACAGTAAAGTTAATGATGGTCAGGATAACGAAGACCACGATACCGACTGTGTAGTTACCACCAATCAAAAAGTGGCCGAAGGCTTCAATCACTTTACCGGCTGCATCAGGACCAGTGTGGCCTTCAGTCAACACTACGCGGGTAGATGCTACGTTCAGAGACAGGCGCAACATGGTACTGACCAGCAGCACTGTTGGAAACACCATGAAATCCAGCGGTTTGATCGTATACAAACTGGTCAGCAAAACAATAATCGCAATCGCAATATTGAAACTGAAAAATACGTCCAGAATAAACGCTGGCAAAGGCAAAATCATCATCGCCAGCATCAGGATGATAAGGAAAGGCGCAGCCAACGCCCGGGTATTCATGCCATTCATCCAGGCAGGCAAGGTGAAGCTATTCATGCTTGGACTCCTGCTTGATTATCGGTTTGATTTTGTGTTTGACTTTGTGTTTGATTATTAGGATCAAGCTCTGGCGGTACAGGCAAATCATTGGGTTCTACGGGTTTATTGCCACCGACCTTGGTGTAACTGCGCAATTGATAGACATAGGCCAGCACCTCAGCCACAGCCGCATACAGGGCTTCAGGTATTTCATCACCAAGCTCAGTATGTTTGTACAGAGCCCGTGCCAGCGGTGGCGCTTCCAGCAAAGGCACATTGTGCTCTTTCGCCAATTCACGGATTTTGGCAGCAACTGCATCAGCACCCTTGGCGATCACTTTGGGCGCACCGTTGCCGCCCTCGGCATATTTCAGCGCAACAGCAAAGTGGGTCGGGTTGGTGACGACGACGTCAGCCGTCGGGATTTCAGACATCATGCGGCGGCGTGCCATCTCACGCTGCTGGGCGCGAATTTTCGCCTTGATTTGTGGATTACCGTTGGCCTCTTTGGATTCCTGCACCACTTCCTGATGCGTCATCTTCAGCTTTTCAGCGTATTGCCACATTTGATAAGGTGCATCAATCGCAGCAATCACGGCCAGCGAACCAACGATGGCCAGAAAACATACACCCATCATATGGCCGACGTGAGCGGGGCCAGATTTCAATGACTCCAGCGGCAAGGCAAAAATGGCATTCTTTTGCCCCATGATGACTATCCAGGCAACGATGCCAACCAGAATGGTTTTGATGATGGCCTTGATCAGTTCCACGCCCGCACGGGTGGAAATCATATTACCCAGACCAGAAATCGGGTTCATGCGCGAAAAATTCGGAGTCAAGGCCTTGGCGCTGAACAACCAGCCGCCTATCAGCAAAGGTGAGCCAAGAGCCACCACCATCAATAGTCCCGCGACGGGTGCAAAAGCCACCAGCACTTCCATCAGGCTGGCGGCAATTTTTGAAAACAGGAGCTCATGATCATAGATAATCGCTCGCTCCAGCGACAGCCCTGCAACCAGGGCATGATTCAACTGGCGTACCAGTCCATCGCCCATACCCCATAGCGCGCCCCCTGCTGCCAGCAGGATGGTACAGGTAGACAGTTCACGTGAACGCGGAACGTCGCCCTCTTCCCGCGCCTGTTCAAGGCGCTTGGGCGAGGCCGGTTCGGTTCTTTCGAGATCGCTATCTTCGGCCATTGCCGACTCCTGTTATTTCCTCAAAGCAAGTACTGCTTTGATTACGCAAATGTACAGGTGTAATTATTGGCTATGACAGAAGCACAAGATGCGGGGAATAAAGGAAGAAATACCCCTTAGCTCTGGGGAAAGACTGGCCCTTTATGCTTAAAGGGCCATGAATGGCTGAAATCTGAATACCTGCCGTAGCAAAGTATTCAGATTTTTTATTGAAACTAGCTAATTGAAATGCCTTGATCAGGCAGGCACAGCAATAGCAGGTGTCGCCACCATACGGTGTATGAAGTACATCATGACGGCAGTCAGCAACACGGTGCAAACCAGAATATCACCAAGCAAATCAAAATGCAGTATCGAGCCACCATCAGGCTGGCTGACGATCATCCCCGCTACCACAGAACCAACACCACCGGCAATTTGCTGCAACGATGAATTGATCGCCATGAATGCGCCCCGGCTGTCAGCCGCTGGCACAGCCGACATCATTGCCTGGGCAGGGATCATGCGAGAAAAAATACCAACGAACAGCAAGACATTGACCAGGATAACCATAGGCAATGGCGTAATGCCAAGACGGGTATAGATCAGCGCCATGATGATGGTCATTACCGCACCGAATAAAAATACGCGGTATTTACCAAATTTGTCACTGAGCTTGCCCACCATAGGGCCAGTGATAATCGCACCGAATCCGGTGACCAGGTAAACGATCGGCAATTCCTTCATCGAAATGCCCAGATTATTAACTGAAAAAGCGCTGCTGAATGGCATTAGCATATAGCCGCCAATACTCAGGAAGCCTGTTGCAGCAAATGCCAGCAAATACCTTGGTGTTGCTATTGTGTCTCGCAAATGATGGAAGGGGTTACGGTCAGATTGCAATTTCAAATGGCCGTCTATCGGCTTCAGATTCGCGATGATGATAACGCCGACCAATGCAGCCATACCCACGATCATCAGGAAAGGCGCATGCCAGCCCCAGTGAGCAGACAGATAAAGACCGATAGGCAAACCCAGAATCTGGCTACCTGCAAACGCCGATTGCAACACGCCCATGACCCGGCCGCGCATGCTGAAAGGGAACAGGTCCGTCGTAATCGCCATCACGATAGAGCCAATGACACCACCGAACAGGCCAGTCACGATGCGTGCAAATAACAGGAAATAGAAATTAGGTGCGATACCGCAAAGGAAGGTACCAAGGATAAAACCCACGTAAAAAAACAGTAAGAGTTTTTTACGGTCAAAGCGGTCAGCAAAACCCGCTGCCGCAAAACCAGCGATACCAGCACTGAAGGCATAGGCAGACACCACCACACCGAACTGTGAAGGCGTGATATTTAAAGCTGGCATCAGGATCGCACCCAGGGGTGACATGATCATGAAATCCAGGATGATAGTGAATTGTAAAAACGCCAGTATGGCGAGTACAAATTTTTGATAGCCAGTGAACTGCGCTGGCGGTTCAGCAGATATGGATTGATTCATATTTTCTTTCTTTTGAA
The DNA here is from genome assembly GCA_040390835.1 of Pseudomonadota bacterium. GTDB lineage: Bacteria > Pseudomonadota > Gammaproteobacteria > Burkholderiales > Burkholderiaceae_D > Undibacterium. The sequence continues at coordinate 81,179 of JAZJXP010000061.1, forward strand.
TTAAAACTCAGACTCTTTGTCATGGCCTGAGTTCATATTTTTTGTAGTCTTTATGCAGCTTTTTATGCAGTTTTTTACATAACTTAGGCAGCTTCCCTGAAGCCATCTTTCTGCAAAAGCACGTCCTGATTTCCAGCAAAGAATTCCCTGAAAAACGGCACTGCTTCATAGGAATGGAAGACTTTGGTAAATCTCAGTGTCTCTGCTGCAGTCTCAGCATTGCGTGCGCGCATTTCAGCTTCATAAGAGGCGATAGCTGCGCGCATATCAGCCATATCCGGGTTCAGCAATTGATTCGCCAGCACCAAGGCATCCTGCATTGCCATGTTTACACCCTCGCCCGCATAAGGTGGCATGACATGGCAGCATCACCCAGCATGGTCAGGTTAGACAAGGATGGCCAGTTTTGATCAACCGGTGCACAAAATTGTGGGCGCGGTATGAAAGGGAGAGTGGCATGCCTGAATAATTCTGCCCAGATATCACTCCAGCCCTTGAATTCTTGCTTGAACCAGGCGAATACCTGATCACGATCAGAAAAATCGATCCCGCATTTTGTATGCCAATGCTGATCGGCTTTATGCCCTGTATAAAAAGCCACGCTGCCATCGCCTTTCAATACGATGAACAAAGTCTTTTCATCGTCAAGCACACAAACTTTGCCACCATCCAGCAATTCATATAATTCTGGAATAGTGGCTTCTACATCAGCGACACTGCCCTCCAGCACAGTCACACCAGAATACTCCGGTACAAGCGGCGTGATATAGGGACGTATTTTTGAGTTGGCACCATCGGCAGCGATGAGCAAATCAGCAGTAAATTTGTCGCCGTTTTCAAATGCAATTTCAACTGACTCTTCTGTCCTTTGCAAAGACGAGAAACGGGCATCCCACACTACGGTGTCGTCAGCCAATGAAGCCAGCAGCAAATTTCTCAGCGGGCCGCGGTCTATCTCTGGCCTGTCGTTGCTCTCTGAGTCAAGCTCATCGATGATGACTGCAGCCTGCGCATCCACAAAAAGCATTTTTTCGGCACCTGGGCGATAAGCCTGCTCAAATGCATCCATCAAACCCGCAGCGCGCAAAGCTGACAAACCTGAGCCTTCATTCAAATTCAAGGTTGCTCCCTGCACTCTGGCAAACTGATCGATATCTCTCTCAAACACCTTCACTTTCGCACCATGCATCTGCAGCAGGCGCGCCAATGTCAAACCGCCAGGCCCTGCACCGATGATGGCGATCTGCTTGTCCAGTATTGAGCTTTGCTTATGGATTTGTGTCATGACGATTATTCCGGTTTTATCCACCTTATTGCATGCTTTTACAGCAATATAGTTTGCACACTTAGTTTGCAAACTTAATGAATAGACGTTTTGAAATTGCAAATATTGCAGGAGCCGGGGATTTTCTGCTTATATCAAAAAACTTTGATTGAAATCAGCAACCTGAATACTGCCTTGAGTCACACTATAATTTAATCAAATTAAAAAGTAAAGTCACTTAATATTTTAATTCAAGTAACAAAAGCTGCTAAAATGATGACAAGACACATATGCAAAGACGCGACGCGAGGCAAGTAATGGGACTCAGGGAATTAAAGAAGGCGAAAACCAGGAAAATGATTTCCGACCTGGCCACAAGACTATTTATTGAAAACGGCTATAACGAAGTCACAACGGCAGAAATCGCCAGACTGGCAGAAGTGTCTGTGCCTACGCTATTCAAATACTTCCCCACCAAAGAGATGCTGGTATTTGACGAAGAAGACGAGCGGGAAGAAAGACTGATCGCTGCCGTTACTGACAGGAAAAAAGACGCATCCATACTGGACGCCTTGCTTGAGCATTTTGCTAGCTTTATGGCTTTTGACGTGGACAAAAAGAAAGAGGTGGACGCTTTCAGGAAGTTGATTTATTCCACACCTGACTTATATGTCTACGCCAAGCAAATCTGGATGCGGTATGAAAAATCACTGGCTGTCGTGCTGCAACAAGAAACAAAAAACAAACTTGAGAAAGCCGAAGCCGAGGCCATAGCCCACTTTATTCTGGATGCCTTCCATCGTTCGAAAGATGCTGAAAATCCCCGAGCTACCCTGCATACCTTATTCAATATGATGAAAAATGGCTGGAAAGAATAGCTCTCTTGAGCGCGGGCACAATCGTTAAAATATCAAAGATGTAGATATTTCAGACTAGCGCTTGTGCCGCCAAACTATTTTCTATAAATGCCCTGGCGGTAGTCGCCGCGTAACCCTGCGGCATGATATCGCCCGCTGCACTGGCGAGTTGAAACGCACCCTCCATAAAAGCCAGCAGGCCAGCCGCCAGTTCAGCGACACCATCAGTGCGCTTCTTTTGGTCTTGCAGGCATGCAGTCAGCAAAGCCTGTATCAACACCAGTTCAGCAGCAATAGCTTCTTGAAACACGGCACGCACCTCTGGCTGCCTGACAGCTTCAGCACCTATCACCACCCAGGCAGAAACCGCCTCAGGCATTGCGCCCTCCCCTTTGGCCAGCCTCGCATTGATATATGCCAGCAACTTTTCTTGTGGCGTGCTGGCAATTGCTGCCAGTGCTTCATAGCGCGCCCGTGACATGGCAGCCAGCAATTTGACCAGATAAAGCAGGATCTCACCCTTGCTTTTGAAATGGTAGTGGATCAAACCCGGAGCCAGCCCAGCCTGTTTGGCAATCGCCAGTATCGTGGCTTTTTCATAGCCGTGCTCTGCCATGACAGACAATAGTGCAAAAACAATCTCTTTACGGCGCTGCTCGGTATTGGATTTTCTCGACATAGTAAAGCTTACTCGTTATTTTGGTCATCAAACCAAATTCTACTTGGTTTCAATAAATATAAGCACCTGAATGCAAACAAAGTATTCGGGGCCTAAGAACAGACAAAATTCGGGCAATTGCAGACTACAATCAGGCCGGATTAATATCCGATTTAGTACAGAATTTTTGAGACAGCATTCAGATACCCATCTTCATGGCATGAGCTGATTCCATGATGTCTACACAAAAAAACAATCTGCTTATCAAAATGCAATGCCCTCATTGCGCCATTTTTTAGAAATACCAATTGGCTTTAAACTGCCGCCGAGAACACCTATGTTGCACCGCTTTAAACAGCTAGTCTGTCTTCTATTCTTGTCAGTATTCGCGCTATTGCCAGCATCTGCCGGCACGAGTAAAGCCGACAACGACAAACCCTCGATTAAACTCTTCCTGCAAGAAAGCCTGGACATTCATGGCCGGCAATTGCCACTGGATCGCGATCTGGAAGCCATACTCATTTATTTTGAACGTGAATCCGGCATACACTTTGACAAACAGTTATTGCCATGGAACCGCGCGCAACTCATGGCGCAAAATGGTGAAGGTATTATTTTTGGCATTTCCAAATCACCAGAACGCCTGAAGCTGTATCACTTTTCCATTCCCGTCGTCAGCGAAAAAATCTGGGCAATCACTTATGGTGACCCACGTCCCAACTTCCAGTCCATGGAAGACTTGCGCGGTAAAACAGTCAGCATAGGCCGCGGCTTCAGCCACGGCATGGATTTTGAGAAAGCCAGGAATGTCGTATTCCAGGTACAGGAAGATTCCGCTTCATCCGCCGCCCGCTTTAAAAAACTCATGAACCGCCGCAGCGACATCATGCTCTGGCCAGTACGCCAGTTACAGCGCGCCAGCCAGGTAGAAGCCTACCTGCGCGACCAACTCATCCCCAGCTTCAATGACCCTGAGCTGACGGGCAAAACTTTCTATGTATCAGCCAGACCAGTGTTTTATGACACCACCCACTTCGCCGCAGCGAATGGTAAATTTGAAGCAGAAATGGAAAAATTGAATGTAGTGATACGCAATGGGACGGCGAATGGCAAGTTGTCTAAATTGCTGGCGAGGTTTTATTAGAACAGATACGCAATATGCTGTCCGCCACAAATAAAAACGCCGCTCAAGTTTTTACTTGATGCGGCGTTTTTCTTTCGGCAATTAATTGATCAACGGCTGAATTCTTTGAACCTGTCGTTAAACGAACGGCCCTGAGAACCATTGCTTGATTCAAAACGATTGCGCATGACTTTGTCCAGATTATCAAGACGATCGGTTGGAGATGGGTGCGTTTCAAACAATAAACTGAAATTACCATCCTGCCCATTTTGTGACTGTAAAGTTTGTAATACAGCTGGTAATCCATAAGGGTCAAAACCTGCGCGAGCAGCAATTACCACACCCACACGATCAGCGGCATACTCGTCCCCCTTATCAAGACCTTTGGTTATCATGTCTTTACTTAGATTGACCACCATACCCTTAACTTCTGCAAAATTACCTTTGAGTTTACTGCCAGCGACATCACCGAAAACATCTGCCCATGCTTTTGACTGCATGGCATTCACATGATGTTTCAATACGACGTGAGCAATTTCGTGCGATAGCACGCCAACCAATTCAGCTTCATTACGCATGCGCGCCAGCAATCCTTTGGTGACAAAAATCTTCCCGCCCGGTGTAGCAAAAGCATTGAAGCCCACATCATCAAGCACGCCAAAAGTCCATGGCAAATCAGGCCTCTCGGTTTGCGATGCCAACCAGCGCCCTAGAGTATTCACATAGCGCTGCAAGGCAGGATCATTCAGTAAAGGTTTGGCACCCAACAAGACAGCGGCAAATTCATTACCTATTTCTATTTCTCTTGGCTCATCTATCCCTGAATTTTCAATGATGGGTTTGGCTTTATCAAATATGTCACCAGCGACACCCGTTTTTCCTCTTGTGGCGTCGAGAATCTGACCGAAAATACCACCCTGCGCAATTGCAGAACCGCATAGCACCAAAGTCAGTCCGGCAATCGCAAGTTTTTGTAATGTACGCATTTAATTGCTCCCCCGCTTTCCAGTTTTATCCTGGCTTGAATATTCGACATTGCTTGCCACGAGTGGTGAACGCTGAGCAAACGCCTGGGCACTGTTTTTATCGGCTGCAAATTTCTGCATTTTCTGCAGTTCGGCATAATTCGGTGAAGCCCTGCGTATATCTTCTTTATCCAGACCTTTAACACCATTGCCTACTGTACCTGTATTGGACGTGCGGCCACTGGTCATCAAGGAACCCAGTACATTACCACCAGAAGCTGGTGCTGCATTACTGTTGGTGCTGGCATCCAGACGCAAGGCGGTCATCCTCACCCAGCCAGCTTGTCCGGCAGTAGTCTTCACCTGAGTCCAGGCACCATTGCGTTGCATGACATCCACTCTGGTCTGGTTCGCCAGTGTGCCGATAACGGCAGCATCGGCGCTGGCTTTGTCCATTAACTCGGTAGATTTGGAGGTAGTCGCGGACTCGGCTAGCGCATTGCCAGTCAACATGACTGCCGCAATTAAAATTGGTATCTTCATGGGGTTTTCCTCAGAGGTTCGTATAATTCAACTTCTGCAGCCCTGCCCTTGACGGCAAACGAGCCACGCAAACTAAAAGTGATATCGGTATTGTCGCCACAGGCCAGCATGGTTTCTTTGGTTACCAAGGCTCTGGCAATGCCTTTGGTCAGGCCCTCTACCCGGCTGGCGAGATTGACATTGTCGCCAATAGCGGTGTAATCAAGCTTGCGTTTGGCACCAATAAAGCCTACCACAGCCGTTCCTGTGTGTACACCGATGCCCACGTCAAAGTCCACCAGGTCTGAATCCTCAGCAAGCAGCTCTTGCCTGAAGGCAAGCAGGTTTTCCTGCATTTCCAGGGCCGCAGCTACAGCATGGGCGGCATGTTCGGGGTCATCCATAGGTGCGCCCCAAAAAGCCATGATGCAGTCGCCTATGTATTTATCCAGCGTGCCACCATGCTTCCAGACGACTTCTACCTGCCGTTCAAAATAACGGTTGAGGATATTCACAACATCTTGAGGGGCCTTGCTTTCTGCCAGCGTGGTGAAGCCACGTATATCTGAAAACAGCACGGTGATAAGGCGCATCTGACCAGAGAGACTTTCTACCGTCTCACCATGATCAACAATCTTTCGTACCACCTCAGGATTAAGGAAGCGGCCAAACAGTGACACAGTACGGTCACGGGTGCGGCGCTCACGCAGGTAGCCGGCAAGTGCCGCCGACAAAAACCAGGCCCAGGCAAAGATCAGGGGTGTCACTACCGGCAACATCCAGTGATGGGCGACCATCTGATCTGCCAGATAAACTGCAGCCAGTGACAATATCAGCAAAGCACCACCCGTGATGCCCGGATGCAGACGCTGTCGGAAAGCCAGCACCAGCAAGGCAATCAAGGCCAACCCGGCAGCAAAAGGCCATTGAGGCGCAACTTGGCGTATGCTGCGCCCGTTTTTTAAATTATCCATCGCAACAGCCAGAATATCGACGCCCGGATAACCAGGCGCCAGCGGCGTTAAGTGGTGGTCAAACAATCCAGGAGCCGAAGACCCTATGATGATAATCTTGTTGCGAAAAAGCTCATCGAGAGCTGCTTCTGCCCCCGGTGCTAAATGCTGTCGTTCTTCTGTCAGTGTTTTAAACAAATCGGCATAGGCAAAACGCTGGTGCCCTTGGGCAGGCCAGAACATCTGAAAATCAGCGCCTTGCGGCAAAGTAAAGCCCAGATCCTGTACAACCCGTGCAGGCAGTGACGGCAGATGCCAGCCAGCCACATCGGCATACAGGCGGTAACGCCGTACCACGCCATCGGCATCAACCATGCTATTCACAAGACCGAGACGCCAGGCGCTAGGCTCTGTCGCCAATGGCAGTTGCATATTGACTCTGGTATTTGCCTTACCTTGATTTTTGACTGCAAAGGCATTTTTTAGCTCAGCCAAAGCGAAAGCACCGCTGTTCTTTCCGTCATCCAGGAGCAAGGTTTGCTGGTATGCATGCGGAAAATCCCGGATCTGATCAGATAAAAATGCATCACTTTTTGGTGATCCCAAGTCACGCTCCTGAAAGCTGATATCAAACACCACGGCCCTGGGAGCAAATCCAGCAAGCGCCTCCAGCAAAAAACCATGAATTTCACGCTTCCAAACCCACAGGCCTGCAATTTTTTGCATGGCCAGCATACTGGGATCATCAATATCCACAACCACGATATCTGGGTCAGCTTTATAGCTTGATGCATGGTGCCGCAGATAAACATCCCCCAAGCGCGACTCCGTCGTCGCAAGCAAATGCAGGCCAAACAAATCCCCAGCCATTGCCACCAATAGCAATAGCGTCAGCGCGGCGTACCAGCGTATCGTTGCGCTTTGGATGAAAGGGAAAAGGATTTTCAGCATGCCTTATTGGCTTATAAGACTAGACATAGGTATAAATGGATTCCGGCTTGAATACGTCACATCAATTTAGTGCTTCAGGAGTTTACACTTGTTTATTGTGCAAAAACCAAATTTGCAGTCAACAGCATTTAAGTTCCTTGAAATCTGTGGATTTGCAGTCATACAAATCAAGACTGATACTACAAATGATACGCATACCGCCGCCGATCGACGTGCAAAAAAGAATATTATTTAATTTACCAGTTCTGATATGATGCCGCCGCTCCGGGCTTTTTCAGCTTGTTCCTGGCCTTCCATCTTCAGAGATTTGACATGACATTATCGCGCCATTATTTACAGCTTTGTCTCACTCTTGTCATAGGCTGTGCATCCATGCTGACGCAAGCCCGGCAACTTATACCAGGCGAATATGTCAGCGAAGGTGCGCATAGCAAACTGAACATCACTGCAGACAAATTAGGCAACCTCAGCTTCAACATTCATTCCCAAGCTGAAGGTACCTGCGATATGAAAGGTGACATCGTCGCAGGCAAAGCAACATTGCGCAAAAACGGCTCGAAACAAAATTGCGTTTTGCGCTTCACTCAAAAGAAAAATGAGATTGCCGTAAATGGCAGCATCGATATTTGTGAACAACATTATTGCTCACTGGCGAGCATTACAGACCAATACTTCCAGCTACCCACTTGCAGCACAGCCGAGCGTAGCCAGGCACGCAAAGAATTCAAAACCCAGTACGACAAAAAAGACTATGTGGCAGCCTTGGCAAAACTGGAACCCGTACTCAACAATTGCGGCAAAATTCTGGACCGCCTGGAACTGGGCTGGCTACGCAATGATGTGGCACTCGCTCAATACAAATTGCAAATGCCTGAACGCTGTATGGCGACACTACAGCCATTGGTAGAAGATACCACCGTCAGCGACACCATCCTGGCAAATTATTGCGATTCATGCACAGACGAATTCAATGCAAAATATCATTCCATGATCAAGGCGACGCGTACCAATTTGCGGCTCTGCAAGCCTGCCAAATAAAAGACAATCATCAAGACTTGGCTTTGCCCCATAAACCGCATCAACTACATAACATGCAATCCAAAAGAATCAACGGCCTCGACACCCTGCGCGCCATCGCCATATTGCTGGTATTGATGTCTCACTACTGTGGCTTTGTCAGTAGACACCAGACCTTTGGTTTCGTGGGCGACATAGGCTGGGCAGGTGTGGATTTATTTTTTGTACTGAGCGGCTACCTGATAGGTAACCAGATCATATCTGCCGCAGCCAAGGGAGAAGCACTGTCGCTAAAGAATTTTTTCGCCAGACGCCTACTACGCACCCTGCCCAATTACTATGTCGTGCTGGCCGCGTACTTTATCTTTCCGGTAGCGATGGCCGGTCGCAGCACTTCACCGCTATGGCAGTTCCTCACATTCACCCAAAACATAGGGCTGGAATATGGGCAAACCTTCACCCATTCCTGGTCGCTGTGCATTGAAGAGCAGTTTTACCTGTTACTGCCGATAGTCAGCCTCATCCTGATCAGATTCAAGAGCCCGGTCTGGCTAGCCTGGGGTTTGCTCATTGCAGCGATTGGTGGAGGCATGGCATTCCGTGCGTATGCTTACCTGCATGGACAGGAAGCATTTGCAGCGCCAGTTTATTACTCCAGCTTTGGCCGCTTTGACGAACTACTCCCCGGCGTCGCCATCGCCATGCTCAAGAATTTTCATACAGGCTTATACGACAGGCTCATGCGTCACGGCCAAGCCCTGCTCATTACCGGCCTGCTCGCCACTGGCGGCGTCCTGTATTGCATCAACAGCGACGACTACAACAAACTGTTGATCGTCAACTCATTGGGCTTTTCACTCATCGCCATCAGCTTCGCCATACTCACCCTCGCCGCACTCAGCCCCAATAGCTACCTGCATCGCCTGCGCCTGCCGGGTGCCGCGCAACTGGCATTGTGGTCGTATGCGGTCTACCTGGTGCACAAGCCCGTGTTCATGCTGATAGGAGTGGAATTGGGCAAGCGGCATATCGACGCAAATGCGCCGCTGACTATTGTTCTGGTGACTGCTGCAGGACTATTTGGTGGGTGGTTGCTGTACAGCTTGGTAGAGACACCGTTTATGCGGATACGAGCCCGCTGGTTTCCGGGTGGAAGCCAGCGGGCTCAAGCAAATTGAATGATTTGCGGCAATGGAAGAATTAACGCATCAAAAAAAGTTGACGCTTTATCCCCCAGTCAACTTCGCCAAAAAAGCGATGAATAGGCCAATGACAAGCAGTTTCCAAATTAGCCCGCGCTGGTACCAGGGTAATGCGTCTGTCAGGTCATTGCTGGTCGCTTTACGATTTGCCAGACGGAATTTGACGGCGTAATCCTCATCAATAAATCGAATGGAAATCACATCCATATCCGGGTCAAATCGCATGGGCCAGACACTACTGACTCTTCTAGCCGATACAATCCCAGCAATCCCCAACAAACCAATAAGAGGCAGAAGAGCATACCAGCTAAAGTCAGCAATAAAAGCCTTGGGCCGGGTTATCAGCGGCAAAGTGAATAACGCTGCCATAAAAATCATCAAATGCAGCAATCGCATCAAAGGACTCTTGTCAAGGATGATATTAGCCAAATCAGTTTCCGAGGCGTGCTTCTGACAACCAGGGAAGGTCAAATACAAGATGTCACTTTTCATCGTCATACCGCCCAAAAGATTTGGCCGTACCGATTTCACGCGACCTAAGCGACTAGTCGTTTTATACAGTTTTCCCGTGGCCCCGCATTTGGGGCAGCACGGTGGCCAAACCAACGGTGGAATATCTTCCTGAATTGCGATGCGTACGATTTGTGGCACTTTATTTACTCCATTCCAGGTTGATATTTTTACACAGAGATACAAGACATTTCACAGTCAGGGTAAGGCAATAGCATAGAACCAGGACATGGTCTGGCACCGCGCGACAGCATACCAAAACAGTAAAGATTGTGAAAGGATAGCCTTTATACTGCTCTCCCTCTTGCCACAAAAATTAAAAATAATCCTTTGCTGCCAAGCAGGAGGTTCAGAGTTGATTAAGTCGGGCACTAAAAGTATCATCAAGTGCTTTTTGAGTTCCAAGCAACTAGAACTCATTTCATAAATAGGATGAGTGCGAACAAGACGATTTGAGATGCAGTGCAAGACCTAAGGTGTGTACCCTGTGCAGCTAAGGCTCCTGCCTTAGCAAGAGGCGCAACGCAGCAATGCGCCCAAATCGTCAGTTCACTAAGGGTTTGCCTCATAACGCGCGCTGGACTGTATTTGATGGAAACGACTGGGCAAATGGCTTGGTTTTGCGTTTGTGGTAGGGCTAGTGGCGATGTTTTTAAAGAGATTGTTTTTTTGTTTGGTGTATTTGGGGCTGCCATTAAGAATCGTTCTGGTTGCACTCAAAGTGACGCAACTCCAGATTAAACTAATAGCAAATGCAGCCCGAATCAATCTTGGGGCAACTACTACATTTTCTGTCTAAAAAGGAGTAAGACCTTGGAAAGACGCAGCTTCTGTATCAGTGCCGCAGCATTTATTACTGTGGCTCAATCTTCTTCCTACGGAGCATCCGACATGAAAAGACGCGCCATCAATCCTACCAAGACTGGCTGGGCTCAAGGCCACGAGATATCCAATCCTTCACGCATTGTCTTTATCAGTGGTCAAGTACCAGAAGCGAGCGACGGCTCAGTGCCAAAAGATTTCAAGGCTCAATGCCGCCTGGCCTGGGCTAATGTAGAAAAGCAGCTTGTGGCAGCGGACATGACACTCAACCACATCGCAAAGATGACGATCTTCCTGTCTGACCGGCGTTATATCCAGGATGCCTACGAAGTGCGGGCTGAGGTTCTTGGCAAGAACGTAGTACCGCCGGCGATGACTATCCTCATCACTGGCATCTACGATGAAGCGTGGCTGCTCGAAATTGAAGCAATTGCGGTGGCATAAGCCAAGCATATTTACTTCAAGCCACTACCATCATTCCAGCTTGGAAGGCACAACAGCCATTTGCAAGTCATGCTTCGAACTGAGCATGCCAAATTTCGAGTCCGCCTTCGTTGAAAGTATGCCACTGGAGTTTTGGCAGTACCGAAATTGCTTGTTTGATTTGCTCCCCTTTTGGACCGGGAACAGGGGCAACATCAAATGCATCTCCAGACATATGACGGGAAAAATTGCGCAAATCCGCCTCTTTCCAGGAATTCATGACTTTTACAAGGCCAGCAGTAATTTGGTCTGCACGAATTGCTTCAGGATGATCATCAATCCATTTTTGCAAAGCTGTTCGCTGTGGCGTGTCTTTATACGTCAGTTGAATCCATTTTCTTTTTGCCGCGACATTTGTTGCCATCGCAGAAGCCTGCTTTGCAGCGCTCCTACGTCCGCTTGTGAACCTGATATCGCTCGGAAACTGTGCAAGTAGCAACTCGGCAGCATGCTTTGCATTTTCACTCAAATTTAGCCCAGCAATACTGTCAGCTGCTGCAATGCCACTAGTCTTTGATACCTTTGCGCCCATTATTTCTCTCCTTTTTTATGAAGACAAACCCGAAGCACTCTATCTGTTAGGTGCGGTATGCGAAATTATTGAGCGTCTTCTTTCATGGCCTGTACTTGAATAAGCATGAATCAAAGTTTATTTAAGTCACGCGAATAATATTGCAAATATAACTAGCCTTTATGGCATTTTAATGAAATCTTATAACTCTTGCCTGATATTTCAATTTTTACTTTAAAAATCGTATTCAAATTACCACTACTGCAATTTTGCACATGGTGCAAAATCGACACAGCATTCTTGGCAGACTGGAGCAAATACCCGGTGCCACCCAACTGGCGATGAAGTCATATGTGGTCTATCTGGTACATAAACCTGTGTTCATGCTGAACAATTGGGCAAACGGCATATAGATGCGAAGATGCGAATGCGCCGCTGACTATTGGCCTGTTCACCGCTGAAGGGATATTCGGAGGCAGGTTGTTGTATCGCTTGGTGGAAACACCATTTATGCTAATACGTGCAAAGTGGTTTCCGACAAAAGTGCAGTTGCCTACGAAGCAAAGGCTGAGGTTCTTGGCAAGAATACGGTACCACCAGCGATGACAATTATCATTGCGGGTATTTACGAAGAAGCCTGGCTGCTGGAGATTGAAGCAATCGCGGTTACATAGACTAAAGCACCAGCCTTAGCACGCTTAAACACCTGATTATCTGAGGTCATGCAAATATGGACAAAATGACTTCCCGGGACCAAGTCAGCAGGCCCTGGTAAATTGAATCATGTTATCGGCGATGGTAAAACTAGCGTACCTGTATGCGTGACAAGGGAACAATCTCATTGTCATCACTTGTGTAGCCATCATAGCCTATGAGATAGTTGGCACCTTCTTTCTTAATCACACGGCCCGGATACCAGTCGCCCTTCCACAATATCTTGATTTTGAGCCTCTCAGGCCCCACCCATTCATCATCGTCGGCGGTATAACCGATATAAGTAATCTTGCACTTATCAGGCGAAGCCTCGGTAATCGTTGCCTTGTACCAATCACCTTTCCACAACACCTGTGTCGCTCGCCCGACCGTACAGAGCTCTGCAAATGCCGAAGATGAAAAACACAGGGCCAGTATTGCCAGCGAAGACAGTAATGCAGATTTCTTGACATTCATCGCATGCTCCTAAAAGTGGGTAGGTCGGCACAACGACAGACGTGCTAAGTCTATATCGCGCAAATCATTTTAGGATCCGGAAAACGGATATGCAAACCGAGAATCACATAAATTAGAGCACCAAGACCTACGTCATATACACAGCTCGATAATCGTCGAGCCTCGCGATCCGCAAACATGACCTGCTATCAAGGTCTAAGAAATGCGCTTTCGCCACACCTTGAAGTCAGATAACCATACACCCTCACGGCGATATCAGTTAAACAGATGTATCTAAAATCGATTCAATACTGCTGATGTCGAGATAGGCATCTTGAAATGATTTTCCACTTGGATTAACTAATCGAATTTTTACAATTTTCGAAGCATCACTTATTTCCCTGACATAGCCAAAATGGGATATTCCGCTTTTCATGTGAATTGTTACCGCCTTTTTTTTCTCGTCGGTCGAGGATTTAAAATTTAATGCCAGAACTTCATACATAGATTCCATTTCAATCACCTTTTTCGTATCAGTTTAGAATTACTCATCACATAGTCTAATGTTAATTTCATAAAACACAATGAAATCGCAAAAAAGTAAATGATTCAAATAAATTCCATCAGAAAGCCCCTCAAACCAAACCATGCAGTCGGCCTGCAATAGGTTTGAAGGATGATATTCAAAATCGTCCTGAATTGCCCACACGCAGCATTTGTGACACTCTATTTATTTCAATCCGTTCGGTATTTCTTTAACTACGGGCGCAAACTCATCACTTTAATTATTACGACGCAGACGTTGAGTAGTATGACGGGCATTAAAGCCGGAGCTCCAGCACTGCGAATAAGTGACAGGTGCATTTCAGAATCCAGATTAAAAGCACGAATTCTAGATATCTCTGCATTTGCGCGCTTGTAAATAGCGATATTTGCCCAGAATCCAATGGCGATACGCATTAGTAAACTAGCACAGAGAAGCATTGCCATGCCTGTCCTGTCGTTGATCCAATGGTCTTTATTAAAGGATGAGGTTGCGACCAGGAAGGCAAATAAAGGTCCGAACTCAACAAATAACGAGATAATTCCATTGACATACATCTTATTTACAAAGAACCACTGAAGTCCAAACAGGGAAGCATATACGTTGTAGCCACAACCCTTCGACTCCTGTTTTTGATATTGAAGCCAATATCCAGGAAGGCGGCTCTTCTCACCGCAAAATGCAATCCACTCTGCCATGAGATCTGGAGCTTTTGTTGAAACTTGATTGGTTTTTTCAATGGGTGAAGCCCGGTTTGATCCGTCAAGGTAATCTTGAACGGGATCATTACGGATATGCACAAACGCAGGAACTTCAAGTGTTTCTGGTTTTTCGGGCTTCTCTGCCAATGTGCGTATTGGTGCTTTCGGAAATCCCTTGGGTAATTCAAGATACACATCACCGACTTTAACTCGCTCAGACATATAAAGGTTGACTCATACGTTATGTTAAAAGCACTTACTGTAATGCATTCGCATAAAAATTGCATTTTTTACGCTCATTCATTTCGCTAGTCGGCAGATGCAAGCTTACAAGGAAGGTGTTACGGAATAACATAGAAGGCTAGTCACCAACAACACAGTATTCATAACACCAATGATTACACGCGAAGTTCGCCACCGAAAAGGCAAACTGATTAAGTTCACCAGTGAATTTTTGCTAGAGATAAATTGCAAATAGAAGGGAATGCTACTGAGAAAATGTAATGTGGTGCCCGAGGCCGGAATCGAACCGGCACGCCCGCTATTAACGAAGCGGCGGATTTTAAGTCCGATGTGTCTACCAGTTTCACCACTCGGGCCCACTACTACAACCTGCTTAGCGAAACGCTAAGTCGGGTTCTGGAAAAAAAGCGCTCTAAAGCGCTTGTTGTATTTGGAGGCGGGGGTCGGGATCGAACCGGCGTCTACGGCTTTGCAGGCCGCTGCATAACCACTTTGCTACCCCGCCAGGGGTGCTATCCCGGCGTATTGTCTTGCATGATTTTATCATGCTTGATGATCGCTGAAATGCGGTGCAACTTGAACAAAAAAGGGAAGCCTTGCTTCCCTTCAGAATCTGGAGCGGGAGAAGAGTCTCGAACTCTCGACCTCAACCTTGGCAAGGTTGCGC
>JAZJXP010000062.1:0-129810 GCA_040390835.1 Pseudomonadota bacterium
ATGTCTTCGTTCTGGATCTTGCTGAACTTCATACCGGCGATTTTCCTGTACAAGGATGGTGATCATCACGAAGCTGACACCGACCAGCGCGGCTTGCGCCAGGTCTTGCTGGAAACCCAGGAAGTGCTAGGCAATGGCAGACTGGCTTTGCTGGTGATGCCAGCCATCATAGGCATCATGATCGCTGCCAAGGGCGGCATCAGCTATGCGCAATATTTCATGGCGATAGCGGGCTGGATAGGTATCAACCTGGTGTGGAGTGCGTTGAACAAATCCGGCCGCCAGCAACACTGGTACCAGCAAGGCATACGCATAGGGAATGCGCAATTCGTCATTTACCTGCTCATCATGACAGGCTTCTGGACTATCTATAACCAGCTCTTCATCACCCTGCCCTTGTATATACGGGACTTTGTCGACACCACCGATCTGGTACTACTGATAGGCAAATTCAGCCCCTCGGCCCTGAATTTTTTGGCAGCAGTGAATGTAGAACAATTGACGACCGTCTTGCCAGGTCTGGCCGCCAAGCTGGGGCCATATGCAGATACTCAGTTAATGGAGCAACTGCGCCTGGAACTGGTGAACTACAAAGTCATGCCACCTCTGGAGCAATTGCAGTCTGGCTTGCAGGCGCTGCATGCGGGCAAGATCAGTGCTGCGCAACTGGCGGCGGACTGGAGCCAGGCTTACCGTCAGGTCAATCCTGAATACATCGTCAACCTGGATTTTGGTGCTGTCGTGCTCTTGCAAATTGCTATCAGCACTTATGTGCAACGCTGGAAAGCCTTACCTGTGCTGGTCATGGGCACGCTGGTGCTGAGCCTCAGTCTGTGGATGGCGGGCCTGTCAAATGCCTTGCTGTTTGGTGGTGTCAGCGTGTGCATGGCTGTGTTTGTATTTGCCCTGGGCGAGATGATCGCTTCACCGAAGAGCCAGGAATATGTGGCAGCCATTGCACCCAAAAGAAAAACTGCGATGTTCATGGGCTATTACTTTGTCTCCATGGCACTCGGCAATTTGTTTGCCGGACTTTTGTCTGGCTGGTCATATACCGTGCTGGCGCGGCAAATGCATCAGCCCATGCTGATGTGGAGTTTGTTTGGAGGGATAGGTGTTATTACTTCGATTGCGCTGCTGGTATTTAATTTGCGGCTGAAGAAGGCTGTGCAGGGTTTTGCTGTGGCGGCATAAAAAAAATGCACGCTTTGAATCACGCATGCAAGTTTTGGCGACGTAGGTTGGGCTACGGTTTACCAGCCCAACACTCGGCGTTTAAATAACGTATTCCTTTATCAAAGGCCCGGCCCAACCTACGAAAGCTAAATTATCGCAGACCCATAAAGTCTTTTTTACCAATTTCCACACCATTATGACGGAACAATGCATACGCCGTCGTCACATGGAAAAAGAACTGTGGCAGACCATAGTTCAACAAATAAGCCTGGCCTGAGAAAGTCTGTTCTTTTGGTGTACCTGGGCGCAAGACGATATTGCGGGTTTCGCTACCTTCAAATTTGGATTCATCCAGCGTGGCAATGAAAGCCTTGGTTTTAGCGATGCGTTCTTGCAACTCTGCAAAAGTCTGCTCATTGTCTTCGTAAGCTGGCAATTCAGCTTGTGCGAGACGGCCTGCTACGCCCTTGGCGAAGTCGGCAGCGATCTGTACTTGACGTGTCAAAGCCAGCATGTCAGGGAACAAACGTGCCTGCAAGAAATTTTCTGCGGGGATGTTCTTGCCTGTCGCATGTGCTTCAGCTTTTTTCAGGACATCGCTGAGGCTATCAAGCATCTGGTTAAACACGGGAACAGAGGCAGCGTACATGGAAATAGACATGGAAATCTCCTAAATAGTTGGCAGAATGAGCCGAATGGAGCTGCATTATAGGACGTATAGAAGATTTGCGTATGAGGCTGGAAGTTTTCTGAATTAGCCTTCAATAAGGATATCAAAACTGGTCTCACCCTGACCATTCGCCATGAGTTTATGACTATAGCCATGCCGGTTCAGGACTTCGCGCACAAACATCAGGCCTATGCCTTGCCCACCTTTCTTGGTCGTAAAGAAAGGCGTGAACAATTGTCCATGCGGCACGTCTGACAATAGATTGGCAGAGTCCCTGATTGATAAAAGTATGGCCTGCATATCTGCATCCCGCCGGAGTTCGAGCTTGATGTAGCCAGTCGCTTGCAAACCAAGTTTGATGGACGTCTCTACAGCTTCGATCGCATTCTTGACGATATTCAATAAGGCCTGTTCCATCAAATGCCCATCCAGCATTTGCAAGGGTACATCTTCACGCACCACCCAATTGAAGTGAATGCCAAGCTCATTGCATTGCTGGCGATATAAATAAATGATGCCATCGAGCATGGCCGCCAAATCATGTGGCTTCAATTCAGGTTCTGGCATTTTAACGACGCGGGTGAATCTTTCTATGAATTCACCCAGATTACCATTGCGCTTCCTGACTGCCGCGATGGCAGTGACAAAATCATGGCTGTCTTCTGTCTGTAATTGCCCACTATAAAACAGCAATGATTCGAGCACCGAACCTGTTGCGGCAACGGTATTATTCACTTCATGTGCAAGTACACGTATGAGTTTTTCATAGGTAGCTTTTTCTGAACTGGCAAGCTCTGCCGTGATCTCATCGATCAATACGAAATCACGTTTGAAGCCGCGGTCTGTGAATTGATTTCTCTGGCAACGGTAACGCCTGCCTTCGGTGTCACCATATACTGCACTCTCACCAGGTAATAACTGTTGCAGTTGCTGCAGCAATTCTGCACTGCTGGTGGTTTCGTTTTTCTGGATCAATTGCTGCAAGCTTAATCCTGTAGTTTCCCTTACATCCAATAAATTCTGGGCACTGGCATTCATCAAGCTGACCTTGTCATCGAAATCAAAGACGATGACTGCTGTGGGCGTTGCTTCCAGCAAGCGATCCAGAAAACCGCGCTGCTCACCCAATTCCAGTCTCTCTTTATACAAGGCTTCCAGCATGCGGTTGAACAAGACCACCAGTTCATTGATTTCCATGTTGCTGTCCGGTTTAATGCGGCTGGCATAATTTTCATCTTGCAAGAGATCATGAAATTGCTGGGCAAAGTCCAGGGGTTGCAAGACTTTATTGACCAGATAAATACCGAGGGCAAGACTACAAGCCAGACACAGTTCTAGACAGACGATGAGCAAGGGTCGGCTAAGATAAAAGCTGAAAGCCAGCACCAGGAAAATGCCATGGATAATGAAGAGATAAGCCAGCAAACGCCGCTTCAGGCTCATTGGCTCTCCTCATCATCGACTTCACTGGTACTGATCTGATGTTTTTCCAGCCTGCGATATAAAGAGAATCTGCTTAAGCCCAATGCCTTGGCCACGCGGGTGATATTGCCCTGATGCTGTTCCATGGCTTTTTCTATCATCAGTTTTTCTACCTGATCGAGCGTCATGCCGGCAATGCTCACGTCCTGCCCCTGCGTTTCTTCATGCTGCTCGGCAAACAGGAAATCATGTTGTTCCAGCACAGGCGTGCCCACCAGCAGCAAAGTACGCTCCAGACATTGCCTGAGCTGGCGTATATTACCCGGCCAGGTCCTGCTGCCCAGCCATTGCAATGCAGACGGTGCAAGACTGACTGGTTCCATGCCATAACTATTTACCAGTGCGGTCACCAGCCGGTTTGCCAGTAAGGGAATATCGCTACGGCGCTCACGTAAAGGTGGCAGGCGTATGGTGATCAGGTTCAAGCGGTAATACAGGTCTTCACGGAATTCATTGCTGGCTACCAGTTCTGCCAGTTCGCGGTTGGTGGCCGAGATGATGCGCACGTCAGCCTGTTCTGTCTTGCTGGCCCCCACCGCCTGATAGTTTTGGTTTTGCAATACCCGCAGCAATTTCACCTGGTCATTGCGGTTCAGCTCACCGATTTCATCCAGGAATAAACTGCCCTGGCTGGCCATGGCGAAATGCCCCTTGCGGTCACTCTTGGCATCCGTGAAAGCGCCTCTGACATGACCGAACATTTCGCTTTCAAACAAGCTCGTCGTCACTGCTCCCATATTCACCTTGACGATGGGCTTAGTGGCGCGAGGGCTGTTGCGGTGTATCGCGTCAGCAATCAGTTCCTTGCCGGTGCCACTCTCGCCGAGAATCAGGACCGATGCATTGGTTTTGGCGACCCGGCCTATGGTCGCCAATACTTTCAATAATTCAGGATGTTCGCCAATGATGTCGCTGAAGTTGAACTGCTGGTCCAGCAACTGACGACTTGCATTTCCAGGCATGGCAATTTGCGCCATATCCAGGGTAGCGCGTATCAGCTCCTGCAAAGGCGTGTTATTCCAGGGTTTGGTAAAAAAGTCTGCTGCTCCCAGTTTCACACCGCGCACAGCCAGGGCAATTGAACCCCAGGCTGTCATCAGTAAAACCGGCAGTGCTGGATAGAGGCGTTTGATGTCGGCCAATAAAGCCAAACCCTCTTCGCCAGTGGTTTGCAAAGAGAAATTCATGTCCTGTAAAACCAGATGTATTTCTTGCGTTGCCAATATCTGCATGGCGTGCTGCGGATCATCGCAACTTACGCTGGCATAACCGGCTTGCTTCAACAGCAAAGCCAGCGACACCAGTACTGAGCTGTCATCATCTATGATCAGGATACGTTGGTTTGTTAATGCTACTGGCATGGCCTTATCTATTACAAATGGGTGGAAACAGAAATGCAGCCTTCACACTCCTGAGTGTGAAGGCTGCTAGCTATCTTAAACGTTTTGCTCTGTGAGCAAGAATAATTTTATTCGTAATGCAAGGCTTCCGTCGGGCTAAGGCGACTGGCACGCCAGGCCGGGTAAAGCGAGCAAAGCGTTGAGATAGCATATATCATCGCCACAGAGATCACGGTAGCGGTAATGAAGACCGTCCAGTTGATGGCTTCCCCCAGAACCCCGGTCAGTGGCAGTTGTATCAGAAATACCATCCCCACCAGCATGGCAATGGAACTCAGCAATAATTGCTCGCTGACGATTTGCTGATAGATATGCCCGCTGCTGGCACCAACGGCACGGCGCAAACCTATCTCAGGAATACGTTGCGTGGTATTTTGCCAAAGCACGCCAAACAGACCAAAACCCACCATGATGAGCAAAAAAACAGCAATGACAGCCAGTATCAGCAGAGGAATGGTGTCTTCAGTCATCTTGGATTTGCGCATGTCGACCAGAGGTGAAATTCTGTAACCCCAGTCACTGCGTATGAGTTTCAATTGCTGGTTCAGTTTTTCTTCAAAGGCACGTGATGTACCCGGCTTGACTTTGACCAAGACAACCTCCATGCGTTTATCCCCAGTTGTTTTGGAAAAACGCATGATGGAAAAATTTGTCGGTGCCATGAATTCACCTTTGTTACGAAAATCCTCAACAACGCCTGTGATGCGCAACAATTTGACTTTTTTCGAGTCTGGTGCAGTATCAGTAACCAATTGCCCGACTGCACTCTTACCAGGAAACATGCTGTCTGCCAGTTTTTTATTAATCATGATGGCTCTTTCTGGCCTGCCTTCGTCTTCAGCTGAGAACCAGCGTCCATCCAGTAACTTCATTTTCAAGAGAGTAGGGGTTTCGTCTGTCATTTCCGTCATGTTGACGGAATATCTGAATTGACTGTCAGGCAAATACAAATCCGAGCGCCACGTAGCATTGCTATAAGGAGAATAATTGATAAAACCGACTTGTTCCACCTCAGGCAAAGCTGCCAGGCTGCGCTGGAAATTTTCTGTCACAGTAGAATCGTTTTTTGCATCTAACTGGCCTGTACCCAACATCCTGACTGACCACACATCCTGATATTCAAATCCCGTGGGTAAATGGTACAACTGAAAATAACGGGCACTCATCAGTGCCAGCCCGAAGACAACACAAAAAGCCAGCAGGATTTCCAGGCTCAGCAGCAAATTCTTGAACTTGCGCTTCCAGATGGGCTTGAGTATATGAAAAAACATCATGCAGCTCCTTTCAAGGCAAGCACAGGATCAAGACGTGACATTTTCCATGCAGGAATGACGCCAGACAAAACACCAAACACGATGGCCATCACAAAGCTGTAGGCAAACACGGCGAAGCTCAGATCCACTTTCATGTACGGCACCAGATTTACATTGCTGAGCCAGATCAAAGACAATTTGGTAAAAATCAATCCCAGTGCGCCACCAAACAGGCAGAGCAAGATATTTTCCATGACGAATTGCTTGACCAGTTCACTATTACTGGCACCAAAGGCTTTGCGTACACCGATCTCGGCGGCCCTTTCCATGATGCGGCCAGAATTCAGATTGATCAGATTCAGGGCAGGTAACAACATGAAGAGCAACATGGCAAAAACGATTCCTGCCACTAACTGCGGCGCACCTGAATCAGCGACATCGTCCCTGCTCAGTATGCCTCTTGCAAAGAAATCCAGTTTGCTGTCTGCCCACATGTAGGTATGCTCCCAATGGTTGGGTTCATCGGCATTTATTTGTTTGACGACCTGGAGGAGTTCATCTTTGATCAAGGGCAAGTCTGCTGCGCTCTTGCCCATTAACATGGCTGTAAAGTCGCCCGTATATTGTTCACGGTATTGTGAAGAAGGGAAAGTGGTTACAGGTACCCACATATCAGCAAAAGCGTTGAGATGGATGACGTCTTCGACTACGCCAATGATCTCAAACTGCTGGCCGCCAGTGTTGATTTTTTTCCCTATGACTGCTGCGTTTTCAAATAATTTTTTCGCCGTGCTTTCATTGACAACTGCGACGAAACGACCTTGCCTTACATCATCCTCAGTTGGTACGCGTCCGGACAAGAGTTTGAAATCCAGTATCTGCCAATACTCTGCATCAGCACGACGCATCATGATTTCATTAACACTGTCTTTTTGATAGACAGACACAGATTCCGGGCCAGTCACTGCAGCTACCTTTTCCACAGTCTTCATTTTGCGCAGATATTGATCAATCGTCTTATAGCCTAATGGACTTCTGCTCGTGTTGTTGTTACTGGCTTGTGTGATACTAGTAATTTGCAAGAATCGCTCACTCTTGCCCTCAACACCTGTGGGATAAAAAGTGGTTTGCAAGATAGCCGTCACTGTCAGCAATACCACCATGGTCAGCACGATGCACAGCAGGTTGATGGCAGTGAACAATTTGCGCCGCATGTATACCTTGCAGGCAATCTGGAAATAGTTTCTTAACATGACATAGTTCCTAAGCGACCAGTTGGCCGTCAAATACCCGGACTATGCGACCACCCTGTTTGGCCTGGCGCTCATCATGCGTGACCATCACTACAGTCGTGTCCTCATGACTGAGTTTGAGCAGGATATCCATGACCTCTGCCCCCATCTGGCTATCCAGATTACCGGTAGGTTCATCCGCCAGCAAGACACTGGGGCGCCCGACCATGGCGCGGGCGATAGCCACCCTTTGTTGCTGGCCGCCAGATAACTGATTCGGATAATGATCCATGCGTGCAGAGAGGCCGACCCTGGCCAATGCCTCTTCTGCCAGCCGTCGACGCTCCTTGGCACTACAGGAGCGATACAGCAGGGGTAGTTCGACATTATCGATGACACGCAAGTCATTGATCAGATGGAAGCTTTGAAAAATGAAACCAAATGTACGGTTGCGCATGCTGGCCAGCTCCTTGTCACGCCAGGTTTTCATCTCGGCCCCATCAACGGCAATCTTGCCCTTGCCCGGCCTGTCGAGCAGGCCGATCAAATTCAACAACGTGCTTTTTCCACAACCGCTGGGTCCCATGATGGAGACGAACTCCCCTTTTTTTACATGCAGATTAATGTCACGCAAAGCCAGGGTCTCGACCTTATCGGTCTGGTAGGTTTTGCTGACGTTTTCCAGCTTGATCATGATCGTTTCCTTTTTATTCAATTTTGATGTTTAAGGTTTATTGCGATACTCTGAAACTGCTTAAATGCTTGAGACTGCTGATGTCTGAAATCACCAGCCTGTCCCCTTCTTTTGCGCCCTGCAAGACCTCTACCATCTTGCTGTCACCCAGACCAATTTCCACGCTGCGCTTTACTGCCCTGCCATTTTCCAGCACATACACATCCTGCCTGCCCTTGCCGTTTATCGCTGGCCCGTTTTCAACAATCAGACTGCGTGCTTTTTGTTCTGTGATGATATTCACTTCCACTCTGAGTTTGTGCCGGAGCGAGGGATGGTTCGCTTTATCCAGTACGACGATGAGTTTCACGGTGCCGTTTTGTATTTCGGGCAAAATGGTTTGCACTTCGCCAGGCATGATTTGCCCGCTGTATTCAACCCGAACTTTTTGCCCGGCATTGAGGTAACGCGCATAAAAATCAGAGACGGTGGCTTCTACCTTGAAGTTATTCAACTCAGATACCTTGGCGATCAGTTGTCCGGTATTCAGGCTGGCACCTTCGTCAGCCAGCATCCAGGTAAGCAAACCATCAAAGGGAGCTTTGACCTGGGTTTGCTCCAACAGTCTTTGCTGCAATTCCATCTGTTTCTGGAAAATGGATTTTTGCAGGCGTGCAGCTTCGATATTGCTTTGTGTGGTACGGCGGGTATCTGTCAGGGTTTCTTTGTGCTGGCGCAGTTGCACTTCATTGCGTTTGACAGCCAGCTCTGCCGCTTGCAAATCAACTGCTGAAGTAATGCCGATAGGTCCCAGTTTTTGATAACGTGCCAGCTTGACTTTATTGCTTTGCAAATCCAGTTCCAGCAATTCAATTTCACTGGCAATTTTTTTGAGATTTGATTCCATCTCCATCGCCAGCAATTGTCCCTTGACGTCTTGCTGGGAAATCTGCTCGCGCAAATTGTCTATCGCCAGACGTATGGTGTGATCATCCAGCACCATCAGCAAATCGCCCGCATGCACGGTCTGGCCCGCCTTGGCAATGACTTTACTGATGCGCGACTGGTTGGGGCTGGACAATTGCTCTTCATGAACAGGGATGACGATGCCTGCTGCATTGATAGTATTGTCAATAGCCCCCACACGCACCTGCCCCACACGTATCTCACCCAGGCTGACGCCAGGGCTGATGAGCCGGTTCACCGCCCACGCCGCACCTGTGACAAAAATGGCGGCAGCAGCAAGCAGCAAGATAGTCTTGCGCTTGCGCTTTTTGAGTGTGTCCTGGCTGAGAGCCTGATCCATGTTGAAACCTGAAATGAGTAAATTGCCGGATCAGGTTTGCAAGCACCGTGCCTGCTGAGTCAATTCAAATTAAGTCATTTAAAATCAATTACTTACAAAATAAATACCAAGGAAAATGATAGCCAGATGGGGGCAAATCCGTTCGTCAACGAACGCTGGTGTGCGAATTAGCACGGTGATGGTGGACTGGAAAACCGTCGCCCAAATAAAAATCCCCTGTCACAGAAGAAAGGGGAAATGTGGCAGCTCACTCTTTTAAACCAGGACTTACGCAAAACCGTCCCAGCAAGGCGCAGCTCCGCAGACAGTACTTTAGTACGGCAAGGTGCTGCAACGCAGTTGGGGCGGTTTTTCGTATGTCCGCTTTCCTTAGAAGCGATAGCCTACGCCTACACCTACCAACCAAGGATCAATCTTGACCGCACTGACTTTAACACCACTGATCGTCACATCACTGCGTATCTGCACTTTTTTGATATCCAGATTCAGTGACCAGTTTTTGTCGAGTTTGAAATCCACGCCAGCCTGTATCGCCAGGCCAAAGCTGCTGTTTTCCAGACCACCTGCACCTTTGAGCAGGTTCACATCAGAGATACGGGTGTAATTGACACCAGCACCAACATAAGGACTTATTTGTGCGCCAGGTGCAAAGTGATATTGTGCTGTCAAAGTCGGTGGCAAATGCTTGAAGCTACCGATGATGGCACCATCGAGCATGACATCATGTTTTTGCGGATATGTCAGTATCAGTTCAGCCGACCAGTTAGGCGTGAAGAAATAAGTAATATCGACTTCAGGGATTTCTTTACTGGTAACCGTAATACGATCGGCAGCACCAACGCCACCCACAGGGTCAGAGCTATTTGCAGGGCTGATATTGACGACACGGGCACGCACTTGCCATGGGCTCTGTTCTTGAGCCATTGCCTGGGTCGCGGTGAAACCGATAGCTGCCAGGGAGAGTGCGATTACAAGCTTGTTCATTTTCATTTCCTCTTTTATCAACAGTGATGAATAAAGTGTAAATCCACACTGCTGACAGGGACTTGAGTTACATCAACTTTGGTGCAAAGCAGCATACCAGGCACGTCTTCGAGAAATCTATCGTGGTCCAAGTCTCTGGAAATGCAGAAACTATGGCTGTGCTTTGCAGCAAGCCTTACATAAATTGGATGAAATATTCCGTCCTGCGCTGGCTTGAGGTATCCTTGCAGGCATTCTTATTCCCTATGAAAAATCAAGAAAAATGGCCAATTACGTCTACACCATGAATCGCGTCGGCAAAATCGTCCCGCCGAAGCGTCAAATTCTGAAAGATATTTCCCTGTCCTTCTTCCCTGGCGCCAAGATAGGCGTGCTGGGTGTGAATGGTTCAGGCAAGTCTTCCCTGCTGAAAATCATGGCAGGTTTAGACAAGGACATACAGGGCGAAGCCGTGCCCATGCCTAACCTGAACATCGGCTACCTGCCGCAAGAACCGCAACTCGATCCAGAACAAACCGTACGCCAGGCTGTTGAATCTGCACTGGGCGAAGTGTTTGAAGCCAAGGCCAAGCTGGAAGAAGTGTATGCCGCTTATGCAGAAGAAAACGCTGACTTTGATGCGCTGGCCAATGAGCAGGCACGTCTGGAAGCGATTATCTCCACCTCCTCTGGCGACAATGTAGAACTGCAACTGGAAATGGCCGCCGATGCACTGCGCCTGCCACCATGGGATGCCAAAATAGCCGTCTTGTCCGGCGGTGAAAAACGCCGCGTCGCCCTGTGCAAATTGTTGTTGTCCAAGCCAGACATGCTCTTGCTTGACGAACCAACCAACCATCTGGATGCTGAATCTGTCGACTGGCTGGAACAATTCCTGTTGCGCTTCCCTGGCACCGTGGTGGCGATTACCCATGACCGCTACTTCCTCGACAACGCTGCTGAATGGATTTTGGAACTGGATCGTGGCCATGGTATTCCATGGAAAGGCAATTACTCTTCTTGGCTCGATCAGAAGCAAGCCCGCCTGAAGCAGGAAGAAGCGACCGAATCGGCCCGCCAGAAAGCCCTGCAAAAAGAATTGGAATGGTCACGCCAGAACCCCAAAGCGCGTCAGGCCAAGAGCAAGGCGCGTCTGGCACGCTTCAATGAAATGAGCGAGCATGAATACCAGAAGCGCAATGAAACCCAGGAGATTTTCATCCCTGTGGCAGAGCGCCTGGGTAATGAAGTCATCGAATTCAAGAACGTCAGCAAAGCCTTTGGTGACCGCCTGCTCATTGATAACCTGAGCTTCAAGATCCCTCCTGGTGCCATCGTCGGCATCATTGGCCCTAACGGTGCCGGTAAATCGACTTTGTTCAAGATGATCAAAGGTATGGAGACACCGGACAGCGGTGAAGTCGTGCTGGGCCAGACTGCCAAAATCTCGTTGGTTGATCAATCACGTGAAGACTTGGGCAATACCAAGACCGTGTTTGAAGATGTGGCAAACGGTGCCGACATTTTGACGGTAGGCCGTTTTGAAATGCCTTCGCGCGCTTACCTTGGTCGCTTCAACTTCAAAGGCGGTGACCAGCAAAAGATCGTTGGCAACCTTTCTGGTGGTGAGCGTGGCCGTTTGCATCTGGCAAAAACCCTGCTGCAAGGTGGCAATGTCTTGCTGCTGGATGAACCATCCAATGATCTGGACGTGGAAACCCTGCGTGCGCTGGAAGATGCCTTGCTGGAATTTGCCGGCAGCGTCATGGTTATTTCCCATGACCGCTGGTTCCTCGACCGTATCGCCACCCACATCCTGGCATTTGAAGGCAATTCGCAAGTCAGCTTCTTTGACGGTAACTACCAGGAATATGAAGCAGACAAGAAAAAACGCTTGGGTGAAGAGGGTGCAAAACCAAAACGCATCCGTTACAAGCCTTTGACCGTGTAAGTCTGGCACAGATCTGAGAAGGTCTGCGTCGGGTATGTCATTTGCATAAGCCTGCTTGATAAGAAACCAAGTTTCGTATCAAGCAGGCTTATCGCATAAAACATTCCTACATTGCTCAGCTTCTTTAAGTTGTTTAACAGTATGTTTTGCTGCAATGCGGTAAGCTTCTGAAAAATAGAGATTTTTCTTGAGCAAACATTGGCAAAAGATAAAACATGATACTGAAAAAACACTTATTTCCTTTCCTGCTTTGCCTTGCCCTCGGTCTACAATCTGGTGTCGTACTGGCCAATTCTGGTGGCAAGGACGCTGGCGCGGCAGGTGCTGCTTCTACTGCAAAACTGGAAGCTTTCACCGTCAATTTAGCCAGCACTGAACGCTATTTGCAACTGAGTATGGCGCTGCAAATAGCCAGCGCTGAAGTCAGCGACAAGATCAAGATGTTCATGCCCAAGGTCAGGCACACTCTGATCCTGCTGCTCAGCAGCAAAGAGGGCGAACAATTGCAAAGCCTGGACGGCAAACACCAGTTGATGGAAGAAATCAAGAACGGCGTCAACAAGACGCTGGACCTGAAGGAGCATGATGGTGTGACCGATGTGTTTTTTGAAAACTTCGTCATCCAGTAAAACTCAGGCGAAACTGCCCTGTTGTGGCAAGCCGCAAACCGGGTATATGGTATAAGCCCACAATGCAAGTTGTACCTGGCAAGGCGAAAAGCAGCCTTTTATGTATACCAGCTTGCAATAAATCGCCAAAATAGCGGCTTTGCCCCTCCATCGCCCATGTACCAACTCGCTGCCCCTGCTTTTACTGAAATAGAAATCAAGAAAAGCCGTTTTCTGGGCCAGCTCTATCCGCTTAACAGCCGCGCAGAAGCCCGTCAGCAACTGGCAAGCATACGCGCACAACACCCGGATGCCGTCCACGTTTGCTGGGCACTGATCTGCACTGGCGATTCTGGCCTGGATGATGATGGTGAGCCATCAGGCACAGCCGCCAAACCCATGTACAACGTGCTGGTACACAAGGACGTGACGAATGTGCTGGCCGTGGTCGTGCGCTATTGGGGTGGCACCAAGCTGGGCGCAGGTGGCCTGACGCGCGCCTATGGGCAAGCTATCTCAGACGCCTTCAAGGTCGCCGAACTCATAGAAGTTGAATATATGCTGGCATGGGACATCGTTTGCGCCTATGCAAATGAATCCCATGTGCGCCGTCTGTGCGACAAGTTTGCCGCCAGCGTCACCCAGTTGGCCTATACCGAATCCACCACCATCAGTATCAGCATCAAGCAAAAACTCGCTGCCAGCTTTGAAACCGAATTGATAGAGATGCTCAAAGGACAAGTCAGCATCGTCAAACCTGAGATAACTATTTAGCTTCCACCCCGCCTCGCCCACCCCGTACAGACTGGGCAAGCAGGGTTTTTACATGTAAATTACTGTGAATTCACATGTCATTTACATATAAAATAGATTGGCTTGTCACTGTGAGTACACAGTTTTGTAATAAAGTTCGCTATATTATTGCCGTTACATCTCGTTACGAATAGCAACTATCTCGCGTGGACAGATAGCTGCATGTAACCCAATGCGGCATAAAAAATAATAACCATGCAAGAAACCAATGCAAAATACCAATCTGGCTAGCAAAGACAATACAGAAACAGAAGAAGAAAGCGTCAGTCTCAGACATTACGAATTCAAAAAGCGTCTGGGTGAAGGCGGCTTTGGGCAAGTCCATGAAGCCTGGGACAGCAAGCTCTGCCGCCCTGTCGCCATCAAACAGCTCAAGGCAATCGAAAACGCAGTGCCAGGCACCAGCCTGCTGAAAGAAGCCCGTCTGGCCGCATCGCTGAAGCACCCTGCATTCGTTAAAATTTTTGCCATTGAAGATGAAGACAATAGCCAGTCCATCGTCATGGAACTGGTACCAGGCCTGACCCTGAAGCAATTGCTGCAGCAAAACCCGCAACAGCCGCTGCCAGAACAGCAAGCCATCAACATCATCAACCAGGTCGCCGAAGCCATGCAGGAAGCCCACGTCAGCGGCCTCATCCATGGCGACTTGAAGCCATCCAACCTGATGGTGGAACCCGGCGGCAAAGTCCGCATACTTGACTTTGGTCTGGCATCACAAACCGATGCCCAGGCCACCACGTCCATGAGCCAGCTCGACCCGCAAGGCACGATAGCCTACATGGCCCCCGAACGCATGATGGGCAACCCGGCCAACGCCCAGAGCGACATCTACGCCCTCGGCGTCATCCTCTACCAAACCCTGAGCGGCCAACGCCCCTTCGCCAACGCCAGCGGCCTGGCCTTGGCCGCCGCATTGATGCAATCCAATTCCGACACCTGGGAATTTCCAGCAGGATGCAAGCCTGAACTGATCAAGCTGGTGCTGGGTATGACGGCGCGGCAGACTGAGAAACGCTTGAGCAGCATGCAACAGGTGGTTGAGCAATTACGTGGGTTGGTGAGTGTGCCAGTGCTTGTGGCAGGCGCTGGTGCTGGTAGCGCGGGTGGTTTTGGCAAAGGCTGGAAAGCACTGGGGGCACCGAAACGATTTGCCATAGCCAGTGCCATCGTTGTCGCGCTGGTGTATGGGGCGTGGCAGGCTGCACCGTATTTAGAATTTGATAGCGAGGTACTTAAGCCTTATTCAGAATCACTCACACTTAAACAAGGAATGGCTGCGTTAAAACTTTTCGATCGTCCTGGAAGCCTGGACCTGGCTGCGAAGAATTTTGAACTAATTATTAAACATGATTCAAATAACTCTGCTGCGGTCGCAGGATTATCTTTAACCTACAGTCTGAAATACGCAGGTGCAGGTAGGGATGAAATATGGCTACAAAAAGCAGATGCCAGCGCACAGCAAGCAATCACCCTGAATAAGCACCTGGCACTTGCTCATGTATCCAAAGCTTGGGTATTGAACTTACAAGGGAAGCACGAAAATGCGCTTCAAGAACACGAACGTGCTCTTGAACTTGATCCTAATTATTTCTTTGCTCTGTTCGGAAAAATTACCGTTCTTACTAAATTAGGACGATTTGAGGACGCACTTAATAACGCAAATGCAGCACTTAAGCGTTACCCTAATGAGCGCATGCTGATGGACGCACTTGGCTCTGTCTATTTTCAAAAAGGTGATTATCTGTTGGCAGAAAAAGCCTTCAGAGAAAGTATCAAGATCGAGCCGGATTCTGGAGTTGCATATGCAAACCTCAATGGAGTACTCTCCAGACTAAATCGAAATGATGAAGCATTGCAGGTGCTGCAGCAAGGCTTACAGGTTCGTCCAAACGCATTACTCTTTTCAAATTTAGGAAATGCCCTATTCTTTCGAGGCAATTACGTTGAGGCTGCACAAGCATTTGAACAAGCCGTTTCTGTTAAGGCGGGCAATCCAAACAATTATGTGAATTGGACAAATTTAGCAGATACCTTACTTTGGCTGCCTGGGCGAAAAGAAGATGCAATCAAAGCATATAAAAAAGCTAAAGATTTGCTAGCACCGAGATTATTGCAATCACCAAATGATGTAACCGTAGCTTCCAGGATGGGTCTAATTGAAGCCCGCATTGGAAACAAATCGGAATCCGAAACATTGATTCAGCGTGCAATTTCACTTGCACCTAATAACAAAGAAGTACTGTTCCGCGGTGGACTTGCATACGAACTATTAGGAAATCGGGTTCAAGCACTAGATGCAATAGAAAAAGCAAAAAAATTGGGGTATTCAATTAAATTGATAGATGCTGAACCAGATTTAATCGAACTTAGAAAAGATAGCCGCTACGCGGCTGAATGATGAAAATCATTAGATTAGGACTTACGCAAAATTGTCCCAACAAGGCGCAGCGACGAAGACAGTACTTTAGTACGGCTAGGAGCTGCAACACAGTTGGGGCGGTTTTGCGTAAGTCCTATAGATTAGAAATCAGCAATTTAAGATTACGGAACGATACTACTAAATCTTCCAATTCTCTTTCTTTTATGTCTGGCACATTACTTGCTGTTTTCGATATGCAATCTTATTTGCAGGCTACATTTATCCATATTTGAAATTCGAGAATAAGCTTCATCTTGGTTTCACTGATCAATTTGAGTCATTTCGTATTACACGATTCAAATAGATTATTTAAAGTAGATACTTGTTTTATTGAGAAGTAAAATTTGCAGTTTTTTTCGCTAACTAACCAGGAGTACGACTTGAGTAATACTTTTATATTCACAATTCAATACAACCGTGAAGGTAGCGCATTAGGTGTTTTCTCTCCATTATCAACAACAGGTAATCCCTTGGATACTGATGCTGACGGAATCCCGGATATAAATGTAGGGGATACAATTTCCTATCAATATCAATTTATCGATCACGGTTTAGCTCAAGAACCAAGTGCCAAAAGAATTAGTAACAGTATTTTGACCGCGACGGCTTTACCTGGCACTACAGGTTCGCCATTTTCAACTGGTCAAATGACTTATGATTTAAGTGCCAACTCAAATCAAGTTCTATTAAGCAACACAAAAGGTTACTGGCAAATAAAAGGGACGTTTACTGCCACGTTCAGTGGAGTGCCCGTTAGTTTTTCCTGGGATCCAGAAATTGAAGTCGGAACAGGTACTGATTAATTACTTACATAAAAAATGCGTGTCGCATGCATGGCAGGCGAGACCGAGTGTGACGTAGTTAAGTTCTAAATTCCCACCACCTTCAAATACCGCCTCAACGCCTCACTAGGCGTTTTCAATAAAGCAGCACATGCCTCTACATCGCCAGCACTGGCTTCCAGTGACTGGCGAATTTCTTCCATCGGTATCTGTTCGGCGCGGCGTATCTGGCTGTGATTGTCGAGCAGTTTGTACATGGAGGGGCGCGAGACACCCAGTTCTTGCGCGGCCCCCTGTATATACCAGTCGTTGTTTTCCATGGCACGCAGGACGTCATCGTCACTCAGTTCGGCCAGCTTTTTGCGTGGCGTGGCTGGTTGCGGGATTTTACTGTCTGTGATTATGCCAGCCTGAGCCACGCTGGATGGGACTGTGTGGGTGGTTTTTACCAGACTGGCGAGTTGTGGCACTTCACCCAGTTGCAGGGCCAGCAGGGCGCGACGTAGCACGTGCGACAACTGGCGGATATTGCCCGGCCAGTCGTAATTGGCAAATTCACTGACCAGTGCCACTGGCAGGCTGGTGCCCAGCTCATTGGGCAGTTTGCTGTTGCTGAGCAGGTGCAGTAGCAGTACGCCGATATCTTCTCGGCGGGCGCGCAGCGGTGGCAGGTGGATGATGAAGCTTTCCAGGCGGCGCAGCAGGGCCTGGTTGAAACCTTCGCTATATAAATCCTGGTCGGTCGCAGCGATCAGGCGGGCGCTGGATTTTTGGTCTTGCTGGGCACCCAGCGGGCGGTAGTCGCCGCTTTCGAGTACGCGCAAAAGCATGGGTTGTATGCTGGCCGGGGTATTGCCTATCTCATCGAGAAAGAGTGTTGCCCCTTCTGCCTCGGCAAACAAGCCTTTGCGGGCGTTTTGTGCGCCTGTGTAAGCGCCTTTGACGGCGCCAAACAAATCGGCAGCTGCCAGGGATTCATTCAGGGCGGCCATGTTGACACTGACCAGTTCTGCACTGGCACGCTTGCTATAGGCGTGGATGGCGCGGGCAGCGATTTCTTTACCTGTGCCGGTTTCACCCAGCAACAGGACGGGTAACTCAGTCCCTGCGACCTGGCGTATCTGGTCGCGGGCGACGATGGCGGCGCTGCCTACGCCTATGAAGCCAAGTGCTGGATTATGTTTAGGCAGGCAGCGCATCCAGTGCAGGCAGATGACGATGGCGCGACCCAGGCCAAGGATAGCGCCTGCGTCTATCTGCTCACGGCTGAGCGCCACCGGCGCGCTAATCTCTATGCCATTGACCTCCACCACCATGCGGCTGGCAGGCGGGGTAATGAGTATGCTGTCATTGGCATCGCGGCTGATGCGCACAGGGTCACGCGAGATACCGCCATAGCCTAGCGGCAAACCCTCTTTGGCGGGATGGCGGAATAGTGGCAGGAAGCGATTGATGTCAACCAGGCCATCAGGATTGCTGGCCATGAACTGTTCACCTATGCGCTGGCTGTCGGGATGCCAGATGATGGTCAGACCAAGCAGGGCAGACGCATTGTCAGCCAGCTTGGCCAGGGGTGAGGTCAGGGTGTAGTCGGTATCGGTCATTGTGTTTGCTGCGGATTCTGTATTTTGTGTAAACGACAGTGTAAAGCGCCAATGTAAATTTGTATGCTTTACATGTCAATTGAGCTTAAAAAATAGCCTTCTCCCTAGGGAAGCGTTGCTGGCACGGCGTTTGCAAATAGACCAGCATCAGGCAAGTCAACATGCTTGCCACCCGAAGGAGAGAACGATGCCCACTACTGAAATTTTGCTTATTGCACTCAATCTGCTGTTATTCATGTTGCTCAGCAAAATGGCTCTGAAAGCCAGGCTGGCCCGCAATATCGCCATGCGTTTGCTGACCGACGACGTTTACTACAATGAAACCCGTAGCGTACTCATACAAAAAAATGTAGAACGCGCCAAACTCAGTTGGGGCCGCGTCAGGATCAGTACCATCGCCCAGATACCTGTCACCCGCCCACAAGACCCGCAGGCCGCCTGGTCTGCAGCTGTCCACACTTCTACCCACTTGCGCCTGCGCCCTTTGCCAGAACCGGCTCCGTCCGTGCTGGAAGTGCCGTATGCCTTGTGGGCCACTACCTGGGCATCGAAAGATACGCCATGGTCCACCACTTTGAGTCTGAAGCAAGAGAAAAAAACCGAAGCACCACCTGAGGCGGTTCCGCAAACTCCGCCACGCAAAGTTGCTGTAAAACCCGGCAAGACTGCACAAGACATGCTGGATCTGGGAATGATGCAGCACGCCATGTTTTGCAAATAATCCGGGAGCAATAAAACATGCCAACACTAATCCAGGAGTCATGTATGAAGCCCGCACAGCAATTCGCGAATGCAGAGATGTTATTGAAACTTGATCCTGTCGGTGACTTTGCGCTGTTTCAGGATTGTTTGCCACCGATGTTGAGGCTGCAAGCCAATCTGTTTGGTGAGCACACACCTAGCGAGGCTGAAGAGGCGGCTGCGGTAGAGAGTTTCCGCAGTCTGTTTGCTGGTGCCAAGGCAGGATTTGACAGACGTAAGGTGGACAAATCCAATGCTGGCATGACAGGCATGAAAACAAATTATCACCGCCGTAAAAGTGACGACAGTACGGGTTGATGCCCGTGCAGATCTGTATCAAATCCGAATGAACTAATGCTGGCGTCTGACAAAATCAGGACAAAACATGATTACAGAAAAAAAGCTCGTCTCATCTGAACTTGATCCCCTGGTCATTTTTGCGCCAGAAGAACCCGGCCTGCAATGGCAAAAAATCAGCGGCATGGCTGTGCTGGATGAGGCCAGCAGAAGTCTGGAAGTTTGCCGCATGCAATGCATGACGCTGACAGAAGCCAAGGCATTTGCTGCAGCAGATGACCGTATTACTTTTTTCTTTTACGTCAAGCATTACGCCATCATGTACCACCATCACGTCTTGCATGCGGGCGATGTGATCTTCTTTTCTGGCGCACCTACATTGCATGCCGAACCTGGTGCGGACTGCTTTGAAAAACCAGCCGCACCAGATAGCGAGCTGAGTATTACAGCTGCGCCGGGGAATAACTGGATTTCGATACAGGCACAGGTCCAGGTACCATTCCTGAACAGTGACAAAGCGCATGCCTATCTGTGGCCCTGCCTGCGCCCAGGCCAGGACAATAGCGCTGAATGGATGGATGGTGGTTTGCAGGCAGTGCTTAGTTACAGTCCTGAGCAAAACGCCAGCAAGAATACCAACTCGCATGCAGGCTGGTGGGTGTGTGGCCAGTATGTGCATGCGGGCGGCAGGCAAAAACCTGCACAAGCCTGTTTTGGCGGCCCCAGTATGCCGGTCTGCCCCGGTGATATTCTCAGTTGTCGCATCGTGTATGACGTCGCCACACGCAGTTGGTTACAAACCATCACGAATACCATGAACAAAAATAGCGTCTCTTTCCCGGTGTCGGTAAAACACAAGCATGGACAGACGCATGAAAAAAATACGGTGAGCTTTTGTCTGGGAAAACTGCCCCAGGCATATCATGGACAGGCAGAACACAGTCACTTATACCAATGCCTGAGCTTGTTCAATGTCATTGCCAAAGCCAGATACCCGCAAAACAACCTGGGACATGGCTTGAATAATTTGCCTTATGTAGACCATGCAAGCCTGAGTGATGACCAGACCAGCTTGCACATCGCACGCATTATCTTGTATAGCCCCATGCTGGATGTCAGATAACAATAAGGCGGTTCTTGAGTGGAATCGCCTTATTGAAAAAAAGATTATTTCCAGTTGCTAAAGTAAGTCTGAAATACCGCAAGCACTTTATCGATATCAGCAGAAGATACGTCCAGATGTGTGACCATGCGCATGTGCGGCGTCACTCTGGCCATGATGCCATGTTCTTGCAACAGTTTTGCCAGCTCCGCACAAGCTGCGGCAGGCAAGTCGGCGTAGACGATATTGGTTTGTGGTGCCTGTACCTGCAAGACACTGATCTGGCGCAAGCCATTTGCCAGGCGTTCTGCGTTGGCATGGTCATCTGCCAGCCGCGGGATATGATGCTCCAGCGCATACAAGCCTGCAGCGGCCAGCATGCCCGCCTGGCGCATGCCGCCACCCAGCATCTTGCGCCAGCGTTTGGCCTGATTGATCAAATCATGGCTGCCACAGAGTACCGAACCAATCGGCGCCCCCAGACCTTTGGACAAACAGACCGAAACACTGTCAAAACCCTGCACCGCCTGCCTGGGGCTGATGCCGAGTTTGACGATGGCATTGCAAATGCGTGCGCCATCAAGATGAGTGGCCAGACCGCGCTCATGTGCCAGGCTGGTTGCGGCCTGCATATATTCAGGTGCCAGCACTTTGCCACCTATAGTATTTTCCAGCGCCAGCAAACGGCTACGGGCGAAATGAAAATCGTCGGGTTTGATGGCATTGGCAATGTCGTCCAGGGCAATGCTGCCGTCTGCCTGGTTAGTCAAAGGCTGCGGTTGTATGCTGCCCAGTACGGCTGCGCCACCGCCTTCATATTTATAGGTATGCGCTTCTTGACCGACGATATATTCATCACCGCGTGCGCAATGGGCGAGCAAGGCCAGCAAATTGCTTTGTGTACCGGATGGCGCAAACAGCGCTGCCTCATAGCCAAACAGATCAGCGGCATAAGTCTGCAGGCGATTTACGGTGGGATCATCACCATAGACATCATCGCCGAGTTCGGCAGTGTGCATGAGTTCACGCATGGCAGTGGTAGGACGGGTGACGGTATCACTGCGTAAGTCGATCCAGCTTTGCTGCTTTTCTGACATGGTTTTTCCTTGAGGGCGAAAGATGCATCTATTTTAACGATTTTCATCTAACAATTTTTAAAACCACAAATGCAGGTATTGCTGCACGAGTGGCCTGCAACAGTGAAATCGGAGTGCCTACCTTGTGCGCAACGATCATGGCTGCGTTGCAAATACTCGCGATAGCCCCGCTATCGCTGCGCTCATTTGTTCAACCCTTGCCTTGCCCTGACTCGCCGGGCACAAGTCTTTCACTCTCGATTCCACTGTTGCAGGCCACTAGAAACAGCTACACTGTTGCTCTTGTCCATGCTTACCAGACCAACCACCCATGCGCAGTAAGGATGCGAAAATCGCCGCCAGTCTGTTTTTGCTGCTAGGCCTCATGAGCCCGGTTGTGGTATCCGGTTTGGTGGATTTTTCGCATGGCCTGATCGAGCATGTGAATAAACGCTTTGGCGTCGAGGGACCACGTCGCCTGACACAAATGCAAATTGCCATCAACAAGATCCGGACTGCTGCGGGCAAGGATTTTGCCAAGAATGCAGTGCGCTCTACCGATGGGCTATATGAAATGTCGGTTCTACGGCAGGTGAATGATTTTTATAATCGTGTCCCTTACCTGACAGATCAGGAACACTGGGGCGTCAATGACTATTGGGCCACGCCAGTGGAATTCATTGCCTCATGGGGTGGTGATTGCGAAGATTATGCAGTAGCCAAATACATGACGCTGAAAGACCTGGGTATACCTGCCGAGCGTTTGCGTATTACCTACGTCAGGGCGACACACATAGGCGAGACGCATATGGTACTTGCCTACTATCCAACCCCCGCAGCAGAGCCGTGGATACTTGATAACCTGGTGGAAGAAATTCAGCCAGGCTCAGCCCGCAATGATCTGGTGCCCGTGTACAGCTTCAATGATGAAGACTTGTGGCTGGCCAGCGGCAATACCCGCAAGGGCGGCGCATCGACTGTGCGCCTCTGGAAGGATTTGATAGAAAAAATGGAAAAAGAAAAACGCATGTAATGGGGCTTACAAAAAAAGTCCGGCTACCTTGCATGCATTGCTTTTCGCTTATCCTGCCTCCGCCACGACTATCTTTTCCGGTGCGCCAAAATAAAACCCCTGACCACACTCTACCTGATCAGCTATCAATAATTGCAACGACGCTTCGCTTTCCACATTTTGTGCAATCAGGGAAATACCAAGGGATTGCGCAAATTTGACAATGGCGCGCAAGTGGGCATGACTGCTTTCATTCGCTGCAACTTCCTGCACCAGACCGCCATCCAGCTTGATGTAATCTGGCGGCACTTCGCGGATAAAATTCAAGGCATGTGGGTCCAGGCCAAAATGATCGACACCAAAGCGCACGCGTGCTTCACGCAAGGCGCTGACAAATTTCCTGGTCACGGCATGGTCTTTGGCGCAGGCGAATTCGCTGATCTCGACTGACAGGCAGGCTGCCAGTTCTGGTGAATATTTCAGACGTGCTTGCAGCCAGTCACAAAATTCCTTGCTCTCCATGGATTGCAGTGACACATTGATGGCGATATTTTTATACGTGCCGCGATTTTTTTGCAACATCTCCATGACCAGGGTAATCACCGCCTGATCAATCTCAGGCATGAGTTGGTGACGTAAGGCCATGGGCAAAAATTGATTGGCCGGAACCAGATGACCCTGTGTATCGAGCAAACGCGAAAACACTTCATGGTGAACAAGTTGGCGCAATTGCAAACGCATAACAGGTTGTGCAAACAAGACCCAGCGATTTTCTGCCAGGGCATTGTGGATCAGGGTGCGCCAGCCATGTGAACCGGCAATCATGGCTTCGCTGTCTTCCATATGGGTCAGGCTGATTTGTCCATTGCCAGACTGACGCATGGTTTCTATCGCCAGATCAGCGCGTGAAAAAATATCACCACGTGTCTGTGCCGGACCAAATACCAGAGCACCCGCAGCCAGAGTGACCTGACGCGAAGCGCGCAGCAATACCTGGTTCAGACGGTATTGCAAGGCATC
This sequence comes from Pseudomonadota bacterium, assembly GCA_040390835.1. Lineage (GTDB taxonomy): Bacteria > Pseudomonadota > Gammaproteobacteria > Burkholderiales > Burkholderiaceae_D > Undibacterium. Next base: position 23,584 of record JAZJXP010000062.1, read on the forward strand.
GACCAACAGCTTCATGGCCTTTTGATCGACATCAATACAGACTGCCGCGATAGATGCACCACCTATGCGGCCAAGGATATTGGAATACTTACTAAAGACTTCGGTGACCACCGTCGCCACATCCGCCAGCAAGATATCACCTTGTTGATAGCCGTGCTGATGGTTGTATTCTTTCAGCCCATCGAATTCCAATACAAAGATGACGGCAGTTTCAAAGCGCCCTTCTTCCGACAACAAATGATTAAAGCGCAGGTCAAAGCCATGGCGATTTTCCAGGCTACTGACTTTGTCGATAAAGGCTTCGCGTCTGAAGTTTTCAGCCTTGGCGACTTCTTCATCAATCAGACTGGAGATACGTTCTGTCATGTGGTTCATGGCAACGACCACACGTTGCAGCTCACGTGTTTTTGGTACGACTTCGATACGGCGGAAATTTTTACCCTGTATGGCGATCGCGACTTCTTCTATTTTTTCCAGCGGCCCGAGGATAATTCTGAGCAAGACCACAGTCAGCCCCCAGACCACAAGGTACATGGCAAACATCCATAATGCCATTTCCCTCATCGAGCGCCACAGGTATTCATAGGCATAAGCCGGATGACTGACGACAATTACCTTGCCCAGCTGACGCCAGCCAGAAGAAATAAAGGCTTCGCCCGGTGGTGTCTGCAAATCGAACAGGGCAGGTATCCAGCCTGGCACATTGTCTTTGTTAGCGCCAAGTTCCTTGTTGAGTATCACTTTGCCAGCGGGATCAAGCACGGCTATTTTCTTATAATAACCACGGTCGAACAGGGTGGAAATCTGGATATTGGCCAGGGTCTGGTCATTCTTGACCAGGGCTTCTTCCAAAGGCCGCGACAAGGCCGTAGCGGCATCTTGTGCATGTGAGGCCAGTTGCTGTTGCAAATAATCCCGCATCGTCAGCACCGACAGGGTTTGCAAGCCAAGAAACACAGCAAAAAAGATGATGGATATGGCAAGAAGGAGTTGGCGTCTCAGCGTCATAAGGTATCTTTGAGTGTTTTCATTCCCTGGAACTCATTTCTGTCTGCGATTTTCAATGTTTTCTGCCTATGGCGACTTTAACAAGAAAATAGCCGTTTCCACTTATTTCTTCCGCTTTATTTCAGTATTTGCATAAAATTATGGATGCGGATACGTTTTACCTGATCCTTTTCAATATATTTTAAATAAATTTCATGTCCAATACCGATATTTTGCGTACCAAGATCAATCTCGAAACTGCAGCTTACCCCTGGAGCGAGTTATTGCGTCATTTTGCCGGCGGCACTGTACTGGCAGTCCAGCCTGGGCTTGACCTGGTTGAGGTTGCCATGCACATGGCCGAAGACCATGCTGATGTCATTGCCGCCCTGATTGAGCATGGGCAACTGGACAAGGTCAGTGATGAACAGGCTCAGGCATGGCTGGAGCAGGATGCCCAGCACTGGACAGTCGTTGTCAAGCCCTGGATACTGGTGCAAGAACGCCAAAAATGAAGTCCTTACAGCAGAATTGTGGGCTGACATGAACTTTTAGCAAGCTGCAGTAGTCTGATAAACTAAATATCAGCATAGTTTTGGAAGGGCGTGATGCAATTTTCGCTGGCACAAGTAGACAAACTGGCAAATCCGGGGATCAGTAAACCTGAATATCCAGCTTTAACAGTCTTGCTGGTAATCATCGCTCACATTCTTTTTTGGCAATTATTGCGCCATCAAAACGTCTCGGTACGCCATGGTGACGTCAATCCCCCGATTCATTATCTACAAGTGTTGACGATAGTTCCCAAGCCTGTTGCTCCCGAAATCAGTCAGCCTGTAGAAGCCGCAAGCAAAGCTGAAAAGACTGAGAAAAGAGAAATACGCAAAGAAATCGCTACCAGTAAAGCCGCCAAACCATCCCCGCGGCCAGGCAAACAGCCAGCAGAATTAGTGCCCGAGACCATCAGCCAGCCTGCGCCCCTAGCCGTCAGCCCGGATAACCAGACTGGCCAGGGGCTGGATCTGGATGCAGTGCGCAGTTCTGCGCTAGCCTTGGAGCGCCAGCGCAAACCCTCAGAAATTGAACAAATACAGACCAGTCACAGACGCGGGGACAGTCTGGAAAAACGCCTGGGTGAAGGGACAAAACGGGCCGAAAAGAAAGATTGCCTAAAAGCTTATTCGGGAATAGGCTTGCTGGCTGTCATCCCGCTGGCGGTCAGCACCGTTGTGGACACTGGATGCAAATGGTAATGCTGTTGCCAGCTCGGCTATAATGCCGGATTCCGCAATGTGAACAAGGCTGGCACGGAAAGACCAGGACTATCTTGCTCAGGCAAGGGCGAGAGATAAAATATTGCCCTACCCATTAATTATGCTGGTCATTTGTGTCGTTGATTTGTTGTTGACTTGTTGTCGTTTGTTGCATGCTTAATGCCAACACGGCAATTTTCATTTTTTATCTGGATCACTCATGAAAAAAACTTCTTACCTGTTCGCCGCCATGATGCTGGCAGCACTTGGATCTGGCTTCTCCCCCGTGACTGTGAATACTGTCCAGGCACAAGAAGCGGCTGATCCTGCCAAGCAGCAAACAGTACGTCCAGAAATGGGCAAGCCACTTAATGAAATCATGGAGTTGGTAACTGCGAAGCAATTTCCACAGGCACTAGAAAAACTGGCAGTGTTGGAAGCAATGGAGAAAAAAACTCCCTTTGAAAACTTTGCACTGAATCGTATACGCGCAGTCATCGGCTCCAGCACTAATGACTCTGCCATGATGGCGAAGGCAATGGATGCCATGATCGCCACTGAGTTCTTGAAAGAATCAGAAAAGCAGCATTTCATTGAAGCCGTTGCCGGTACTTTGTTCAATGAAAAGAAATACGCAGAATCCCGTGCCTGGGCAAATCGCAGGCTGGCGAAAGATCCTGGCAACGCAGGCATGAGCAACCTGATCGCCCGTTCCTATTATCTGGAAAATGACTACGCCAATACGATCAAGGTATTGAATGTGCAATTGGCAGAGGACGACAAGGCGCAACGCAAAACAACAGAAGAAAATCTCCGCCTGCTGACCAGCAGCTATCAGCAACTCAAGGATTGGGATGGCTATACAGTTGCGCTGGAACGCATGGTCGCACTATATCCAAAACCGGAATTCTGGGCTGACCTGCTGTATCGCGTCACCAAGAAACCCGGCTTTTCTGACCGCTTGCTGCTGGACTACTATCGCCTCTTGATCCTCAACGACAAATTTGAAGATGGCGCGCAATTTGTCGACATGGCAGAACTGGCTCTGTTGGCAGGCTTGCCTGTTGAAGCCAAAACCGCGATTGATGCTGGCTATGCCGCAAACTTGCTGGGCACAGGCAAGGAAGCTGCAAAACACAAGCAATTGCGCGATCGCGTCAACAAGCAGGCTGCTGACGACATCAAGAGCCTGGATGCAGGTGAAGCAGCGGCCAAAAATGCCAAGACTGGTATCGGTATGGTCAACATTGGCTACAACTATGTGATCAACGGCCAATTCGACAAAGGCCTGGCATTGATGGAGCAAGGTATCGCGAAAGGTGGCTTGAAATCTCCTGATGAGGCAAAACTGCATCTGGGTGTGGCTTACCTGAAAGCAGGCAAGCGCGACAAGGCAGTTGAAACCCTGAAGCCAGTCCAGGGCCGCGATGGCTCTGGTGATCTGGCGCGTTTGTGGTTGCTGGTACCTGCAGATAAATTTGCACCTGTGGCAAAATAAACTGACTGATATCTTCTCAGATCAAAAAAATACGCCACCTTCGGGCGGCGTATTTTTTTGCCCCTCTGCTTTATCAAGTACGAACCTGATATAAAAAAAGGCTGTTTTGCGCAATGCAAAACAGCCTGTCAAATTCAGGACCGCAAGCTCTGATTACGGTACTGACGGTACACCTTTGGATACTTCTTCACTGCCCGGCTTTATCGGTGAACCAGATACAAGCCGGGCAAAAACTTTTTGATCAGATCAAGAGCCAAATTAAAAATCGAATCAGGAATCGAATCAAGAATGGTATGCAGACTCACCATGGCTGGTGATGTCCAGACCTTCACGTTCTTCATCTTCCGGTACACGCAGACCAACCACCAGATCAACCAGTTTGTAAGCCACGAAGGACACGACGCCTGACCATATGATGGTCGTGCCAACTGCTGTGCCTTGTACCAGGACCTGACTGAAGATGTCGTAAGGATCAGCCGACATCTTGTTGGTGACATAGTCAAATATACCTTGGCCGCCGAGAGATGGTGCAGCAAACACACCTGTCAACAAGGCACCCAGGATACCGCCCACGCCATGCACGCCGAATACGTCGAGGGAGTCATCTGCACCCAGCAGGCGTTTCAGGCCATTCACACCCCACAGACAGATGATACCTGCCAGCAGACCGATGATCAGAGCACCCATAGGGCCGACGAAACCGCAAGCTGGCGTAATCGCCACCAGACCTGCTACCGCACCGGATGCACCACCCAGCATGGAAGGTTTGCCTTTGGACATCCACTCACCAAATACCCATGACACAGTTGCTGCGGCTGTTGCCAGCAATGTATTGATGAATGCCAGTGCTGCAACATCGCCTGCTTCCAGAGCGGAGCCAGCATTGAAACCAAACCAGCCCACCCACAACAGAGACGCACCTATCATCGTCATCGTCAGGGAGTGAGGTGCCATGGATTCTTTACCATAGCCCACACGTTTGCCTATCAGGTAAGCACCCACCAGACCAGCGACCGCGGCATTGATATGCACGACAGTACCACCCGCGAAGTCCAGCGCGCCTTTTTGGAACAGGAAACCAGCTTTGGCAGTTTCAGTCGCCAGTGTTGCAGCATCCTTGATCGCATCAGGGCCAGTCCAGAACCAGACCATATGAGCAATAGGCAGATAACTGAAGGTGAACCACAAGACCACAAACAACAGAACTGCAGTGAATTTTGCGCGTTCTGCAAAAGCACCGATGATCAGGCCGCAAGTGATGGCTGCAAACGTCGCCTGGAAGGCTACATAGGCAAATTCAGGTATCACTACGCCTTTACTGAATGTCGCTGCAGTACCAAAGGTCGCCTTGGCAGGATCCCAGATATTTTTCAGGAACAGACGGTCAAACGAACCGATAAATTTGCCACCTTCGGTGAATGCCAGTGAATAGCCATAGATGCACCACAGAACGATAATCACTGCGAAAATCATGAAGACCTGCATCAGGATAGACAGCATATTCTTGGAACGGACCAGACCGCCGTAAAACAGGGCCAGGCCAGGGATGGTCATCAAGATAACCAATAAGGTAGCAACCATCATCCAGGCAGTGTCGCCTTTATTGGGAGTAGGTGCCGGTGCTGCTGGTGCGGCAGCACTGGCCGCTGCCGGATCAGCTGCCGCCGCTGAGGCAGAGGCTGGTGCAGAGGCTGGTGCAACTACTGCAGTTGCCGAGGCAGAAGCCGGGGCAACCGCTGGTGCTGATGCACTGGCCGAAGCAGTCGCAGCGGCAGCAGAAGCTGCCACTGGTTCAGCTTTAGCCGATGCATCTTGCGCTGATGCTACAGATGTAAAACCGACGGTGACCAGCAACGCGGTCCCTGCCAGTATGTTCTTCAACAGTTTTTTCATGTGAACTCCCTGGTAGGCTATCAGAGTGCGTCGTTGCCGGTTTCACCGGTACGAATACGCACAACTTGTTGCAAGTCATAGACAAAAATCTTGCCGTCACCAATCTTGCCGGTGCGGGCTGCGGTTTCTATCGCTTCGATAGCACGATCAACAATCGCATCATCCACGGCAGCTTCAATTTTTGTCTTTGGCAGGAAGTCAACCACATACTCTGCACCACGGTACAGTTCAGTGTGACCTTTTTGACGACCAAAGCCCTTCACTTCGGTCACGGTGATCCCTTGTACGCCTATGGTGGATAGCGCCTCGCGGACTTCATCCAGCTTAAAAGGCTTAATAATTGCAGTAATCAGTTTCATGCTCGCCTCGAATTTTTAAAATGTTTTAACTGCAGACAATACCAAAGTAGTTTTGCCAGTGAACTTGCCCGCTGGCGTGACATACAGTTTCTTCTCTGCATTCGTGCCCAGCGCTGCGATACCAAAATTCACACCAAAAAACTCTTTATTCACACCGATTTTCCAATCGGAATAAGAGTACGCACCATTGTTCTTGATGGTCTGATGGCCAGCGTGCAAAGCCAGCGTATAACCTTCAGGCAACTCAATGTTTGCGCCAATATCCAGATAACCACTGTTCTTGCTATCGATAAAACCGAACAGGTTGGTGACCGAATGTGAATACTTGATATAGGCAGGCCCCATGCCTAACTGGCCATAAATTTCTGTGGTGTTGGCATCAGCAAAACCAGCAACCTTGTTCAGTCCATTGGATGGGTATACATAAGTCAGGACGCCGACGTCATACGAGATATCCTTGGTGATCTCACCTTTTTTACCGGCATACAAATCCCATTCGAGATCACCACCACCACCCGCATCCTTGGTCCACTTGATCGTGGATAACCATGTACCAGCATAAAAACCGCTAGGGTTATTCACATAATCAGCGCCACCCTGCAAAGCCGGGTCAAGACGTGATTGCGCAATCGCACGGTAGCGGTATTCGCTGACGACGCCAACGTTGAAGCTGACTTCATTATCTGGCTTGGCTTCTGGCTTGGCATCTTCTGCATGGGCAAAACCACCAAAGAATGATGTGGCTACAGCAGCGGCGATTACTAATTTTTTCATTGCGCTTCCCCCTAATGATTAAGATTTGATTTGATTGAACCCTGGACAGAATCTGTTTTCAGCACTTAATGACAACACTCATTACTACTTGCATGGCCAGACTCTTAAATTCTTATTTCCCTTACCTGTTAGCAGGAGTCGTGCCAACCATGGCTATCTCATCAAGAAAGTGAATACGTAGCGCGGCAGCCAGAGTGTATTAATATGCATACAGCCAGATAAACTCTGCGTCCCGTCTGTTTTCTATATTGCGCTGCAATACCAGTCGTGGTCCGGGCAAGATGCGCTATCATTGCTTCGTAGGTAAAATTGCAAGCGAAAAAACCATATTGCGCACCAATTTTGGGCAAGACCAATTCCGCACAAAAAAGTGGCAAAGCACGATTTGCACCATAAGTGTGCAATTACAAGATAGAGGATAAAAATGGATAAGCAAAATTTCTTTAATGACATGCAGGCCAAGATAAGCCAGGCACTGGAAAACTCACCTGCCAAGGACATAGAAAAGAATGTCAAAGCCATGATGAGCCAGGGTTTTTCCAAGCTGGATCTGGTCACGCGTGAAGAGTTTGATATCCAGACACAAGTCCTGGCCAAGACCCGCGCCAAGCTCGAAGCCCTGGAAGCCAGGGTGGCTGCACTGGAAACACCACCAAAAGACCAATAAACCTCATACACGCCTCAGACCGCATGTCACTAGCCGTCCTCAAAAGCCGCGCCCTGAATGGTATGGATGCGCCACAGGTGACTGTGGAAGTGCATCTGGCAAATGGCCTCCCTGCCTTCACTATCGTCGGATTGCCAGAAACCGAGGTCAAGGAGTCCAAGGACAGGGTCAGGGCTGCCTTGCAAAATGCCCGCTTTGAATTCCCGAATAAGCGCATCACGGTAAATCTTGCTCCAGCTGATTTACCCAAGGAATCTGGCCGCTTTGATTTGCCGATTGCACTGGGTATTTTGGCCGCCTCGGGGCAAATACCAGGAGACGCGCTGGAACAATATGAATTTGCCGGTGAACTCTCGCTGTCGGGCGAACTGCGGCCAATACGTGGCGCGCTCGCCATGACATTTGCGATTTGCAAAAGCCAGCAGCATACGGAACAGGAACCGGCCTTCATTTTGCCACGGGCCAACGCTGATGAAGCTGCACTGGTCAGCGACGCTGCTATTTATCCTGCGGACTCGCTACTACAGGTATGCGCTCACTTCGCTGGTGTGGATGGTGAACAAAGATTGGTGCGTCACCGCCCTGCCTCCAAACCCAGCCGCCCCAAATATGCCGACTTTGCTGAAGTCAAAGGCCAGCTGCAAGCCAAGCGGGCACTGGAAGTGGCGGCCGCAGGATCACATTCTGTACTGCTCATGGGGCCGCCCGGAACTGGAAAATCGATGCTGGCCGCCCGCTTCCCCGGCATATTACCTACCATGACAGATCAGGAGGCACTGGAATCAGCAGCAGTGCAATCCCTGACTTCAGGCTTCTTGTAAAAATCGGAATTAATTGAGAATTTCGGAATTAAATGAGTCTGATCGGAATTATTTGAGACCCTTCAATAATTAGGTCAACACATTCAATAGATGAAAAATAGACGGCATGGATCAATATGCCACCGATCAATCGAAAGTATAGGAAAGATATCATGTCAAAAAATTTAGTTGGTATTGTGGTTGCGGCCTGTGTCTTGGCCAGTATGACTTACGGTGGCTATGTCTGGGGGAGGCACCAAGGTAAGATTGAAGGTAGGGTGTCAGCCACTGATGACTACAATTTTTGGGCCATCAGCCTCATGCATGAAGATCCCCAGCTGGAACTTAAGTCACTTACTATAGTGAAAGATGGTGATCAAATTACAAAGCCATTTTGTGAATTGCCTTCGCAACCGCGTCTTCGCTTGGCTCGTCGTCCAGACAGTGATTCAAATTTGGCGAACATTGTTAATGCGCCTAACTCTCATGCGTGGATTGCAAAAATACCCAATATTGAGGGAGTGGTTGATCCGCGTGCCGCAGCTTTGGTAGGGTGCTTCCGCGACTTGCCAGGAAGTCCGACAAAAATGTGAGGAAAAGATATGAGTTCCGCATATGTGCTTGTGATTGATGGTGCAGCAAAGAAAGCACTTCGGACGTTTCGGTCGAAGATCGGTGCAAATTTCAGAATTAAATGCGACTAATCGAAATTATTTGCTACTCTGTAATTCACGTTCATTTCTAGGGCCGAACAAAGAATCTACAAAATAGATCAACATGGCACCTGTAAAGTACCAACGTTTGAAAATGCGTCCAGCATGATGCATACTTGTTCCGTGAGAGTCGTAACCAACACTTTTGTTATTGGGGATTTCCCCCAGCTCCGGCTAATCGCCTGGAATCGTCATCCCCAGGACACGATCACTGGTGAGGAGACGTTTGACCTCTACGAGCGAAACTGGCGTTTTGTGGATGAAAAAGCTCTGCTCCCCCATGAGCGTGCTTTAATTAGTCGACTGACGCTTGAATACGGCCATGGCATCTTGCATGTTTGACCGTCATCATTAACAACGTATCACCAAGTTTCTCGCCTCTCTCAACGCAGATTTTCTCGTCCAAACCGGTTGCTAACAGAGTTTGTTAGTCTCGTCGGGTATATTTAATGCATAGCTGCAGTGTCTGGAAGCAATGCCGATCTTGGAATGGGTGTCAGAATCGCAAACAACCGCTTGGGTTAGTTGATTTTTCATCAGCCAAAAAAGAAAAACGAAATGAAGCATGTAACCGTTGATACAGCAGTGCTGATTACTCTGATTGATGACAAGCCAGGTGCTAGTGTCATACGTGAATTGTTCAAGTGGCATAAGGACGGAAAGATCAATTTATTCGTATCAAACCGTGTTTTTGAGCACGACACAAGTAAGATGCGGGCTGCCCAAGTGGATGAATTGCGCGCACTCCTTAGCAATCACAATGTCGAAATCGAAAGCTCTGGGTTCCGAACTGATTTCTCGCTGTTAAGTGGTGGTGATCTATTGAATGGCGGGTCATCGACGCGCACGTCGGAAGAAATGTCATCCTTCACAAAGTTAGTGGGTAAAGATCCCACTGAAGAGTATCCGTCTTCTAAGACCATCAGCCGAAAGCTCGGAGATTATGACTCGTTGACAGATCATTTTGCAACGAACAAGGATGTCTTCTTAACGCTAGATACAAAGCATTACTTGGCAATGGCACTGCGACAAAAATATCAAGAAGAACTAGGACTTATCATTCTAAGTCCAGAGGAGTTTCTTGCAAATTGTCGTGCAGCGTTATGATTTTTTTGACCTAACTACGATTTTAGCTATGGTGCAGGACAGATTAGATAGTATTTGATATGGTCGCGGCATCTTGCATGCTTGACCGTACTTATCGTCCACGCATTGACCTGCCTACTTCACACATGAACCTTAATACAGGCGATGATGTGACAGCATCCATCCTGAAGGCCATCAACAATATGATAATCAACATAATGGCAGCGATGGCACATAAAAACTACCTTCAAAGAAGGGAACGTGCTGCACAATGTATGGCAAAAGCCAAAGCAAAAGGTAAGCTGACAGGTCGTAAAGTTAATACCGTGATTAATGACAAAGTAATCAAGCTCATGAAGGCTGGCACTCACTCATGGAATGAGATAGTTGATCTGTGCAGCGTTTCTCGTGCTTCAGGTTGCAAAGCTACCCTGTATATTTTTTAAAACTATTTATTCCGCTAGCATGTATATGCTTGTTAGTGGCCGCTCACTGCTGGACTAACGCATTTATGTACTGCGCCAAAGTCAACACCCCGTACACATATTTACAGAAAAAATAATTCAATTAATTAAGTAAAAAGCGGTTGCATCTAGCCTGATGCGGCACTAGAATCTGCTCAGCAAATACGGAGAGGTACTACATATATATGCAGTATTTTTGAGGTAGGAGCTAAATGAAACTTCAGGCAGAGGATTCCCGTCCCCCACCTGAAGGAAAGAACACCAAAAGATGCTCTTCGCGTTAGCACACGAAGTTTATTTGATAGGTTAGCTTAAGGCAAGCCTAACATGCATCAATTGTGTTCTTTTCAGAGTCCTAAATTGACTATCAACCTGAAAGGCTACACCATGTACTTCGAAATCTATAGTTCAACCGGGTTACTTAACAACCCTTCAATTCAATGGCGCTGGAGATTGAAAGCAGCCAATCATGAGATTATTGCCAGCGGCGAGAGCTACTACAATAAAGCTGATTGTCAGCACGCAATCAACTTGGTCAAATCAACCAACGCTAGTACACCTGTAATTGATCGTGGCTAATTAAAATAGATTGGTTTACCTCTCTTTGACTAGCGAGGTAATTACCTTCGGTTTTTATAATTAGCGCGCCGGACCAATATGCGGAATTTATTCATGAGAAGGGGAATTTAACACAAGGAAAAATTTTGTGTTAAAATACAAAATGGTGCCGATCTACAATTTATAGTAGATAGCACCAAATTCGCCGGTATCCTGACCGATACTGACATTAACTAGTAGTAATGTGGTATTTCTTTTTAACTGCTTAGAAACGAGATTATGAAACCTTAAGCTAGCTTAGGCAAGCCTTTTTTCCGAATTTCGTTGGTTTTATTGAATTCCACATCTTTTTTTAAAGGATGTAAAAAATGTCGAACAAGAGTATTTATCAAATTAGCTATGATTTACAAAAAGTCAAGGACTATCCGTCTCTATATAAAGCGATTGAAAAGCTTGGCCCAAATGTAAGGTTACTGGAATCATTTTGGCTTGTGCTTCACCCAGGAAGCGCTATTCAAATCAGAGACCATCTCAAAACTATCGTGGACAATGACGACATGTTGTTTGTTTGCAAGATTGAGCAAGAGGATGGTGGGGCCTACAATCTTCCTAAAGAAGGTAAAGAATGGTTGATGGCTCATGCTGACTGGGTGCCAGCGTAAATAGCTAAGTAGTTTTGCCCCTTGTCGAACATTTATATGCTCTTCAAGGGGCATCATCCACTTTCTGAAAACCCCGCCATTTGCTTTGTCCAAGCCCCCACTGCAACATCCGTGTATTCTCAAGGTCTTCTAAAGCCTCAGTCCTATATCCCCTCGGTGACAAGTACAGCCCACTCCTATTATGCAGAAGCACGATTATCAACTTCTCGTCCTTCAATACATGAAACTCATCTCTGCTCATCTTTACAGCTATCTTAGCCAGGTCTTTAGACGTGCCTATAAAGTGGCTTGTTGACCCAGACACAATTACTTCAATAAACGAGAAACTGCGTTAAGGTTAATATCTGGGCTTGTGCTTCAGTTTTCAATTTCGGTCAGTGTTAGGCATTCTGCCATCAATTTAGAGGCCTCTTGGATTGGTAAAGCTACCCTTTACAACAATTCCATGAACGCGCTGGAAGGAATGGTCAACTCAGGTGACTATCCATATATTGCTTGGTGATGCTGACAGCACAATCAACAGCCATATACCTTAAATTGTTGCTTCCCTGATTGCCTCTCCAAGTTTCTCAAGTATTTGGCCCAAATCCTGAATATCGCGCTCGGTGACTATGAGTCGTTGGCCTTCTCGATAAGTTTTATCGCTAGTGTTAGTTATGTATTTCGCGTCCACAATGCCTTCCGAATGTGCAAGTAAGTGACGCCTTTGGAACAGGACATTGAGTCGCGAAAGCTCTACAGGGGTAAGCCAATCATCGTACCCTTTTCCCACTGCTGCTTTCCATAGGTCGCTGCCGTCTCGAAGTCGTTGGAAGGCATTGAACGGTGCGGGGCGTGCACCCAATATCTTGGTATACAATGATTCACTGAACTTTTGAAAGGCAACGACACCATCCGGTAAACAAGATTCGAGCATAGATCTCGCGGCGACGGCGGCCGCGTCTTTTCCAGAGGCTTGTTCGATAGCTTCACGCACAATCCCGATTGAAGACATCTTCACTTCAATTTTTCGAAGTGCATCATCAAACATTCGTTCCGCAGAACTGTGCCCACAGATCGGACAAAAAAATGCTGCCCCAACCACCGCAAATCTAGTCGAACATTGATCACAAGTGATTTCAAGTTCCATTGCTTCCGCAGCTTCGATTGGGACAATGATGGTCGAGTCTTGAGAGTTCGTACTCCTCACGTTCATTGACATCTTCATGAAGCTATTTTTTTGCTGGCGGCCATTAAAGGTGCGTGCATCGTCATGCATCGCCTTGTTGATGGTCCCTTGAAGGCTTCCGACAACTTGAGCCTTCGCCTCATTTATCTGCTCAGTAGTAAACCAACTCTTTTTATCCGCTTTATGACCACACATCGGACATGTAACAATTGCTTCAGTTGTTAGATCAGTCCAGACCTTCGCATTCACCTTGAAGTGAAACAAACAGTCTTCGTTCGGACATTCCTTGTCCAGATACCCTTTAGAGTCTGCCTCAAGTGGAACTGAAATCGGCGTTGTCTCAGATAAGTTACTGAGTGTCTTTAAAAGGTTTTCGAACATGAGGATGCTCCGTTTTTTAAACTTACCAAAGTGAAAAATAAAAGCCTATCACTGTCCCAATTGCCTTGGTATATACCATGGCATAGTTTTTCTATTCAGCCAGCTTGTGTCATCAACATCCATACTGCTTACCGCCTTTCACCAACCTATATCGTCCACTACGTGGCCCTTTATGACGGGACATATGCATTGTAGGGTGCGGCTATTCGCCATGCCGATAATCCCGGGGCGCCGTTGGATTTCATTTTAATGCTCCATTTTATTAGACCGCAAATCCACACACTTAAATTAGCATATTGATGTATTTCACCCAAACAAATTGTTTGATCTGCTACTTTGGAACCATAATGTTCAACTAGAACTGGCGTTCCTGATACTTGCTTGCACGATCAGAAACGCGGCTCTGAATAAAAGTCGTTTTTTTCCCAATGAGCAAAGCCGCTTCATGCGATTTCTGCAAAAATAATGTATTTGCATCAACTGGCTTGCCAAGAGACGCCATGCGTAAAACTTCTTTGAAGTTACCCCAGAATGCGTTCATTTCCTTGTAGACATACTCCACATCCTCAACCAGGTCGATTTCGTATAAGGCTGCAAATACCTTGAGATTATCAATCTCCAAGCACAGCGAAAGATATTTTTGATCGTATTCAGAATCGCTCATCCTGGCTCGCCAAGTAATATCAAGGTTTGTTGGAGAGAATTCTCGCTTTATAAAACTCAGTGCCTTATGTGCAGCAGCCAACCGCTGGAGAGCTTCTTCCCGTCGCTTTTCGGCTAACTCGTGATATCTCTTCCGTTCTTCAAGGTCAAACTGAAAATATTGGTTTTGACGCAAAGTCCGCAAATTTACTATAGACGTCAATGCAACGCCTAGTAAGGCGGAGCTGCCTGCAACAACAGTAGTTAAAAGAGTAGTTTCCATTTATGTTACTTGTCTAAAACGTTTCGTTAGTCAATTCACGCAGCTAATTGTGATACAGGCTCATCGCTTAGCATTCTCTCGAACTCGAACACCTTTAGGTGGTGGTAGCTGTACAGCTCCAAAACTCCAATTTCTGCTAGATTTTTCGAACCCTAATGCTGAGAACTTAAGAACTAATTTAGTCTGCATATTCGATCTGGTTTGGTATGCTTTGCTAATGCTATTTAGGTGACCTTTCATTTGCTGCACAATACGTATGTGCTGGCATACGGTCTGGATCAAATCGCGCAGGATACGGATCTTCCTGGCTATGGTTTTTCACTGGCTTTCGGAGAAATTTTTCCCAGCCGTCGATTGCCTTAGAGACATCAATTTCATCGCTAAAGTTAATATGTTTGCAGGCGTCAAGGCGTGATTCGACATCATGTTTCTGCACGATAAATGACGCTAACTGCTCTTGGTCAAAAGACCGCGTTAGATAAGGGTAATGAATAGTCAGTTCTGCGTCGCCGTGCTCAAGTAACTGTTGGTTCACTCTGCCAAAAAGTCTATCCACTCGACCTACTCGTTGTTCGTTGTCACCTGGTGTCCATGCGATTCCATAGTGGTGCACTTTGCTGCATTGTAGATGCAGGTTGACACCTTCCTGAAATACTGATGTGGCAATCAGTACGTTTGGATAGAAAGGACTATTGAACCCTGTTATAAGGCGCTCGCGATTATTGGTTTCACCGCTGGCGTACCACGCCGGATTCTGCAGACTAGTGAACACACGCCATTCGCTTTTATAATCATGAAGATCATGATCGGTAATTTTGTCACATAGCTGCTCGAACGTCTCCAATGCAGCTTCGAAGTAGTGCAGCAATAATGAGTCCGGCAATTTGAGTTTGATCCAGTCAATGAATTCCAGATAGTCTTTCTGTACATTCGAGCGATGACGTTCGTCAAAGAAACTAGTGAACCAGCAATACAATTCTATGATCACTGGACTGGCGAACAAAAAGCCAGTTCGAACATAGTTGCCGAAGTTTTCCGCTATAGCAAATCCATTATTTTTGGTATCTAGCCAAGTCTCAAGAGAAGCGCGCGCCTTTTGTGATAGCAACGGATAAATCAAACCCCAGAGTGTTGGCATGCTCTTCGTATAAGGGTGACTATCTTCATTAGGTTGCACCACGTTATTGCTTGCGCTGCCGTCATAATGTGTTAAACGGAAATCTCGCGCCGCATTAGCATAGTCATCGCGATCTTTGTTACCAACTGTTTTGCGATAATAGGTCTCATACTCACCCATTCTGTAGTCACTTGCTGGTGCCAGGAGTAATGAGAACAGACTTTCTGGCTTGCGCAAGCGTAGACTGAAGTTTGAACAGTTGGTACTGCGGAAATCACCCTTCTTCTTGACCACAAATAAATTGGCGATGCCTGATGAAAACATATCTTCATCCGGAGCTTCATTATCCACAATCTCGGTAGCTTCCATCAGCGATTCATCCATCGTGGATGTCTTATTAAATGGCGATATAAAGCGATTGAAATAGGACCTCGACCAACCTCGTTCTTTCCATTTATCCAGTACTTGTTTTTGTTTTTTCTTTTCCTGTATGCAAGCCTTGACGATCTGCTGTGCAAACAACTGGTCATACGCTGAATTGATCCGCTGGGTAATTTCGTGAACAGATGGAATTCGTCGAACAAACACAAGATGCTTGTGCTCGTGCAGTGCATCATGAGATGAGAATAAATTGACAGGTATGCATTGCTTTATTAACGCCCCATACTTAGGGTGATTCGGATAATCGTTAAATGCCTTGCGATGCATTTCGGTCAACTGCTGAAGAATTTTGGTATCTGCCGCCCCTTCAAAGGCTTGAACTGCCACCTCAATTGTTTTCTCCTCCGAAGATTTGCTGGTTATTCGCGGGCCACCGGTGGATTCAAAACCTTCCAAATAGCCATAAAGATATCTACGCTTATGACCATCTTTACCTTGCTGTTGCACCAGTTTTTTCTGGTACATCGCAAAAAACATTTCGGCCTCTGGATTGTTCTCGAAGCTAGCAGGCAATGCCATTTCGTTGCGATAGCTGTATTTGTTGTGAGATACCTGGGCACCTTGCATTTGACGCAGACGACGCAAAGAATACTTATTCAGCAATGCCCCCGGATCTAAGTTTTCTGCTCCTGGTCCCAAATCCACAAAATAGCCAAGAATATTGGCCACATTGCCCAAATGGGAATGGCTGGGGGTCGCGGTTAGCAGAAGGACTTTAGATCCCAGACGATTACTTTGTGCTCCAAAGAACTTTCTGGCAGCACCTGCACGCTGTGAATGAGCATGTGCATTCCGAAAATAGTGAGCCTCATCCACGACTATTAGATCAAAGCCCTTTCCTCCAGTTGCGATTTTCAGCTCATCATGGATAACTTGTGCAGCCTGCTCTGCCTTGGCCAAAACATCTCCATCTTTGTCAGAAACGAGTCTACTGAGCGAAGAAATTTTTGCCACAAGAAATTGTTGTGCCCCTGTTTTGACCATATCCACGAGATTGTTCAGATCAGTACATAATTGGGGCGTATGGGTGACACTCGGTATATGCTTGAAATGATGCTCTAGGAATGAGCGGTACTCTCGTATCCAGTGTAGGCAAATATTGTTGTTGGGTGACATGATTAGAATACGTGCGTCTGGATTTTGCTCAAAAAGAAGAGCGATCACCCCCAAGGCTTGCAGAGTTTTTCCCATCCCGACTTCATCTGCAAGTAGTGCTAGGTCCTGCAAGGCTAGGCTATTCCATATGGCGGCCACGCCTTCAGCCTGTTTTGCAGGCATGGAGGCTTTTTCACAGTCCAGATAATGCCACTTCGCATCACGAGCATCAAAATTGATCCAGTCAGCGACCTGTCCAGGTTTCAGTGCACCCCAGTCATCATTCGGCATAACCACATTCCTCCCTTACCTGGTGCAGATAGCTTTTTTTGCGGGCCAATTCCTGCGGCAATTTGGGGGGCTTTACCCTTAAACTCGACCAGCGCTCTGGCACTTTCTTGCTTGCATAACGCTCACGGAAAAGCTCCAATTGTGCCTCCGCAACCAGGTACAGTGAATTGACCTCCTGAGCAAGGAACCAGTTAAATACAGGCAAGTTGCTTTGCTCAATCTGCTGGTGTGTCTTGGCCACTAGTTCCTGTAAGCATCCTGGATACACGAAGAGCCATTTATCCAACTCCTCCTGGTTTTTGACATCTTGCAAGCGTTTACGGAACTGCTCCAAGGCTTGGAATAGACGATAATAAGACAAGGCACTCTGTTCGGCTTTTACATTCGGCAGTGGTTCAACTTCATCTGGACTCCCCTCTGAACCGCGGCTCTTACGCACGGCCGCTAAACCAGACTCAATGGGATCCACACCTGAGATCAAGTTATCGATCAGATCGTTTAGAGAGTTGAAGTCCATTGATCGACGATATTCCTGATTTATTTCAAGTATCAGACCTCTGTAGACTGTTTTGCTTTTTAGGTGAACTGTAAAGCTATGGTCAGCCAGAAGTTGCTCATTGTCCGGTACGGATAAATTCTCTATGGAAATGAGAGGAAAGACGCCATTACTGCGTCTATCTTTCCAAAATAATGGCTGCAGTTTCGTCAAGCCAGGTAATCGCAGTACGTATTCATGAAGCGGTTGTCCGTCATGCCATGTTCCGAAAACATTAAATTCTGCTTGTTTCCAGTCATAAGTAACCTGCAGATCAAACGGCAGCTCACCAGGTAGCTCCAGTGCACATTGTTGCAAAATATCCTTGCTAACAAAATCTTCAGCACTTACCTCGTGTCGCTTTCCGATGATTGGGTTGAAAACAGAGTAGTGGAGTAGGATGCCTGCTTCGATATTACGCCCATCAAAACTGCTCGTACCAGGTTCGGTGAAATTCCATGAGCCAACAGCTAATCGGGCGCTTGCTTCTCCCTCTGCCAACCAGATCTTTGCGTGCGTCATTTCAGTATTGTCATTGCGCAGACCGGTTTTTTTGCAGAACCTCAAACTTCCATCTGCTAAATATGCCGCCAGGTCTTTACTCCATAGAGTGCGGTAACGGCCCTCAAGTTGGTCAGCAACTAATGCCACATTCAATTTGGGATTTCCATCAATTTCACGCAGATGGTTGATCAGTGCAGGAAGGTTCTTTGACAAATAGGGGGACCATACAGACAACTGCTTTGTAAGGCCACTTTCGAATAGTCGTTCAAGAAAGCTACGTTTTGCGAAACTATGTACGAATTCCCAGTTCTGGTCACCTTCTTGTAATTTTACCCTGGAGCTCCATTCCATCTCGCTTTGTAAACCCAATGCAACGCGGAGCGTTTCGAAGAACTCTTTGATTTGGTTACGTTGTGTACTACTACACACGCTACGGAAAATAACTGCCTCTTGGTTACGTCCCCATCCACCTACCGTAAGATTAGCGCTGCCAGCGCCCAGTACTGCCTCACCTCGATCATTTTCAAGGTAAATTACCTTGGGGTGAAACAATGTTTGATCATCGACCCCAGCCACGTGCCCTAATATTCGGTGCGAGATGGGATGGATTGCAATGGCTGTGCGCTTATACAAATCTGGCGTTAATATTCTTTTATCGCAAAAAATTCTGACTTCTATATCGTCCTTTGCCATTTTCAATTGGAAGGATTCATAGTCCAGGCGATTACGCGGTGGATCCATGTCCAAAATAACTGGAAGCAGATGGCGTTCGACAAAATCTATGTTTAGATTAAAAGTAGTCATCCAGACCTTCTTCACGTTGCCGAGCACTTTAATCTGCTTTTTAAATTCGTTCATTAATTTCATGAAGCAAATCCTTGCAATCCAACAATCAAATTGCGGAACTGAGGGATGTAGTATTCATTGTGCCAGCTTCCTACTGGTCGTTTATTGGAATTTGGGACACCGCGTGGTCGTACATGAAGTTTGAGTTCTGATTTCTCTCGCAGGATCAACCAAGGCGATTGCCCCCTCCGTTCCATCACAGTTTCGTGGTAAGCCAGTAATGCGCGGATTTGGTCCTTTACAGACGGCGCGATGGCAACTTCAAGCAAACTGCTTAGTCGTTCATTGGCTGTCGAAGATAGAACAGAACGCATAGCTTCATACCCTGCAATGGGCTTGGCGAATCCTGCCAAGGTTGTGGTGTTACGTCCCAAGGATTTCCACAGATTTTCTATTTCTGATAAAGATTGTCGCGTGCTTGACAGCATCAGGCTAAATAACAAATCTAACTCTGCCAGTAGAGGTTCGACCAAACGAATATGTTCGAGCTTCAATTGTTCAAGCGGAGACAATTCTTCTAGAAATGCTTGCCCAAACAGGTCTGCCGTACGTGCAGGATTTAAGCTTCCGAGTTTATCGGACTGAAGCAAGGTTCTGTAAAGCGCGCCTGATGCCCCCTGATCTAGCTCCGAAACACTTAACCAGAAATCACGCGCGTAATTCCCTACCATGGCGGGAGACGAGAAGGCATTGGTGAATGCTTCAGTGAGTAATGGCGGTAAATCGTCAAAAGAGTGACTGATTTCACCGTCTTGCTTCAATAAATTCCGCAGATGAATCTTCAGATCATCTGCCAACTTTTTCAAGTCAGGGTTACCTATAATTAGTTGATGGACCTCATTCCAAAGTGCAATAGCTTCAGGCTCATTGTAATTGTAATTACGATCGAAAAATCCCATTTCTACAAGTGGTGTTTTGTACCGACCACTTACGCCTAACGACAACTGGTTTTCCAAAAGATGTGCTTTACGCTCATGTCCGAACCGCAAAATAGGGTTTTCGTTTTGAAGATTCCACTGGTTCCGGGCTTTGCTAATGCCTAATACCCCCCTACTATTAATATTCGGTTGAGCCTCATGCTTGACCATGCTATATGCAAAAGTATTTTCTAAGTACAACAGGCAAGCATTCTTGAAGTTTTGTCCCTGTTTGTTTTGGTAACGTCTGGTCAAAACCTTACCCATCACAAATGAATCGTCCTCCATTAGTTGATGGACTAACCAATGATTAAACAGATTGAGCGTGTAGTTGCGCACATCGTTCGAAATGGAACTGACTCGACTCCTAAAAACCTGCTGACCCAAAGCAGACCAGATTATCAGCAAGCCGAGCGGATCAATATTTAGCTCACTGTTTATTGTTTCGTCGTACTCGGTTAGAAATGATTCAATCAGCACCACATTCCTTTTAGACATCTAAATCAGTTTGAAAAAATTGAAAGAATCGATTCTGACCACTATAAAACGGTCGTTCCTGCCGTCCGTAGAGTCATAACTTCGGCGCTTATTTATGTGTTCCGTATTTGTTGCTAGTTTTCGTATTCTTATAAGTCCCACCTTTGTGAGCCGAACCTTTTCCACCTGAGTATTTACCACCGTGGCTAGCGGTGTGCTTTCCCCCACCATAGCTTGGTCCCTTGGCAAATGCCTGGCTAAAGCAAAGTGACGTCACTACAAGCGTTAACATCAAAAATCGTTTCATGTATCTACTCCGTCATTAGTAGCGGCTTTCTGGCAAAAATATTGTTTGCCTACTGAGACAAACAAATCTTCGTTGTTTTACATCATGATGATTTGACCAAGAGCAGCGCATGCATCAGATTTATTTTCCTTCATCAAATGCGTTAAGACCGTGGTAGGGAAGCATTTAATTTCGTCCGTTCAATCCATGCGCTGAACTCACTCTAATTCCACAGTAACTATTCAGTCAACTTAACAATTCAACATTAACAATTGTTTTCAAAAATACATTACAAGTAACTAAATGTTACGGATATAATGATTTAAACATGAAATTTTTACAACTTCAGTAGAGCCTAGAGATTGCCAATCTTTGGGGGCGGCGGGGCTGTATTGATCGCTTCAACTTACTCAAATTTCTTCAATCCATATGCTGTTTTCTTACACGCACTCCCTATTGCGCTTTTTCCTTGTCGCATTCGCTGCTATCTTCTTATGCATGGATTCAGCCTTTGCCTCGTGCCAAGGCTGTTGCTCCTCACATGGTGGTGTCGGTAGTTCCTGCGCATCCAATGGCAAAATCCGCTGTGCTGATGGCTCAGTAAGCCCCTCATGTGCTTGTTCATCCTGTACCGTCACAACACCTAGCTGTACGGCTGGCCAGATAGCAGTAGGCAGCCTTTGCATGTGCCCAGTCGGGCAAACGAATGTCGGCGGCATCTGTAAAACTCCTACAGTCACACCAACTTGCACAGGCGGACAAATCCTTGTTGGTAGCATCTGCTCCTGCCCAACCGGTCAAGTCTTGTCTAGTCTATCTGGACTGTGCCAGGTTCCGGCTCCGGCAAGGGCTTGTTCTTCCATTCGATGGGATATAAAAACTGGAAATGATCGCAATGCAAGTGCAGTATCAACCACAGAATTTGCGACAGCTATCAGCCTATTGCAGTTGCAGACACCGCCCAGCGTTGTCGTGGATGATGGTAACCGCATTTCACCCGCAGAGAATACGCGCTACCTTGTTGAGGGAACGCTCATCTCTTATAAAGCCACGCCTGATTCTGAGTATCAGCTCGTACTGAAGTCCAGCAGCAGTGTGACCATGGTCGCTGCCATCCCGCATCCAGATTGCGTTGGACAGAATTCACCTTTTTACGCTGAGATCAAGGCGGCCAGGGAAACTTTTGATAAAACCTTTGCTGCGCAAACACAGACAAGCACGACACAAACCTTGGTCCAGGTAGGTGGTATCGGTTTCTGGCAAGCGGGAACCGATACAAGCGGACAATTGCAGAACAAAATGGAACTGCACCCAGTCACCGCCATTCAATTCAATCCCAAGCAAGAGATAACGACTTTCAGCGGCAAATATGCAGACTATAAGGTGTCGCCAACCAAGATAGGTTATGCGATTGCCGATAGCAGTGGCACCCCGGTTCTTGCTACCAATCTTCAACGCATTAAGTTCGCTGATATGTCATTGGCTTTTGATCTGGAAGGCAGTGCAGGCAAAGCCTATCGCCTATACCAGGCGGCATTCAATAGAACACCTGATGCGGCAGGATTAGGCTATTGGATTCAGGTGATGGACAAGGGATTGACGATTCAAGAGGTGGCCGCCAGTTTCATGGAGTCTGCAGAATTCAAAGCCATGTATGGAACGAATCCGAGCAATACAGCATTGGTCACCCGTTTCTATGCAAATGTCTTACATCGCACTCCTGATCAAGCTGGCTACGATTATTGGCTGGGTCAGCTAAATACCAAGCTCAGCACACCGGCGACTGCCCTGGCTAGCTTTAGTGAGAGCCAAGAAAACAAAACTCAAACTGCTGATGCTATTAAGAGTGGCATTGCTTATATACCATTCAAATAGTTTTGAAAAATACGGGGCAGTAAAGTTGATGTAGCAGTTTTAATCATGGTGAATTTCAAACTTTAAGTTAGATCGTCGGCACATTTAAGGAAGGAACTATGGACTATATTTACATTGACAACTCAAATCTGTACATCGAGGGTCGCCGAGTAAGTGCGGTAAGGCAAGGACATGCGGAATCCATCATTCATGCAATGAATGATGGAATTTTGGATCATGCTTACACAATTAGTTTCGGAAAACTCCATGAATTCGTGTGTGGCACTGACAAGCGAACAATAAAGAGAGCAGCACTTTTTGGTTCGCGGCCCCCCCCCAATGACGGCATATGGGAATTTGCTAAGAAAGCCGGGTTTGAATTACACCTTGAAGATCGCAATTACTCAAACAAAGAAAAGAAAATCGATACTGGCATCGCAACTTTGTTGACAAAAGATGCATATAAAAGCGAGGCATATAGAAATGGTCGGCCAAGTGACGATACGTTTGTTTTGGTTGCTGGTGATAGCGATTATGTGCCAACAATCAATGAACTTAAAGCCGACGGGTTCAATGTAGAAGTAATTTTTTGGGATCATGCATCACGTGAGCTACGTGAAGTCGCTTCCAAATTTGTCGGGCTGGATAAATTTCTGGAAAATTTGCGGATATAGCCGTTAAATTATTCGCATATTCTTGAGAGCGGATGGCGTAATGGCACGAGTTGTTATTGAAAGTGAAGTCGAACCAGAAAACTGATTACGTGTACATTTTCATGACGATCTCCACTGCGCCGATACTCTAACACCCAATTGACAACAAACACTTTCAACTACAAGCAATTATTGCGACTGCCCAAAAAATGCCATTTGGATATACCCGATAATTAAAGAAGTGAAATGAAATTATGAGCAAACATTCCTTCGGCGGACCATGGACTTTCATTAAGTTGGATATTCTCAATCGATACCTTAGTTTTTTTAATACTGCATTACAAAGACAGCCGAACGCAGAAAAACCGTTTGATCGTGTCTATATCGATGCATTTGCTGGCACAGGCGAGTGCGATATCAAGCTTGATAATGGAAATAGCCTGACGATTGCTGGTTCAGCAAAAATTGCAATAGAAAAGACTACTCCTGGATTTCACCATGTACATTTGATCGATGTAGATGCAAAACATGCTGCACAGCTGGAAATTCTTGCATCCTCGAATCAGGATGTTTCAGTAACGGTTTATAAGAACGACGCAAATGCTGCACTGGAATCAATTATTTCTAAAGTGAATTGGCATCAAACACGTGGTGTGGTTTTTCTTGACCCATATGGTATGGCGCTTAATTGGGCAACAATTGAAAAGATCGCGAAAACGAGAGCTCTTGACGTTTGGTATCTATTTCCATTAAATGCTGTAGCACGGCAAGCTGCCAATGACTTTACAAAAATTGATTCTGGAAAGGCTGATTCGCTAGATCGCTTACTCGGAACAACGGATTGGAGAACGGAGTTTTATCAAGAAACGGCACAGGGAAGTTTCTTAGCTGAAGGGAAAACTATGATTACACGCAAATTTGGAAATGCTGAGATTGCCAGCTATGTACACAATAGGCTGTCAGCAGTATTTCATGGCTGGGTGAGCCCACCTATCTTTTTGCCAGAAACAGGCTCACCAATATTTGCCTTATTTTTTGCGGTTGCCAATCCATCAGAATCGGCAGTAAAACTTTCAAAGAAAGCCGCAGAACATTTATTCGTAATGCTCAAGAACAAAAAAATAGGAAGAATTTCCGGAGAGGCAGTGACCAATGATGGACAAAATGAGCTATTTTAAATTAAACAAATAGACTTCTTTGAGTTGGTGGAATAATTTGATCGGTTGCTCTAATTTGATTGGCAGATTTGCGTCTAGTACCATCGCTGCTAATTATTTCAATCGTGTTCTGTTGAACTAATTGCTCGAGTGATTCTCGGTAAATTTCACCAGAAGCTGGTGAATCGTTGCATGTTGTTGCGTATAAGACGCCATAACTTACCCCTTCTTCATGTGCATAGATAACACGCGGTATTTGCTCCATAAGTGCCGTAACACTCGCCTTTTTTGCAAGTGGATCAAACTCAAAACCGAGTTCTGTTTGTCCGCGATGCTGTGAATCGAAATTTGGATCATAGCCGAGCATATTGAACATGTGCAGGCCAGGACCACCGTAATGAATGAAGTAGTTTTGATTTTTCCAATGAACGTCAGTCATGACGTCTCGAGCTCGGTGATGTTGCGATAAATGAATTAGCCAGTAATCACCATGTCCGCTTCTATTGCGCACAAAAAATGGAGTGTAGTGCTTTGCACCGCATTGAGTAACCAGATTCGAGTAAATAGTCGCCTGCATGAGCAGTCGCCAGTCGCGGTCGGATTGTTTTATTTCGCGCAATGTTCTACCTGCAAGAATATCTGGAATTTGTATTTTTTTAAATCCATTTGCCAGATTTTCTTCATTGCCATAGTTCAACAGTGAATCGACAGCGAAAGTCAAAATGATTTCCGCACCAGGAAGCGAGTTTAAAATTTTTCGTATCAATGATGTCGGTACGGCGTTGTATCCAAACTGATCAAGGGCAAATATTGAACGTCCATTTCTGGGACTTTTCTTTCGAATGAACTCTATGATTTTTTCCGCTTCTAGCTCGAATTTTGCATTGCGCAAATGTATACTTGAGCCAATCCGGTGCCCATAGCCAGCTTTACGTAGTGCATCCTCAAGGTGTAAATATGCATCCTTTTTCCATTCCACAAAAAAATGGCTAATGTCAATACGAACCGGTTTTGTTCGATCTTTATTTATTGAGTATTGTGCTTCTTGTTCAGCCTGCAGAAAAATGAAAGGTGATCCCTTTACTAGTTCGCGCGTGTCTTCGTGAAAGTAAAGGCCTCCACCGGCAAAGCCATCAACAAGCGTGAGCTTAAATTCATCTCGAGGCTGATTTCCAACAAGTGTTTGAAAGTATGCTGCCAAATAAGATTCAAGAATCCTATGCTTCGCAATGCTGTGTTGCTGTATCAACTCAGGGCCGTTTTTCCACGTATATTGACTAAGCATTGAATACCCTATTTACATTGCTGTAGGCGCTGCAGTTGGCATTTCATCGTATGTTCGCCCATTAATTAAACGTCCATTATATTTTTTTGCACGTTTTTTCCCATCAGCACCCCATCCACCCCACTGCTTGAAAAAGAATGCAGCATTTTGTTTTTCGCATTGAATTTGTACTGACTCTACCCACTCAGGTTGCATTGGGCGTGCTTTGGGACCAGATTCCCCTCCAACGATTACCCAATGTATATCGGTCAAGTCCATCTTGCCGATATCTTCTAAAAGTGGTTCAACTGACAGAAAACGCACGGTCGCATCTACTTGGCGGAGGTAGTCAATTCGTGGAATGCCGTACTTGCGATCTTCTACTGAAACGCCTATCCAAGCATTTTTTGGCGGTTTTCTCGTCTTGAAATATTTAGCAAGTCGCTCAGCGCGTTTTGTCAAAATTTGAAATGTGTGCCAATGTGCTTTTTCGATGGTCAAGAATACTTGATCAATAAATGCAAATGGTACTTTTGCATGAAAAAGATCGGACATTGAGTTAACAAAATAAACGGTAGGTTTTTTCCGACTTAATGGATCTTCTAGACGATTTGGAAGCATCGTCAATTCAAAGCCATTTTCATATCCAGGCGTCTTCATTGCCTGGAGGCGTTCTGCCATTTTCTCTGCATAGCAGTTTTTACAGCCGGGAGAAACTTTGGTGCACCCGACTGTCGGATTCCACGTCATTTCCGTCCATTCAATTTTGCTTTCAGTTGCCATAACTAACCTCGTTTAATTCAAATTTTCCGTCATTTACACCGCTGATCATCCGCTCTTTTGCTTTCCTCTAGTTGTATCCAAAGGGAATACCTCATTGCTACTGAATTTTCTGAAATTCCACAGCTTGAGATTAGCGAGATGCATGGCGGCAATAGTAGTTATTGTCCTCTTAGTATTCTAAGTTAATTCTTTTCTCTGCCGTGTATGAAAGATCGTAAAAACCTAATCTTAGTAGGAGGAATCAAGTCTATCTTTAGAAATCGTGTAGCTTTTTGGCAGAAAACATTACTAAGTTTTCTTGAAATTACATCAGCATCCTAAATAGAACTTTGGGAACCCAAGTATTCTTGATAATATACCCACACGGAAACGCTGCTCTACTTCAAATGTAGTCTTTGCATTGAATAAGGTTCCATGGCTACGCCACACGATATTTCGATTCCAGTTGACATCCTAAAATCCTCCGAGGAATTCGACGCTCTACTATCGGCACAAAGCGTATCCATTCGCGTTCCAGATGATTATGAGAGATTGCTTGCGCAATTCAACGCTGCCCCAGAAGTAATAGCAATTCAACGCCTCATTACATTGGCCCGCTTGGGTATTCGCTTAAGCGTGATTTGGGAGGAGCGCATTGCTGGCCGGGTGTTTTCTGCACCCGCATTATTTCCGCTATTAGCGGTACTCTTGACCATCGACTGCTCAGCACATTCTATCGCCAAGCCAGACGGCACAGTTAGGAACGTTGATGTTCAATCCAGTCGTAAGGCTATCTACAACTTTCGTCCTATAACCGATCTATTTTCGGATAGCCAGGTTATGCTCTGTTCTGATAGCAGGGGATATGGACATCCTAAAACGCTATATGATCAAGATGGAAATCTGAGATCACGTTCCGATTTTGACGCCTTTGTTGAACGCCTGTTGGCAGCGCAAATTGGGATTAACGTTAGTACAGTTCAAGCAGTCAAGTTTAGTCAAAATGTATCAACCATTGTGGCAGAGTTATTTGAAAATACAGACATACACGCTAAGCAAGACTTACGTGGTGTCCCGTTTAAAACTAATGGCCTGCGTGGCATGATCTTTAAACGCATCGAACTACCTCCGGCAAGACGAACCAAATACCCCTCACCTTCTGATCTTACTCAGTCAGCTTCCTTTGGCGAGCAACAACGCCAACCCAGAGTTGCATTGGAAATTTCAGTTTTCGATTCCGGTATTGGTTATTATGGATCGTACATGCGTGAGAAATTGACCGCAGAAATACCGTTGATTGAAGAATGGCATGTAGTTCACAGATGTTTGGAGCGCCATTATGAGCCTGCTGATCGATCACAAACATTAATGGCACCTGATATGCGCTCCTCTCATACTGGCATGGGACTTTATGAAGTACTACGTGCTCTGCAATTTCTCAAAGGAAAATTTGAGGTTCGTTCTGGACGCATCTATGGATTCAGGACTTTTTTTGAAGGAGAAACTCAGTTCCAGAATGAGTCAACTGCATCGACTACACGGCCAGGCATGCCCAAGCCTGTTTTACTTGACCAGGGGTTGCAATATGTGAGTGTTCCGACACCCAACGAAATGCTAGTAGGTTCGATAATTCGTGTATTAATTCCGCTCAGCTAACTATGCATGCCCAACGATTAACCACGAGAATTAATCTTGATGCCTTTCCTGGAGAAGCCTGTTTGCTCGTTTACGATGAACTGCAGTTGACAGGAACGATACTTGGAGATGACATCAGAGAGGTGTTTGATACTCGTCCAGGAACGGTGCGAATATATATTCTTGCACCATTCGTTCCTGAGCAACAATTGCGAGAATATCTTCAGTCGGGGGCTGCTTTTACCCGTATCAGCAGCTATTTCAATGCAATTGGTGGGCGCCTTTGCCTTCTAAGCTTTTCCTTGCAAGAAGGGCAGAATATTGCTACTGCAATCCCGTTTTTTATCGATGACGCGGGTCATCCTCAGCAAGAGGATTCGATAGCTGTCCACGATGAGTTACGTAATGGATGGCTCTTTGATCTTTTCGATAGGTATAGAGGCCGCATAGATGCACCACCTGGGGTACACTTTTCAAAGTCCTCAGGCCGTCACTCATATAAGTTCCTGCGCGTAAGCAACATACTACTTTCTTCCTCAGACTGTGCACTCATCGCATACTTTGTTCTCGGCACTCTGAGATGTGGGCAACCTCGAAGAATATTCGTTGACACCGCCTCGTTGCTGCCAGTCGCGTTTGCACTACAGCGCATAGCATTGACACATGAAATCTGGAATTTATATGCCCCTGTAAAATCTTTCAGTTCATATGGTGGTTTGGATAAGCTACCCACAAGTTCTGGCCGCGACCTCATATTAGTTTCCGCGTCGACTTCTGGTGGACTAGTTTCGCAATTGCTGTCTAAAGATTTCGCGGCAAATTATATTGCCACGCTGTTTTACCTGGGCAATAGCGATACCCCATCTACACCCAGAACAATTATCTGCGATTTGACATTCAGGCAAGGCCGCATGTTTGGCTATCCACTAATTGAGAGTTTTCCTGCTGAGAACTGTCCACTGTGCAGCAAGGGATACTTCTTGGCTGAACTTGAAGGTGATCAATTCCAATTAGAAAAGCGTGCTAGAAAAGAATTTTCCGTTACCACGTCTTCGCAAACACAAGAGGCTCGTAAGACATTAGACAACCTCGCAAGAAAAAATCTCATTAGCGCTTTTCCATTTAGGCAACGGGGTCTTAGCAGCGACTTTGCTGTTGATGCGGACTCAATGCTTGGACATGATGGGACAATACGCAATCGGTTCATGCGAGCGTTAAGGCGTTATATGCCAATGCCGCTCCAATTTGTAATCCTGATTGATCTATCAGAGCAAACATTTCGCGATTTAATAAATATTGCGGACTTAAATGCAAGTCTCAATAGTGCTCGCATAATTTCATATGAGGAATTGCTCGCATGCGAACCGTTGGCACCCAATATAGGAGGTGCACTTGTTGTGTTTGGTACCTTATCGAACTTTGCTAAGGCGAGAGATATAAATGCTCAGTTACGTATTAAAGTGCCTAAAGGATGCGTGGCATACGTTTCGGGCATAACCATTGCCAATTCAGCTGAGCATTTGGCAGATTTGAAAATGTTCCTTACTTACGGTGAACTTGGACGAGATACATTTACATATGAGGCAGCATGCAGTTTGATGCTTCCTTCATCAGGAAATGGCTCAACGGCTTGGGAGTTGGAGCTTGCTTTATTGCAGCAAATAAGAGAGGAAGGTAATGTCGCTGCAGAAATTGATGCTCGCCTTGATTCCCTACTCAATGAGAATAGCCGCACAAATGTTTTGTTTTGGCCAGGAAGACAACAAGAACTTACTATTCAAAACGACTTTGTTTATCTGGAAGTTGATGTGTCTCTTGGTCCAGTGTCACAAGCAGATGTTTTGGCGATTGTTTCAAATTTGTTAGTTACCGCCCGTATGGATAATCGCGGGTTGAATGCACGTTCGAAAATAGGGCAAGAACCCATTCACTGGCATCAATCTGTATATGGCCATATTTTTTTGAGCCCGGCAACATTCGAAAATTATAACGACGCGATTCTTCATGCAGCATTCCTTCGTTCAGCGACAGCGGCTGAGCTTAATTACGCTAACGACGAAATATCCAGTGGACGGATATCATCTGTAGTGAGAGCCCAAATCCAAGCATGGGCTTCTGGAGGAGGAGACAGCTTGCCTGAGTTCTTCATTGCACTTGCTACTCACCGACTTGCACTAACAACAGACCATATCCAAACTATTCGTGAAGCTGCCAATGCATCCAGTCTTCCGAATTATCTTCTATCAATCATCGCGACCATTTAGCTGCCTTTGCTCCGTGATACGTGGCAGATAATTTCGTCTCTGCCCCGCCTCGATCAGAAAAATTCACGCGCTTTGGTCCTTGCGACCTAAAATACAAGGCTGGCCATGCGTTAACTTAATAAGGGATGAAGCATGCTTTTGTGCGCTATTGCTTTGAAGCTTGCTTAGACCCAAATACATAACCTAAAAGAGCCGTCAAGACTGGCAAAATTAAATTTACAAGAATCATTTGAGCAATTTTCAACCAGAAATCTCTAGTCGCATTTGTTGCATCCAAATACGCCTTTAATAAATCTTGCCGTGCTTTCAAGTGTTCAACACTTGTCGTTGTCTCAGCAGTCAATACTGACTTCGCTTGACTAAGAATGCTGCCAAGCGTCAATGCACTAAGTGGCTGTGTTGGTGTATCTATTACTGATTGAATTTCTTGAACAAGTTTTGCAAAAGATTTATTTTCAGTTGCGAGACCGTTAAGTTTTGACAGCAACTGTAGCGCATTTTTTAGCAATATGATCTTTTTCTCTTGCTCATTGACATTTTCTGCAGCTTGCAACAAGTCCAAAATTGATGCGATCTGCTGATTTTGCACATTATTGACTCTATTAATAACAAGATCACTAAAAGCAGCGCGATAAGCATCAGTTGTTAAATCACTAAAACGTTTCTCTTGATAAATAAGTGCGCTGATAAGCAAAAATAGCACGCAAGAGAGTATTAAAAGCACAATTTTCGTTAAGGTTACGCCCGCCCCAGCAAGCGGATCAAGTGAGTTTGTAGGGGCCGCTTGAGGTGCAACTAAAGTTGCAGATTGAACATCTATTTGGGTGGCTGATGATGAAGATTCGTGTATTTCTGTAACCGGAGCAGCTTTAGCTTCAACCTCTCTTACAGAATTTAAATCTATAGCCATGCGTTCCCCCACTCAATTATTGAGTTTTGAAATCTAAAATGATCAAAGTCTTTCAAGACTTTGATCATCAACTAGGAAGCTAGAGACTTCGATCTACGCTGGAGTCTTCGATCTACTCTCAACTTGCGTAAGCGAAGGCATAACCAAACGATGTACATCTTCCCCTGATGCGTTTGTACTGAGTACAACACGACCTGCCGCGACCTCCTCAACAGCCCAGTTAAAAATTGTCAGTGCGTCGCGAGTAATATCAGTCCCTTTTACAGAACCCCCAACTTTTTCCTGAATATTTTTCAAGAATGTGTCATCAATGTTTAATCGGACTTCCATATTAACTCCTTAAATACTCCATTATTACACCATCTTAACACCATTACGCCACCATTAATCTAGCACAACATTCGAAGTTGTCAATATATTGGTTGAAAATCCTTAGTGATTAATTTACCAACACATTAGGTCTATAAGCAAAATTGGCTCAATTTGCATATTCACCTCAAGTCTATTTTCACATTTGCACAATTGAAATGCTATCCGTTCGCCTAAACTGTTCACAATCTGTTTGCTAACCACCAATTCGCAAAATCTGGTAAATCAATATGCGTAGAGTGCGCATGTGAAAGCGCCTCGCCCTTATTTGGCGTACCATTTGGTTCGCGCATAAGTAAAGCGGCATGAACTTCAGATGGAATGCCACGCAAATACGGCAGGAAGTCATCAACAAAAGCGACTGGCATCAATTCTTTCAATGCATTGGCCTTCGGGCTGAAATGAATGCTTTCATGCGAGGTCGCAACAACGTGATCAATAGGAAATCCACAGTCTCGAATATTTGCGGACCTTGCTGCTCGAAATTGCTCAGGTAAAGCACTGACACAAACCAATTCGTAACCAGCTTCTTTCAATTGCATGCACGCATCCACTGCACCAGGCAAGGCAGGAATTGTTGACCAGAAATACTGATCAAAGCACTCACGGAAGAGGTCTAGCTTTTCCCCATCAATACGCTGCACGTCCCAGCGGTCAATAGGCCAATAAGCCAAGGAATCTTTCACTTCTGGCAACACTCCAAAAGCGCGATACCAGGCAACTCGATATGCATGATGATAGTCGAGGAGAACGCCATCAGCATCAAGTGCAATGAGTTTTTTCATGCATCATGCCTTACACATTTTTTGCCATTTATTATAAGAACTAGTCAATTTCTTTTAGCCATGTGCCGAATAGTCACCTTTGGCCCAGATACCGCCAGTGACAATTGCTACGATGGCTGTACAATTTGATCACCAAAAAGATGGACTGCTTCTTGTAACGACGATAAAAGGTGCAATGTATATGCTTCTCCTAACTGCGATACAGAAAATTGAATGAGTAATTCTCCCAGGCCAATAGCGACAGCCTGGGCTGGAATACTTGGATTATTTAATGCAAATTGAGTAACCGTGTCTAAACATTGTTTTCGCACCATAATTGCGCCGAGCTGTAATTCTTGAACCGAATTCATAATTTCTTTAAGTCGTATCCTAGTCTTGAGAACCACTGGATATAGATGAATATTGATTTGCTATAGAATGCGGTGGACAGACGTCAGGCTCAGTAGCCGTTGGCGATGGCATTCAATTTTGCACACCACTGTTTTGCGTCTCTCTCGTTCATATAAAACTTCATAATAGGATTGATCTCGTCAGCAAGTTCTAGAACCAGCTCGAAAAGCACACGCTTGTGGGCGCGTTCAAACGACGGCGCGTTCATCGGAGTATTGCCTACCTGATGGAAATGACCAGTGAATTCCATAGTTTCCCGATTTTTCCATTCGTAATGCCAGGCGAGTAAATAGGAAAGTGGATGTATCTCGAAAGTGCTGGTACTGCTATTGCAAACAGCCAGTTTTTTATTTTGCTTATCGAAGACCAGGAATATAGGGCTTGGATGTCCTAACAAATTCTCCACATTGAAATTCAGGTTTGCCTGCCGGTTGATGCTTTCCACCAGGTTCCTGGATTTTTTGTAGATCCCTTGCAACAGACGTATCGAAAGAAAACAAATAATGGATGCGACCACAAAGAAGATGAACACTCCGCTTGTTCTGTAGTCGCTTGCGAAAAGCAGCACGAGTAAGGCACCGATAGACCCGAGTCCAGAAAAAACCATGACAGGGACTGCAAGTGTTACAAGCGCAGCCGTGACTGCTGTTTTGAAGGTCCCAGCCATTCCTATTCCTGTCTAGTTCAGACCCACTATTGGGGCGTAAGCAGCAAACTTGGCGCTTTCCCCATCCATAGGCTTTGGATTTAATCATTGAGTATTCAATATTTGTGGTTTAACCATATCTTATGATGTTACCAGAAAAACCAAGAAATACCACTATTCATGTGGTTATAAGACATGGAATGTGGAAATGGTTACTGCGAGACAGGAAAATCAATTCGCCAAGCGGATCGGCACCGCTTTGGCCAAGCAGCGGCTAAACAAAGGCTTAACGCAAGAGCAAGTGGCGGAACTTATAGGTGTGGAGCAGGAAACGATTTCCAGGTTTGAACGCGGTGCAACAATACCGCCGTTGCTTCGCCTAATCGACCTGGCTGAGCTTTTCAAGGTGCCGCTAGATACTTTGGTGCGAGCAGGTTCATCGCGCCCACTGGATCAGGCAATTGACATTGCCTCTTCACTGAATAGTCTAAATGAAGAGGACAGGGAATGGGTTCGTAATTGGACTGTAGAGATGTGCAAAAAACTTTCCAATGTGTAGATTAGTTTAGTTGTGAAATTACTTAACTTTTTTACAGAAATTGCTTCAGTTCATCTTCACTTGCTGCAAAAATAAATTCGTTTGAATTGTTCACTATAAAAGAATTCAGTTCTTCTACTTTTTGATCATTAGCAATACAATTTTCATTCGGATACTTTTCTGCCCATAGAGCTAGCCCAGGACTGATTGGGAAATAGATCAATGTCTCATTTGAGAAACCGCCAGATCCAGAAAGAAAATTGTAGATTGGTTGATCGGAGGTAATTAATTTTTTATCTGATTCGTTCTTGATTAGTCTCAAATCAAGATGGTCACAAATAGTCCCTCCTATACTGTTCGCAAAAATAAATATCAGTGCGTTATGAATTTTCATCATGTCACAGTCTTTATACTCTTCAGGTATATTATTTCCCTCTAGTTTTAGAGAGACAGAGTTTTTGATTTTTTTTGTTCGCGTGTACTGATGACCAAGATAGATGCAAAGTTGGACTCTACTTTCTCTGTCGTCTAATATGCTTCCATTACCATTTCTTAGCTCAGTAACAACAGGGATTGCATTACTCTCTATCATCGTGTGGTAGGACTCCATGCCAAATCGAGGCGTGTCACCTTGAGAATTGGCGATCAATGAATAGGTCTGAAGGCTGCTTAGATCAGCGATTTGATTGTTTTTTGGCCCAAGCTTAACAATCCTTGTTAACAACTTGATTTCGGCTGTCGAGAGAGCTTCTATTGCATAGAAATATCTCTCTTGTGCTACGTTCTCAGTAGATGTATTAAAAATACTCCCTGCTCGTTTGCACCATATCTGATTATCTGTTGCCCATGCCTTCAGATAGAACTCCCATACATAATGCTGTTTTTTTACTTTGTTCATTTCTAGACGATCCCGAAACCTATTTTTTCAGCCTCCATACAATCTCATGAACTACTTCCCCCATCATTACTTTATTTACGTCTGGGAATGAGCTACGCAACTGCTCATATGGATAATCATTGTTACGAATGAATTACTTTCACTTTGTTCTCTTGGCCAGGAATAATTTTAACCTTTTCGAAACCAAAATCTACCACTACATGAAATAACCCATCTTCCACTCTTGGAGCATAATTGTCAGCAACTGCGTCGCTGTTATAAACAATTATCTTGTGTGTTGCATCAGCTCCTTTGATACGAATTTTCTTAA
This sequence comes from Pseudomonadota bacterium, assembly GCA_040390835.1. Classification (GTDB taxonomy): domain Bacteria; phylum Pseudomonadota; class Gammaproteobacteria; order Burkholderiales; family Burkholderiaceae_D; genus Undibacterium. The sequence goes on from JAZJXP010000062.1 coordinate 58,716, forward strand.
GCGCTGCAGCTTTCTTTCCTTGAAAAAAAGAGGGAGCTACATTGAAAGCCTCACCGACAAGTAAATAGTCTCCTGATGATGCACGAATGTCGAATCCATTATTATTCTCGTTTCCGAATTCAACTGTATACGATGAAAATGGAAACAAGGTATTTAGTAGAAGTTCTTTAACTCCCTGCAGGATGACTATATCGGACATAATGCGATTCGCCGCTTCAAACAATGACACATTTGGATAAGGACCGTCCACAAGCTTCTCGCGTTTAAGTGTAGTAAATAGAGCGACACCTCTTTTTCCATCTATCGATGCCCCTAGCGATGCCAAGTCAGATAGAAAATCAGCTGTAATTGCATCAATGTTTGATGTGGTTAAAATTCTTTGAATTTGTTTCATGAAATATTTATTCTCTAGCGTAGTTGAGAGTGCGCCCACTTGGGGTCGTCCCAGTCTATAAAAACTTAAACGCATCAACAGTCTGTATCAGACACACTCTGTGCCAAGATCGCTCAAGGCATATCAAGAGCGATTACTGGCACTCACCAAGCCATCAGAAATCTTCCGGGTCAGTTATCAATCGATACTTGAACAGGTTAAATAGTTTTTCTGGGAATATCGTGATCAATCAGCTTACGAATTAGTTAAGAAAACACACATTATTTTTTAATATAACTTTTCTAGGTTGTTGAATACAGCCTTAAAAATTTTCGAATAATTCCTTGAAATAATAATGAAAATATCTCATATTAGTATGTGGCGATATTCGCTACACAAATCTCATTTTTATTTAAATAGGCAAAAATTATGTACATAAATCCTGGCCCAAAACCAAAACGCGAAGATGGGAAAGATGACAGAAGGCATCATGTAAACCCTCCCAACAAACCCAAACATCCTGCGCTTCCAGTGCACAATCCAAAAAAGAAATAACCTCTTAAACTTAGTAATTTTTTTAGAATTCCCAAAAGGAATTAATTTTCTCAAGATGTTTGGTTCTATGCGTGTATTTCACCTGGTCTATTCCTCCAACTGGAATAGACCAATTCAAGCGATGCTGCTTATTTTCTTATAAAAATTTTTTTCAAATCCCCCACCGTAGTTCATTGTCTTGTTCCTGGTAGTTCTAAAAACTGACCACACTAATCACCGTTCCATCCGGCACTTTCATTGACTGAGTAGACACCTTATAGCGCGAGGCATCACGATTGGAAAACCAAAGCGAGCCGCTCTCAAGTTTAATTCGCGTTTTTTTATTCCCACTATCAAACAGGATTGCGAAGCCATCAGTATCTTCATGAAGATTCTTTCGAAGAAATAATTCTTCTGGTACCGCTTTGTTTTTGAAGAACCATGCAATTCCTTGCTGGCGATGACATACTATCCACGCTGGAATCGTAGCGTTACGCACAAGCTTAATCGCTGTCGCGGTGAGACTGGCGCTAAATAAAGCAGCAATTTTTTCCACGACTTCCAAATTTACCAATTTTCCTGCTGCATGTGGGTTAAACAAATAGTCAGGGAGTATCATTTGGCTTGCAAAATTATTCGCAAGTGTCTCCCCTTCGCGAGCTGCTCCGTCACGGGGACTAATATCGTCTTTTGTACACAGAAATCCTCCGCGCCCTCGATCCAGTCTCCAATGACAAATCTCATGCGCGATCGAGAACCGTTGCCGAGTCAAAATACTTTGCGTATCGACAGTAATTATTGCACTGTCACCAGAAGCAACCAGACGGGCCTCGCAACCATCTAATTTTCGCCTTTTTATCGTGGCACCTAGCGAAAACGCGATCGCATCAAGGTCAATGTCACAAGGGTCTGTAATGCCAAGACCCCATAGTATGCGCTCAGCTGGGCTTAATGCTGTAACGTCAATTCTCATTGTCGCCTCTGGAAATCTCACCAATATCCACCAAGTCGTCCCACAGACTTATCCAATCTGTATCGGATTGACTTTTTCCCTGCCGAAATGCGATCGCAAGCGATGGTTTGGCAGCAAAGAGATCACTTAAAATTTGCTTTATAGATTCGATGCTAGGTCGAATAATCACACTATTATCGATATGCGTTTGAGATTGAATTGCGGCTCTAGCTAATTCAAGTTTTTTTCTTCTCTCTTGCACAATTATATTTAACGCAGAAGTCCGCATTGAATTTGCGATTTCAGCTGTATCTAATCCGTCCTCAAACATGTCCTTTGATAGGTCAGTATCTGAAATTTCATTTAGGTCCTCTAATAATGCGTTCTCAAGTGCCTTAACTTTCGTGCGCGGATCATTTTTAGGTAGATGACTCATACCGTCCTCCTCCGTCCAGGAAACTGGAGATCTATGTAACGACGTAGCTTCTTACGCGCTGATTCATATTGAGTGATAGATAAACCATAATCTGATTCTAGCTCTCGTGGCGGGACGTTATCTTCAATCGCCATAATGACTAAGGTTACATTTTGGTCATTTCTAAAATGATCTTCAATAGTCTGTAAGTCTTCTAATATACGTTTGTGAACAAGAGCATCCTCAAGTACTTGGTCGACAGCTAGCTCAACCGAACCATACTCAGCCAACTGATCACCTATCAAACTGAAACCGTCGAACACTGGCTGATCGTTGGCCAGCAATTCTATGCTTTGCGCCTCCATTTTGCGATCTGCATTGGCTATGCTCCGCATGACCATCCAAATGTACGTGCCAAATGATTCACTTGATGGCCAGCTACGCCGGCCATCAAGTGTTCGGTAAATGGCTTCATTAAAAAGTTCCTTTGGATCGTTATAGGTGGTGCCACCGATCAGTGAGTACTGAACTGAACGATAAAGGCGGACAAGCTCCATATCGGTCATATTTGCCAGCGCGTACTCCAACCTTGATGAAATGTCCATTGAATCGTCATTGTCTGCCATCAATCTCCGCCCTCGATCATCATATGCTCCAAGACTTCAAAATCCGGACAAAAAGATACGTGTCCGGTTTTTCCATTTCCAGAGTATATACATGTGAGCAGCATTACTTGAGGACTTTTCATAAAGGCAAATTCAATCGACATAGTGTGGCTTACGATGGTGAGCAGGCAACTATGGAGATATAAACACCGCATCGTCGGTAGGCTGCTGGAACCAATGAACAACGACTACAAGATCTCTGAGCAATTAAGCTTTGCCGATCCCTTCGCTCTTGGATCAGTTGCATTCTTTGTTCGGGTGTATTGATGTATGGAAATTTCATTCAATTTGCAACGCAAAAATAAATTTCACCTATGCAAATAACTAAAAAACAAGACCGATTCCAAGTACTTGCATTATCGGGTGGTGGATACCGCGGTTTGTATACAGCGAAAATTCTGGCCGACATTGAGGCCGAAATTGACGGTCCGATTGCGCGCCATTTTGACTTAATCGCGGGAACCTCAATCGGCGGCATCTTGGCGCTAGCACTCGCATTGGAAATTCCTGCGAAAACTATGGTCGAGCTTTTCGAAACACGTGGTGCCGAAATATTTAAGCGTCGTTGGTCGTTAAAAGGTATTTTACGTGCTCCATATTCTGGCGAAAAGTTAAAAGAATTGCTGACCGGTGAAGACATATTCGGTGGCCGATTACTGGGTGAGTGTGTGCATCCGGTAATCGTCCCTAGCATCAGTTACACCAACGGAATGCCTGTGTTATTCAAGACTCCACATCACCACACATTTAAGCGGGATCACAAACACAAAATCGTAGACATCGCAATGGCTACAAGTGCAGCGCCATCATACTTCCCAAGATATACTTTTGACAATAATCAATACGTGGACGGTGGGCTGTATGCCAATGCTCCTGGTCTGCTCGCAGTACACGAGGCAAACTGTTTCTTCGCTTCCGCAATTGAAGATGTCCACTTAATGTCAATTGGTACGATGTCATCGCGGTTCACCGTTGACCCACGACATAATCGCTCAGGAGGCACTTATGATTGGGGTGGAGTTAATCCTTCCAATATGCCAAAGAAGCTGTTTGGATTAGCTATATCAGTGCAAGAGTCATTAGCGGATTTTATGCTTGGTCATCGCTTGACTGAACATCGTTACTTCCACGTCGATGACACCCTCACTGACGAACAAGCCAGGGCTGTCGCATTGGACAGGGCTGATGCAGCTGCTCGTGAGGTATTGCTCGGATCTGCCAGCCAGCGTTCCAAGGCTTGCTTGGGTAATCAACGTTTTTTAAATTTCCTGGAGCATAAGCCGTCTGTGCCACGCTTCTTTTATGGTGCAAATACCAATGTGATTGTGGAGTAAAAAGTATGTTGAAATTACATAAGCTATTCGGTGAACAGATCACCCATTCATTTGATCATCAATTGACGCCAACAGTGGATCAGCGGAAGTACCTTATCAGTTGCAAGAACAAAATTCGTGACCATCTTCGTAAAGAAATTGAAGCGGCAACCGTTTTGCGACTAGGAATGGATAGGCAGGTTACCCCACGATTCAGGACGCAGGGCTCTTGGTCATATGGAACATGCGTGCAGCCTGCTCAGCATCCACCACAGGAAATGGATTGGGATTTTGGGGTGTATTTGCCAGTAACCGTATGGGAAGACAACGGCCCACCACATGCAATGGCGAAGCTGTATTTTGAATTGGTCGAACAACTACTACAGAGTTTGTGTGAACAAGAAAAATGGAGCCTGGTTCCTGGCAAAGATACTTGCATTCGAGTTAAGGTTGCATCTTGGTCACACATAGATGTACCACTCTATGCCGCTCCTGAAAATCAATTTGTCCAAATTATGGAGAAGGCTGTTGCCTTGTCCTCCCGCGGAATTGCAATGGATAGTGCAGATCTAAGCGAGAGCTTTGTGGCTGGTGAAATGAAGGCTCAACTTTGGGAGGATATGGAATCCATCATGCTGGCAACTCGCAAAGGCGAGTGGAAGGAATCTGACCCTGAGGCAGTTACACGCTGGGTCAATGATCGTATTGCTGAGTATGGTGATCAGTTGATTCGAGTATGGCGATATATCAAAGCCTGGCGCGATTTTCACTGGAAGGAAGGTGGCCCAAGTTCAGTTTGTCTTATGATTGCAATCGCGCAGAACTTCCAAGCACAACGAGGTCGCGACGATCTCGCAGTCGAAATGACTGCTAAACATCTTTCAAATGCGCTTCTCTCTGAAATCTGTGAAATCGCCATTGATGATAATTCAGAAGATTTTAATCGCCTAGACCAATCCGGGCGTCAGCTTGCATCCGAAAAAGCGTCAGAACTTCAAAGCTCCATTTTTAGAGCCAGAACATTTCATTGGAATTTAAAGTCAAACGCAATCGATAGCTTAAGACAGGTGCTCGGTCCACGCATTCCTGACGATCAAAGTTTAATTGAACAAGATACAAGTGCTGAATCGATTCGCAACGCCGAAGCAAAGCAGGTAAAGCGCCCCGTAGTATTAGCAACCCAGGCTGGCTAATGGATAGGTGTGATCAAATAGGGGACGTGCTTAGAATGCTCAGAAGTAGAGGGTTCACTACGACCAAATGTCTCCCCCGTGGTGAACGGATTTTTGAAGGTGATCTTCAATGCACTAAAGGAAAAGTCCCAATACAGTTTCACATAGATGATTGGGACTTTACTTCCTATCCGAGTATCACGTTAATATCAAAACCAGCATTCTTACCACAGATCACCGCCCATGTTGATGCATTAAATGGCTTGTGTTACTTTTCACCTGGTTCAATCGTCTTGGATCGCTATGATCCTGTAACATCAATTGCTCAATGTTTGGACCAAGCTGCAGCGGTCATCGAGAAACTTGCAACGGATCCGAAATATTGCTCTAATGACCTTCAAGACGAATTTCTATCTCACTGGCTATTTGGGCAGCGACCACTACCATGGCCAGTGATATTGTGCTCTTCATCACCAAACAAAAGCTACGCGAACTATTATCTAATAGGAGAGGCTTCTGAAAGAAAGGCGGTGATCGCAACTAGCCATGCCGATGTTACTACCTTAGCGACGACTTTAGGGCGTGCATCGCCTAAAACTAGTCATTGCAAATGCTGGCTATTTTCTACAATGGTAAGGCCTACGGTTCCCGACGGAACAATGCCATCAACGATAAAAGAAGTGTTTTCTTGGCTGAAAAAATGGGATCAAAAACTTTATAACGATGTCCAGCGTGTGTTGGAGCGTGAGAAGGATTACCTCAATGCGACTTTCGCTACTTTTGCAATAGACACACCAATAGGCTGGCTAGGATTCGGATTTGATCTCGATCTGATGAAGCGACTAGGATATCGTGACGCCCCAGGCAAGTTCAAACAGTATCTTCATGGAAAAGGGGGGCAAAGGCCAATATTTCGAGTTGACATCACAGATATCCGACCTGACTTCATTCATAGTCGCAATTTAGTCTTTCAAGATTTGAAAAACAAACGCATAGTACTTGTGGGTTGTGGAGCAATCGGTGGCTACTTAGCACAAGCACTTGTTCGCCTTGGTGCTGGTACAGGTGACCTTGGTGAGCTTGTGTTAATTGATCCAGACAGTATGGGTGCTGAAAATCTTGGACGCCACTACCTCGGTATGAACACCCTATTTAAACCAAAGGCGGACGCACTTCGACAGGAACTTTGCCAGCAATTTCCACACATCCGTATATTAGTACAATCGGAGATGGTTCGTGCCACATCAAAATTTTTTACTGGTGATCTCATAGTCGACGCAACAGGTGAAGAGGCCGTGAGTGAAATGATTAATGGTAATCAACTAGATCAGAAAATGAAAGTTCCGCCAGTACTTTATGTTTGGATAAAAGGAAACGGCGAATGTGTTCAGTCTCTCTTTGTAGATTCCCAACGTTACGGGTGCTTTCATTGCTTACGGATAACTGATGCAAATCGATATCGTGAGGATCGTTTTCCAACAATTAATCAAGTACCTCAGCGAAGGCATATAGGTTGCAGATCGTTTACCCCATATGCGGTGTCAGCCCCAATGCATGCGGCGGCGCTCGCAATAGATGTCGTGATAGATTGGATGAAAGGCAATCCCACACCAAGGTTCCGCACCAGATACGTTGAAAACGCAGACTCCAAAATGGTTAAGAATCAAGACATATCTCGCCAAAAAGGGTGTCGAGCATGCGGAAGTCAATGATGTGGATTCATCCGTTTGAAAGTGCTGCCCGCATACTCGTTGAGCCTGCTGCTATAGAAAAAATCCTAGAATTTAGGCAAAACCAAGCGGACAAGACAGAGGCTGGGGGTATTCTTCTAGGACTTAGGCGTGAGAACCATCTTCATATAGTGGATGCAACTACCCCGAAGCCTGCGGATCGCCGGTCATTATTTAGATTTTTTCGGCGCGATCGGTATCATCAAAATTTTGCAATCCAGCAGTGGAAAGAAAGCGGTGCATTGGTTGACTATCTAGGTGAATGGCATACCCACCCCGAAACTAGCCCCTCGCCATCAACAATCGACTTGTCAGAATGGCGCCAAATTTGCCGCCGTGAACCAATACCTATGGTCTTCATGATTTTAGGTATGGACAGTTCGCTTTGGGTCGGCGTCGGGATAAATGACATCGTTCTTGAGGCCAAAAATCAAGACAAAACAATTTAAGTAAATCATTTTTCCCACCAAAATCACGCATGCCTAACTCAAATGACTTTGCGTCCACTGAATTGCTAAGAAAGTATATGAAAATTGTCTACTAATTGAGTGGATGGGTTTCATTCTTATTTAATTATTTTGTGCTATTGTCTTTTTCATTTAGACAGAAATTATTTTCTTAATATTGAATATGCCAGATGTAAGCGAATACCAAATTAATGAATTGGCTAAAGATAATCGCTCCTGGCGCGTAGATTGGTTCGGATCAGTGACATATGCCGAAAGGTATCACCGTCCTAGTCAACCCATGATCGAAGTTCAATTTTCTTGTGTGCCTGACGATATCCCTGACTTCAATGGGCTCTTTAATTTAAAAAAAAATGATTGGCCCAAAACAAAGCAAATACGAATGCCTGTCGGTTTTTTGCCAATGTTCAAAATTGGGGATATCTGGCGTAACGGCTTACATGTAGAGAGTCCAGAATATGACGTTGAATATTTTGATGAGCTGAGCGTTGGCAGATTCGATTCAACTCTCATAAAGTCAGGATTGCCATCAGAAGAAAATGGGCATTATTTCCTTCCAGTCTCACACCATCCGTATCACATTCGGCATACTCAGTCATACTGCGTCCAAATCGAAACTACTACTTGCTCGCTCATCATTCCATCAGTTGAATTAATCCGATTCTATTTTGGGTCATCTAGTACACTGGTTTCCACTTTATTCGATGCTCCATTTTCGGCTGACAAGCTTTGGATACATACGGAGGATGAAGATAGTCGAAGATCACCAAAAATTCATCTGGCACCAGATATTTCCGGCCGATCAGCATCCGACATTGGACGAATTGCGTTTTCTAGAGCTGCTAGATCTGCTGCAGAACTGGTGGGGAATTCCTGTATAACAGCTTCAGCAAATAAAGAATCTGTATATCCAAAAGCCATGTTTCCATTTGAAGGTAACACTGATTTAAAAGTGTCCGGGAAATGGCTACCATTTGATGGCAAAGAGCGTGGTGTTTTTCTTGTTTTCAAAATACTTTCCTGCTCACACCCTTTTCCTTTCGATACTCTCAGGTACACATCTACACGAAAGAATTCCTCAGCATCGACTGGCCGTGCTAGCTCGGCACCAGGTCGGGAAAATATTTCAAAAAATCGAATATTCTCAAAAGCACGCCAAGAAATAAAATCGGTCGTCAATGACGAGCCGGATAAGACCAAATCGCCACGCACAATTAGGCTACATACTGGGAATACTCAGTTTCCAGATCTGGTGAGAAAGCCTGTATCGAGAATTGAAAGCGAAGCAGTTCCAACAATTTTGATTTCAAAGGAAGGGATCTCAATTATATCTGGCTCGTCTGTCGGTGATGCCGGACGAATAGCCAGTATTCAACCAATTGAACTCTCCAGTGACATAGATGCCAGCTTGTCTACACGAGGAAACCATAGCGCAGCATACACACTAGAGGTAAAAATCTTCTTTGAGATTTTTAGAAAAATTCAAGAAATCAATCCGAGTGTGTCAGTCAATATAGTTCGCTTGGATCCTAGACAGCGGTACGATTTTCTATCAACAATGCCCTCGATTGTCGATGGTGACGGCGAAATCTCGCCAGCATGTCACATTCCAGAAAACGTCGACAGAAATAAAAAAACGGCAAGCAGCCGTAATCGAAGAATTTCCATTGGCTGCGCAGCGGGTATCTACAGCACTATTTATTTTATAATCCCAGAGATAAAACCAACTGCTGATGGTAACAATGAGATAGAACTGCACTGCCTAATAAACACATCAAAATCAATAAGAACCAATTCCGATTTATTGGCAGCCATCAGCATGCATTTTCTTTTCAATTCGGATAGATGTAATACGAGAAAAGAAATTGGCCCTGGGACAACCGGAATAGTTTTTAGAACTATTGGCTCCAAAGATTGTACAGATGCTCTACGCCTCTCGGAGTATTTGTTTAGCCAAGCACTGCCATTCTTTGAATTTCGCAACACCTTTGAAAATACGTCGTCGCATATCTGTGATTCTTAGAATATATACATTGATGCAATCTTCACAGAATCGACAAACACGATACCTCCAGAGCACGCAGTTAACTAGCAGAGATACCATATGTGTAATGCAGGCATTGAGAATAAAGACTCAGGCGACGTTGGGGGAGCTGGATCTCGCTCCATCGCAGGATATGAATATCAGATTGATGTTTCAGTATGGCTCGCTCTAGATTTAGTGGTCGCAAATCGATTGACACACGAACTTATTCTTGAACCTGCAACAGAAGAGGACATCGAAGCTGATCTTGAAGAGTTTGAGCCAGGTCGTATCACAAATACAGCTTCCGTCGATGGCTACCGACTAATCGTCCAAGCCAAGTTACGAACTGGGGATGCTTGGACAGTACCGAAAGTTCTTTCACTTCTAAAGCATGGGAAAGTTCGTGAGTCTGCCGAGAAAAGACTTAAAGATCCTAGTGCACGTTACCTTCTTGTTACTAGTGCGGGGTTAAACGGTTTAACGCGAGATCTTAAGGTGCGACATGCAGGAAGCTGGCGAAACGCGGAAACGATGCCAAAATTGATCAGAAACGCGCTTCCCAAAGACGCAGCAGGCCGAGTTGCAATTATAGGAAACCAAGACGAGGAGCGTTTAACTGCGGACATAAAAGAGCTTCTGACAGTCGGATTCCGTGTACCAAATTCTCGTTTGGGAGAATGTCGGGGCAGACTGCGTGAGGAAGCACGTATGCGTATGGCTGGTACTGGTAGAGGTCGCTGGACCAGGCAGCAATTGGAAAAAATAATCCGGAAGTATGACGGCTATATTGCCAGTTCACCAGAACTAGAAAACTACGTTCATCCAACTAATTGGCAAGATTTAATTTCAATGGTGCAAAGAAAAAATGCTGCATTAATTATCGGTCAGTCTGGTACTGGGAAGACAATGGCATCACACCAACTCTATGAAGAACTCCGCAAAAACATTCCGGGTTTAGCTCGCGTGCCGATCACTCTAGGGCCAGGGCAGCTATTAGGAGATAAAACAGAACCGCCTGTATTTTACGATATTGAAGATCCATGGGGTAGATATGATTTTGATCCCCAAAGTCGCCCCTGGAACGACCAGCTCACTCGGATCTTCTCGAGCGCACGACACAATCAAATTATAGTCGCTACTTCGCGCCTGGACGTAGCACAGGAAACTGGTATGCTGGACTCAGTAACATCCTGGCAGTACCGACTAGAAGCTGAGCACTATGAAGCTCCACAGCGCCAAAATCTTTACCGCACCAGAATCAACGCGCTGCCTCGGAAATTACATGCACTTGCCCGGCATAACGAGAAATCAGTCCTCGCAGAATTGACTACTCCATTAGAAATTCAAAAGTTTTTTGATGCGTTGCCTACAATGGAGCACGAAGAAAGATTTCATCCAAATGCTCTTGTGTCTGAAGCCATCCATTTAGCCCATAAAGATTCTATCGAACTTACTGTTATCAATCAAATTGAGGCACGTAAAGACGTAAGAGCCGCTACCGTTATATGGGGTCTGCTAAAAGCGAATGACAAATTCCACCTTAAGTTACTTTACCGAATTGAAGAAAAGATTGCAGGCGTAGGCTCTCAATATGAAAAAGGCGTTATGCCACTCATTAATTTCTTAGTGGCAGCTCGCAATCTCAGACAAACCGGAACCACGATTACCTACTATCATCCACGCGTTGAAGCTGGAATTGAGAAAACGCTTTGTCGAGACAGAATTATTTCCAAAAAAACGTTACATTATCTCACCGAGATAATGGTCTCGCTAGAAGGCGAAGACGAGTTATGGGGAGTAGCTTCAGCCGCACGAATGCTGTTAGCCTTTGACAGAATCCCTGAAATTAAACCGGACCTGTCACAAGTAACCACAAAAAAAATCGATAGTTGGATTGCCAACGAATTAGCAAAAGGAGGTAATGAATTTTACGCAAATCTTGAACTAGCCAAGACTCTAGGATCTCAGTTAAGCGATGTATCAGAAGTAGCCCGATTTCTCCTTAACCGAGAGGATGACACCTTTGCCTCTATAGAAACGTGGGCACAACCGGTGCGTGACAATGCTTGGTATGAAAGGATGCGCGAAAATTCTGATGTCAACGCACTTATCAAGGAATTTATTCAAGAAATTCTACCTGTAACTCGAACCTCATTCGAAAAAATTTTTGCTGCAGAGATGGAGCGCCTTTCACCAGGACTCTCGCCTGCCTTTCTAATAGCCGCCTCCAAAGCAGTTTATTCCGGATTTACAAATGCAAGTGATGTCATTGCTGAAGGTGCGATGTGGGATATTGCTGGCTTTGAGGCAATCATTGATACTGCAATTGAAGTAATTATTCCGAGTGAAGCTGACCTTATTGAACGCGAAGAACAACAGTTGGCCATAACCAACGGTGAATATGATGATGACTATGTCAATTATCTCACCAGCGACGATGAAGGATGGACCGCTCGCAAGTTCCTTGAAGCTTATGTTCACAAAGTGCGAAAAACTAGTGGATGGCAGAACCTCCTCAAGCATCGACATAGCCAAACGCTCATATCTTTTTGGTTTCGTGATTTATTAAAAGAAGGAGAACTCACTGCGGAAGAGGTGACAGACGCTTTCATAATTGGCTACGATACAAAAAATGAGGAAAACGTTTGGCTCATGCTCACTGATAATTGGTCTCCTAAATTCTTGGAGGCGCTAATCCAACGTTTAAACAAAGGTCATAATTTGCAAGCAGTTCGGGTAGCTGCGCTGACTTGCCTAGTCTTAAATGAGCCAAGTCAACTTTCAGAGATATTACAAACTCTTCAACAAGAAAACCGACTAGATCGGCTTGTTGAACTTGCCATTGAGTTGGGAGAAATGCGATATAGGCGTTACGATTTCGAAGTGCCATCAGTTGCGCAAACTGCAGAAGCTGCATATGCGGCCACGGTCATGCTACCACCACTTTATCAGGAGATCAGTGACGCAGCGCTCGGGTTAAATATGATTACTATCTCGCCCCTATCAAATCCTTGCCGCGAACTCTTGACGGAACTTATTCCTGGGACTGAAGCAATACAGGAGTTTCGAACAAGGTTAAGTCGCCATGTACCCATGTTCGTTCCTAGTGACATTTTTTGGCTTCTAACACACACTAATAAATCTGATATTGCCGCCGAAGCCATAGACGTAGCGATACGACACAATATGGTTGACGAAATCAACGCCGGACTATCCCATCGTTTTTCGGAGGTCATTGCACGCTCCCTCAAAGCCATTGTGACTCCGCTTTCTCCACCGTTGTCAAATAAATTTCTTGATCTAGCAAGCAATAGAGGAGGTCCGGTAAGACTCGCGCTAGTCGAATTACTAAATTCAAAACCTCATCCAGAACATCTATCGACATTGCTTTCTCTCGCGAAAGACGAGTTGTCAAGACATCCCAGATTTCCAGGAGATAATGGTACCTATCCGATCGCAAGAAGTGCGATAGCTGCAATCGCCAAGGTAGGAAAAATAGATGTTGAAGCCGGAAGTGAACTATTCGAATTAGCAATTGATACCAGAGATTCACTGCTCAGAAACGAAATTTTAACTTTGCTCGCTCGTTCTGCAGATTCACATTTTCAAGACCAACTATTTGAACTTGCAAAAAGTCCCCATCACCAAAGAAACCTGCGTCGATCTGCAGCAAATGCTCTGCTTATGGCCGACGCACAACACCTATCAACAGTCACGGTACAAATAACACCTGAGTTGCTAGCATCTCAGATAGAAGACATAGCATCGAGATTATTACTTTTGCTTTCCGCTAAGGGAGAAATAAGCCACTTGCTCATAGTGGCCCAGGTTCTTGCTGCAAATTGCGAGCGAAGAGTTCTACTCATTATTGCTATTTTGTGTATCCGCGAGAAGAATATGCCAGTCGCGGCACAGATTGCAAGTATGCTGCCCGCTAACCATATAGCTGTGACTTGGGCACTCAACGGCGGGGAAGACGAACTCGATAGCGCAGCCTTAGACGATCTAGGTGACCCGCTTTGTGTTGAGCAAGTATTTTCATTTTCACAAAAAAACAAAGGAAATTGATTTGCAAAATGACATTATTTAAACTAAATTGCAAATGGTACTAGATTTGATATGTTAAGCACATTGCCGCGCAGATGTGACATTAAATCGGTTTTTGATTAATAAAATTTTCTACAATTTCTTCTTACCCACAGCGCTGTCCGTGAAGGCGCACTAGACCACTATGCGGATCGTGCCAAGATGTTGGCACCATAATTCAGTTGGCGCAAGAAAGAGCACAACTACGAGGATAGATGATGAAAATTACGGTGGCTGACTTTTTATTTTGTGTTGCTTTGGTGATATTCCCTATGCTCGCGGTAGCGCAGGTAGCCCCTCCAAAGGCCGATTGGACAATGCTCGTGTACGTGAACGGGAAAAATAGTCTAGAGAGCGCAGCTATCACTGACTTTTATGAAATGGCAGAGGTAGGCTCCTCCCCTCGCGTCCAGGTTATTGCACAAGTCGGCAGACCCAAGCAGCATTATTCCACGGTGGAGGGTGGCTGGTCTGGCGTTTATCGTTTCCGTGTAGTTAAGGGAATGAAGCCTAGACCAGCGAATGCTGTCGTGGACTTGCAAAAGGAAGGCTTAAATACTGATATGGCAAATCCTGACACTCTTGAGGATTTTGTGAGATGGGGGACGAGAACATACCCGGCAAAAAAAACTATGTTAGTCATTTGGAACCACGGGCAAGGATTTCGTTTTTTACTTGACCCCGATCCGAAAAATAGAATAATTGCAGCGAAACAGATCCGCTCTGCGACTGAAATGCAAGTCTTCACCGGTTTACGCGGACCAGCAGTTACGAGCGGACACCGCGCCGTTTCGAGTGACGATGATTCCAAAGGTATTCTCTACAATCGCCAAATCCAAGACACACTTGAAAAACTCTCCAAACAAGGCATTCCGTTAGATGTAATCGGTTTTGACGCTTGCCTCATGTCCATGGTCGAAACAGCATATGCTTTGAGAAAAATTGCTGACTATATGGTAGCAAGTGAAGAACTGGAGCCAGGGAATGGGTGGAATTATCGGACGATTCTTCGGAAACTTAACATCAAACCTGAAATGGATGCATCCGAACTAGCACAAGAGATAGTCTCGGCGTATGAGAATCAATACCAAGATGGTGATCGCACTACACTTAGCACACTTAATCTGAAGAAAGTGGACGACTTCGCCAAGTCGTTATCTGATTTGTCTAATTACCTTCTGCAGAACATTTCTGTACAAAAAAAATACATCAGTGCGGCGCGCTCAGATGTACGGTCGTTTGGTGACTGGGATCAACCTCCAATGCAGACTTCCATAGATCTGAAGCTTTTCCTAAGCAAACTGAAGGATAACAATCCCGATAAAATCGCAGTTCAGAAAATCGATAATACATTATCTCTTTTGAAAAATGTAGTAGTGAATAATTATCGTTCTGCACCAGTTAGTGATGACGGCTACGGCGGCAATGGACTTGCAATTTATTTCCCTGAAAGTAAGAAAATTTTCAAAGACGATCGCTTTGGGGATGGGTATCTTCCTACAAACACAATCCATCCATTGGAGTTTGTCACGTCACCTCAGACTTCTGGTTGGTCCAGGCTGGTACTTAAAATGCTTGAGTAACGTTGTCGCGGATACCGTGACGATTCAAATCGAGCAAATTCACGGAAACGGTTCATCCCATAGTAGCGCCTTTGGCTCGGAGACAGGGAAGTCACCGCCAGCGACTAGAATGTTCAAAGCATTCGCGGCGGCCGTATCAATGCAGCGTGAACCACTCATAGATTCGCTCATCAGACTTCCACGTTGCGCGAGGTGCCCAATTCCGATCCAATGACCAATCTCGTGAGTAAGTACATGCAAAAGATCAGCTTCGCGTTGACCATTGCCCACGATTTTTACGCGTCCGAAGTGAGACACAAACTTATAGTCTTTCGCATTAAATTCGATTTTCAGAGCGGAAGACTCACAAGCCACTGTGTTTATCCCGGAGGGGCATCCATCAAGCGTAGTTGTCCGAAAAATCAGTTGCGTTGATGCGCGCACTGTTTTGCTTTCGAATCGCTCACGATCGATCTCGCATCCTACGGCGTTGCGAATTCGTTGGAGACTAACGGGCATTCCATCGAAATTTTCCTTGCACAATGCTTGAAGGCTCGCGTTTGGCTCCAGTAGTTCAACATAACCAAAATTGCTCTCGCGACCTCGCGGATGATATCTGGCACCGAGCGATGAAACAAGCTCGCCATACTTGCCACTAACTTGCTCCAATAAAATTCCCGTTCCTGATGCAACTCTGCTGTAGTGTTTATCCAACGCTTCCAATAGCGATTGCAACACGTAAGTCTTACCATCAACTCTTGCCAGTACCAACTGATCTGGTGTGCAGAGGTAGCAGATAGGTCGCCACAATGCCATGCCCTGCAGCAAATGCTTGGTAATGTCGTCCCGTGCTGCAGTAGAGAGGAGATTTTCAGGATCTTTCAGTGCAACTTGGAGGATGGTAGCACCCGCAAACGGCTTTGCATTCGATGATACGGTCATGGCCCTTGATGCATTTGGCGGCGCGCATTGAAGTTCGGTCGGAAATGGTTCAACCGACGGCATGTCACCTGGATAGCGGAGGACGACCTTAGTATTAAAATTTATGTTGTTAGCTGCATTAACTTCGACGCGCCATAGCGGGGGGGCAGCAAACTGATATGGTCTCGTCAACGTGAATTCGACAGCCTCGAAGCTACCCGCTCCCGATACTGGCGATTGGGAGCACCCAACCTCAAACGGGCCAGGTCCATCCTCCTTTGCCGCTACACTAATACTTGGTAATGTTTTTATCGAGAGCGACTGAGGAGGGATTAGTGTTGATTGTTGCGGAATTGTCGTAGGATCAGGATGGAATTCTACTTGTACCGGTCCTGAACTGCGTAAGAAGAAAGAAAAGGACCGCAACGAAGGTCCAACCGTCATTTCCTGACGTACAGGACCGTTAGGCATGAACTTGTCAGTTTGTGCGAAAAAACTGTCACAGGCAATATTCAACGATCCGCGCACAATGTTGCTCTTGCCGTATGCGTCTTCGGCGACGTTAGCATTAGGGAATTTGATGATTTGAACACTAATTGGATCTTGGCGTCCGTATTCCGGCTTTAGTGGACTACCATGATCGACTATTTGGATTCTCCATTCCCTGGTCTTTGCCAATGGTGAGAATATGAAATATCGGGCATCGCGAAACGGAACATCCAGCTCAAAAGAATCCATCTCGCAGTACACTTCTAGCTGTCCGCTTGAGGGTTCCCTGAGTAGAATCACTAGGCCTACTGGCGCAATCTTTGCCGAACGACTGTCCCAACTACCGACAGGGGTTCGCACGATTGTTAACATGAATTGCTCACTGCTACGAAAATCGATAGTGGAAGGAGAGCCAACCGAAGCGGCACTGAGCTCGCTTCGATAAATGAGGCCTTCAGTCGGCACCCCAATTTCGCGAGGCGCTTTGAAGCATTCGTTGCTATATGAAACTGCACACGAAATGAAAAGTGCTATTCCGACCGCCAATCTTTGCCACCAACTGCTGAGATAGCGTACTCGCACTTTAGTGGACATGATCGGAATGTGGCTCTGGAGAAGATAAGAAACAACCTCAAGGTTTGTCGCAACCAAGCTTGCTGATCAAGTCATCGTCAGAAGCCTTGATAGCAGCTAAACAGACAGCATACTTTTGCCTAACTGATTCGAGCTTGAGTGATTCTTGTAAAGCCGCAGACTCTTTGTTATCCCGAGTTTTGAATGCATCGAAGACCCCGCCAATCGCCGTGAAGTATGCCGCTATTACGTCAGCGGGCAGCTTCAGCAATGCAATAACCTCACCATCCGCGTCTCTCTTGAATTTTGTTGGGACGCCATCTTCCAGCGTGATTTCTGCTGTGTTGTTGGCGAAAAAAGAGTGCCCCGCAGGGAGGAAATACGTCGGGGGTGCTGGTACGTAAACGATAGAAGCAGAGTTAAGTCCCTGCCCGGTTCCAGTAACTAACATCCCTTGAATTTGCCGGTAGTAGATTCCAGAGGGATCCTGTTTCGTAGTTACCTGCGTTTCACCTGCAGCATTGTTGTGTACCGCTTTATCTCTTTTTGATCCCTCCTCAGATTTATTTTGATTTGTGTCAGGTGCGAGTTTTTCTATGGTAATTTTGATCCCGCAAATGGAGTGGCTTGAGTTTTCGGATAAGACACGGTACGTGTGATTTCCATCGCTTCCGCAAACACTTAAGTCTTTTTGATCCGAGAGGTTGCGCGATGTTCTCAGTTGGGCACTTGACGCCGCCAAATTCTTGAGTGCATCAGACACACCGCTTGTGGTTGTTCCAGTGGTTGACGTGAGCAGGCCATTCTTGATTTCAAAAGATGTGACGTTTTTTGCTAGCCCATTGGAAGAATGGTTTATCACATAGCTTACAGAGTGATCTGGATAGGCTGTCGTAGTGCCGAATGTCATACCAGTCAGTTTACCGCTTGCCACGGTAAGGGTGATGAGTACATCTTTCTTTGGCAAGAAATAAACAAGACCTTCATTACTCTCACCTGCCCTGAGTTGGTGCGTGGTGAAACTCGAGCAGCCTGCGCATATCGAAGCAAGAGCAGCCACAAAAGTAATTGAGTAAAAACTTCTATTCATGACGAATCTCCTGAGTGGTATCGCTGAAAATCAAACTTCGCCCTATCCGCAACGACCCAGTAGATATTTTCTGAAGGAATGTCGCGATTGTTTCTAATGAAATCAATGCACCTCAAAATAACTTATATATTTAAATAGACTTAATTGCAATTAATTATGCACATCGAAAGTAAAATAATATTTTTTGTTGTTTTTACACCAATCACCGTTGTGGTCGCAATACGGAATCGCTGGCTGATTTTTCGAATTCTTTCCACGCCTCTTAAAAATCACAGAACTTAAGCGTTCAACTCAAAGTGTTGGTACCGAATCTTCAAAATCTTTAATGATGGTCAGTCATAACAACAACGTGTACCAAATCTGAATTCAAATCATCAAAGTATTTTGACATTGATACTTGACTATTTCTCTTTAAAATTATTCTTTCTAATTTTTTTCGATCATCTGGATTAACCGTCTTTATCAATAGCTTTCGCATCGCTTCTTTTTCACCCTCAGATGGACCTACTGGTTTAAATTCCAACAGTCTCGCTTCACTGACGTACCAGTAAGGTACGGAAAGAAACTCCCGCATTAGCTCGGAATACCTTATCTTAAGATGCTCGCCGATTTCTAAAAACCGATTTGGCCAATCCGCCAAAAACCAAGTGGTGACCTGAAGTAGAAAATGCCGCTCATACAAATCAAAGAATTCGAATTGCTCTTTACGATGTTTTTTTAAATCTATTGGAATCCGAAACTGATTATCAAAAAAATCGAGCAGCTTACCTGTTGTCCAGTTCGATCTTAATTTATGAATCAAATTCCGTAATACGTTGAAATACAAATGCGAAAATTGGAATGTCAGATTGTTTGTAAATGTCCAGCCCTGGTCTATGAAAAACATCTGAGACTTCAATGTCAGCCACGAATGAATTTCCAATACTGGCGCTTGGAATACAGGAGCTCGTTTAAGGTCAAAACCGCAATTCACACAAAGTGTCAGTGATTCGATTTTATTTGTCCATCGCTGACCCAATTCCTGGCGATGAAACACTACCGGCGACTTACATCCTGGACAGCAATCATGCAATAAAACATCATGCACATCACAAAAAGTGGAAAGTGCTAAGCGCCATTTTTTCCGAAAATACGGTGTTTCATCTGTCGCAAGACAAGACGGGCAAAACTGCATACTACATCTACTTCTTTTTCTATGAAATATTCCCGCTGGTTTAATCCAGTGCGAGTTTCCGTCAGTATTAAGTTTTTCAAACAATATCCCCTCGTAACTGCGCAGACAGGCTTGAGATGCACGCTCAATTGAAGTACCACAAACAGATGCGACTTTCTCTAGGGTCTCAGCATCAATGGATTTGTCGATATCACGTGTCCAGATCTGCTTATCCCGGCCCCATAATTTGACTTCAAGTGTGTGGAGCTTAATTCCATTCTCTTGCGCGATCCTACAAAACCAGGATGAAAATATTTCGTCATCCTTTGGCTGCGGGTGAATCGGCAATACTTTGCCGGATAGTCCAATGTCCATACTAAGCTTCTAATGAACGCTTCTTTCGGTGACTAGGTGACTCAAAATCACATTTTTCTAAAACATCGGAATCAATTCGTTCAATGCCGCTATTGATGGCATATTCCGCTGCTTTTTTTAGTAACGTAACTGTCTCTCCAATGGTACCCTCGGCTTGCGACCAAATGGAATTTGCCAACAATTTACTGGATAGGTTTGACGCCTGCCGTAATGGTAAAATCATTTCATAACTTGCCAGGAGTCGTCTGTAATCGGTATCGAATGCCCATCTGGGGAGCACCAAAGGGGGAAATCGGTTTGCGAGTTGGGGATCAGTTTGTATTGCCCGTACGGCATCCTCTGTACCCGCGGCTACAATCGGAATTTTCAGTTCGTTACTCAGATGTTTGAGCACAACTAGAAACTGCCTCTGCTTTGCCATTGAGCCAGATATCAAACTATTCAGCTCATCAATTATCAGCATGCGCACACCGACTCTTTTGAGTTTATCTTTCACGTTTTCGAGCAATTTGTACGGTGCATCCGAAAACGAATATTTTGCAAAAATCTGACTTAGGATATCTGCATAAAATCTTTTTTCATCTGGAATTGCCGGCGCCTGTAGATAGAGAACTGGAACGGAGATCGCCTCAGCACCGATATTGTCAGATGCAGGATGGAGCGCTACAAAGCGCTTTAATATTTGCGTTTTCCCATTATTCGTGCGCCCTATTAACAGTAAATTAGGCATTCGGTCGATTGTTGGATGCGCTAGCAGTGCCTCAAACCGATCCAGAGCATTTTTTGCCCATGGATAACCAATCCATTGGTCCTTTTTGAGATGATATATCCGCTCATCATTCGGAAGATCCAACAGCTCGCGTGCTTGTGGTAAGAGATGTGAGTAGTTATCCATCAGAGCCTCATATCGAGATCGTCAAATGCTTGAACAACGTCCTCATCAGAATCCATTTGTACTGTTTGAGGTGCCTGCTTTTGCACGGCCTTGCTTGTACTTGATTTTTCTGGCTTTGTATCAGCAGTATTTTTCTTTCGCTTCTCAGCGTCACGCCGACGCTGCTCATTGCGCCGTGCAGTTTTCGTATTATGAGCAGCATTGGCCTCAATCTCCCTCATTTCTGTGACGCCCTCGAAAATAGAATTCTCGTCAACATTTGCTTTACCTTTCGCAATCTGTTCACGAACGGCTGCACGCACCTCCCACAAAGAAATTGGTGGACGAGAACGGTTCGAATAAGGTATCTCGCGGTAAGTACTTAAATCGGGGTCCCAAAAATAAATAACGCTGATATCGCTCGGATCACGTCTGAATATAAATTTTCTTGCAGACTTTGGATTTAAAGGATCTCTCTCGTGAATACGCGGCCGAAGGACATCATCATAATAATGGACATTATCCAGCAGCACACCGTATTCTTGAACGGTTCGTTCAAAGAAAGGCATAAAATCTAGCTGCAGGGTTTCTTCGTCAGTAAAAAGCTCTGGAATGCCAATCCCTAATTTTTCATCTGTCCCGAGAATACCTTCCTCATACTGGCCAATGGGCGTATTCTTTACACCAGTATGAAAGTCCATGTGATAGACCTTCGTTATATAAATCACGAACCAATGCTCAAATTCTCTTAATGTCATGATCGCCTTACCCGCCGAATCATAATCAAATTTGGATTTTGTGTTAGAGAACGTTGTGCCAGGTAGCGTATGAGTCTTCCGCATGAAAGTCCTGAAACCGCGTTCAACGTGCCCTCCATAATTTGGAGACCCTTTTGGACGCTGTTCCAGGTCTATTCCGTAACTCTCACAAGCACGGCCCAATACAGTTCCTTTAAACTCCTTGGCATTGTCAGTATGTATTTTTCTTGGTTTGCCATAACATCGCCACGTTGCATTTATCTTCCGATCTGCTAGCCATTTTTCCTTTGGTAGCATTGCATGGTAAAGACACAGGCCAACCGATGCCGCACTAGGTGGCTCTAACCACAAATTGAAACCCAACAGCACTCTAGAATAGACATCAATAGCGATGGTTAGCGTTGGCCGCCCGATTTCCTTGCGATATACCTCGTCCACAATGATGAAATCGACAGGTGTATGATCAATTTGAATGACGTCCAGAGGATGTTCTGCTCCTGGAAAAGAACCACGTATGGGCGTGAATTTTTCCTTGGCAACTTTCTTCCCTTGTCGGCTACTGACCCGCTCTTTTTCGGGGATGGCAAGAAACCTCTCTCTAATTGCTGTTATACCTGGCCGCTTCAGTCCTTTCGTTTTACAAATGTTCTTTACATCTTCGAAAACTGATTTGACTGTGTCTGCTTCTCTTTTCAAAAGAAGGCGCTTGATCGACTCCATCACTATCGCATCAATTTCAGGACTCAACCTGCTCTGGCCTTTATCCGAGCGTTCCTTCGGAAGAAACGTTGCTATTGTTCCGTCCCTCTCATAATCTTTAAGCCAGCGATATATTGTTTGACGCGACTTGCCGATCAATTTCCCGCCTGCCTCAACTTGTTCACGAGTTCGATGATTTCTACCAAGAGCGTGAAGTTTTCTGATCACCTCCATTTGTTCAGAAGCCTGCCGCCATATTTCAGGTGATACCGACGCATAATCTGCTTTTTTTGGTGTCTTGTTCGACACCAATTCCTGGTCATCAAGCGGCTTTAGGTCGCGTATGGGGAAAAGTTCTGTTTCATTGTTAGATAAGCGCCTACACAGCACATTTTCCAGATTTTTTACCTCCACAACAATGTGGCGCTCCCCAGCAACTGCTACCAGCAGTCCAGGTTTTAATTTGAATGTGGATTTCATGTCGGTATTGCCAGGATGGAAGAGGTAGAAATTGGGATAGTAAGGTCCGTAACGATTTGACCATTTGCTATCAAGTACCATACTGTAGGCGTAACCTCCGCCTGCTTCCAGCGGTCTTCGCCTGCCACATCGTAAAGTAGCTTGTTGAATGTCGTCCCGTGTTCTGATATGAGTATTTGCTTTATTACTTTTACATAATTCTCATTAGCCCGCCTGTCTTTGAAACCGGACAAAAACCTGATGTTGCTAAAGCGCACCGTGCGAATTTCGCGCTCAGTAACTACTTTAAAGCGCCATCCGTGTTCCCGCGCATATTTCCGTGCTGCGCAAAAGCGTTCCTTGAACTCATGAAAATTCAATCGATAGTCCTCGCGGTACTTCACCTCGACCAAAAGCGGCATAGGAGCAAGACCTGTAACAGGATTTTTTTTATACACGATCAACGCATCCGGTGTATATCGTCGTACCTTGCCTTGGGCGCATCGATACGTTATTTTGACCGGTTGCCAGTCAATACTGGCAACCTCTGAATCTGATGAGATCAGTTCGTAGAAATCGCGTTCAAGTGAGGACTCATAGCGAGCCCCACTTCTTGCATGTCTTCCTGTGACTGCACGGGTACCAATAGGTATTTCGCGAACGGGCATTTATCCTTTTCCCTGAAGATAGCAATGCAAATGCACGGGTTACTTAAAAATTTACGGCTGTTTCTTTCCTGCTGGACATGCCATCAAATTCAAATTTTTATTATTTAAAAATCCCCATTGGACCACATCCTTTTTTTGGATTGGAATCGTAAGTGAGTTGATCTCTTTAGTCTCCTTACCTGGTATTTTCTCGCCTTCATCATTGAAGGCCAATAAATACTCGGATCCCAGCCTATTCTCCAAGAGATGCGGAATTATGCATCCCAGTTTTTTTTCGTCTTTGCCATCAATACCCAGCTTTTGCCCTTCTACATAACTACATGTATTAGCGCGAATGAGATTTGCGGTCAGACATGCGTCTGAATTGACGAAGAATATGGTATTGGGCATGCTTCCCAGGCCCAATTGACGAAAAACCAATTTTTCTAAGTTTATATTACTATTTGGCACAGCAAGTACAAACATTAGCGGAGACGCCATTATCCCCATGATTAGCGGCGCTGCGAAACGGTCTACCTTACTGATGCCAGGTATTGACGCGATCAGATTGGCAAATAGCACAATGAAGACCAAACCTATTGAGCAAAGTACTTTTTCATGAAACTCCAACTTTATGTTTGAAAAAATCGACAGGTTGGCAAATACAAAGACAAACGTGAACGAAATAAACCAAACAAAAGTTGCACCAATTAATTCAGCATTTCTTGAGAAGAATTGACGTATAGGACCCTCTGTTTCATTTTCGTTGTTTTTTTTCTTCTCAAAGGGAAACAGCGATGCAAACTTATCGAAAAAAAACATCATAGAAGCCATCACAGCAATTCCGACAACTACAAGGAACGGGCCTATTTGATAGCCCCAAGCCAACACACCAAATACCACGCTATATATACCCAAGGACGTAATAGAGGAGCGAATGACTAACCCGGCAGTCCTCCTGTTGCGTATTTTTATCTCAAGCTCATATGGATCCTCTGGGATACTGAGGTCAATGAGATTGGGGTCATTTCGCCCAGCACTTCGAAAATACAATGCTGGTACTAAAAAGATCGCACCAAAAGCTGCAGTAAAAACCACTCCCGTTAAGGCCAGAGAAAACAGGATTGTTCCTACAGACTTAATATCGATTTCGGGTATGTAGCCAATACGGGCGTAATGGATATAGCCAAATATACCTCCGACAATCCCGGCAACGCTCCAAAGCGTTAAAAACGGATTTTTCGATACATAGTCAATTATGAGTTCTCTAAATTTCTTGGGCTTGTTACCGTCATCTTTATCCATTTATTGCTCCATATTTTATTGATAAATAACTAATTTTTTGACATCACAAAACATTAATACAATATCATTCATTATTTACAATAATGGTACTATAGTTATCTATTTAACAAATGTTCATGAAATAACATTTGTTAGACTCATCGGTGGTGAAATGCGCGAAGACTAAAGAGCGCAAATTGATGCTACGATGAAGTGAGGAAGGGGTTTTTGAGACGAGATGCCATAAACCTGGCTAAAACTTGAGGAGAGAATTCCAAAGAGTCTTATTTAATAGCGGTTTTTTTGAGATTTTATGCCCAAATTTTAGGCGAAATCTCAAATAATTCCGATTTTTTTGCTAAATTATGCACCGTAAAGTCTCAAATAATTCCGATTTTTACACTTCTCGATAGAAAAATGGAAGGCACGCCCTTACCGTTCACCTCATCATACGGCGTCTGCAGTGGCATTGGTTGGCGGTGGAGGTACGCCAAGGCCGGGTGAAATTTCGCTTGCTCATCGTGGAGTGCTCTTCCTCGATGAATTGCCGGAATTCGATAGAAAAGTGCTGGAAGTTTTACGTGAACCGCTGGAGTCTGGTCACATTACCATTTCTCGCGCAGCAAGACAGGCTGACTTCCCGGCACGCTTTCAATTAATTGCAGCGATGAATCCATGCCCGTGCGGCTACTTTGGCCATAGTAATGGCAAGTGCCGCTGCACACCGGACATCATCGCCCGTTATCAGGACAGGATATCCGGCCCCCTGCTTGACCGCATCGACATGCAAATCCAGGTCGGTGCCTTGCCGCATGCTGATTTGCTCAAGCAAGCTGATGGTGAAGCCAGTGCCAGTATACATGCGCGCGTAGAAACCGCGTTTGAACGCCAGCAACAGCGTCAGGGCAAGGCCAACAATCTTTTATCGACCACAGAAATTGATCTGCACTGCCAACCGGATGAACAAGCCGGGCAACTCTTGCGCAATGCTATGACCAAACTCAACTGGTCTGCCCGCGCCTATCACCGTGTATTAAAAGTCGCCCGCACGATTGCGGACCTGGCGGGCTCAGTACATATCACGACGTCACATGTGGCTGAGGCTATACAGTATAGAAGAGCGCTCAGGGATCAGTAAAGCTGTTCGTGGCATTGAAATTATCATCGCCATGACCAGATAAGGGTCAGCATTATTGTTTCGCTCAACAGGAGTTGACCATGTCCCCGCAAGAAACCCAGGTTTTACAAAACTTTCTCGATCAATTGGTGAAAGTGCAAGACAGCAATAAGGATGTGCAGGCGCTCAGCCTGATCAATGAAGCGGTCAGCAAACAGCCGGATGCGCATTATTTGCTGGTACAGAGAGTTTTGTTGCAGGACCAGGCTTTGGCCAATGCCAACCAGCAGATTACCAGTTTGCAAGCGGAAGTGCGTGAATTGCAAACGCAGAGAAGCACTACTCCCGCAAACAATTTTCTTGACCCTGCCACTACTGGCTGGGGGAATAGTGTCAGCAGCCCGGCTCAGCCTGCGGCGAGCTATAGCGTTACAGGGAATGCCTTACCACCGCCTTTGCCAACTGGCTATATGAATGCTGCAGCACCTATGCCTGTAAATGCCCCGGCATCCGGCTTTTTTGGTGGTGGTGCAGGCAATGTACTTGGTACGGTGGCAGCTACAGCTGCTGGCGTTGCAGCCGGGGCTTTTCTGTTCCAGGGCATCGGGCATTTGATGGGCAACCAGAGTAACCAAAATCACGTAGCGAGTCCTGACAGTTCTGCTGCGCAACTCAATCAGGGCGGAAGCGACTTGATACCCGGTTATTTTGATCACCCGGCGGATACTAGCCCGGCCATAGATACTGCCAGCCTGGACGATGGCGCTGACGATATGCTGGATCTGGCTTGAGCCAGGTTTGAATCAAGCCTGTGACGTGCCCCGGAATACTCTGGGGCAAATTTGTAAGTAACAATCTCATCATGAAACATAGCGCTGTGTAACAGCCTGCTTTGCCTGAACGATATCAGGCTCCCCTTCCCTCTGTCTGCAGGTCACGCCTGCCCTGCTCAGTAATGCTTTTTCATGTTTTTATGGCATGCTGACTGCTCTTTACTGCTGTTACAGCACGTTACGAAAATTTCATGAAATAAGTTCATACTGCGTATCACAATTCAGCACTGAAAGCGTTGTATGCTGATACTTATGCGTAAGGGGAAGACATGAACATTCAACTGAACTTGCAACGTACCATCAGCGCCAGTATGCTGGTCTTGCTGGCAGCTTGCAGTACCCAGTCACAGCAGGCCGGGGACAACAGCACCGTCGGCAAGACATTGGCGCAGGCGGCAGTTGCGCCAGAACAATTACTGAACCGTTTAACCTGGGGCAGCAACCCTTCCAGTGTGCAGGCTTTGCAGACCGTTGGGCCTGACCGCTACCTGGACCAGCAGTTACGCGCACGCAATGCAGTCTTGCCGCCAGCAATACAGGCGCAGATTGATGCGATGACGATCTCTCGTCAACCGCTGACCGATATCATGCGCGACCTGGAAGCCCGCCGCGTCGCCTCAGAACAGCAAAAAGGGACGGATGACACGCTGCGCAAGGAATACCAGCAAGAATTGACGCGCCTGGCCAGAGAAGCCTCTAACCGTGCACTCTTGCGTGATATTTATTCGCCCAACCAGTTGCAGGAACAAATGAGCTGGTTCTGGATGAATCATTTCAATATCCATAATGGCAAGGCGAATGTGCGCGCCATGCTGGGTGATTTTGAAGAACAGGCAATACGCCCGAATGCGCTAGGCAATTTCCGCGATTTATTGCGTGCAACGGTGATGCATCCTGCCATGCTCAGATACCTGGATAATGAGCACAATGCTGCCAACCGCATCAATGAAAACTATGCGCGTGAGTTGATGGAATTGCACACCATGGGTGTGAATGGTGGCTATAGCCAGAAAGATGTGCAAGAACTGGCAAGGGTGCTGACGGGCGTGGGCATTAGCCTGAGCAAGGATGCGCCGCGCATGAAACCTGAGCTGGAGAAAATCTACCTCAAGCAAGGCTTGTTTGAATTCAACCCACAGCGCCATGATTTTGGTGAGAAGCAAGTGCTGGGCAAGACAATCAAAGGCCGCGGCATGGCAGAGCTGGATGAAGTACTGGTGCTGCTCTCCAGGCAACCGGCAACGGCGAATTTCGTCAGCCAGAAGCTGGCCAGTTTCTTTGTCTCGGACATGCCTTCAAAAGACCTGACCGATAAAATGGCGCAACGCTTCCTGCAAACCGATGGTGATATCGCTGCCACTTTGCGTGTCATGTTCAATTCCCAGGAGTTTATCGCTTCACTGGGCAAGAAATTCAAAGACCCGCTGCACTATATGCTGGCCTCAGTGCGTCTGGCTTATGATGGCAATACTATCGTCAATACTGGCCCCATGCTGAACTGGTTGAACATGATGGGCCAGCAATTGAATGGCCGGCAAACTCCAGATGGTTATGCACTCAATGAGAGTTCATGGGCCAGCTCTGGCCAGATGACGGTGCGCTTTGATATTGCCAAGTCAATTGCGGGTGGCAATCCGGGCTTGTTCCGGATAGATACGCCGGCAGCGCAGCCAGCGCCAACTATGCCGGCTATGCAAGGCATGCAAGCTGCACCGCCCGCTCAACCAGCACAAGTAGTACAGGCTGTTGCCCCAGCCCCGCAAGAAAAACCACCGCAACCGGCACTGGCCGCATCGCCGTATGTGAAAAGCTGGAGTACAAAATTCAGTCCAGCAACCCAGACAGCATTGAATCAAACGCGTACGCCGCAGGAATGGAATGCCATGTTCCTGGCCTCGCCTGAAATGATGCGTCGCTAAGTTAATTTCAGCGAAGCTAATTTCAAATTAATTGTCACGGAAAGGTCATCATCATGAACCGTAGAGACTTATTGAAAGCGCTGGCCCTGCTGCCATCGTCCGCCATGCTGGGTTTGAGTAGCCAGGTCATGGCTGCACCCGCCACCCAGAACCGTTTGTTGCTGGTATTTTTGCGCGGCGGCTATGATGCCAGCAATTTGCTGGTACCTACCTCCAGCAATTTTTACTATGAAGCCAGACCAAATATTGCTATCGCCAGACCGGGGTCCATACCGGATGCGGCACTGGCACTGAATGCCGACTGGGGCTTGCACCCGGCCTTGCGTGACACGATTTACCCCATGTTCCAGCAAGGTGAGGCTGCGTTCATCCCCTTTGCCGGTACTGACGATTTGACGCGCAGCCACTTTGAAACCCAGGACAGCATAGAAATGGGCCAGCCCCTGAATGGCAGCCGCGATTTTCATTCTGGCTTTTTGAACCGTCTGGCCAAAGTATTGGGCAATAATGGCAAAGTCAGTGCCATGTCTTTCACTGATCAGTTGCCACTGGCCATGCAAGGGCAAGCGCGTATCGCCAACACCGCCTTGCGCAATGTCAGCAAGGCGAATGTGGATCAACGCCAGCGCGACCTGATCATGCAGATGTACGCCGATACCAGCCTGTCACAAGCTGTTAAAGACGGCTTTACCATGCGCGATGAAGTGGCCCGTGAAATGGCGGAAGAAATGAATAGCGCCAACCGCAATGCCATCTCGACCAAGGGTTTTGAACTGGAAGCACAACGCATCGCCAAACTCATGCGCGACAAATATGCACTGGGCTTTATTGATGTTGGCGGCTGGGATACTCATGTGAACCAAGGGGCCGCAACAGGCACGCTGGCCGTCAAGTTTGAAGAACTGGGCCGCGGGCTGGCAGCTTACCGTACCGAAATGGGTGATACCTGGCGTAATACCACGGTGGTGGTCATCAGTGAATTTGGCCGTACCTTCCGCGAAAACGGTAAACATGGCACTGACCATGGCCATGGCACGGTGTACTGGGTTTTGGGTGGCGGCATCAAGGGCGGGCAAATCGCTGGTGAACAAGTCTCTCTTGAAGCAGGCAAGTTATTCCAGAACCGTGACTACCCTGTACTGAATGAATATCGCGCAGTCCTTGGCGGTTTGTTCAGCCGTCTGTATGGTTTGAATGCTGGCCAGATTGAACAGGTATTTGCCGGTGTCAAAGCACGTGATCTGGCTTTGGCGTAAACGTTTCCAGCCCGTTCAGACCTTCTTTGTGTAAAGGCAGGTCTATATAAAAATGTGTGCCAGTATGCAAGACATCCTGGCCCTCGCCCTCTTCTTGCGCAGCTTCATGTCCTGCATCCTGGGACATGTAATAACCTATATCACCATGCATTTGCTGGACGATGGCCTGGGATATCGCCAGACCCAGGCCCGTGCCGCCCTTGGCGCGGGTATCTGAAGAATCAGCCTGAGAAAATTTCTGGAACAGACGCTCGCGGAAATTCTCTGGTATGCCCGAACCCTGGTCTATCACCTCTATGCGGATGAGATTGTTGCCTCTGGCAATGCTCAATACCTGCACCACCGCACCCTCGGGTGAATACTTGCAGGCATTTGACAAGAGATTGGCCATGACTTGCTGGAAACGCCCGGTATCCACCATGACCATGGCTTGTTCAACTTGATTGCCGAGTACAATTTCGGTATTCATGCTGTGTGCAAAACCCTGGTTATTATTGATGGCCGTTTGCAGCAGGTTTTGTAAAGGCAGGCATTCAAACACAAAATCCATCTTGCCAGCTTCTATTTTCTGGATATCCAGCAAATCATTGATCAGCCTGGTCAGGCTCTCGCTATTTTTGTGGGCCATACCCATCAGGGCTGAGATTTTTTCCGGCACTGCGCCCATGGCACCACCTGTGATCAGGCCCAGTGCACCCCTGATTGCTGTCAAGGGTGTACGCAACTCATGGCTGACGGTGGAAATGAATTCACTCTTCATGCGTTCCATCTTGCGGCGCTCGGAAATATCCCTGACGATGACGATCAGTTTGCGCCTGCCGGCATGGTAATACTCGGTGATCGCCAGTTCAGCCGGGAACAGGCTGCCATCCTTGCGCATGCGCTCGGTCTCGGTGCGCAGACAACCAGTTTCCAGGAATTCCCGGCGGCTCATGGCCAGGCCCAGCAAATCAGGCTGGCCGGGTGGCGAGAAAAATTTACCGTTCTTGCCGACTACTTCATTCGCCGGATGACCATAGATCGCTACTGCAGCGGGGTTCAGGGCTTCAATCTTGCCGGTATCATCAATCATGATGATACCGTCCGCCGCATTCTGGAAAATTGCCTGCAAGCGGTCGGATGAATCTTTCAGGGCAATTTGTTGCTCGGTCAGGTTTTTCAGCAAATGCGCCTGGTTGCGGTTGATGACTTCAGCCTGTTGTTTCAACTCAGTCGTCACCGCCAGATCCTGTTCCCGTCTTTCCAGCAAATTGACCAGCACGCTGAAGGCCGCCACGATGGCCAGTATGCCACTCATGGCGATAACGACGATGCCGGTACTGATTTTGCGCCAGTCAGCCAGGTACAGGTCTTCATCAATGGAAAAATTGATGATCAATGGATATTTGTCCAGTGACTGTATTGCTGCCATCCGGGTGATGGCTTTGCCACCTTCAGCCATGCGCGGACTATTGGTGATCACGACGCCTGATTTCTTATTTCTTTCATGCACCAGCTCATATGTGCTGCCAGTCAGGTTGCGCATGCCCATGACTTCACCACGCTCAGGCCAGCGCGCCAGGTAGGTAAAGTCATTTCTCAGCAAACCTATGGAGGCATGGCCATCGGCACTGAGTTTTTCATAAAACTGTGAATAAAAGGACGGCGACATGCCCAGTATGACGACGCCGATGAATTCACCATCACTGCCAGTCAGCCTGTGGCTGAGGAAGAACATCCATTTACCTGTGGTCTTGCTGCGTACTGAAGAACTCAGGAAAATACCTTGCACAGGATTATCACGTTGCGCAATGAAGTAATCACGGTCAGCCAGACTATAAGTAGGTGCCGGGAAATTGCGTGAAGTATTAATGACGTTGCCATCCACATCCAGCACGGAGATGACTTCAACAGCTGGCGATAGTGCTGCTTTTTCACGCAGAAACTGGTGAAAATCATGAGTAGATAATTTGCCCGACAAATATTCAGCACTGACGCTCCAGCGGTCCTGGATGCGCTCGGCAATGCTGTCGAGCGCTGTGTAGGCAAAATCCATTTGCT
This sequence comes from Pseudomonadota bacterium, assembly GCA_040390835.1. Taxonomy (GTDB): domain Bacteria; phylum Pseudomonadota; class Gammaproteobacteria; order Burkholderiales; family Burkholderiaceae_D; genus Undibacterium. The sequence continues at coordinate 90,498 of JAZJXP010000062.1, forward strand.
GGCTGACGGTTTCTGCCAGCACGACACTGAAGGTTTCAGTCTGTTTTTCCCATTTACCGATTTCCTGTATGCGCAGCATCCAGATAGCAATGGCAGCACCGACAATAATAGCCAGCACCAGACTGGCCGCTAGCGCAATGGCTAAACGGCTGGTAGGCAATCCTGCTGGCTTCATTTCATGTCGTCCGGTCCCGCTCAAAGCTGATCCTTGTGCTCAAAGTCTGGCAAGTTGATAGACCTGCATGTTGCCCGATTTAATTTGACTGTTTCAATTTTCCAATAGTAAAGCATTGCTGCATTGTATAGATATTCTATTCCAGTCCTGAATGGTGACAGCTGAGTTCCTATCCTATACATATCGACAAGAAAGCAAAAGAATACAGAAACCCCGGGACTTTAGCAGTTAGTGGCAAATTGCAGACGATTTACCACGCTTTCTGTGAAGAAACTATTTATTTCTATCAAAAACAACAAGGAAATGTTACGGTTTTAAGAAGATAAGCCAGATACAAGCCTGCTCTGGCTTGTAAGAACCTGTTTGCGATCTGTAGCGAGCGAGCGTCAGCGGGGTCAGGGTAACAAAAACGCAGCGCAAAAAGCGGAATGTACTCAAGTACATGAGCATTTTGAGCAGCACATGAGCCCCGACCACGCTCGCGCAGTAAGATCGCAAACAAGGTTCTAAGGGTATTACATAAAAACTTAGAAAGGGAGCAAGCAAAATGGGAAAAAGCATTTTGGTCAAAGGTATGGTCATCAGTTTGTTGCTCGGCAGCGCGCCGGTCTGGGCCGAGGTCACCTCTTGTGAAACCATCAAAGACAAGGTAGCGGCAAAGCTGGAGGGCAAGGGAGTAAATAACTACAGCCTGCAAGTCGTCTCCAAAGATACTGAAACCAAACACCGCGTCGTCGGCACCTGCGAAGGCGGCAAGAAAAAAATCATCTATAAGAAAGAAAAGGCTGGCAGCAAGGCTGAAGAATGAGCTAGCCAGATAACTTGAAGCGTAGCGGTTTGCCCAGGCAATGTCTGTTAGCAAAGCCGCTTTTCTTGTTTCTGGGATTACAATTCTTTGACCATATAAAAGGCTGGCCCTGCATAGCTGGCCAGTTTTATAGTTTGCTCTTCATTCAAGTCAGCCTGTTCAATAAAACCCAGGCCTTGCCAATAAGACCTGGTACTTTGTACTGACACCAGGCAGGCATATTGCCACCTCTGCTGACCTGCATATGCCAGGGCAGATGCCAGCATGGCCCGCGCCAGCCCTTGCCCTGCCTGCTCAGGTGCTACAGCCATATCATGTAAATAAAGGGCATTAGGAATGTGGGCTATCTGAAAATCCTGACCCAGGGCAGAAATACGGCCATTTGTTGAGGGGTAAGCAGCCAGATAAGCGACTACCTGACTGTGCTGCTCTGCAACCCAGGCACAATCTGGCGCTGCAACCAGACGGCTTGCCAGCAATGCTCGGGGTTCCACCATTGCGCTGACATAGGCCAGGGTTTGAATGTGATAAACGGCAGCCAGATCATCTGGCTGCATGGTGCGCACCAACATTCCTACTTTGGTGCCTTGGCACTGGCCGAGGCGCTGCTCTCTTCGGCTTTAGGTGGATCTGACTTTGCCATTTCTGGCTTGACGACATCTATCTTGTTTTCACGCATATAGTCATTCATTTCCTTCCATCCTGCATACACTGCAGCTCTTGCGGCGTCAGGGTTGAGGGCATAGCAGTCTTCTATGGCGCGACCAGCATGGCGGCAGGCACTGCCAGTAGCACGGGCATCTGACTCGCGTGCCGCGGCATCTCTGGCGGGATCAGGCAAACCCAGGCGGTCGCAAGCCGTCAGCGATGTCAGCATCAGCAAAAAAATCCCGGAGAACTTGGAAAATGACATCACAGCACCAAAAAAATTAAATGAGACCTGCATATTGAACTGCGTTGAAATGCATAGACCTGCTAATGATAACCCAGTGTATGCCCGTACAGAATGGCTTGTTGCTCAGGACAGAGGGGGAATTACCTGCCAGTTTTCTGGGCAAAGCAGCAATCTCATGTAAAAACAGGCGAAATCTTCCCAAAGGAATTATCATGTAGCGCTAGTTTGTTGACGGCAAGAAAGCCGTAAACATGAATGCTGTTTTGCAATCTTAAAGAAGTGAATTTCCATGAAATCTGCCACCTACCGCGCCTTGCTGCTTAGTAGTCTGATATTGCTGAGTGCCTGCAGCCCCAAATTTGACTGGCGCGATGCCCGTGGCAGCAATGCCCCGTTTTCCATCCTGATGCCAGGTAAACCGCTGGGTGACAGCAAGGACATGCAACTGGAAGGCATCAATGTAAAAATGGACATGCTGGCTGGTGAAGTTGGCGGCATCAGTTTCGCCGTTGGTAGTACGAAAGTTGATGATGCCAGCAAGGCTCGCCTGATCATGGAAGCCATGAAAAAAGGCATGATCAGGAATATCCAGGGAACGCCGGAAACCACTAAAAGCTCAGGTACAGATATGCTGGAAGTGCGTGGTAAATTGCGCAATGGCCAGCCGGTCATGCTGGTAGGCCGTTTTTTGGTACGTGGCCCCTGGGTGTATCAAATTATCATGCTGGGTCAGGAAAAAGACATGAAGCAAGATGTCATAGACACCTATATGACGTCATTCAAATCCAACTGAAGCAATAATCTGAAACGACAATCAGGCAATTTGGGATTATTATATAAGTACGCGTAGCCAGCCCAGTGCCGCTAGCGCATCGCTGGTGTCTGGCCGCTTTATCTTCACATATCATAGAAAAATAGGGGAAATGTCCATGCTGATCACGTTCAAATCCAAAGCTGCTACAGAAATCACCATGTACAAAGAACATGCACGCCGGATTCTGGATCTGCTACAAAAAGATGTAGAGCGCGGCATCATTACGCCACCGGAACTACCGCAAGCGATACAGAAAATTGAAGCCGCAGTTGCCGAAAGCAAGGCACATTCGATTTCAGAAGAAGTCAGCCGTGATGTCAATGCTCATCACAATGAAAACGGTGATGATAATGATCACGAAACACCAGAGCCAGTGAGTTTTGCCACCAGGGCTTTCCCGGTACTGGAAATGCTACATGCCGCCAACAAGATGCAGCGTGAAGTGATGTGGGGCGTATAAAGCCATGACTTCCCACGTAGAAAATACCAGGGAATTTGAGCTACCGACCGCCGATGGCAAGGCGATTTTTGTGCGTGACTGGCCACTTGCGGATGACGCCAGCAGTGAGGGCAGCCAAACCCGGCAAGGGGTAGTCATCATGCACGGTCTGGGCGAACATTGCGGGCGTTATGCCCATGTCGCCAGGTTCTTCAATACCCTGGGTTTTGTCGTGCGGACTTATGATCACCGTGGTCACGGCCAGTCTGACGGTGGCAGTGGTGATGTACCTGATTCCATGTGTTTGCTGCGTGATGCCCAGATGGTCATCAGCGACTTTAGCCAGCAACTGGCTGGCCCTCCTATATTATTAGGACATAGCATGGGTGGCTTGTTTGCTGCCCGCTATGCGCTCGAACAACTTTCGCCATTACGCGCACTGATCTTGTCTTCCCCTGCTTTGGCAATACGTATGTCGAGCTTGCAGCATGGTTTGCTGAAAGTGGCTTCCAGCCTGATCCCCGGCGTCGGCTTGCCGAACGGCTTGCAAACCCGTTATTTATCCCACGATGGCGAAGTGCTACTCGCCTATGAAAATGATGCCCTGGTACACTCGCGACTGAGTGCGCGCCTGCTGACCAGCATGTTGCAGGCCATGGATTATTGTCATGCTCATGCGGCTGAACTCAATCTCCCCTTGCTGATGATGGTGGCAGAGGATGATCATCTGGTTGACCCTGCAGGTAGCAGGCGCTTCCTGGAAAAACTGGGTGAAATCCAGATCAAAGAACATTTTTACACCGGTTTCTATCACGAAATATTTAATGAGCTCGATGCCACCAGGGTATTCGATGACTTGCGTACCTGGCTGGAACTCCAGCAATTTACTCCTTTGGAACAAATACAGAAAGCAGCCTGAAAGCAGTTTTATCTGAAGGCGAACCGATAAAGACCTGCCAGTCGGGTACAGTTTCGCCCTGAAGAAAAAAGCAGAAAGCAGCAGAAAGCAGATAAGGACGACAAGGCTGTTACACTAGCGCCCTCTCGCCTTATCGGGCTGACCATGTTAAATTGCCATCAAGGTAATTTATTGCAATAAGCAAAACTATCCAGACATATGCAAGATCAACCAAGAAAAACCCTGGGCCGAACAGCCAAACCTGCCAGCACTGCCAATAATACTGTCAGTGCAGGTAGCACCAGCCATGGCATCAGCAAGCCACAGATAGAGTTTGAGACCATAGAAATCAAAGCAGATTCCCTGGCCTTCAGTCTGGTTGGCGCGGCGCAGGCAGTTGCCTATGTGCTGGAAGGTACAGCCTTGCCGCAAGCGCTGACCAGGGTATTCACGCAAACCAATGCCTTGCCACAGGCACGCGGGGCGATACAGGATATCGCCTACCGCACCATGCGCCAGGTAGGCAGGGTGGATGCGCTGCTGAAGATCATGACCAACAAGACGCCAGAACCGGCCTTGTTATATAGCATGCTGTGCTGCGCCCTGACCTTGCTGGTTGGCAATGATGGCGATGATGCAAAAGCCTATGAAGAATTCGTGGTGGTGGACCAGGCAGTGACTGCCGCCACTTCCAGCCAGCACATGGTATTTGCCAAGGGCATGGTGAATGCCGTGCTGCGCCGCTACTTGCGTGAAAAAGATGAATTATTGAAGCTGGTCATGAAGCAACCTGCAGCTGCCTGGAATTACCCCCAATGGTGGGTAGACCAGTGCAAGGCAGCTTATCCGCAAGACTGGCAAGCCATCTTGAGCTGCGGCAACCATGCCCCTCCTCTGACTTTGCGGGTGAACCAGCGTGCCAGCACAGTAGCAGCTTATCTGGAGTTATTAGCCAGCCAGCAAATCGGTGCCCGCCAGATAGGCCCGTTTGCCGTGCGTCTGGACCGTCCCATGCCTGTGCTGAACATCCCCGGCTTTGAAGCTGGTGTTGTATCTGTGCAAGATGCCGCCGCCCAACTGGCTGCCCCCTTGCTGGACGTGCAGCCTGGCATGCGCGTGCTGGATGCCTGCGCGGCCCCTGGCGGCAAAACTGGACACTTGCTGGAACTGGCCGATATAGAACTGACAGCTGTTGACACTGACCCGGCCCGTATCCAGCGCATCCATGAAAACCTGGCGCGCTTGAAGTTATTTGCGACAATCAAGGAAGGCGATGCCTGCCGCAACAACTGGTGGGATAGCCAAGCCTATGACCGCATTCTGGCTGACGTACCCTGTACGGCATCTGGGGTGGTCAGGCGTCACCCTGACAGCCGCTGGTTGCGCCGCAAGACAGATGCGGCCCAATTGGCAGCATTGTCGGCCCGCATCCTCGATAATCTGTGGCACATGCTGAAACCGGGCGGCAAGATGCTGATGGTCACCTGCTCGATCTGGCCGCTGGAATCCGAAGCCCAGGCCGCCGCCTTTGCCACCCGCAACGGGGCAGAACGCCTGGATGCACCAGGCCAATTACTGCCCAGCATGGGCAATACGTCCGAAAGCAACAACGAACATGACGGTTTGTTCTATGCATTGTTTCAAAAACCACTGCAAAATTAACGAATGCCAACAAGTTCAAGCTATCATTAGCAGACTTTTGTTTCCGTATTGATTGCATGTTCAGACGTTTCGCTTCCTTGCTACGCCAGTTATCGCTGACTTTGATGTTGGTGCTGCTGGCAATGGCGGCGGCATCTGCAGTTCAGGCTGCGGATGTGGAAGTTAAAACCGCCAGGATAGAAGCCAGTGACGAGGGTTACCGTCTGGCTGCCACTTTTTCGCTGGAACTCAGTGACAGTTTGCGCAAGGCTATCCGCGATGGCATCCCGGTCTCGTTCACCACTGAAGTGGAACTGACCCGTTCACGCTGGTACTGGGTGGATGAGAAGGTGGTGCGCAGCGAATACCTGGTCAGGATTGCCTATAATGAGTGGACGCAGCAATATACCGTCACCATTAATAATGGATTGCAACAGAACTTCGCCTCTCTCGACACTGCCCTGAATCTGGTGACACGCCCGAACCGCTGGCTGATTGCCGACAAATCACTGCTCTCCAGTGGTGCCAGCTATAACGTTGCCTTGCAATTGCGCATGGGTCTGAGCAAGATCCCCATGCATTTGCAGATACCCAGCTTCAACGACAGTCACTGGAGTCAGAAAACCGAGTGGAAGCGTTTTTCCTTCAAGGCTGAAGACAAGTGACAAGATTTTTGCGGTATGCGTTGATCATCGGTGGTGCTCTGATGAGTATCCTGCTGTTTTTCCTGACCACAGTCCAGGAAAACTCTGCGCGTTTTGAGCGTTACTATGAATGGCTGCTAGACGCCAATGCCGTGGTTGCCCTGGCCTTGCTGGTACTGGTACTGACTTTGGTATTGCGCTTGTTCCGCCGTTTTCGCGCGAAGGAGTTTGGCTCCAAACTGATGACCAGGCTGGTGGTCCTGTTTGCCCTCGTGGGTATTTTGCCGGGCAGCGTGATTTACCTGGTGTCGGTACAGTTCGTCTCGCGCTCCATCGAATCCTGGTTTGACGTCAAGGTCGAATCCGCCCTTGATTCTGGCAAAAACATGGGTCTGACCGCACTCGACTTCTTGCTGGCGGATTTGCAATCCAAGGCCAATGACATGGCTTCAGAATTGTCTGATCCATCTGAAAGCTCGATGTCCATCCACCTGTCACGCCTGCGCGAACGCATGCAGATACAGGAAGCCACCATCGTCAATAGCAAGGGCCGCCTGATTGCTTCTGCCAATGATAATGTCGGCAGCCTGCTGCCAGAATTGCCGACGCCAGACATGCTCAGGCAAGTCAAGCTGTCACGTTATTACGCTGCCAGGGATGAAAAACTGATACAGCCTGCAGGAGACGATGACCCTGCCACTGGCTCTGCAAGTTCCACTAGCAGCACAGGTGCCACCGCCACGGCGAGTGCAGCCAATACTGCCAGCTCAGTCACAGAAACCCGTGGTGCCACGCGCCCGGCACTGGCACCTGAACCTGCCCGTATCCTGCGATCACGCGTAGTAGTACCACTACGTATGACAACAGGCTGGATTTCCCTGCAAAATGAAGCCCTGTACCTGCAATTGATACAACCAGTGCCCGCCAATCTGGCCATGCATGCCGAAGCACTTAGCAATGCTTCGCGTGAATATCAGGTGCGCTCAATAGGTCGCGTGAACTTGAAAAAGATGTATATCATCACGCTGACGTTGACGTTGTTGCTAGCAATTGTGGCCGCCATCACCAGCGCCTTCCTGATTTCCGGTGAACTGGCCAGACCGCTATTGCTGCTGGCGGAAGGTACCAAGGCCGTGACCGAGGGTAATTTCTCACCCCGCCCTATCGTCACCAGTACTGATGAACTGGGCAGCCTGACCAAGTCTTTCAACACCATGACCCGGCAGTTGTTTGATGCTCGTGCGACGGTGGAAAAAAACCGTAATGAACTGGAAAATGCCAAAGCCTATCTGGAATCTGTGCTGGCGAATATGTCAGCCGGTGTGATGGTGCTGGATCAAAGTGGCAACCTGGTGACCTGTAATGAATCAGTAGAACGCATCTTGCAGCGCAGGCTGGAGAGTGAAATCAATAAGCCGCTGGCGGATATTGATGGCATGCAGGCCTTTGCCTTTGCCATTTCCAAGGCATTCTCAGAGCAGCATGCACAGTCAGCTGCCGGTGGTGAAAACGAACGCGAACAACACTGGCAGCAGCAGATTGAAGTGCCGCGCCCCAATAAAGGCAAGAAAGCTGCAATACCAGCGGCATCACCAGCACCCGGTGAAGCGGTGGTGACTGAAGATGAACAAAGCATTACCCTGCTGGCCCGTGGATCGCATTTGCCAGTCGCATCGGGCAGCGGCTATGTTGTGGTGTTTGATGACATCAGCAATATCATTTCTGCCCAGCGCTCCATCGCCTGGGGTGAAGTGGCGCGCCGTCTGGCCCATGAAATCAAGAACCCGCTGACACCTATACAATTGTCAGCCGAACGCCTGCAAATGAAATTGCAAGACAAGCTCAGCGAAACTGATGTCCTGATACTCAACAAGAGTACGACCACCATCGTCAACCAGGTGACCTCGATGAAGCGCATGGTCGATGATTTCCGTGACTATGCCCGCACGCCACCAGCAGTGCTGATGCCTTTGAACCTGGCTGGCCTGATTGATGAAGTGCTGCATTTGTATATCGCTGGTGATGGCCGGGATGCCATCAAGCTGACCATGGCGGCGGATTTACCCAAGGTCATGGGGGATGCCACCCAGATGCGCCAGGTAATTCACAATCTTTTACAAAACGCCCAGGATGCAGTTGCCGACAATACCAACGCAGCTTTTGTACCGCATATTGATGTAATCACCGATGTAGTGCGCTACACTGGAACTGACCAGATCGCCCACTCTGCGGTACGCCTGTCAATTATCGACAACGGCCCGGGATTTTCCAGCAAAATCCTGGCACGTGCCTTTGAACCCTATGCCACTTCCAAACCACGTGGCACCGGTCTGGGGCTGGCGATGGTGAAGAAAATCATCGAGGAACATGGCGGTAGAATCGATATTCAAAATCGTAGCGATACAAACGGTGCAAAAGTAGCGATTTTGCTGTTAAAGTTAGCACCGGATTCAAATACGGCATAAGTTCGCCGTACTTGCGGTAATAGTTGTGCAGTAGTTGTTCTGATATTCCCAAAAGAGGAATACGGATAAAGAGCTGAAGGGGCACTTTGAAATTGTCATTCAACACAAGCATATCGTTTTCACCAGCCAGTCTGGAGCAGACTATAGGCCAGCTTGAACATCGAACGGTAAGAAGCACCCAAAAAAACATAGAGGCGGTAATAGGGTAGATTTATGGCAAATATATTGGTCGTAGATGATGAAATGGGTATCCGTGAATTGTTGTCTGAAATTCTCGGTGATGAAGGTCATGTCGTTCAACTTGCTGAAAATGCTCAGCAGGCACGTCTTGCCAGGCAAGAAGCCAGACCAGATCTGGTCTTGCTCGACATCTGGATGCCGGACACGGACGGTGTAACCCTGTTAAAAGAATGGCAGCGTGACGGCTTGCTGACCATGCCCGTGATCATGATGTCAGGTCATGCCACGATAGATACAGCGGTCGAAGCGACCCGGATAGGTGCCTTGAATTTCCTGGAAAAACCCATCGCCCTGCAAAAATTGCTGAAAGCGGTGCAGCAAGGCCTGACCCGCAGCACCGAGCCAACAAAACCGGCAGCCCCAGCCTTGCGCGTGATCAGCAATGACAACCCCGCAAGTGCAAATATGTCTGGTAGCTTTGGCAGTGCTGCTCCGGCGTATGAAGCCAGGCATTTTTCTGCCGCCCAGCCTGTCGCTGCTGCACCAAATAATCAATTTGCCAGCCTGTCGTTTGACCTGCCCCTGCGTGAAGCCAGAGATGCCTTCGAGCGTATCTACTTCGAATACCACCTGAACCGCGAAGGCGGCAGCATGACCAGGGTGGCAGAAAAAACCGGCCTGGAACGCACGCATCTGTATCGCAAACTCAAGCAATTGGGCGTTGAGTCCATGAAATACGCGAAGCGTGGCGAGTAAGCTGACAAAGTAAGCATTACAGTGTGAACAACGCAAAAGCGCAATTACACCTGATACATGGCGCGAGTTACACCCAAAGGGAGGCAGCAATCGCAGCCTCCCTTGCCTGTTTACTTGACAACAGCGCTGCCACAGACAAGAACGTCGTCATCCTCGAAGGCTTGCCTGATGGGCAAGACATCCTGCATCCCACCGACCTGCTGCACGTCAACCGCATAGCCCCGGGTTGCTTTTGTTGCATAGGCAACCTCAGTCTGCGCGTAACCCTGAACCGCGCCCTCAGGCAAAAACCAGCTAATATATACCTAGGCATCGCCACAGATGCTCATTTGGATAAACTCCTGCTAACACTCCAGGACCCCACCTACAATCAACTACTTGAGATCAATAGCAACACTAGCTTGTGAACCAATGTTAAGTCGTTAAAGTCCAGACGTTGCCATGCCGTAATACTTCATAGCAGCACAGAATAGTTTTATGTATTACGGGAGCAAGAGTCCCAGAGTAAGCGTAGCGAGCGGCGCTAGTTTGGACCGAGACGCGCAGTCGTACGAATGTACGGCGAGCATCACAGGTTCAAAATAGCTCCGCGCAGTAGCTTAATCTGGGGCTATTCTTGAAATTCGCTGTCATTGCATCAATGTAAGCACCATGAACGGTAACCCGAGGAAATATCCTCCAGCCAGAAAGGATGCATAAAATGAACATTATTTACAACAGCGATCAATATAGCGTCATCGAATATGGCGCAGATACTGACCACGAAGCCCTGCGCTTTGGCGGCTATGAAATTACCGACAAGGCAGTACGCCGCGAATGGTTTATTGGCGGCCCGCTGGCCATCAATTTCCGTAAAGACGTGACTGAACTCATCGCCAGTGAACCCAGCATAGAAGAAATCGATGACTTCCTTGGTCAGTTTGATGGCTATATGGGTCAAAGCGTTTTACTGCATTAATTTGTAGATAACGGGTATCAAGCATCACAAACAGACGATGAAAGCGATGCGAAAATAAGTATGGGCGATGGCTATGGCTCTCGTCCGTACTGTTTTGCGCTTATTCACATACTGGCTGTAAAAATCCCACACCATCAAGCACTGGCCAGTATCAATATGCGGCCATCTATACAGAACATCATCTGGTTTTGATACCCTGAAAAGGGTGCAGTGATATCTTCAGCGTATCATTGCCATACTTTTTATCCGGCATTAACCACCATCAGGTTCAAGACTATGAGTACTCAACTGCACGACTTTATCCGTGGCCTGCCCAAGGCAGAATTGCATTTGCATATAGAAGGTTCACTGGAACCTGAACTGATGTTTGCACTGGCGCAAAAAAACGGTGTGCAATTACCGTATGCCAACGTGGAAGAAGTACGCGCAGCCTATGACTTTGCAGACTTGCAGTCTTTCCTGGACCTGTATTATGCCGGTGCTGCCGTGCTGCAAACCGAGCAGGATTTTTTTGACCTGACGCATGCCTATATAGAGCGTGCATTGGCCGACAATGTACGCCATGTGGAATTGTTCTTTGACCCGCAAACCCATACTGCACGCGGCATAGACATCAGCACCGTATTTGCAGGCATTGCCCGCGCCTTGCGTGAAGCACGGGTCAATCATGGATTTTCTGGCGCAATGATCTTGTGCTTCTTGCGCCACCTCAGTGAAGAAGATGCGATTGCTACGCTGGAAGCGGCCCTGCCCTTGCGTGATGCCTATGCTGATCTGTGGACAGGCGTGGGTCTGGATTCTGCCGAAGTCGGCAACCCGCCAGAAAAATTCGCCCATGTTTTCACGATAGCGCAAGCCATGGGTTTTCGCCTGGTCGCACATGCCGGTGAAGAAGGCCCGCCAGCCTATATCCATAGCGCCCTGGATGTCTTGCAAGTCGAACGCATAGACCATGGCGTACGTGCAGAAGAAGACCCTGCCCTGATGACCAGACTGCAGCAAAGCCGCATGCCGCTGACGGTATGCCCACTGTCGAATTTAAAGCTGTGCGTGGTCAAGGATATGCGTGAACACAACCTGGCACGCATGCTGCGTGCCGGTTTGTGCGTGACCATCAATTCAGATGACCCCGCTTATTTTGGCGGTTACATGAATGCAAATTACATCGCCACTGCCGATGCGCTGGAACTGGGCAAGGAAGAATTAGTGCAACTGGCGAGCAATGCCTTTGAAGCATCTTTTGTCACGCCTGAACAAAAGCAGGTCTGGCTGGATGAGCTGGAAGCATACGCGCAACAGAACTAAGCAGCGTCAAGCTGAAAACATTCCTGCCACGGTAGAAACCGCGGCAGGAATGCCGGGAAGGCCTTGCTTTAATTCACACTCATCAATGCCTGGGCATCCGCCCCCGCCGCAATGCGCATGGGGCTGGATGCATCGGTCGCGGCATACCATACAGCCTCTGCCACATCACTGGCATGGGTCAGCAGCGATGGCGATTCTGCCCATCCGGCAAACACTCCCTGCGCCAGCTCAGCATAAGCGGGCGGGATACTTGCCTGCATGCGTGGCCTGGCATTGTCACCAAAGCGCGTCTCTGGCGCACGCCCTGGCAATACCAGCTTCACGCTCACATTGAATTGCTGCAGTTCCAGCGCCAGCGATTCAGTAAAGGCATTCACTGCCGTCTTGCTGGCGGTATACACAGCCAGCAGAGGCAAGGCTTTCAGGGTCACACTAGACGTGACATTGATGATAACGCCATGCCTGCGTTGCCTGAACTGCGGCAGCATTGCCTGTGTCATGGCGATAGTTCCCAAAGTATTGGTTTCAAAGACCTCGCGTGCCGTTGTCATATCCGTCCCTTCCAGCGCGCCCAGCATGCCTATACCAGCATTATTGACCAGCACATCGACCTCTCCTGCCGCCTCAACCGCTGCGCGTATGCTGTCTGCATTGCTGACATCCAGAGCCAGCAGGCGCAAGTGTTGTGAGCGTGGCAGCAGGTCTTCGCGCGGCGTACGCATGGTGGCGATGACTTTCCAGCCCCGCTCAAGAAAGTATTGTGCCGTGACCAGGCCGAAACCGGATGAGCATCCGGTGATGAGTACAGTTTTCATGATGATACCCGAAAGTGGTTTTTTGGAAATCAGACTATAATCAACCACAACTGGACTATCCATAACTGATAGTCCATCTTTCATTAGTAATAGTCCGGTAATTTCATGAACACTGATCCTCTTGCCGAAGTAGTCAGCCTGCTCCAGCCTCAGGCCAGATATTCAAAAGTCGTCAAGGCGGCGGGCTCCTGGCGGGTGCGCCGCAATGAATCGGGCCAAACCTTCTACTGTCTTATTCTTGAAGGCAGCAGCTATTTGACAGCAGCAGGGCAGGACCCTGTCCTGCTGCAACAGGGTGACTTTGTGCTCATCCCTGCGATCCAGGGCTTTAGCATGTCCAGCATGGAAGCACTGGCCGAGGAAGATGCCGATACCGAACCGGTTGCCTTGCTGCATGGTGAATTCAGGCTGGGCAAGCAAAGCGGCCCGCCTGAAGTGATAATGCTGGTGGGGCATTGCAGCTTTGCTTCGCCGGACGCCGCCTTGCTGGTGTCGCTGCTGCCGCAATTGCTGCATGTCCGTGGTGAACACAGATTGAGCACGCTGGTGCAACTGGTCAGCGAAGAATCGCGTGCGCAGCGGCCTGCGCGAGAAGTCATACTCGCGCATCTGCTCGAAGTCTTGCTCATCGAAACCCTGCGTTCAACGGCAGGGGGTAATGCATCCCCCAGCCTGTTACGCGGGCTGGCAGATGACAGACTGGCAATCGCGTTGCGCTCCATGCATGAAAATATCCAGCAAACCTGGACGGTGGCGCAACTGGCCAGGCAGGCGGCCCTGTCGCGTTCGACTTTTTTCGAGCGCTTCAGCCGCACTGTGGGCATCGCACCGATGGAATACCTGCAAACCTGGCGCATGGCAAAGGCCAAGAAAATGCTGGCACAGCAAGAAGCCAGCATCACCGAAATTGCAGAACGCGTGGGTTATGGCTCAGCCAGCGCGTTCAGTGTTGCCTTCACCCGCCATGTCGGTATGCCACCCACGCATTTCGCCAGGGAGGTGATGAAAACAGCGGGCTGAAGTCGCACGTATGTCACAACTGCAGGCTGCAAGTTCAGATCACATTCTTTTCCAGCAAAGGCTGATTCAGTAACACGCGCTGCGCGGACAGAGGCGACAGATCCAGGCTGCTATAAGCGCCATCTACCAATAGTTCTGCAATACCGCGCCCGGTAGCGGGTGCGTGTTGCATGCCATGACCACTAAAACCATTCGCCAGTATCAGGTTGGCTAATTGCGGGTGTACACCGATGACGGCATTCTGGTCAAACACATGGTATTCATAATAGCCGGCCCAGGCTCTTTGCATGCGCAGGGCTTCAAAAGCGGGAACACGATTCGCCATGATTTGCCACACCGTATCGAACTGTTCGTAGTCTGCTTCCAGCGGTGCATCATCAGGATCATCGTCTGGTGGCAAGCCACATATCCAGTGCTGGCCTTCTGGCCGCAACCATAGACCAGATGGATCAATGATGAGCGGGCAAGCGGGTGTCTGCGCCGGGCTGGATACGACGAACACCGTACGCTTGCGGCCAACCACAGGCAGGTCAAAACCCGTACCCGCCAATAAAGGCCGCGCCCAGGCACCAGCGGCATTGACTGCGACATCGCATTTGATGACAGCGCCATCCTGCAAGCGCACGCCACTCACCCTGCCATTCACTTGTTCAAAACCTTGCGCATCTGCCTGCAGATAACTGACACCCAGGCTGCGTGCCTTGCGGCGAAATGCCATAAGCAAGGCATAACCATCAAACCAGCCTTCACCACTAAGGCCCAATGAACCCAGTGCCAGGTCATCGACGTTCAGCCAGGGGAATTTCTGCTTTAGTGCAGCTTGGTTTAGCAGGGCAACATCCACCTGCTCAGCTCTTTGTATCTCATGATTTTCACGCAAAGTGGCAGCACCGCCCTCAGTGGCCAGATACAGGTAACCCTGCTCGCTGAGTCCCAGTTCCGGCAACTCGCCATCAACAGCGAGATGTTGGTGCAAATCACGCAGGAAGGCGATACCGAATTGCGACATCTGTATATTCAGCGGCGTACTGAATTGCTGGCGTATGGAACTGGCAGATAAAGCAGATGAGGCATGGGTATAACTGGGGTCACGCTCCAGTACGGTGATCCTGCCCTGGAAGCGTGGATGCACTGCCAGGAAATAAGCCACGGTACTGCCGATGACACCACCACCAACGATCACTATATACCTGTTATCCATTGTCACCCTTATACACTCTAGAATCTTAAACCAAACCTGCGCCGGTAATCCTTGGGCGTCACTTGTGCCCATTGCTTGAAGATTTTACTGAAACTGGAGACATCTTCATAACCGCAACGCGCCGTAATATCTTCCAGCGACAAACGAGTGGTTTCCAGCAGGGCCTTGGCGCGTTCCACCCTTAATTGTTGCACATAGTGGATAGGGCTGAGCTTCATGGATTCCTGGAAGCGCCTGAGCAAGGTGCGCTGGCTGACATTGCAATAGCTGGCCAGGTCAGCCATTGCCCAGTGTTGATCCAGGCGCTTGTTCAGCCAGCGGCGGGCGCGTTCGATCACCGCATGTCCCTGATCCTGCATGATGGCCTTGGCGACATAAGGAGCCTGGCTATTCCTGTTGGCATCAACCACCAGTATCTTGGCTGTCATCTGGCGCAACTCCTCCCCGGCAAAATACGCCACCAGCCACAGCGACAAATCGATATACGAAGTCACGCCGCCAGAAGAAACCAGCTGACCATCCTGCACAATCAGCTCTTCTGCTTCCAGTAAAACCTGCGGGAAATTCTTGCGGAAGTAAGCACTGAGCCACCAGCTGGTCGTAGCGCGGCGGCCATCAAGCTTGCCTGTCCGTGCCAACAGGCTGGTACTGGAGCAACTGGAAATCAGCAAACTATCATCCCGCAGATAACTTTCCATCAGCGCTTGCTCGGGTGCCAACGCATCCAGCAAGCCATCGAGCTGGCTGCTGTCTCTATGATCTATGCCCGGCACCATGAGGGCATCGAGCTTCTGCTTATGGATGTCATGTGCCTGAAAATGCAGACCACCCACTTCTTGCAAGATGTCACCACGGGCACTTACCCAGAAAGCCTCGAATTGCACAGGCTTGGTGCCAGCAGGACGTATGCCTGCCAGGGTATTGGCAATGGTAAATACATCCAGCGGCATCACCGCCCCACTACGCAGGCAACCGGGGTAGACCAGCACGCCTATACGGATAATCCCTTCCTTTGTTGTCTTCATCGTCATTTGGCTGCCCTGTCCAATCTGCCCAACCTGCCCAACCTGTCCATTTAACACCTTTTTCTGTCGATTCAGCCAATGGTACTGCTTTTCTGCAGGCCGCACAATGAAGTCTCTTACAACCAAGCACAGGAGTACGACATGCCCTACGTTCAAATCAATACGATCAAAGGAATATTAAACACTGATCAAAAGCAGCGCCTGATGGAAAAAATTGCTGATGTCCTGGTGGAAATTGAAGGCGGTGGTAACCCGGAATTCAAGAAATCGGTCTGGATCAATATCCAGGAAAGCGAGGCAGAAGGCTGGTCCATGAGTGGCTTGCGCCCATCGACCCAGCAAATCGCGCAATTCGTGGCAGTCAGAGATGCGCAAGCTAATGTACAAGTCCCTGAGGTGGCAGCATGATGAACTACCCCGCGCTCTCCAGCTTTGTGCTGGCCTTGCTGGCGCTCTTCTTGAAAGCCAGTCTGCTGAGCGGCGTGCAGATCATCAGCCGTGTACGCAGCCGCCGCTATCTCTTGCCTGAAGATGCTGGCATGGTTGGCCTGCGCCCGGTAGAAGCAGAAGCTGAGCTGGTGCAACGCTGCGCCCGCGTCTGGCGCAATGATGTAGAAAACCTGCCACTCTTCCTGGCACTCGCGCTGAGCTATACCTTGCTCGGTGGCGACCCATCCAGCGCCAACTGGCTGTTTGGCAGCTATGTGCTGATACGCTATTTGCATACCATCGTCTACCTGCGTGGCTTGCAACCCTGGCGGGCAATGTTGTACTTGTCTGGCATGCTGGTGTGCTGGATGATCGCTATTGGGATACTTCAGCAAATGCACCTGTAAAGCAGTATGCTGTTGTCTTTCATCAGTTGACTCAGTTGATTTGGGGGGGAACACATGGCTTTCATCGGTCCGGATGTCAAACTCGACAAACCCGCGTATATCCACGACACGGCGCAGCTGTATGGCAAGATCAGTGTGGGGCAAAATGCCTCGGTCTGGATGAATGTAGTGGCACGGTCCGAACACAAGGAGATCATCATCGGCCCCTACACCAATATCCAGGATTTTGTCATGCTGCATATCGGTGACCAGACACCGACCATCATAGGCAGCCATTGCTCCATCACCCATCACTGCACCATCCATGGTTGCACCATAGGGGACAACTGTCTGATAGGCATTAATTCCACCATCATGGATGGCTGCGTGATCGGCAATAACTGCATTATTGCCGGACATACTTTCCTGAAAGAAGGCACTATCATCCCTGACAACTCCATCGTCATGGGTACGCCAGGTAAAGTCATACGCTCGCAAAACAATTATGTACGCAACCGCCTGAATGCCTATATGTATTACAAGAATGGCCTGGCCTATGCGCGGGGTGAATACAGGGAATGGGCGAGGGAAGAATTTCCGGCAGAAGTCATGGCAGAAATTGCCATATTGAATGCCCAGCTTGCCGCTGGGGAATGACAATTTAAGTTAAAAACGGGCAACAAATTCACTATAGCTGACGCTTGGGATTGACATGCCCACGGCAAATATACACACTGAAACTTCTGGCGCATCATGAACATCAAGATGCGCTATTTCAGTTTGAATCGAAAGGGCAGCCGTGGCGAATACCCTGAGCAAATTCTTTAACCGTCTGTTCGGTGCGGAACAGGCCGCGCCTGTGATCAGCCCGCCCAAACCTGCGCCTGAGCTAGTAGCTGAGCCCAAAGCGCCTGAACCAATAGCGACGATCAAACCCGAGCCCGTGGTCATTGTGCCCCAGACTGAACCAGCCCCCGTGCCAGAAGTATCCACAAGCAACACAGTCAGTGCAGAAAAACTCGTCGCCTGGAAACCTGCCTTGCCTGTCGACAGCCTGTTCTTTGACTGGGTCATGGGCTATCCAGGTGAGGGTGGCAGTATTGAAACAGAACAAATTGTCATGCAAGCACTCTACAAATTACTGGCATCCGACCTCAATGATGCAGTCGTCGTGCCGCGCGTTCCCAGCGTCATCCCGCAATTGCTGAACAGCCTGCGCAACAAGGCCATCTCAGCCGGTGAATTGTCAAGCCAGATCGTCAAGGATGTGGTGCTGGTTGGTGAAGTTATCAATACCGTCAACAGTGCCCTGTACAACCCAGCTGACCGCATCAACAGTCTGGAAAAAGCTGTCATGATCCTGGGCGAAGAAGGCTTGCGGCTGGTGATCGCCAAGGTCGCTTTCCGCCCTATCATCAACCTCAATGCAGGGCAATTCACCCGCCGTGCTGCCCCCCATATCTGGGGTCAGTCAGAAAAATGTGCGGTCGCCTGCCATACGCTGGCACGTGATATTGATCCCTTCCATGCATTTTTGACTGGCTTGATGAAGAATGTCGGTCTCATCATCGCTTTCCGTTTGCTGGACCAGACTTGTGAGCATGGTAAGTTCAAATACTCACCCGCCTTCCAGCCTATCTTCTCGTCCGTCGCAGCGACCCTGTCTTACCGTATTGCCCAGCGCTGGGAATTCCCTGAGCATGTGATCCTGGCGCTACAACAACAGGCAGGTGGCCGCAAAGCCATAGAATGGAGCCCACTAGGCCATTTGTTGCACACCGCTGACCTGATCGCCAAAATGCGCCTGCTGGTCAACCACGGACAATTAAATAGTACCGACAAAAAACTCAGGGTAGGCCTGAACCCGGCTGAAATCAGTTGCTTTGATCACTTGAATGAAATCCAGTTATATGACACGACTGGGGTGCAGCAACATCCTGAAGCGCAAACTTAATTGCGCCTGTGTGTGAGTTGAGTGTGGGACAATAGCGCTTATGGCAAAGCTTGCCCCACCCACTAAAGAAAACTCACCATGAATATCCCCGGACTTGGGCCAGTAGAAAAAGATGAAGAAAATGGCTGGTACATCAGCGAGCCCATACTCATCCCCGCCTTGCAAGAACAAGAATATGAATTTCTGCTGGAAGGCTATGACGAAGCCGACGATGCCAGCAAAGCTGATTTTCACAATGCCATTGCCAACTTCATTAAACTCGACCCGGTAGTTCTGAGAAAAGCCGAAGCCGATATCTTTGCCTATTATCAGGACGTAGCAAACTACCGCAAGTCTGAGAAGCTGGATGTGGTGCACATCGCCCAGCCAGCGGACGTTTGGCAGCATATCCAATATGGCTACGAAGCCCTGGTATGCCAGCGCCCTACCGGCGACAAGACCGTCTATGTTTCAGTTGAATGTGATTGCGACTGGGATGAGGAAAATGGCTTGCAACTGGTATTCCGCAATGGCACAGAAATCAGCAAGCTCGGCCCTTTTGATGATTACCTCAGCAATGCCGATGCCTTTGGCGAAGCCAGCCTGGACAAGGTGGTTTATCAAAGCCGGGGCTGATGACTGCAAGCATGCAAATCAAGCCCAAAAATGGAGATCAAACCATAGACTGGGCTGATTTTGCCGAAGCCGATGAATTATCCCAATTGATCTGGGATGGTTTGTCAGAAGCGGATGGCGCATGGCACTACATGAATTTCACGGCTGACATGTCGATCTGGGAATCTACTCAGGATGGCAGTTCCATCACCATGTTTTACCATGACGACCGCCTGCAAGAATTGCTGGTGACACCCGGCCAGGCATACGACTATCTTCTGCCATTCATACAGCGCTTCAAACTGCTTGCCAGCACTCATGTTCAAATCACCGAATAAGAAAACTGACGTGGTATCCACGACGAATTTTTCCATATCACCGTACTGCGACCTGCATCGCTTAGCGATATCATCCAAGCACGTCGTGATAAAACAAAAATCAGGCTAGCCGCGGATAAGTAAACAAGATGAAGTGACATAGATTAAAAGCTGCATGCGTGAGTATCACCCATTCCAGCCTGCGGGTCTGGTGATAGACGATGGCATAACCCAGCCCGGCAACTGTCGCCAGGGCCGCATACTGCGTACCGCCACCCAGATGTGCGAGACCAAATAGCACTGCCGACACCACAATCGCCAGATAGCCAAAGACTGGCTTGTCACCCAGACGATAGATCACTTCTTGTATCAGTCCACGGAAAAAAGCTTCTTCTGCCACGCAAGTCAAAAACAGGTTTACGGCCAGGAAGAGTAAAGTCGCTTCCGGTAATTTGGGAAGAAAGCGGAAGAAATGCGTGGCCAGACCCAGGGCAATCAAAACCGCAATTGTCAGCAAGGCTGGCAGGGCAATACGCTTGCCATCGGCCAGAAATTGCTTAAAGCCGCTGGCGCGTGAGCAAAACAGGCTCAGCAACAAATAGCCCGCCATCCCCTTGTCAAAATTGGCATACAGGGTAAAAGGAATCGCATCATCGCTGAACCTGACCTTGTCCAGCAACAGGATATTGTGAAAGCCAGGCACTTTGTGCATAGCCAGTACCAGAGCTACCACCAGCGCCAGGACACCGGCCAGTATGCGCAGGGAAAGTGGCAGAGTATTCCTGACACTTGTCCACAGTAAAAGTGCCAGCACCAATAGCACCACCACAGCCACCGGCGTAATGAGGCCACTGACTAAAGCAGATATTCCAGCAAGCACGGCGAGCAGGTGACCCGGCACCAGACTCTTGATTGGCCCTGACACAGCGATTCGAGGCAGCCATGCCGCGGCGATGGCAGCATACAAGAAAATATAGGGAAGTATCTGTAGGAATGGCAACTCAGGCGCAGTAGTCATGGGAAATAATCCTGTCAGGCTTTGTTAGTTTCATGCAAGTTTGACAAGGATAAATAATTTTATGAAAATGTCAATATTTATCCTTGTCCTTCACCAAACATTTGTCCGGCCTGATCCTACGGATCAATTGCGCATACTGAAACTAGCCCCGCAAGCAATCGCCACCCTGTTCCAGGCATTCATGAGGCCGATAACAAAAGCCAGATCAACCAGTTCTTTTTCCGTGAAATGTTTGGGCAATTCTTGTTGCAACTCTTCATCCACATGTTTGCCTGCGATGCCAGTCAGCGCTTCGCTCCAGGCCAATGCAGCTCTTTCTTTCTCACTGAAGCAAGGTGCCTCGCGCCAGCATATCAGGCCGTTGAGACGCTGGAAATTCTCGCCATGTGCCAGCAAATCATGCGCGTGTTTGTCTACGCAAAATGCGCAGCCATTGATTTGAGATATCCGTAAAAAAACCAGGTCGATGAGGGATTTGCCAAGGCTGCTGGCATCCAGCACCGCGTTCACGCCAGCAAGGGCTTGATAAGCTGCAGGTGCCAGGCCAGGGAAATTGAGTTTGAGTGTCATGATAATTCTCCAGTTTTAAAATGAGTCAGCGAGATTGCTTTCTTCATCTATAAGACGCTGGAGAAAATCGGTTTGTGACAGATTACCTGAATAATTTCTTAAATATTTTACAGAGGTATAGTCATACCCTGATATGCCTGCAATTTATCTGGATTGCGTATGGTGTACAGATCAAGGATTTTTTCACCATCGCTGACGATGGAGATAGTCGCATCCAGTTTGCCATCGATAAAGCGCAGCAAGCCGGGCTCACCATTGATGCTGACTTCGACAAACTGCATGCGTTGCGTGTAAGTTCTGGCGACGACATGGTAGAGGCGCGCTATGCGTGCTGCGCCATGCAGGATGCGGTTGACGGAAGCCACCTTGCCACCACCGTCCCCTATCATTTGCGCATCGTCGGCAAACAAGATACTGAGTTCTTTTAAATCACCGCTTTGTGCCGCCAGACTAAAGCGCTGCAGCAATTGTCTGTGATGATCACGGCTGACCTGGAAGCGCGGTTTTTCTTGCAGCACCCTTTCTTTCGCGCGATGAACCAGTTGGCGGCAGGCTGCTGCCGTCTTGTTGAGCATGCCCGCAACTTCAGGGTAATCAACATCGAATACCTGGTGCAAAAGAAAGGCGGCGCGTTCTTCTGCGGACAAGCGTTCCAGCATGGTCAAAAAAGCCAGCGAGACATCGCTACTGAATTCCGCCATCAGTTCTGGCGTCTGGCTATCGACTTCTATCATGGGTTCTGGCAACCAGGGGCCGGTATAGTTTTCGCGTTCGCGCTTGAGAACACGCAGCCTGTCCACGCAAAGTCGGCTGATGACTGTCACCAGCCAGGCCTGGGGTTCGCGGATTTGCAATAACTCTTCATCTGTGAGGGCATGCCAGCGCAGATAAGTGTTTTGCACCAGATCTTCGGCCTCAGCCCTAGACGCCAGCATGCGGTAGGCAATGCCAAACAGGCGGGGTCTATGGTCAGTAAAGCTTTGCAGGCGGTTCATCATGGTGGCATCCGGTATATTCATGATGATAAGACGAAACAGACCGGCGGTTTGTGACAGCGTTTAGAAAAAAAACCGCAGTTTTTCAACATACGGTTTTTTTGTCGGCTTTAATAACTCAAAATCTGTGACGTATGCCAGCAATGACGCTGGTGGCACGGTCTGCCGTACTGATCTTGTCACTCATCAGCACTGCATAGACGTCGGTACGCTTGGACAGATTGTAGTCATAGCCAGCCGACAGGGTGTCGCGCTTGTATTCTGTATTGGCTGTCAGCGTGCCATTGCGTTTGGTATTGGCATAGGCCAGCAAGATATCGCCACCACCCGCCGGGATCTTGGCACCCAGGCTATAAATCTTGTCATCCATCTGCTTGCCAGCGGCATTGTCATTTTTGCTGGAGGTATAAGTCGCATACAGCTTGGCGGCTGTCAGGTCATAGCTGGCACCGACAAAATAAGCCGTCTGGTTATTGATGGAGGCAAAATTCACAGGCGCTGATGTAGCGTCAACAATCGCCGAACCACCGAGGGGGTTCGATACCTGGACTTTTTGATAAAAAGCACTCAGGGCCAGCGGGCCATTGAAGTACAGAGCATTCAGGCCGATATTGCGTGTGCCTGTATCACCGGCTTTTTCACCAAACTGGTAATGCATATTGGCACTGAAACCTGAAAAATTAGGTGTGCTGTAAATAATTTCATTGCTCCAGCCTGAGTCGCCCGCGGCTGAATTGGCCCAGGTGCGCGAAGCAAAACCGCCGGATGGGACATACCAGTGCAAAACGAGCGGTGAGACATCGAAGGAATCACCAAAGGGATTGAAAATCACGACAGGCAAGAAGCTGGGTGCCAGGTCACGCCCCAAAGAAACGCGGCCAAAGCTGCCAGACAAGGCGATATTGGCATCCCGGGAAAACAGGGTATCGCCACCAAAGCGGCCAGACTCACCGGTATCAGGGCGCAGGAAGGCGGTCAGCGCGAATTCTGCCTTGAGGCCGCCACCCAGATCTTCTACCCCTTTGAAACCAAACCAGGACGTAGTCATACCGCCGGGTGTGATGGCTGCCGTGCTGGCTTTGTCACCACTCATTTTGACCGAACCCACCGACAAATCGACCAGACCTTGCACGGTGACACTGGATTGCGCCAGCGCACTACCGGCACACAAACAAGAAGCGACTGCCAAAACCAAGGATTTCATCTGCATTTTCATCTTTTTTTCCTTCTATCAGGTTTAACAACGATTTTTTTCAGCGTGGTGGCAAATCAAACTTTGTCAGCTCAATCAGGGGCAGGCAGGACTTGGATACGTCCGGCTAGTCAACAGGCGCTGGATTTATTTAGCTAGCTGCATTTACTTAACGACATAGGGATGTACTTGTTTCCAGTGCTCTGCAATATCAATGCGGCGGCAAACCCAGACCTTGTCATGCGACTGCACATAATCAAGGAAGCGCTGGAAGGCACGGAAACGTCCGGGTCGCCCCAGCAAGCGGCAATGCATGCCTATGGATAGCATTTTTGGTGCATTGTCACCTTCAGGGTCACCTTCGGCATACAAGAGGTCGAAACTGTCTTTCAGATAATCATAGAAATGCTCACCCGTATTAAAACCCTGTGGCGTGGCGAAGCGCATGTCATTGCTGTCCAGGGTATAAGGCACGACCAGATGTGCATGCTGCTGGCCATCGCTAGTAGTCACTTGCATCCAGAAAGGCAGGTCATCGCCATAATAATCAGCATCATAGGCAAAGCCGCCATGCTCAACCACCAGCTTGCGGGTATTGGGTGAATCACGCCCGGTGTACCAGCCTAGCGGGGCTTTGCCAGTCAGCTCGCGCATGATTTGCACGGCTTGTTGCATGTGTTCGCGCTCTATGGCTTCATCCAGTCCTTGATAATGTATCCAGCGCAAGCCGTGGCAGGCAATTTCATGGCCGAGCTCGCCAAAGGCCTGGGTCAACTCGGGATGGCGCTGCAAGGCCATGGCGACACCAAACACGGTCAGCGGCAACTGCCGTTTTTCAAATTCACGCAAGATGCGCCAGACACCGGCACGGGAGCCATATTCATAGATGGATTCCATCGACATATGGCGCGCTTCGTAAGCTGCCGCACCAACGATCTCGGATAAAAACTGCTCTGACGCACGATCACCATGCAGGACACAGTTTTCACCGCCTTCTTCATAATTCAAGACAAATTGCAGGGCTATCCTGGCCTGGCCTGGCCATTGCGCATGCGGGACATGGCGACCATAGCCTATTAGGTCGCGGGGATACTCACTGGATTGCTTATTCGGCTGCTTGCTGGACTGCGTCATACTTTTTATTCTCCGGAGTACATACTGCTCAGGGCAGGCTAATGTCCTGACTTGTAAGGTTCTGACTTTATTTGTTTTTGCTGACGCTGTTTTTTCTGTTGGTGAATGCAAGTGACGTGCCATCTTTGCATTTCATCCAACCATTTTTAAATTCGTTTACGATTGTCAGCATTTTTTCAGCGATACATATACTGTTTTTAGTATATGTTCTATTAAGAGGCAAATAAGCAACAGCGCTTTCTTAGCTTAAAAACCTGGGACCAACCAGGTAAATGCTGTGTAAGTACGCTGTAACAAAGGCAACCGTATCACCTTCGCGGCGACAAGCGCAGCAGGCTTGCTACAATGCAGCCCATGCGCCTGCAATCCATAGACCAATTCCTCATCCAACCTCCCCAGCCAGAAAACCTGGTGGGTTTTCGTCGTTTTTTACTGGAGTTCTGGTATTTCGGCATCAAGGAGGCACGCTCCTGCCTGTTCGTCGGCCTGTTTTTTGCGTCGATACTCATCGTGCCCAAAGCTGGGCTGTTTGGCTTGCCGCGTTACGATGTGCTGTTTGTGATTGCCGTGCTGATACAGGGCGGCATGGTCTGGAGCAAGCTGGAAACCGTCGATGAACTCAAAGCCGTGACCCTGTTCCACATGGTAGGTTTTGCGCTGGAAGTGTTCAAGGTATCGGGCCAGATACAGAGCTGGGCTTATCCTGAATTTGGCTATACCAAGTTATGGGGCGTGCCGCTATTCAGCGGTTTCATGTATGCCAGCATAGGCAGTTACATCATCCAGGCCTGGCGCTTGTTTGATTTGCGCATACGCCATCATCCACCTTACTGGATGGCTGGCCTGATAGGCATATTGATTTACCTGAATTTTTTTACTCACCACTATATTGGCGACTATCGCTGGTATCTGGCAGCTTGTGCGCTGGGACTGTATGCGCGTTCATCCGTAGTATTCCGGCCGCTGGACCGAGACCGCAGCATGCCTTTGCTACTGTCCTTTGTGCTGATCGGCTTCTTTATCTGGCTGGCAGAAAATATGGGGACCTTCTTTGGCATCTGGCGCTACCCCAATCAGTTGGGTGCCTGGTCTACCGTGCATGTGGGCAAATGGAGTTCATGGTCTTTGCTGGTCATCATGACCTTTACCATTGTTGCCCATCTCAAGCATATCAAACGGCATATTCACATCGCTGAATGAATCATTGAGCATAAATTACTGAGTAGCTTTTAAAGTTTCCAGACAAAAAAATAGCCCGCTTATTAGCGGGCTTAAATCCAAACCTTAGGAGGTGTTGGAGGAGACAGGTACTACTTTAATGCGGTGCAGCATATCTGTATGCTTTATTATCCATATATCAGGTATACACATTTAGAATATCTCTCAATCCATAAATACCACTTAGCTTTTTCATGGCTTATTTGTGACTTATTTAAGGATTGCCTACTGGAAAACATGCATACCAGTAAGCTCCTGACTACTTCTAGAGTAGTTCCTCAAACTTCTTCCAGAAGTTTCGCCATGATGAAATCGTCTATATATTCCTGCTCATCGCTACGTTTGTAGAATTGACGCAATCTGCCTTCAATCTCAAAACCCAGGCGCTGGTAAAAAGCCAGGCCCCTGCTATTGTCAGCTTCCACAATTAATTCCACCCGCCTTACACCCATAGCCTCCAGCGTCTGTATCGCCCCGGCCAGCATGGCCTGGGCTAAGCCTTTACCCTGAAAATGCGGTGCTACTGCCAGTGTCCCAAGCTGGGCAACATGAGCAGCGCGACCGGGGTAGCGGCTGATTCTGTAAAATCCGGCAATTTCTTCCTGGCTGAGATGGACAAAGAATGCTTTGCTTCTCAGCAACTCATCAAAAATGAGCGAAAACTGCTCCAGTGGCATGGGGTCATAACCAAGAAAACGAACCACTGTATCGTCCATATAGATGGCATACACAGAATGTAGATCATCACGATTTGCTAGTCTTTGCATGAAAGCCCTTTTTTACGCATTAGTCATAATTTTCTAAAAATTATCACAATATACACTCAACAGTGATATGTCGATTTGGGTGCTACACGAAAAAGCAAGCCGGGAGAGATAGTGAATGGCAAAAAAAAACCCGCAAACTTTGCGGGTTTAAATCCAAACCTTAGGAGGTGTTGGAGGAGACAGGCACAACTATATCGCAGCGCAACAAATTTACCAAGATCTATTTATGCATATCAATCATTCATAAATCACATATCAGAGTATATGAAATATTTCCATGTGGAATAGAAAAAATCATGAAATTGACGAATGCAGAGTGAAGAATTAAAAAAGCAAAAAAAAACCCGCGACCTTGCGGTTGCGGGTTAAATCCAAACCTTAGGAGGTGTTGGAGGAGACAGGTACTACTTTATCGCACCGCAGCAAATATGTCTTCTTTATTTTTGACATAATCGTTATCACTGTTTTAGATATCTCTAGCCTTATCCATAGTTTTCGCGCATTTCTGCAGGACTTGAGTCCTGATTCTGGCATCACCATAGCCGGGAAATGTAATTTGCATAATTATTGTAGCCAGGTAGCTCATTACTCCAGCCTATAATGGCAATAATGAAATCTTTCTTATCAAAAAGATTTTCTATCTCCCTGGCTGACTACATTTAACTCTATACATGTCATTTCTACGCCCGCACTTCCTGCTCAAACAATCCGGCAAACCTCTTTTCTATATTGGCCTGGCGCTCGCCTCTTCCTGCGTGACGACCATGGCTGGTGCGGCAGATCTGACTGTCCGCAATCTTGGCTTTGAAGAATGGCAGGCTGGTCAAAGTCTGCCGTCTGGCTGGAAGATGTTGATGGAAGCGCATACCGTCAGCGCTGATTGTGAGCTCGCGAAAGAGGGTAAATGCTCAGTCAAGATTGAAAGTAACGCAAAAACCCCAAAAGGTGCGATGACCGTCATTGGACAAACGCTGGTCGCAGGCACGATAGGTGGCCATCCATTGCGCTTGTCTGGCTGGATCAAAACCAGAGATGTCAAAAATGGCCGCGCCGAACTCTTGTTTCAGGTAGATGGCAAATTAAAGACTGCCGTGGCTGATGCCATGCTGGCCAAACGCGGTCCTACCGGCAGCAGCGACTGGCAACGCTTTGAAATTAAAGTGCCGGTGGCAGCCAATGCTGCGTTAGTCCATTTTGGTGTAGGCCTGACAGGTGAAGGCACGGCCTGGTTTGATGATGTAAAGCTGGAGGTGGATGAAAGTATTACGGTTCCTGATATCGCTGAAACCCGGAAGCCAGCACGTCCGCAAAAGTCCATGCAATTGCAAGATGACCCGAGTCTTGCTCTGCCTGCCGGACTGATCCCGGCGATACAACCTGCATGGCGGGCAAACATACAGAAAAACGCCCACAGCCTGCGTTCACTTTTCAGCGATGACTTCAGCGACCTGCAATTCCTGAAGCCCCTGTTGAAAGATAAACGCTTCGTGCAACTTGGTGAAAGCGCCCATGGTGTCGCCGAATTCAACTGGATGAAAACACGTCTGATTAAATTCCTGCATCAGGGAATGGGATTTGAAGTCATCGCCATGGAGGCATCGATGACTGCAGCCGATGCAGCATACGCCAATCTCGATAAAACTTCTGGTCTTGAAGCCATGCGCAGCAGCCAGTTTGGCACTCTCGCCACGGATGAAAATCTGGACTTATTCAATTACCTGAAGCAGGGTGCAGCAGGCAAACCTCGTCTGATGCTTGCGGGATTTGACAATCAGGACAGTGGATATCTGGGACATCAAAATATCATGGACAGGTTCAAATCCATGCTGTCGGTAATAGACCCCGTGCTAGCGGGACAAGTCGATGGCACCGAAGAAAAATTAAATGCCCTGCTCAACAAGCAAGTACCTGTGACCGTGGCAAATGATCTGGCTGAGCAATATAAAGTCATCGTCGATACTCTGTTCAAGAACAGAGTAAAGCTGGCTACGCAGTTTCCCGCATACATGGTAGCCATGACGATACAGGAGGCACGCTCAAGAGTGACCTTCAGCCAGCAACTGGCCTTCCCTCCCATGAGCAATGAATCAACAGAGATGCGCGACCAGCGCATGGCAGAGAACTTGAACTTCCTGGCCGATACTATCTACCCGAAAAAGAAAATCATCGTTTGGGCGCATAATTTTCATATCGCCAATGACTGGGCTGACAAAGCACACGCAAAAACCATGGGCGTCTGGCTGGCAGAGAAACGTCGTAAAGAGATGTACACCATAGGTCTGTACATGGGCCGTGGTGTTCTGGGCAGTTATGGCAAGGAAAGTTACACTGAAATTGCAGCGCCACCGGCAGGCAGCATGGAAAGCATACTCGCAAATGGCGGTTTGAAAATGAGCTTTGTCGATTTTTCACTAGCTAAACCAGATGCCAGTAACAGCTGGATGTTCACGCCAGGCTATGCACGTTACTGGGGTCTTACACCAGAGGCCATTACTCCAGCCAAAGCCTATGACGCAGTGATTTATATCGACAGTGTTACTCCTTCAGAATATCCCCACTGACCG
The DNA here is from genome assembly GCA_040390835.1 of Pseudomonadota bacterium. Lineage (GTDB taxonomy): Bacteria > Pseudomonadota > Gammaproteobacteria > Burkholderiales > Burkholderiaceae_D > Undibacterium. The sequence continues at coordinate 119,675 of JAZJXP010000062.1, forward strand.
CAAAAAAAACTGATGTCTGAAATATGCACAAACAGTGCGTGTCAGACAGAACTATCATCAGCACCATCCAGATTACCGACGTCAAAATCATAGTCATTGTTATCACCCGACTGGTTTGCAGAACGCCTCGCCTGTTTTCTCTTTACCTCTGCTGCCGACTCGTCTTCTTGCCGTTCACGTTCACGGATGCCATGCAATTCTTGCCTGGACATGGCGATGGTTTCAGGCAGGGCAATGCCGCATTTTTCGCATTTGCCATAGCGCCGGTTAAAAACGGGGAACCCACATGCAGGGCATTTTTGTTCTGGCATTCAGCTCTCCGGTTTTATCATTTGCCAAACGACGCATGGACCATTCCAATGGGCCTTGAATGCATCAAACGCGACAAGATAGCAATCAAGTATTTAAATGGCAAGCTGAAAAATGCGAGGGCGCCACTTCCTTGAACTCTGGCTGCTCGGTCACGCACCTGGGCATGGCATGCGGGCAACGTGGATGGAAATGGCAGCCACTCGGCGGATTAAGCGGGGAAGGAATCTCACCCTTGATGGCGATGTATTCCATCTTGCGCACTTCCAGCCTGGGGGCAGATGCCAGCAAGGCTTGTGTATAGGGATGATTAGGTCGTTCAAAAATTTCTGTGGTCGCGGCTGATTCAACCACGCGGCCCAGGTACATGATGAGTACGCGGTCAGATACATGCCTGACCACACCGAGGTCATGGCTGATGAACAGATAAGTCAGGTTCAGTTCATCACGCAGTTTGATGAACAGGTTCAAAACTTGCGCCTGTATTGACACATCCAGCGCCGCCACTGCCTCATCGCATACTAGCAGTTCAGGCTTGACGGCGAGTGCCCTGGCGATGCCTACGCGGGCACGCTGGCCGCCAGAAAACTGGTGCGGGAAGCGCTTTAGCACAGCCGGGTCCAGCCCTACTTTTTGCAGTAAATGTTCTACATATTCCTGCTGTTCAGCTGACTTGATCATGCCATGCACGACTGGTGCTTCACCCACGATGTCTTGCACGCGCAAGCGCGGGTTCAGCGAAGCATAGGGGTCCTGGAATATCATTTGCACGGCCAGTTGCATTTGCCTGCGTTTGACCTGGTCCATGTCTGCCAGACTCTCACCACGCCACCAGCGCGACCCTTCTGACAAACTGTGCAGGCCCACGGCCAGGCGCCCGAGAGTGGATTTGCCACAGCCGGATTCACCGACCAGACCAACGACTTCACCCGATTGCAGACTCACATCGACCTGATCAACTGCGCGAACAATTTGCTGTTTGCTATCAGCACCAAATAGCTGGGTGAGCTTGTCAGTCAGTGCCACAGGTTTGGCAAAGCGCTTGCTGACCTGACGCAGTTCCAGCAAGGCTGGCTGGCGAGTATCAGTCATGCGTCACCTCTTCCACTGCGGGCATGGGGTGGAAGCAGAGTACGCTGTGTCCGTGCAGATTTTCTGCCACCGGATCTTGTTCACAAACAGAAGTCGCACGTTCGCAGCGCAAACGGAATGCACAACCCTGCGGTAAGTTCAGCAAGGACGGTGTTGCTCCCGGTATCTGGCGCAGGCTTTGGCCATGCAGATTGCGTGATGGTGAAGACGCGATCAGGCCGTGGGTATAGGGATGCCAGGCCTGTTCCAATACTTGTTGCACGCTGCCACTTTCGACGATCTTGCCGGCATACATGACGGCGACGGTATCAGCGAGGCCAGCCACCACCGACAAGTCATGGGTAATCCAGATCAATGCCGTGCCAGATTCGCGGCAAAGCTTTTGCATTTCGTACAGGATTTGCCCCTGTATCGTGACATCCAGCGCGGTAGTTGGTTCATCGCAGATAATCAGCTCAGGCTCATTCAAGAGTGCAATGGCGATCGCCACCCTTTGGCGCATGCCGCCAGAAAACTGGTGCGGATAGGCCAGCAGCCTTTCATCTGGCGAAGGAATGCCAACCTTGACCAGGGTGGCGCGTGCCATGTCGCGTGCTTTTTCGCGACTCACATCTTGATGAGCAAAGATGCTTTCCATCATTTGTGTATCAATGCGCAGGACCGGGTTCAAGGTCATCATCGGGTCCTGGAATATCATGGCGATGCGGTTGCCACGGATTTGCCGCATGGCTTCTGCCGGCAGACTGCGCAAGTCCTGGCCCTTGAACAGGACCTGGCCCGCCGTGACTTTGCCGGGAGTATCGATCAGGCCCATGATGGAGTAGGCCGTCATGGATTTGCCAGAACCGGATTCGCCGACCAGGCCCATGATTTGTCCGGGCTGCACGCTGAAGCTGACATTATTTACAGCGCGGACAGTACCGCCGCGGCTGGCAAATTCAGTCTGCAGGTTTTGTACTTCCAGAGTCGCAATTGTCATGATGTCTATTCTGCCTATTGCGTCTGCAAGCGCGGGTTGAGTACATCGCGCAAATGGTCAGCCACCAGGTTGATGGATACCACAGTCAGCAACAAGGCCAGGCCGGGATAAAAACTGATCCAGTACTTACCGGACAACAGATATTGATAACCATTGGCGATCAGCAAACCCAGAGAAGGTTCAGTCACAGGCAAACCCAGTCCCAGGAATGAGAGCGTAGCTTCCAGCGAAATCGCAGATGCCACCTGCAAGGCCGCGATGACGATCAGTGGCGGCAGGCAATTCGGCAACAAGTGACGCCAGATAATGCGCGCTGGTGACAAGCCCAGGCCGACTGCGGCTTCTATATATTCTTTTTGTCTTTCCACCAGTGCAGCACTGCGGGCGGTGCGCGCATAGTAAGCCCATTGCACCAGCACCAGCGCGACGATGATCTTGCCTACGCCCTGCCCTGTCAGCGCCAGCAAGATCATGGCGATCAGGATGGCGGGGAAAGATAACTGTATATCAGCGATACGCATGATGAGGGCTTCAACACGCCCGCCCAGATAACCCGCCAGCAAGCCCAGGCTCAGACCAATTGCCAGCGCAATCACAGTGCTGGAAAAACCAACGATGAGCGAAATACGCAGGCCATAGAAGATGGCCGACAGCATGTCGCGCCCCTGCTCATCAGTGCCCAGCAAAAAGCTGTGCTTGCCATCAGCAGAAAGCTTGCCCGGTTCCAGGCGTGAATCCATGACATCCAGCGCCATCAGGTCATAAGGATTTTGCGGTGAGATCAGTGGTGCAAATATTGCCAGCAAGACCAGCAGCAATAAAATCAGGCTGCCCAGACTGGCAATGCGGCTGGCAAAAAAGTCGCGCAAGAAACGCTGCAAGGGTGTTTCAATTTTTTGAGTAATTTCTGTCGTCGTCAAATTCGCCATCACATCAGCCCCGGCTTTCTGACAAACGCACGCGCGGGTCCAGCAATGAATACACTACATCCACCACCAGGTTGATGAGGATAAACAAGCTGACGATCAACAACAGATAGGCAACGATGACCGGCCTGTCCAGCACGCGTATCGAATCAATGATGAGCTTGCCCATGCCCGGCCAGGCGAACACCGATTCAGTGACAATCGCAAAGGCGATGATGGAACCGAATTGCAAGGCAATCACAGTGACGATAGGGATCAGGATATTCTTGAGTACATGCACACCGATGATGCGGCTATTGCGCAAACCCTTGGCGCGGGCAAAGCGCACATAGTCTTGCAGCAGTGCTTCTTGCGCACCTGAGCGCGTCAGGCGTATCACCATGGCAATATTGAAAAGCGCCAGGTTAAGCGCAGGCAAGAGCAAATGCTTGAGGCCATCAACACTCAAAAAACTCACAGGCACACCCAGCAAGAGCGTCGTTTCACCACGCCCGCTGGAGGGCAGCCACCCCAGTTGCACGGCAAACACCATGATCATCATCAGCCCCACCCAGAAAGTGGGAAGGGAGAAGCCAAGTATCGATACCGCCATGATACTTTTTGCGGCGATGCTGTCTGGCCGCAAACCAGCCAGCAAACCCAGCGGTATGCCCAGCAGGATCGCAATCAATATGGCAAACACGGCCAGTTCCAGCGTGGCGGGCATACGTTCTATGATCAGGCCCAATGCCGGTGTCGCATAAGCGAAGGAGCGTCCCATGTCACCAGCCAGGGCATTTTTGAGGAACAACCAGTATTGCTGCGGCAAGCTCTGGTCCAGGCCAAAGGCGGCGATAATGCGCGCACGCTCTGCCTGATCCGCTTCAGGGCTGATCAGGATATCGATAGGATTGCCTATCGCATACACGCCAGCAAATACCAGCAGTGACATGAGTAGTAAAACAGCCAGGCTTTGCAGCAGGCGGCGCAAGATGAACCCTGACATATATCAGTCCTGCCTTGCCGTTAGGAGCAAATATAAATACAAGTACAGATACAGGGAATCCGCCTGGGCTGGCCCATGGCTGGTTTTCCGGCATGAAAGTTTCATGAGTATCTTCATTGCATCTGTATATGTTGTATTGAAATTTTAAGGAATTTTACAGGCTTTACTCTAGCCTCGTGCGGGCTGTGCCATCTGCTACACTAGGCAAGCTGCGGGCCCTGCCTGCGGATATCCCCGCTTAAACCGAGCTTACATGTCCATCATCAAGCGTATTGCCCTGCATGTTTTCCTGATCCTGCTTGTCCTGATACTGCCGCCTTTGGTGTATGACTACATCAGTCACACCAGTCTCAGTACTGTGCCCGGCATGCTCATGCTGGGTGCACTCAGCTACCCGGCGTATTTTTCATATCTGGTAACGCGTCTGCATAGTGCCCGCGCCAGACTCATTTTGCTGCATTTGATCACACTGCTGACGCTCTCTTTCTTCATGCTTATGGCCAGTGACCGTTCCACCCCGCTGATTGTGGTCTTGCTGCCTGCCATCCTGGGTTTGGTCACGCTGCCAGCGGCTGTCATTGCCACGCTGAGCAAACAAAGACCGCTGGCAATCAACTGTCTGTGGAGCAGCCTGGTATCCGGGCCTATAGGTCTGGCGCTGAGTATGCTGGCCATTTATGGCGTGGGCATGAGTGCCATGTCTGGCATGCGCTGGTAAGATAAGCCCTCTGGGCAAGCCAGTCAAAGCAGTTTTGGTAGTATGGATATGCGATCCTGGATTAGCTTGACTAACTACCAGTTTGCCCGGAATCTGGTATCTTTCTCTATACTGAAGAAACATGTCGTAGGCAGGAATAGAGACACATACTATGCTGACTATCATTTTTCTTATCAACAGGATAACATCCTGCAAAGAATAGCTTGCGTATATCTGCCACTAGCTTATTGCCAGGGCAGGAATGAAACGCAATCCGGAGACAAAAATGAAACTGATAGACCCTATCGTCCAATTCCAGGCTGAAATCCAGCAAATCCGGCGTGATATCCATGCCCACCCTGAGCTTTGCTTTGAAGAACACCGCACCTCTGAAGTCGTCGCGCAAAAGCTGGAGGCCTGGGGCATACCCATCATTCGCGGTCTGGCTGGCACTGGCATCGTGGGTGTACTCAAGAATGGCAGCAGCGACCGGGCCATAGGTTTGCGTGCCGATATGGATGCCCTGCCCATGCAGGAAATCAATACCTTTGCCCATACCTCAAAGCATGACGGGAAAATGCATGCCTGCGGCCATGATGGCCACACTGCCATGTTGCTGGGAGCGGCACATTACCTGTCCAAATATAAAGAATTTGATGGCACTGTCTACCTGATCTTTCAGCCTGCTGAAGAAGGCGGCGGCGGTGCCCGCCGCATGATAGAAGACGGCATGTTTGAGAAATATCCCATGGATGCGGTATTTGGCATGCATAACTGGCCGGGGGCAGCGGTAGGCACTTTTGGCGTTACGCCGGGCCCCATGATGGCTTCGTCGAATGAATTTGAAGTCATCGTCAGAGGCAAGGGTGCCCATGCGGCGCAACCACACAAGGGCATAGACCCTATCATTGTTGCCATACAGATGGCGCAAAGCTGGCAAACCATCGTCAGCCGCAATGCCAGCCCGCTGGAGTCAGCGGTCTTGTCGGTCACGCAAATCCATTCCGGCAGCGCCACCAATGTCATCCCGGACGAAGCGACACTGATAGGCACGGTACGCGCCTTCAGTACGGAAATGATAGACCTCATCGAAAAACGCATGCGTACCATCGCCGAACATACGGCGGCGGCTTTTGATGCCCAGGTGGATTTCCGCTTCAAACGTAATTACCCGCCTCTGATCAATCATGCCAGGGAAACCGCCTTCGCTGCTGAAGTCATGCGCAGCGTGGTGGGTGCAGACAAGGTCGATGACCAGGTAGAACCCACCATGGGCGCGGAAGATTTTTCTTTCATGTTGCAGGCCAAACCGGGTTGCTACGCGTTTTTGGGTAATGGCGACGGTGCTCACCGGGACATGGGCCATGGCCTGGGGCCTTGCAATCTGCACAATCCCAGCTATGACTTTAATGATGATTTGTTACCCATAGGCGCAACTTATTGGGTCAGGCTGGCAGAAGCCTACTTGAAAAAAACTGCCTGAGCAGCCATCTAGACAGCCTGGAATGACATAAAATCATTCCCCTATATTTACCAAATTTCAACCAGATCAGATAAGAAGACTTTCATGGCCGACGAAAAAGAAAATAACGAATCACAAGCACGCAGCCCTTTCCTCGAAGAAAAGGCCTTTAAATCCCGCACTGTGCTGGTATTTGGCACGATCAACGACAAACTGGCATCTGAAATCTCCCAGCGTCTGATCGCCCTGTCGGCAGAGTCCAAAGAGCCTATCACCATCCTGGTCTCTTCCCCCGGCGGCCATGTGGAATCTGGCGATGTTATTCATGACATCATCAAGTTCATTGATGCACCGGTAAATATGGTTGGCACTGGCTGGGTAGGTAGCGCCGCAGTAAATGTCTTCCTGTCGGTACCCAAGGAACGCCGTGTCTGCCTGCCAAATACCCGCTTTTTGATACACCAGCCCAGCGGTGGTTTTGGCGGCCAGGCAACGGATATCGCTATCCAGGCCCGGGAAATTGTCAAGATACGCGAGCGCATTGCCGCCTTGATCGCCAGAGAATCTGGCCAGACGCTGGAAAAAGTGACTACCGATATAGACCGTGATTTCTGGATGAGTGCTGCCGAAGCCAAGGAATATGGCTTGGTGTCACGTATTATTGTCAATCAAAGCGAACTGTCTTGAACCTTCTTTTTCAAGCTTTCGTTTGAGTATGGAAATTGCCACAGCTTGCTGTGGCAATTTTTTTGCAGTCACTAGAATTCTTCCCAATCATCCGCCGCAGCTGCCACCGGTTCTTTTCTCGTCGCTGCAGGCTTGACAGTTTTAGCAACCAGCTTGGGCAGGCTGCGCACTACAGGTCTTTCACTGGCACTTTTTACTGGCGCTGACCTCGCAGCTGGCACAGGTTTGCTACCAGCAACTTGCCCCTGATCAAGTTTGAAGACACTGACGATACGGCTCAGGTTTTGTGCCTGGTCTTGCAGGGCACCGGCTGCCGCCGCTGCCTCTTCCACCAAAGCAGCATTTTGCTGTGTCATTTCATCCATCTGCGTCACTGCAACATTGATCTGCTCTATGCCTGCACTTTGTTCCGTGCCCGCCGCTGTGATTTCGCTGATGATGTCACTGACACGTTTGACACTATCGACGACTTCTTTCATGGTTTCACCAGCCTGATCAACCAGGCGTGTGCCCTGCCCCACCTTCTCGACAGAGTCATTGATCAGCTCCTTGATTTCCTTGGCAGCACTGGCCGAACGCTGCGCCAGGTTGCGCACTTCTGACGCCACCACGGCAAAGCCGCGCCCCTGCTCACCTGCGCGGGCAGCTTCGACCGCCGCATTCAATGCCAGGATATTGGTCTGGAAAGCGATACCATCAATAACGGCAATGATATCGACGATTTTTTTCGAAGATGCATTGATGGACCCCATGGTATCCACCACTTGCGACACAACATCCCCTCCTTTTTTGGCTACCGCAGAAGCGGAATGCGATAACTGATTGGCCTGGCGGGCATTATCACTATTGTGTTTGATGGTGGAAGTAATTTCTTCCATGGATGAAGCAGTCTCTTCCAGCGAGCTGGCCTGGTTTTCTGTGCGCCTGGACAAGTCCAGATTACCGTTCGCAATCTCGGTAGTGGCCGTGGCGATTTCATCCGTCCCCTGGCGTACTTCGGTCACCACCTGTAACAGGCTCTGGTTCATTTCCTTCAGGGCCTGTAATAACAGACCGGTTTCATCACTGGTATTCGACTGAATATTACTGGTCAGATCGCCAGCGGCTACAGTTTGCGCCACCTTGACTGCATCTTGCAAAGGACGCGAGACGATGCGGGCAATTGCATAAGCCAGTATCATGCCAAGCAAAATACTGATGGCAAGGACGCCAATAATCAAGGTACGCGAAGACTGGTAAGCTTCCGTGCCCTTCTTGTAAGCATCAACGCCGCCGTCAACATTGGTCTTGACCATGGTATCAACCAGGCCACGCACCTTGGTATTGAGTTTGGATGAGTCGCCACGCATCAAGCTCATGGCATCCTTGCCATTGCCAGCACGTGCCAGAACCATGATTTTGTCGGAAATTTGCAGATATTCCCCCATGGATTTGCTGTATTCAGCAAATTGTTTCTTCTCTTCAGGATCAGTAACAAGGCGCCCATATTCAGCTTCGTTTTCTTTCAACCCGGCGATAGCTTCCTTGGTACGGCCTATGTATTTTTCCACTTCTTCGGGATTTTCAGCCGAGACCAGTTGTGCTTCCTGCGAACGTATACGCGAGACCCTTTCCTTGATGCCCATGGCGGCATTCACGCTGGGCATCCAGTTGGTACCCAGTTCATAAGCATTTTGATTCACCTTGGCCAGCATGGTGATAGAAAACACCCCCAGGAAAATCGTCAGCAACAAGAGCAAACCAAATCCTATAAATAATTTGGCTGAAATTCTCAGGTTATAAAACGTCTTCATCACAACTCCCGGTTAAAGAGCAGACAACATGCTGAGGAAACGCTGCCCGGTCAAATCGGACAAACGTCTTTAAAACGTATTTAAAACTCCGCCCACTCCTGATCTGTTCTGGCCATTTCACGCTCTTTTTGTGTAGCTTTTATTTGTGGCAACTTGCGCATGCCGCTACCCGGTTTCTGGGTTTGAGCAGATAGTTTTGCAGCGGGTTTTACTGCCGGGGACTGATAGCCAGAACCAGTCTGCACATTATGGAGTTTGAACACGCCAACAACTCGACTCAAATTGGCAGCCTGCTCCTGCAAGGCACCTGCCGCAGCAGCAGCCTCTTCCACCAGTGCAGCATTCTGTTGAGTGACCTGGTCCATTTGTATGATGGCGGTATTAATCTGGTCTATACCTGAGCTTTGCTCGGCACCGGCAGCCGTGATCTCGCTGATGATATCGCTGACTCGCCTGACGCTATCCACCACTTCCTGCATGGTGATACCTGCCTGATCGACCAGCCGCGTACCCAGATCGACTTTTTCTACCGAGTCATTAATGAGCGTCTTGATTTCTTTGGCGGCACTGGCTGAGCGCTGCGCCAGGTTGCGCACTTCAGATGCCACCACCGCAAAACCGCGCCCCTGCTCGCCAGCACGCGCTGCCTCTACTGCCGCATTCAGGGCAAGGATATTGGTCTGGAAGGCGATACCATCAATCACTGCAATAATATCAACGATCTTTTTCGACGATTCATTGATGGAGCCCATGGTATCCACCACTTGCGAAACCACGCTGCCACCCTTTTGCGCTACCGCAGATGCCGAATGTGATAACTGATTGGCCTGGCGCGCATTGTCACTATTATGCTTGACGGTAGAGGTCAGTTCTTCCATGGAGGATGCGGTTTCTTCCAGTGAACCGGCCTGGCTTTCTGTGCGTGCCGACAAGTCCATATTGCCATTCGCAATTTCAGTCGAGGCCGTGGCGATCAGATCAGTACCTGTCCTGACTTCACTGACTACCGATAACAGACTGGCGTTCATTTCCTTCAAAGCCTGCAAGAGTTGACCGGTTTCGTCCTTGGTTTTGACCTGGATATCGCTGGTCAGGTCACCAGAAGCCACAGTCCTGGCCACTCTGACCGCTTCTTGCAGGGGACGGGCAACCACTCTGGCAATCCAGTAAGCCAGCAGCAAACCGAGGGCAATGGTCACAACGATG
>JAZJXP010000063.1:0-14278 GCA_040390835.1 Pseudomonadota bacterium
GTACGATGATCTGTGCGTATCAGAGTTTCCAGGCTCTCCGGGAACCACGCATTTAACCACCATGCCAGCCCCCACACAACAGGCAAGCCCAGAGCAAGCTTGCTATTGCACCAGGGGTTAAGCCAGACGGATGGCAGTTTTTTCTCTGGACTCTCAGTAGCGGCATTGCCAAACCCACTCAAATCCAGCAACACGGCACGCATCCTGGCTGCTTCGGCACGGATAAAGTCTGCACTGAACCAGGCTGATACAGCCAGCGACAAAGGTACGAAAAAGCCCAGATGTGCGAAGGCTGTACCCTGGTATTTACCAGGTTCCACCAAACACAAACCGGCCGAAATGATTTGCAAGACGGCAGCAAAACCTGACAAAGCGCCGTGGGACATGCGCAATCCCGCCCAAAACAAGAGGCAGGAAGTTAATGGCCAGATCAGAGATGCCTGAGTCAGGTTGATGGCAAACAGCATGGCCAGGTGAAGCAGCGCACTACCGCTGATGATAGCCAACTGATTCCAGATTGACCAGGCAGGTGGTAAAGATTGCGCTTGCGCTGCTCGCTTGGTCGCCAGCATGGAGCGTCCAGCGCTAAACAATATGCTGCCAGCGATAATAAGGGCAGCCAGACCACCTTTCCAGCCATCTTCCAGCGCTGCGTTACCGCTGGCGGCGACATGCAGGGTCAACATGAAGGATGCCAGCGCGGCTGCCTGCAAAGTCGCAGAGATATGTTCAAAAGCCTTCAACGCATAGCGACGGGCAATTGCCGATACCAGCAAAGCCATGATAGCCATAGCTGCTGCCGCAAATTGCGGGATCAGCAGCATCCAGGGCAATAAAGCCAGTGAAGCTGTGCCCAACCAAGGTAAGGCTGCATTTGGTGTCGTTTCCCAGCTGGAAATATTTTCTGGTTTGGCTTTTCTGTGCAAATTCCAGACAACAAAGCAGCTTACTGCCAGCAAGACTGGCCCCAGCAAACCACCCTGCAACAGTGGGCCGCTGGCCTCGGGATTGATGTAGATACCGTGCAAGAGCTTATAAGCAGCACCGACCATGACAACATAAGCAAAACCGCGTGCATAAGGTCGTTGCTGGCGTATGCCCAGCCAGTACATGCCTGCCCCCTCGATTGCCCAGGCGGCACCTGTCCAGACCCCTTCCAGTCCCAGCGGTATCGCCAGCGTGGCAAAGATGGCGGCAACAATGACATAGGCCTCTGCCAGCAAGGCCAGGCCTTGTCTGGCCTTTGAAAACACAAATCTGGCCAGCAGCAAATAAAAGAAACCTACCGCCAACGCAGAAAAGGCTGCACCAAACTCTGTATGCTTGACCAGCATGTACTGCATGCCAAAGGCAGTGATGGGATTGCCGAATACCAGGGCGCTATCGACCCGTCCTACCCGCTTCAGGGTAGCCAGGGGGCCTTCTTCAACTTCCGCCTCTTTCAGGGTCTTGCGGGCAAACAACAGGCCTATCAGGGCAAACAGGACAAAGAAGAAAATCAGGAAAGGCTGCACGATGCCGTATTGGCTATCGGTATAGTTTTGTTCCGCCCAACCTATTGCCAAAGTGAAGGTGCCAACGAAACCTATCAGGTTCAGCACACGCCAGGCATTGAACCAAGCTACGACAAAGATACCTATATCAAGCACGGCCATGTAAGTGAACAAACCGAGCGGGCGGTTTTCACCGGTGGAAATCAAGACAGGTGTGGCAAAACCCTCGATTGCGGCAACGATGGCCAGGACAGGCGCATTTTGCAATACCGCCAGGATGGCACTCAAGACCGACACCATGAACAGAAAGCCAAAGCCGACTTCAGGGGTGATCAAGGCGTGTAATTTCATCGCCGATAGCGTGGTCAGGTAAAACACACCTATCGCCATACCCTGCAATATCAACGCATAGTCGCGGCGTTTACTGCGCAAGAACCAGCCTAGCGCCAGCAATACCACACCTGACAAAGCCACACCTGCATAACGCAATTCTACTGGTACCGTAACCCGCTCTGCGGTATAACGCAGCAAGAAAGCCAGACCCAGGAATAAAATCAAGACCCCAACCTTGACCAGGGCATTGCCACCAAAGATCAGTTTCGCCAGAGGTGCTGGCAAGCTCTCTCTTAAGGTTTTTGGAGGTGGCGGCGGTGGGCGTTTTGTTACTGGCGGTTTTACTACTGGTGGTTTTACTGTAGCAGTATCTGCTACTGGCGGATTTGCTGCTGCAAGCACAACAGGTTCCGCAACGGGTTCCGCAACGATGACTACTGGTATTGGTGTGACTTGATCAGTGAAAACTTCTGGAGTCTTTTGGATAGGTGCAGCATCTTCCAGAGGAATGATATTCAAATCCAGTTCTTCCAGTTCCGCTTTCTTCTGCGTAATTGCTGGCACTGCTTCTGTTTGCGCACCAAAGTCTGTCGTCAGCGGAACCACCACACTCAGGCTGGCGTCATTGGCTTTTGCGGCAGCAAGGGATACTTGTGGCTCTACCCGTGATTTTTCCTCAGTAACTGGCTGGCTCGCCGATTGCACTGGTGCGTCTGCGCTCTTAACAACAAGCACGCCCCCAGCTTTCAGCGCTGCCATTTCGCGTTCAAGCGTCTGCAGGCGATGTTCAAGCGTGAAGATTTTCTGGCGCATTTCTGCCATTGCATCAACTGGCTTGCCCGGTGCCACTTGTGTCACTGGCTTATTCGCCGGCGGCTTGATATTGGCCTTATTGCGTGAGCTGCCTATCAGATGACCAACAAAGCCACCCGTCAAAGCAAAAAAGAACATGGCAGCACCCGAATCGGTCGCCACGCCCAGAATAAAGCCTATGATTGCGCCCACAAACCACATATATCATTTCCTTGGATTACAGTATGCCAATGCGGCTAACGCCAGACTGTAAGGAAATTTTTAGAGACTTGCAATACTTATATCGCGGTGAGTGAAACAGAATCACTACGCTATCCTTGCCACAGGTGCCAGGCCAGGATAGCTTTTAAGGATAGGCGAGACAAAGCACAGCAGTGATAGCCCGGGCAAAATGCCAGAATCCGGGGCCACCCCTTCAAATACCATCATCTGATACGAAAAAAGGCTTACAGCCGGTTACAAATCAATGGAGGGCTATGGCTTGGCCTGACGTTGTTCCAGCTCTTTGTCGAGTTGATCTATGCGCAATTTGCGCTGCAAGGCCTTGGCTTCCAGTGCAATTCTTTGCAAGGAAACGATGTACTGACGACGATGCTGTTTAACCTCATTGAGGCAGTCGTTGACAAAAAAAGTCTGATGACAAGCTCGCTCTGACTGCTCATACCAGCTTTGTAAACGCAGTTGTGCTGCGCTACTTTCTTTCAAAGCAGCTTCAGCCTGTTCTGCGTTTGTGATGCTGCCAGCGACATATCTTTGATCCAAGCTGGCAGTCAAATTTGCAATTTGAGCAAGTTCACTACTACCAGGCATAGCCTGGGCATATGTAGCGACAGTCATTTGCACGACCAAGGCTATGCAAATGAAAAATAAACGATTCATTAAGCAATATTCTCCGCAATTTGGCGTTGATCAGCATCCATGTATTCTTTTGATTGCATTTCTATAATACGGGACACTGTTCTGTGAAATTCATTAGACAAGGTACCGTTGGTATAAAGTTCCTCAGGCGGGACTTCGGCCGACATAATTAATTTGACCTTGTTGTCGTAGAACACGTCTATCAGCCAGGTAAAACGTCTTGCCTCAGACGACATGGCGGCAGACATGCGCGGTATCGTCGACAAAACAACGGTATGAAAACGGCTGGCGATTTCCAGATAATCATTTTGTGAACGTGGGCCACCACAAAGCGTGGCAAAATCGAACCAGATCACACTACCTGCACGGCGCAGGGACTTGAGCTTACGGCCTTCAATATCGACATGTGGGTCTTCATCGCTGGTTTCTGCCACGCGGGCAAAAATATCGCGCAAGGTCTTGTCAGTCGTTGCATTCAATGGTGTCAGGTAAGCCTGGACCTGCTCCATCGCACGTTTGCGATAATCATTGCCAGAATCCACATTCAGGATATCAAGCTTGTCTTTCAGCAAGGCAATGGTCGGCAACATGCGGTCACGGTGCAAACCGTCCGGATACAAAGTATCAGGCTGGTAATTGGATGTCATGACGAAGGAGACGCCATTTTCAAACAGGGCATTCAGCAGGTTATACAGCAGCATCGCATCTGCCACGTCAGAGACATGGAATTCATCGAAGCAAATCAGGCGGTATTTCTTGGCAATTCTGCGGGCCACTTCATCCAGCGGATCTGCCATCCCTTTGAGTTCATCAAGCTGCCTGTGCACGGCACGCATGAATTCGTGGAAATGCAGGCGGGCTTTCCTGACGACAGGCACGACAGAAAAAAAACTGTCCATCAAAAATGACTTGCCACGCCCTACTCCACCCCACATATAAACGCCACGCGGCACTTCAGGGCGGGTGATCAGGCGGGTAAATTTATTTGCCCGCTTCCCTTTGTACTCTACCCATTCTTCATAGGCAGTCTGCAAGCGGTCAACCGCACGCTTTTGTGCCTCGTCGGCCTGAAAACCGCGCTGACTCAAGGCATCCTGATAATACTCTATGACATTCATGGGCGAGGGATACTATCTTTGCTGGCTCGCCTGTGCATGGCAAGCGGGTAAAAAGCGACGCACCCTACCCCAATCAAACTGAGGACAGAGTGCGCTGCCAATTTGGGCGCGATATTGCGCCCTTGTTTCAAAAAACCGTTCAAACAAGCGATCAGACAGTCGACTTGAATCAGAAATTCAGCGAACGCTTGTCAACTGCCAATGCTGCTTCTTTCGTTGCTTCAGACAGGGATGGATGTGCATGGCAAATACGGGCGATATCTTCTGCCGATGCCTTGAATTCCATCGCCACCACGGCTTCAGAAATCAATTCAGATGCCATAGGTCCAACAATGTGCACGCCCAGGATTTCATCTGTCGTGGCGTCTGCCAGGAACTTGACCATACCCGAGGTATCACCCAGGGCACGGGCACGACCATTCGCCATGAACGGGAAAGTACCTGCTTTGTAAGCCACGCCATCTGCCTTCAATTGCTGCTCAGTACGACCTACCCATGCGATTTCAGGCGAAGTGTAGATCACCCAGGGGATGGTATTGAAGTTCACGTGACCATGCTGACCGGCGATACGTTCAGCAACAGCGACGCCCTCTTCCTCTGCCTTGTGTGCCAGCATAGGGCCACGTACCACGTCACCGACTGCCCAGACATTTGCCAGGTTTGTTTTGCAATCACCGTCAACAGCGATGAAACCACGTTCATCGAGTTGCAGGCCAACTGCTTCTGCATTCAAACCATTGGTGTTAGGTGTACGGCCGATGGAAATGATGAGCTTGTCGAACACAGCTTTATGCTCAGCACCCTTGTCATCAGTGTAGTTGACAGTCACATCTTTGCCGCCATTGACGATTTCGCCAATCTTGACGCCCAGATTGATGGACAGGCCTTGTTTGACGAACAGTTTGTGCGCTTCTTTAGCGATTTGTTCATCTACAGCACCAAGGAAAGTTGGCAATGCTTCCAGCACTGTCACTTCAGCACCCAGACGACGCCAGACACTGCCCATTTCCAGACCAATCACACCAGCGCCAATAACACCGAGTTTTTTTGGCACTTCAGCAATCTTCAATGCGCCATCATTCGACAAGATAGTCGTTTCATCAAATGCAGCACCAGGCAATGCACGTGCATTCGAGCCAGTCGCCACGATGATGTGTTTACCAATAATGGTTTCTTCTGACTTGCCAGCTACCTTGATTTCATAACCAGCGGCATCAGCTTTTACAAAAGAGCCGTGACCGTGGAAGAAAGTGACTTTATTCTTTTTAAACAGGAACAAGATACCATCGTTGTTTTGCTTGACGATGGTGTTCTTGCGACCCAGCATTTTCGCGACATCCAGGCCCAGGCCTTGTACATTGATACCGTGATCAGCGAAAGCGTGACCAGCGTGCTCATAATGCTCGGAAGACTGCAACAGCGCTTTGGATGGAATGCAACCTACGTTAGTACAAGTACCACCTGGAGCCGGGCCACCTTTTTCATTAGTCCATGCGTCGATACAGGCAGTAGAAAATCCCAGTTGGGCAGCGCGGATTGCGGCGATGTAACCGCCAGGGCCACCACCAATAACGACGACGTCAAATTGTTTGCTCATGAAAATATCCTGATTTTATGTATATGAATTTAGCGTTGAATCTGGCCGTGACTTTAGACGTGAAGTTCACGCTTCGCTTTGCAGTTTTCAACTCTCTTCGGGTATGAATATCCAGGCCAGCAGATAAGCCACTACACCGGCACCAAAGTAAAGACTGAAGAAGACAAACATCAAACGCCAGATCCAGGAATCCAGACCGGTAAATTGGCCCAGGCCACCACAGATACCACCCAGCCACTGGTCACTTTTTGACCGGCGGAACTGGTTCAAATGGTTAAAACCCTGGCTCTGTTGATTGCCGGATGCGGAAGTGTCGCCAGTTGCCAGCAATCTGGCTTTGGCTTGTGCAAATTCTGCATCAGACAGGGCTCCTGCCTGATGCAGTTCATGCAGACGTTTGATTTCGTCAGCGATATTCACGGAATGATTCTCGCTTTGCGGTTGTAATCTGAATTACAGATCAAGCAACAGACGGGCTGGATCTTCCAGCGCATCTTTCATTGCCACCAGACCCAGAACTGCTTCACGACCATCAATGATACGATGGTCATAAGACATAGCCAGGTAATTCATAGGACGGATCACGATCTGACCATTTTCAACTACAGCACGGTCCTTGGTCGCATGCACGCCCAAAATTGCGGATTGTGGTGGGTTGATGATAGGTGTAGACAACATGGAACCGAAAGTACCGCCATTCGAGATGGAGAAAGTACCGCCAGACAAATCGTCCAGTGTCAATTTACCGTCTTTTGCCTTGGCACCGAACTCACCGATTTTCTTCTCGATTTCAGCAATCGTCATTTGATCCGCATTGCGCAGGATAGGTACTACCAGGCCGCGCGGTGAACCAACTGCGATACCGATATCGAAGTAACCGTGATACACGATGTCGTTACCATCAACAGAAGCGTTGATGATAGGGTATTTTTTTAATGCAGCTACGGCAGCTTTGACGAAGAAGGACATGAAACCCAGTTTCACGCCATGTTCTTTTTCAAATTTGTCTTTGTACTTGTTACGCAAGTCCATGACAGGTGCCATATTGACTTCGTTGAAGGTCGTCAGAATCGCGTTGGTGGATTGCGATTGCACCAGACGTTCAGCGATACGAGCACGCAGGCGGCTCATCGGTACGCGTTCTTCCGGACGATCACCCAGGCTGGCGATCGTTGGAGCAGCAACTTGTTGCAGGGCTGGTTTACCAGCTGCAGGAGCAGCCAGAGGTGCAACTACTGGTGCTGCGGCTGGCTTGGCGGCTACTGCTGCCAGTGCATCACCTTTGGTAACGCGGCCATCTTTGCCAGAGCCGTCAACTTGTGCAGCAGTCAGGTTGTTTTCTGACAGGATTTTTGCTGCTGCTGGCATTGCTACGCCGGCAGAAGATTTTGCATCAGCAGGCGCGGATGTGGCAGCTGCGGCTACTGTAACTGGTGCAGCGGATACTTCCATAGGGCTTACTTTTGCGGCTGCATCAGTATCGATAATCGCGATGATTTCGCCAGCAACGACAGTACTGCCATCGCCCTTGATGATTTGTGTGATCACACCAGCGTCAGGCGCTGGCAGTTCCAGTACGACTTTATCTGTTTCTACGTCGATCAGGTTTTCGTCACGGCCAACTGCTTCGCCCACTTTTTTATGCCAGGACAACAGGGTTGCTTCTGCGACGGACTCAGATAACTGAGGAACTTTTACTTCGATAATTGCCATTTTTTTACTCTCCGATTCGGGTAGCCAAATGCGACATCAGCCTCTGATGTCGCATCGCGTCATTATTTGGTCAGGACAAAGCCTTTGAGTTT
Organism: Pseudomonadota bacterium; assembly: GCA_040390835.1. Classification (GTDB taxonomy): domain Bacteria; phylum Pseudomonadota; class Gammaproteobacteria; order Burkholderiales; family Burkholderiaceae_D; genus Undibacterium. The sequence continues at coordinate 8,018 of JAZJXP010000063.1, forward strand.
GGAAAACGCCGTTTCCAGCAATGCTTTTTGTTGTGCATAGTGCTTGTCATAGTAACCGACAGCTGGCGATGCACTGGCTGGACGACCTGCATAAGCAAGTTTTTGACCGTCTTCCAGGCTTTCAAAAATATTGTGCTGGATCTGGAACCATGGTCCCTGATTTTGCGGCTCATCTTGTGCCCAAACCAATTCCGCCATGTTCGGGAATTTTTTCAACTCAGCGACAAAGCTCTTATGCGGGAACGGATACAGTTGTTCAACGCGGATAATCGCTGTATCAGCCTGGCCGCGCTCTTTACGGGCATTGACCAGATCGTAATACACCTTGCCGGAGCAAGCGATGACGCGTTTGACTTTCTTCGCATCGATCTTCTCGTCAACTTCACCAATCACCGTATGGAAGCTGCCTTTGGCCAGATCAGACAATGGTGAACCTGCATCCTTGTTACGCAGCAAGGACTTCGGTGTCATGATGACCAGAGGCTTGCGGAACATGCGTATCATCTGACGACGCAACAGATGGAAAATCTGGGACGCAGAAGTAGGCTGAACCACTTGCATATTGTTGTCAGCACACAGTTGCAGGAAGCGTTCCGGGCGCGCGGATGAATGCTCAGGACCCTGACCTTCATAACCGTGCGGCAGCATCATGACCAGACCTGATGCACGGCCCCATTTCACTTCACCAGAGCTGATAAACTGATCGATAACGACCTGGGCACCATTGGCGAAATCGCCGAATTGTGCTTCCCAGATAGTCAGCGTATTTGGTTCTGCAGTGGAGTAACCATATTCAAAGCCCAATACCGCTTCTTCAGACAAGACAGAATCGATGACGGTGAATGGTGCCTGTTTGTCAGAAATATTTTGCAGAGGGATATAAGTACCTGCATCCCAGCGTTCCCGGTTTTGATCATGCAAAACAGCGTGACGGTGAACGAAAGTACCACGGCCTGCATCCTGGCCTGTCAGGCGAATAGCATAACCGGAAGATACCAGGGATGCGTATGCCAGATGCTCGCCCATGCCCCAGTCCAGGTTCATGTCACCACGACCCATGGCTGCACGGTCACCCAGAACTTTTTCTACCAGGCTATGTGGTTTGAAACCTTCTGGTACGGTAGTAATGCGCTCGGCCAGACGCTTCAATTCAGTTGCTGGCACCGCTGTGTCAGCAGCATCTGTCCATTTACGGTTGAGGAAAGGAATCCAGTCAACAGCGTATTTGTTTTTGAAGTTGGAGATCACCGGATCATGGGTATGCTTGCCAGCATCCATGGCGTCACGGTAAGCCTTGATCATTTGATCGCCGCCATCCGCAGGGATAGTGCCTTGTGCAGCCAGCTTGTCAGCATACATGCGGCGTGTGCCAGGATGCTGAGCAATCTTCTTGTACATCAAAGGCTGGGTCAATGCAGGCGTGTCTTGCTCGTTATGGCCGAGTTTGCGGTAGCAGATGATATCAACGACGATATCCTTCTTGAATTCCATACGGTAATCAAGAGCGATCTGGGTAGCCAGGACAACAGCTTCAGGATCATCTGCATTGACGTGCAGCACCGGCGCTTCAATCATTTTGACAACGTCGGAGCAATACAAGGTAGAACGTGAATCACGTGGATCAGAAGTCGTGAAACCGATCTGGTTATTGATGACGATATGCATCGTACCACCCGTACCATAGCCGCGTGTTTGCGCCAGGTTCAGGGTTTCCATGACCACGCCCTGCCCTGCAAACGCGGCATCGCCGTGTACCAGGATAGGCAAAACTTGTGAGCCATCTTTGTCGCCGCGACGATCCATACGCGCTTTGACAGAGCCTTCAACCACCGGATTAACGATTTCCAGATGGGAAGGATTGAACGCCAGAGACAAATGAACCGGGCCGCCTGGGGTAGAGATATCCGACGAGAAGCCTTGATGGTATTTAACGTCGCCAGCAGGCAAGTCATCACCATGTTTGCCTTCAAATTCAGCAAACAGATCCTGAGGCATTTTGCCAAGGGTATTGACCAGTACGTTCAGACGACCACGGTGGGCCATACCGATAACGATTTCTTCCACGCCACGCTCACCGGCGCGCTGGATAGTCTCATCCATGGAAGCGATAAAGCTTTCGCCGCCTTCCAGGGAGAAGCGCTTCTGACCAACATATTTGGTATGCAGATAGCGCTCCAGACCTTCAGCCGCAGTCAGGCGGTCAAGGATGTGTTTTTTCTTTTCAGGAGAGAAAGATGGTGTGGAGCGTATCGCTTCCAGCTTTTGTTGCAACCAACGTTTTTCTGTCGGGTCACTGATGTACATGAACTCAGCACCGATGGAACGGCAATAAGTGTCACGCAGGGCATTCAAAAGGTCGCGCAATGATGCTGTTTCTGGCCCGAAATAGGTATTACTGATATTGAACTGTATGTCCATATCTGCATCGGTAAAACCATAGAAACTTGGTTCCAGTTCAGGGATACTTGGACGCTCCTGGCGTTGCAGCGGGTCCAGATTGGCCCAGTGACTACCGAGGAAGCGATAAGCGGCAATCAGTTGCTGGGCAGCGACGCGTTTGCGTCCCATTTCAGCATCAGCAGTCGCATTGACAGTGCGTATCGGGCCTTGTTTGGCACGTTCAGCAAAGGAAGCAATAACAGGTGCGTGGGCGACGTCGGGTTTGGCGGAGCCATCGACGGCAGGCACGTTTTGCATGGCGTCAAAATACGCGCGCCAATTATCAGGAACAGAACCGGGATTATTCAGGTACGCTTCATACAGTTCTTCTACATACGGCGCATTGCCGCCGAACAAGTACGAGTTAGCGTTATATTGTTGCATCATCTTGCTCACCTTTCTTCGCGTTTCGCGAGATTAGCGGGTTAATCTAACCTTCCGCGACACGGCCTGACCGGTTAGCGGATTGCACATCAAGTTGTGGGGAAGGGCTTAATTCAAACTATCCTCGTGATCAAATCAAAAAGCATGTCATTTAAATATGTTTTTTGATTAGATCGCGAAAGTTATTCCTAAAAATCACTTTCGTGGCGAAGCATAGCATAATTACCGAAGAAAAAAAAAGCGAGTCACAAAGACTCGCTTTTTACAACAACATGTATAGCTAAAACATTAATACCTAAATCAATATTTTATTAACGCTTGTCGATTGCTGGCACATCACGCTTAGGCGCACCAACAAACAACTGACGTGGGCGGCCGATTTTTTGCTCAGGATCAGAAATCATTTCTTTCCACTGAGCGATCCAGCCTACTGTACGCGCCAGGGCGAAGATACCAGTGAACAATGCAGTTGGGATACCCAGCGCGCGTTGTACGATGCCAGAGTAGAAATCAACGTTAGGATAGAGCTTGCGGCTAACGAAATATTCGTCTTCCAGCGCAATTTTTTCCAGGGCCATTGCCAGTTTGAACAATGGATCGTCTTGCAGACCCAGTTCTTGCAACACTTCATAGCAGGTTTCACGCATCAGTTTTGCGCGTGGGTCATAGTTTTTGTAAACACGGTGACCAAAGCCCATCAGCTTGACGCCAGAGTTCTTGTCTTTTACCTGGGCAATGAAAGTAGGAATATTATCGACATTGCCGATTTCTTCCAGCATGCTCAATGCAGCTTCATTCGCACCACCGTGAGCAGGACCCCACAGGCAGGCGATACCAGCAGCGATACAGGCAAATGGATTTGCGCCTGAAGAACCGGCCAGACGCACAGTCGATGTAGAAGCATTCTGCTCGTGATCTGCGTGCAAGATCAAAATACGATCCAGCGCACGTACCAGGACTTCGTTGGTTTTGTATGGCGCGCATGGAGTCGAGAACATCATGTGCATGAAGTTCGCGCTATACGACAGATCATTGCGTGGATACACAAATGGCTGGCCGATAGAATATTTGTAGGCCATCGCAACCAGTGTAGGCATCTTGGCGATCAGACGTATCGCCGATACTTCACGATGATGCGGGTCATTGATATCCAGAGAGTCATGGTAGAACGATGCCAATGCACCGACTGTACCCACCAATACCGACATAGGATGCGCATCACGACGGAAGCCGCGGAAGAAGAATTGCATCTGCTCGTGCACCATGGTGTGATTGGTGACGGTCGCAACAAATTCAGTTTTTTGCGCTGCATTTGGCAATTCGCCATTCAGCAACAGATAGCAGGTTTCCAGGAAGTCGCCGCCATTGACTGCCAATTGTTCGATAGGATAACCGCGATACAGCAATTCACCCTTGTCGCCATCGATATAAGTAATGGAAGAATTACAGGCTGCCGTGGACATGAAACCTGGATCATAGGTGAACATGCCGGTAGAACCATACAATTTACGGATGTCGATGACATCAGGACCAATTGAGCCCTTGTAAATCGGCATTTCCAAGGCTGGTGAGCCATCGGAGAATGATAGGGTGGCTTTTGTTTCAGAATTTGTCATGGCTCTTCCTTCAGATAAGAGGTGAGTCGTTAATCAAAAAAACACAAAAAATCAGCTTAAAATCAGCTTAAAATCAGCTTTTTTTTCACGCCGTTTGCAGGCGCAGCAATAAAGCGTGGACATGAGGCAGATCGACTTCGGCTTCGGCTTGTTTCTTGGCCATAAGCAGATCCATTAATGTATTGTCCGGCAATTCCATCAGGCGGCTAAAGGCATCCACTTCCTCATCTGTCAGGGATTCCTCATTGGCATCCAGAAAACGCGTCAAGATCAGATCGTTCTCCAACAAACCGCGCCTTGCCCGCCACCGCAAACGCGCCCGCTTTACCGGGTCGTTTTGATGAGATATAGCTTGTGACTCAGACATAATTAATTCTCTTCCATACTGACTATTTCATGCGGCTCTCAGCTTGCCTGGAAAACCGCATGAAATAGCAGCGATGCCCGGGGACATCGCTGATATCAACTTAAACTGCGAACTTAGACTGCACGACGGACCATCAGTTCTTTAATCTTACCGATAGCACGGGTAGGATTCAGACCTTTAGGACAGACGTCCACACAATTCATGATGGTGTGGCAACGGAACAAGCGGTACGGATCTTCAAGGTTATCAAGACGCTCGCCAGTTGCCTGATCACGTGAATCAGCAATGAAGCGATAAGCCTGCAACAAACCTGCCGGGCCAACGAATTTATCCGGATTCCACCAAAACGATGGGCATGAAGTTGAACAGCATGCGCACAGGATGCATTCATACAAACCATCGAGCTCTTCACGTTCTGCGGGAGACTGCAGGCGTTCTTTTTCCGGAGGAATGGAATCATTCATCAGGTAAGGTTTGATGGAATTGTATTGCTTGAAGAATTGCGTCATATCGACGATCAAGTCACGGATGACAGGCAAGCCAGGCAAAGGACGTAATTTGATAGGTTCAGTCAATTCATTCAGGTTGGTGGTGCAAGCCAAGCCATTTTTGCCATTGATGTTCATTGCATCAGAACCACACACACCTTCACGGCATGAACGGCGCAAAGCCAGGGAATCATCCACATCGGACTTGATACGTTGCAAAGCATCCAGCAACATCTTGTCAGTGTCTTGCAACTCTACGGTCAAGTCTTGCATGTAAGGCTTGGCATCCTTGTCCGGATCATAGCGATAAATTTGGAATTTTAATGTACGTGCCATATCGGTATCTCTTTAGAATGTACGTGGTTTCGGCTTGAAGGTATCTACAGTCAGCGGCTTGGTCACGACCGGCTTGTAGTCAAGGCGATTGCCTTCGGAATACCACAAGGTATGCTTCATCCAGTTGACGTCATCGCGCTCCTCATAATCACGGTGTGCATGCGCACCACGAGATTCTTTACGGGCGGCGGCGGATGTAATCGTTGCCTTGGCAGTTTCGATCAGGTTATCCAGTTCCAGCGCTTCTACGCGCGCTGTATTGAAGACCTTGGATTTGTCTTTGAAAGAAACATGCTTGCGACGCTCATCAAGCTCCATGATTTTCTTGTAGCCGGTTTGCAGCAATTCATCAGTACGGAACACGCCACAGTATTGCTGCATGCTGGCACGGATATCATTGGCAACGTCTTGTACGCGCTCGGAACCAGTACTGGTTTCCAGCTTGGACAAACGTGACAGCGCAAGGTCTGCTGCATCTGCAGGCAAATCCTTGTTGCTGCGTTCTTTGAGCTTGCTGGCAACAACATGGTTACCAGCTGCGCGGCCGAATACCAGCAAATCGAGCAGAGAGTTAGTACCCAGGCGATTGGCACCGTGTACGGATACGCAGGCGCATTCACCGATTGCATAC
>JAZJXP010000063.1:14288-23117 GCA_040390835.1 Pseudomonadota bacterium
CATTGACGACTTCACTGCCACCGTTTTTCGGCGCAACAACCTGACCGTGAATATTGGTCGGGATACCACCCATTTGATAATGGATCGTAGGAACGACAGGAATCGGCTCTTTGGTCGCATCCACGTTGGCAAACTTGTGCGCGATTTCAAGAATCGATGGCAAACGTTTTTGAATAGTGTCAGCACCGATATGACGCAAATCCAGCATGACGTGATCTTTATTCGGACCACAGCCACGGCCTTCTTTGATTTCCTGATCCATGGAACGGGAAACGAAGTCACGTGGAGCCAGATCTTTATAGGTAGGCGCATAGCGCTCCATGAAACGTTCGCCCTGACTATTGATCAGAATACCGCCTTCACCACGCACACCTTCAGTAATCAAGACGCCCGCACCAGCGACACCGGTTGGGTGGAATTGCCAGAATTCCATATCTTCCAGTGGCAAGCCAGCGCGTGCAGCCATACCCATACCGTCACCGGTATTGATAAATGCATTGGTAGAAGCTGCCCAGATACGACCGGCACCGCCAGTGGCAAATATCGTGGTTTTCGCTTCCAGCATCATGACTTCGCCGGTTTCCATTTCCAGCGCAACGACACCCAGCACATCACCATCCGCATCACGGATCAGGTCGATCGCCATCCATTCAACAAAAAAATGGGTGCGGGCGCGCACATTACGCTGATACAGCGTATGCAACAATGCATGACCAGTACGGTCAGCCGCAGCGCAAGCACGTTGCACAGCCTTCTCGCCAAAGTTGGCAGTATGACCACCAAATGGACGCTGGTAAATCGTGCCGTCAGCATTGCGATCAAACGGCATGCCGAAATGTTCGAGTTCATAAACGACTTTTGGTGCTTCGCGACACATGAATTCGATCGCATCCTGGTCACCCAGGTAATCAGAACCCTTGACCGTGTCAAACATGTGCCAGTACCAGTTGTCTTCCGACATATTGCCAAGGGAAGCGCCGATGCCACCCTGTGCAGCTACTGTGTGAGAACGGGTAGGAAATACTTTAGACAGTACGGCGACATTCAGACCAGCTTCTGCCAGTTGCAGCGAAGCACGCATGCCAGAACCGCCGGCACCGATGATGACCGCGTCAAAACGGCGGCTAGGAATTGTGGATTTAATTGCGGCCACTTTTATACTCTCCACAAAATCTGTGCAGCATAGCCAGCACAAGCAATCAGCCACAAAATAGTGGCAACTTGAAATACCAGACGCAGAAATACACTGTGCGTCACATAATCCATCCAGATATCACGCATACCAACCCAGGCGTGATACAACAGGCAAACGACAACAGAAAACGTCGCCAGCTTGAACCATTGCATGGCGAATATGCCTGCCCAGCCAGCCTGATTGAAATTTTTACCCGTCAAAAACAGACCAAGCAAAATGACGGTGTACAGTGCCATGACGATGGCCGTTACACGTTGTGCCAACCAGTCACGCAAACCGTAACTCGCTCCCACGACCAGGCGCTTGGCGCCAATATTATTATTTGCCATTTAGAATACTCCGAACAATTTCAGGGCAATCAATGCCGCCAGTACGAGACTGGTCACCAACACACCAACAGCTGATTGACGAGCGGTATCCTTGTCCAGACCATAGTGCAGATCCATCAACAAGTGACGAACACCCGCGCAGAAATGGTGCAGATAAGCCCATGACAAAGCCAGGATGATCAACTTGACGAAAACACCAGATGTCAAAGCCTGCAGTTCGGTAAATGTCGCTTCCGATGTCAAACTCTTGTCAAGCAAATACAAGATGAATGGCAACAACAGGAACATCAGCATTCCACTTGCCCGGTGCAAGATGGAAACGAAGCCTGCTAGCGGCAACCGGTACCCGGTCGCATCTATCAAGCGCATTACACCAAAGCGTGGCTTGGTTTTTACTACTTCAGACATAAATAATCTCCCCATTAACTAGTCTGTACATAAACCTTGCAATTTTCGCTCATTTTGGTGCATTGCACCAACAAAAATCATCACGATTAACAAAATATCGCTATCTTAAACCTAAAGCCCAACAGACGCAGAGTCTGCAAATGCGCAAGCACAGATACTGGAGACATCTAAAAAACCACAGCAAATCAATTATCTGATTGATTTAACTCAATTCATTTCGGTAATGATGATTCATGGTCAGATACAAACCGCGACGCAATTCAACCGGCTTATCACCATACGTAAACGAAACACGTTCGACATTGAGCAAAGGCATACCGACATCAACATTTAGCAAGTCTGCCACAGCCTCGTCGGCACAAACGGCGCGGATTTGCTCAGACGCCCTGATCATGTGCGTACCAAATTCAGTTTCGAACAAACCGTACATGGGGCCCTTGTATTCATTCAGGCGCTCGGCCGTCAGGCCTTTGAAGATGGAACCAGGCAACCATAAGTCATCAAGAATGGTGGGCACACCAGAAAAAGATTGGACACGGCGAATAAAAACAACGGAGTCGCCAGATTTAATATCCAGCAAACGCGCTACTTCAGCCGGTGCACGCATGCGCTTGACTTCAATGATGCGGTTCTCGGGATAATGCGGCACACCTTCATCAGGCGCCAGTCGCAAAAAGCGGAATTGCGAACGCGCCTCATGGTGCGTAGCAACGAAAGTCCCCTTCCCTTGCCTGCGCACGACCAGGTTTTCTGCCGATAACTCATCAATTGCCTTGCGTACCGTACCCTGACTGACCTTGAAACGGCTGGCCAATTCCATCTCACTGGGGATCAACTCGCCCGGCTTCCACTCACCAGATTGCAGGCTCTGAGTAATCAGGGCTTTGATCTGTTGATATAATGGACTGAATGTGGGAGATGCATTCAAGGACGAAGCAGACGAAGCACCAACACCAGCACCTGGCGTAGTCGGGGCAGCAGTCAGATTATTTGCGGTTGGTATGATAGAGTTCATAGGCTGCAATTTCACCACAAAACTACCCGCCACGTCCAGAACAAACTACTAAGTGATATGTCTTATATAAGACATAAGATATTGATTGACACTTAGCTCCGCACGACCTAAACTCCCGTACAAATAGTTGGCGCCAGCATCAGGCCAGCACCAGCTATTAATCTGTCACACACAGCTGTCACACCAAGCAATATAGTTCGAACGCTTTCAATGTAAAGGACGAAAACATGTTTGCAGCGGATTTTGGCTGACTGACAGGGCTTTCAACGGTATCATTAAGTGTTTTACATAGCGTCGGCATATTAAGTCGCTGCAATTGTTTGAACATCGTTTTCACACCACTTCGGAGATGCATCATGGCGAAATCCCCTATGCGCGTAGCTGTAACCGGCGCCGCAGGCCAAATTGGCTATTCCCTTCTGTTCCGTATCGCCAATGGCGACATGCTGGGCAAAGACCAGCCAGTGATTCTGCAATTATTGGAAATTCCTGACGAAAAAGCCCAAAAAGCGCTGAAAGGCGTAATGATGGAAATCGACGACTGCGCATTCCCGCTGCTGGCAGGCATGTCTGCTCACAGCGATCCAATGACAGCGTTTAAAGATATCGACGTCGCCCTGCTGGTTGGCGCACGTCCACGCGGCCCAGGCATGGAGCGTAAAGACTTGCTGGAAGCCAATGCACAGATTTTCACCGTACAAGGCAAGGCACTGGATGCAGTAGCATCCCGCAATGTTAAAGTTCTGGTGGTTGGCAATCCAGCTAACACCAATGCTTACATCGCCATGAAATCGGCACCTTCCCTGCCAGCTAAGAACTTTACAGCGATGCTGCGTCTGGATCACAACCGTGCGCTATCCCAAGTAGCGGCCAAAGTTGGCAAGCCAGTTGCTGCAGTTGAAAAACTATGCGTCTGGGGCAATCATTCCCCAACCATGTACGCTGACTATCGCTTCGCGACAGTTGATGGCGCATCCGTCAAAGACCTGATTAATGACCAAGTCTGGAACAAGGATGTATTCCTGCCTACAGTTGGCAAACGCGGTGCAGCGATTATCGAAGCACGTGGCCTGTCTTCTGCAGCATCTGCAGCGAACGCAGCAATTGACCACGTACGTGACTGGTTGCTGGGCACAAATGGCAAATGGACTACCATGGGCATCCCTTCCGATGGTTCTTATGGCATCCCTGAAGGCACGATGTTCGGCTTCCCTGTAACAACAGAGAATGGCGAATACAAAATCGTTGAAGGTCTGGAAATCGACGAGTTCTCCCGTGAACGCATCAACATCACTCTCAAAGAATTGCAAGAAGAGCGTGATGGCGTCAAGCACCTGGTAGGTTAATCAGGTAAGGGGGCAGATTCCGGCACTCGCTGGAATCTGCCTTGACTCACGACGACACATTTAAGTAATGCATCCATCTACAGTACTTTTTCAGGATCACATTCAACCGGTTATATTGCCGGTCTGCGACCATTACGCAGGATCTGAAAAATTGATGCGCAAATCGATTGCGCTACAGCAGGAACTGGGTGGAATTTTCGATATCACTCTCGATTGCGAAGACGGCGCAGCCGCTGGCAACGAGATCGATCACGCAAAGCTGGTCGCCACACTAGTCAACAGCGCCGATAATCAATATCAACGCCTGGGTGTGCGGGTACATGATGTACACCACCAGGCATTTGAACAAGATCTTGAATTAATACTCCCCGCATGCGCAGACAAGCTCGCCTATCTGGTTTTACCAAAAATCAATAATACCGCCGAGCTACTGGCTGCACTACTGCGTATTAATCACTTTGGTAAAAGAACTGATGGCCAATTAATCCCGGTTCACGTCTTGATAGAGACCCACGGCGCACTGACAGAAGTGCAGCAAATTGCCGCCCTGCCCCAGGTTGAATGTCTGTCGTTTGGTTTGATGGATTTTGTGTCCTCCCATTTTGGCGCCATACCTGCAACTGCCATGCGCTCTCCCGGGCAGTTTAATCACCCCCTGGTTTTGCGCGCCAAGTTGGAAATCGCTGCTGCCTGCCACCGCTTTGGCAAAGTCGCTTCGCACAATGTAACAACCAATATCAAGGATACCAGCGTAGTGGCAAATGATGCCCGCCGCGCCGCTAGCGAATGCGGCTATACACGCATGTGGAGCATACATCCGGACCAGATACGACCTGTCATCCAGGCATTTTCACCCAGCGAAAACGATATCCAGGATGCCATCGACATCCTGACCCATGCAAAAAAACAAGCGTGGGGACCAATACAATGGCAAGGACAGCTACATGACAGAGCCAGTTACCGCTATTATTGGACAATTTTAAGACGAGCCCAGTCAGGTCAAGTCGAATTACCGGCAGCAGCACAAGAGTTACTTTAGGAGACACCATGAAATTACTTTCTTTTATCAGCCTGGCATTTGCAGCATGCACCATCCTTGCAAGCAGTGCCAATGCAGTGGAAGCACCACGCAGTAAGACCAAATCCACAGCAAAGGCGGTAAAACCTGCCGCTGCCCAAGTAGCAAAAGAAGATGACGAACCGGAACCGGACGTGGCTTTGCATAATAATTTCGACTACAAATGCGAACTCGGCAACTTCCTTACCATGTACACCAATCCTGAGGATGCTGAACATGTGGCCATGCGCTGGAAAAAAAGACTGTACCGCCTGACTAAAGTCGATACGACGACAGGTGCAGTACGTTTTGAAAACCGTAAAGCTGGCCTGATCTGGATTGGTATTCCAGCAAAGGGCTTGCTGCTGGACTCACATAAAGGCCAGCAACTGGCCAATGAATGCAAGACAGAAGCTGCCTCACTGGCAGAAGTGAACAGCAAAGACAGCAGTACGGCGCAAGCCAAATAAGTTTTAATTTAAAAACAGGCGATACCTGATTTCACCTTGGCCACAATTTCTGGCTGAAGTAAGTGCTTGTGACGGGTGAACATATCGTCTGCTTTGATTATTTTTTGATCATTGATTTTTGTAAATAAGAGGAAGAGCCATGAGCCAAAATGCGTACAAAGATGCATTCAAAACCCTGAAAGATTTTAAAATTTCGGATACCAAGAAAGGCAAGTTCTTTTCCCTGCCTGCATTGGAAAAAAATCTCGGCGTAAATATCTCGCGCCTGCCAGTCTCCATCCGCATCGTGCTGGAATCGGTGCTGCGTAACTGCGATGGCAAAAAGGTTACTGACGAACACGTCAAGCAACTGGCTAACTGGAGTGCCACTGCGGCCCGCACTGACGAAATCCCTTTCGTGGTTTCTCGCGTGGTACTACAAGACTTTACCGGCGTACCTTTGCTGGCTGATCTGGCTGCGATGCGTAACGTTGCAGCCAAACAAGGCAAAAACCCAAAAAATATTGAACCACTGGTTCCGGTTGATCTGGTGGTTGATCACTCCGTACAAATCGATCATTTCCGCGAAAAGAAAGCGCTGGATCTGAACATGAAACTGGAATTCCAACGCAATAATGAGCGTTACCAGTTCATGAAATGGGGTATGCAGGCATTTGATACTTTTGGCGTGGTTCCTCCAGGTTTTGGTATTGTTCACCAGGTTAACCTGGAATACCTGGCACGTGGTGTACACAAAATCAAAGATGCCAAGAAAAATGAAGTCTACTACCCTGACACACTGGTAGGCACAGATTCCCACACCACCATGATCAATGGTATCGGTGTAGTTGGCTGGGGTGTTGGTGGTATTGAAGCCGAAGCTGGCATGCTGGGTCAACCAGTCTACTTCCTGACACCAGACGTAGTCGGCGTCAACCTGACTGGCGCATTGCGCGAAGGTTGTACTGCAACGGATCTGGTACTGACCATCACTGAATTGCTGCGTAAAGCCAAAGTAGTTGGCAAGTTTGTTGAATTCTTCGGTGCAGGCACACGCTCTTTGTCCCTGACAGACCGTGCGACTATCGCTAACATGGCACCAGAATACGGCGCGACCATGGGCTTTTTCCCGGTTGATGAAGCAACGATAGATTACTTCAAAGGCACAGGCCGCACCAAGGCAGAAATCGACGCATTCGAAGGCTATTTCAAAGCACAAAAAATGTTCGGTATTCCTGACGCTGGCGACATTGACTACACCACAGAAATCTCCCTGGATCTGTCCACAGTTGCCCCATCCCTGGCTGGTCCTAAGCGTCCGCAAGACCGTATTGAAATCGGCAACGTCAAATCGACATTTGCAGACCTGTTTTCCAAGCCAACAGCAGAGAATGGTTTCAACAAAAAAGCAGAAGACCTGAATGCGGTTTATACCAATACTGATGGCGTGAATGTCAAAAACGGCGATGTACTGATCGCTGCAATTACTTCCTGCACCAACACATCCAATCCTAGCGTCTTGCTGGCAGCTGGTTTGCTGGCCAAGAAGGCAGTTGAAGCTGGTTTGAAAGTAGCACCTCATATCAAAACGTCGCTGGCTCCTGGCTCTCGCGTTGTCACCAAATACCTGGAAGCAGCAGGTTTGCTGCCTTACCTGGAAAAACTGGGTTTCGGCGTCACAGCCTATGGTTGCACGACCTGTATCGGCAACGCAGGCGACCTGACACCAGCGATGAACGAAGCAATTTCCACCAACGACATCGTGGCATCCGCCATCCTGTCTGGTAACCGCAACTTTGAAGCACGCATACACCCGAATATCCGCTCCAACTTCCTGGCCTCCCCTCCTTTGGTTGTTGCATACGCCATCGCTGGCAACATGACCCGTGACTTGATGACAGAGCCAGTTGGCCGCGTTAAAGGCAAGGACATTTTCCTGGGTGACATCTGGCCTACCAGCGCAGAAATCAGCAAGCTGATGAAATTTGCGATGAATTCCAAAACCTTCAAGGAAAACTACGCAGACGTCAAAGGTGCCCCAGGCAAGCTGTGGGAAAACATCAAAGGCGTGGCAGAAGGCGATGTCTACAACTGGCCTACTTCCACTTACATCGCTGAGCCACCATTCTTTGCTGACTTCACGATGGAACCAAAAGCTGCCGCGACTGGCATCACCGGTGCACGTGCACTAGGTGTGTTCGGCGACTCCATCACGACTGATCATATCTCCCCAGCCGGCTCCATCAAGGAATCCAGCCCTGCAGGTAAATGGCTGAAAGAAAACGGCGTACTGAAAGCCGATTTCAATTCCTACGGCTCACGTCGCGGTAACCATGAAATCATGATGCGTGGCACATTTGCCAACGTGCGCATCAAAAATCTCATGATCCCGGCCAAGGAAGATGGCTCCCGCGTTGAAGGCGGCGAAACACTGTTCCAGCCAACTGGCGAACCTATGGCTATCTATGACGCAGCGATGAAGTATGTTGCTGACGGCGTGCCAACCATGATTTTCGGTGGCGAAGAATACGGTACAGGCTCTTCCCGTGACTGGGCAGCTAAAGGCACTCAATTGCTGGGCGTTAAAGCGGTGATTGCACGTTCTTTTGAACGTATCCATCGCTCCAACCTGGTTGGTATGGGTGTATTGCCATTGCAATTCATAGGCATAGACAGCGTTGATACCCTGGGCATCACTGGCAATGAATCTTTCGACTTGAAAGGCATAGAAGATGAAATCAAGCCACAGCAAGAAGTGACTCTGGTCATCCACCGTGCCAACGGCGAGGCAAAAGAAGTCAAAGTCTTGTTGCGCATCGATACACCTATCGAAGTTGATTACTACAAACATGGCGGTATCCTGCCATTTGTATTGCGTCAACTGCTGGCAGCCTAAGTTTCAGGCAACCCCATCCCTGCTTGCAGGGATGAATTGATAAAGAGTGAATTTCTATGGAAATTCACTCTTTTTTCTTGGGTTTTTCTTTCACCGCATGGTCATGCAAGAATGATGTAAGCAAGATCCTCTAA
>JAZJXP010000064.1:0-17235 GCA_040390835.1 Pseudomonadota bacterium
AGCCGTTATTTGCGCATTCTGTCGCAAGCCCGTGGAAGCCCCTGGTGTTCTTTTATAAGATGCTTACATCGAATCACAGAACACAAGAAATCATCAAATTGACAATTGAGCTAAAGGGAGCCCATCATGACATCTAATACCACATCAAATATCACATCCAACAAGCGCATCGCCATCATCCTCTTGTCCATCCTGGTTTTTGCCATGATAGTCATGTCATCCTTTCACGGCATGGATGTGCAGATTGATGGTGAAGACATCAATGGCGTTGGCGGATTCTTTGGCTTCTTTGGTGTCTTGTTCGGCTGTGGGATTGCTGTAGTTGCGGTGGTTTTTGCTCTTGGCCTGACTGGCATGGTACTGGCAGGCGTGGCAATATTGTTATGCGTGATTTTCGCTATAGTCCTGGGTTCGCTGGCACTGGCATTGTTGCCCTTGCTTTTCCCTATATTGCTGGTGGTGGGTTTGGTTGCCCTGTTCTCACGCCGTAAAACTGCCTGAACTCTACCCATAGTTTGTGGAGTCAATAAATGTACATGCTTGACATTGTTAATCCCTTCAAGCCAGGCAAATTCAGGAAGAGTTTCACTTCCTTTTTGCTTTTGGGCTTGAGCTTACTCATCTCAGCCTGTGCAACAGGCACTAGATTGACACCTGCGCAAGTAGAATTGTCAGGTGACGGTGGTGAAGTGAATATATTGTGGAGTGCCATACCACGCCCGGCACCATTGCCACCACTGGATCACGCTACCTTGTTGTTACCGGTGCACTTTGGCAGTAGCGAAGAAAAAATATTTTACATGCAGCTTGATCTTGGTCACGCATCGACTGTTTTTTATTCCAATAAATGGAAGGCGATTGCCGAGAAATATCAGTTCGTGAATTCTGGCGACAAGCTTGCCGCCGTTAATTTCAAACTCGGTGATATGCAGGTGCTGGCTAAAAATATTTCCATCATGCAGCGCGAAGGCGCAGGTCTTGACTGGAGCAAGGACAGCATAGAAATAATCGGCACCATAGGTGCAGATTTGATTGATGGCCGAGTAGTGGTGCTGGACTTCAAGAAAGATATAGTCAAATTTTCCCGCGAACGTGAAGGCTTGCATTTGGCAAGTAGTAAATTCCAGCCCTTCAGTTTTTCTGGCCGCAGGATAGTCATGCCCGTTACTTTTGATGGCGAAGAGAAAACGGTGATGTATGACAGCGGTTCCAACGCTTTGTCCTGGATTAGCAATGAAAAAACTTTCCAGCGACTGGCAAAGCAGGATGCCAAACCGATGGTTTATGCTATTCGTCCCTGGGATAAAATATTGACTGCGCATACGGTAGAAACCAGCGCAGAGGCAATAGTAGCCGGCATCAAGCTGCCTGTGAAAGAAATCAGTTATGTCCAGGATATGGGCTTCTTGCAGGAGCTTGCAATCAGTGGTCTCGGCGCAGGGGGGATGGTCGGGAATAAGCTTTTCCTGGGTAAAAAACTGATTATTGATACCCGCAAACTGGAGATAGCCCTGGAAGAGTAAACTCTGATCCAGCCTGTCATCCAGGTTTGGTGCGCAATATAAACTGCAGCGCCTGCTCTGCCAGTTCATCTATGCTGATGCCTGAACCGCGTCTATACCACTGCGCTGTCCAGTTCAGCGTACCAAACATCAGCAGTTTGTCCAGGTGCGTGGGCATGGCCCAATCTCCTGATACATGCAGGTCCATGATGACTTTTTCCCACGCAGCTTCATACCTGTCCTTGAGGGCAATGATACGGGCGCGTGCCAGTTTGTCGAGTGAGCGCCATTCGTACAGCAGTACGGCAATAAAATCATGTTCGGGGGCCAGCAAGGTATTCAGATGGACTTTGACCAAATGCTGAAACGCCAGGCGCGGCGGCAAATCTGCCAATGCGAGTTTCTCTATTTCTTCCAGTGACTTTTGCATACCTTGCTCCATCACGGTGACCAGGATGTCCTGCTTGGTCTTGAAGTGGTAAAACCAGCTGCCTGACTGTATTCCCACCGCCGCTGCGATGTCGCGCACAGTGGTGTTGTCGTAACCTTTTTTTCTAAAAAGCTGTGCTGATTTCCGGATAATATCCTGGCGTATGCTTTCTGATTCGTCCAGCGCAGGGCGACCGCGTTTTTTTGTGGTTTCTGAACCTGGCAATGCTTGCTCTGCCGTGTCTGTGGTAATTTCTTTAGGCATTGCTATTGGGGATAGTCTTCTAAAAAATGTGGTGGGGTGCTTTTCTGATCGCTCTTGATGGTAACCTTAAACAAAGCTGCCATCAATCAGGCCAGAAAAAATCAGGCACAAAAGCCTGAAACCATAATAAAGGAGACACCGTATGCAAATCAAACCACGCTGGATGACGCCAGAGCTGGAAACTTTTCGCGATGCAGTACGCCGCTTTGTCGCTGCTGAAGTCACTCCGCATCAGGAACATTGGAAAAAACAGCAACATGTGGACCGCGATGTCTGGGACAAGGGCGGTGCCATGGGTATCTTGCTGGCTGACATACCTGAAGAATATGGCGGTTCTGGTGGCAGCTTTGCCCATCAATCCATCGTGTTTGAAGAACTGACTTATGCCGGTGACATGGCCTTTGGCATTCATGTGCATGCCATCGTCGCCCATTATATTTTGAACCAGGGGACAGAAGAACAAAAGCAAAAATACCTGCCCAAGCTCGCCTCAGGTGAAATGATCGCCGCCATCGCCATGTCTGAACCGGGTGCAGGGTCTGACCTCAAAGGCATACGTACCACCGCGGCACGCGAAGGTGATAGTTACGTCATCAACGGCTCCAAGACTTTTATCTCCAATGGTTATATGGCCGATCTGGTGGTGGTCGTGACCAAGACTGATCCTGAAGCCGGTGCCAAGGGTGTGTCACTGATCATGGTGGAAACCAAAGACTGCCCGGGTTACAGGGTAGGGCGCATACTGGAAAAAATAGGGCAAAAAGGCCAGGACACTTGCGAGTTGTTCTTTGATGATGTGCGCGTGCCGTTGGACAGGGTGCTCGGTGGTGTCGAAGGCAAGGGTTTTACCCAGTTGATGACCGAGTTGCCTTATGAACGCACGATACTGGGCGTATCCGGCGTCGCTGCCATAGAGCGCGCACTGGATTTGACGATCACTCATACCCGTGAGCGCAAAGCCTTTGGTCAGGCTCTGATAGAGATGCAGAATACCCGTTTTGTATTAGCAGAGATCAAAACCGAGGCAACGATAGCCCGTACCTTCATCGACCGCTGTATAGTCGATATGATGGCAGGGCATATGGACACCGAGCTGGCATCGATGGCCAAGTACTGGATATCCGATTTGCAGTGCAAGGTTATCGACCAGTGCCTGCAATTATTTGGCGGTTATGGCTATATGCTGGAATATCCCATAGCGCAAATGTATGTGGATGCGCGGGTGCAGCGCATCTATGGCGGTGCCAATGAAATCATGAAAGAAATCATTTCACGCAACTTATAAACCAGATAAAAACAAGAATAAAAACGGAGAACAAAACATGGCTGGACCTTTGCAAGGTATTCGTGTCATAGAAATGGTAGGGCTCGGGCCATGCCCTTTTGCCGCCATGATGCTGGCTGACATGGGGGCAGAAGTCATACGCATAGACCGCAAGCTGGCTCCAGGTGCGAATAACCCTTTTCCCATGCTTGGCACCAAATATGATGTTATGGCCAGAGGACGGCGCTCGCTGGCGCTGGACTTGAAACAGCCAGAAGCCAAAGCCGTCTTGCTGGATCTGGTAGCCAGTGCCGATATCCTGCTTGAGGGTTTCCGCCCTGGTGTCATGGAAAGACTGGGCCTGGGGCCTGAAGCCTGCCAGCAACGCAATCCACGCCTGGTATATGGCCGTATTACTGGCTGGGGCCAGGACGGCCCTCTCGCGCAGGCGGCAGGGCATGACCTGAATTACATCGCACTCAGCGGCATGTTGCATGCCATGGGACGGGCAGATACGCCGCCGTCACCGCCCTTGAATCTGGTTGGTGATTTTGGTGGCGGTGCCATGATGCTGGCTTTTGGTGTGGTTTGTGCTGCTTTGGAGGCACGCAGTTCTGGCAAGGGGCAGGTGGTGGATGCTGCCATGGTCGATGGTTCAGCCTTGTTGGGGGCGATGATTTATGGTTTTCGTGCCTTCGGTGCCTGGTCAGACCAGCGTGGAGCGAATATGCTGGATGGTGGTGCACATTTTTATGACACCTATGCCTGCGCTGACGGTAAATTCATTTCCATCGGTGCGATAGAACCTCAGTTTTACGCCTTGCTGCTCAAACTTGCAGGTATCACTGATCCTGCATTCAATGCGCAAATGGAAAGCCGGAAATGGCCGGAGCTGAAGGAAAAGTGCACAGCGCTGTTCAAGACTAAAACACGTCAGCAATGGTGTGAATTAATGGAAGGAACAGATATCTGTTTTGCTCCGGTACTGGATATGGCAGAAGCACCTGAACATCCACACAATCTGGCCAGAGCCAATTTTACTGACATTGAAGGTATATTGCAGCCAGCACCTGCACCGCGATTCAGCAGGACAGCGGCAGAAATCAGCAGGCCGCCTGCAGCGTCAGGCCAGCATAGTGCAGAAATTTTGCTAGATTGGGGGATGAGCGAAGAGCGTATCGCCCATTTAAAAGAACACCAGGTGATTTGATTTTGTGTTTGCCAGCTATTGCTGGTCTATCAGTTTTGCTGCGGACTCAAATTCAAACTGGTGCATGAAATGCCTGAGTTGTATCATGGCATCCGGGTTGAACTGGCTGGCGATTGCGGTTTCGTTTTCTTCAAACAAGCTTTGCGCATCGGCGTCTGATGCAGCCAACAAGATGCGCAGTTCAGTCACAATATTTTTTGCCTCCGCTTCATCGACGATGGTTTCTTCATGCTGGGGAAAAATCCCCGGCAATACTGCTTTTAACTCATCGAGTACGGCATTGAGCGACTGCGCAAGTGGCTCCAGGGTTTCCAGTATGAATTCCCTGCCTTCTTCCTTGCTGAGTTTATATTCCATTTCTGCTGCTATTTTTTGCAGTTTCGTAGCGCCTATGCTGCCAGCCAATCCTTTCAGCGTATGGCTGAGGCGTTCTGCATTGCCATACTCACTAATTTGTATGAGTCTGTTTAATTCATGCAAAGTGTCGGCCTGACTTTGTTCAAACCTGTGCAGCATGTTGATATAAAACTCGTGACGCCCGCCCATGTAATGCAAGCCCAGACTGGTATCGAGTTCATTGAATTGTGGGAATCCTGCATCCTCATCATCAAACACAGTGCTGGTAATCAGGCTGCCGGGTACCGGCAATTCATGTTCCGTATCCATCCAGTGCGAGACTATGGTGAACAAGGCGTCGGGTTGTATAGGTTTGGTCAGATAATCCTGCATGCCTTCACGCATGCAGCGCTCACGGATATCGCCAACGGCATGCGCAGTCAGGGCGATGATGGGCGTGTCATCCAAACGTACATCTTGCCTGATTTTTGCTGCGGCTTCATGACCATCCATGATAGGCATTTGCAAATCCATGAATATCATGGCGTAAAACCCTGGCTCATTTGCCATGACCAGGCGTACTGCCTCTTCACCATTGTCGGCAACATCAGCGGTAATGCCTACCATGCTCAGCAACTCTATGGCGATTTGCTGATTGACGGGATTGTCTTCCGCCAGCAAGACCCGGCGGCCGGCATGGTTTTGTGCCGAGATATTGGCACTATGTGCATTACGCGATTCCAGGCGTGCTTCAGATTCACCGTGTAAAGTTAAATCTATTTCAAGCGGCAAAGTGAATGAAAACGTAGACCCCTGATTCTCTTGACTGCAGACTTCAATTTGCCCGCCCATCAATTCCACAAGGCGACGTGAGATTGATAAGCCCAGGCCGGTCCCCCCATATTTACGGGTAGTTGAACCATCTGCCTGGGTAAATGGTTGGAACAGGCTTTGCTGCTGTTTGACAGACATGCCTATGCCGGTATCCCGCACCGAGAATGTCAGATCAGTTGTTGAGGATGTTGTTGGCGGTCTGCTGACACTGAGTTCTATTTCACCACCGCCAGGGGTAAATTTGACGGCATTATTGACCAGGTTGGTCAATACCTGCCCCAGCCTCAGCGGGTCACCCCGTAGTCGTGCTGGCACCTCCTCAGCAATGCGTACTATATAGGCGATTTGTTTTTCTATGGCTTTCTGGCTCGTCAAGGTGGACACGCTATTGAGCACATCCTTGATGGAAAATGAAATATTCTCAACATCCAGCATGCCAGCTTCTATCTTGGAAAAATCCAGTATGTCGTTGATGATACCCAGCAGTGATTCACCGGCATGATGGATTTTGCTGACATAATCATATTGCTTGGGTGTCAGCCTGGTTTGCAGTGCCAGGTGGGCCAGGCCTATGACGGCATTCATGGGAGTGCGGATTTCGTGGCTCATATTCGCCAGGAATTCACTTTTCAATCTCGTCGCATCTTCCGCTTTCTTGCGCGCCTGTCTTTCCGTCATACTGGCAGATTCCAGTTGCTGCTGGGTCAGGCGCAGTTCCCGATAGGCATTGGCATTGTCGAGCGCAATCGCACCATATGAACACAGCGTGCGAAAAATCAGGCATTCTCTTTCACCATAGGCATATTCACGCGGCGTCTGTATGCTCATCACACCCAGAATGCGCTCACCTATGCTGAGTGGGGCAAATAGCAGGCTCAGGGTTTCCAGCGTATCTGGTACGACCGGGAAATCATTATCTGGCCGCAATTCCAGCTTGATTTCCCGCCTTTCGCGTACACAGCGTGCACTGGATGCACGTTCATCTGTCAGCGCGACTTCGTGATAGGGGTGGGGCAAGTTTTCTTCTATGCCAAATGCCTGCGTCAGCATTTGTCCATCTGGTGACAGCATGTAGATGATGAAAGTCGTCGCATCCAATAAATCTTTGAGATGAAAGTGAATAGCTTCAAAAACTGCCTCAGGTTCCAGATTGGAGGTGATTTGCTGACCTATACGGCCCAGACGTTCCAGTGTGGCACCCGCTTCCTGCAAAGTCGCTGCCCGGCGGGCTTCTGATACAGCTACCAGTCTGTGTTGCTCAGCCTCGGCACGTATCAATTCGGTTTCATGCCTGACCTGTGCCATGGCGGTGCGGTTATTTGCCTGTTTTTTGCTTTCACGCTGCTCTGCAGTAATGGCTTGTCGTGCATACAGCAAGGCTTTATTGCTGTCGCCGACATCGGCCCAGGCGTCGCTTAGTGCCATCAGTAGTTCTGTACTGGCTTGCCAGCCTTCAGTCAGCTCACCTGTCTGTAGCGATTCTTCCAGGTAGTGGATGATGGCATTCGGCGCGTCCATTTTTTCTGGCATGGTGATGATATGACGCGCATGTATCTCGGCCAGTGTCTGGTTCAAAGTGACGCCAAGCGCAGTGAACTGGTGCTGGTGTATCAGCGATTTGGCTTCAGCGATGGCTGCCAGGGCAGCATCGGCTTGGCCTGATACTGACAATGCCCTTGCATAACGTATCAGTGCCTGAGGCAGGTCATCCATGGAGTGGGCAGCTCGAAACAGGGCAATTGCTTCACTAAAAGCAATGACGGCCTTGCCGATCTCGCCTTGCATGAGCAGGCATTCTGCCAGTTCAGCATGAACGATGGCCTTGTTGATACCGCCCGGTGTTCTGGAAAAACCATTCAACGCTTCTTCCAGAGTTTTTTGGCTGCGCTCATACTGCCCCAATTGTCGTAACAGACTACCCAGATGGGACATGGCATAACCTATCAAGGCTGGCCATTCGGTTTCATGTGCACGTTCTGCGGCCCAGTCGAATACCCCGGCAGCACCTTCGAGGTCGCCGACGGTTTGCATGGACTCGCCAGAATTGCCGGCAGAAATGATCGCCAGCCGTATCAAACCGGCCTGGCGAGCCAGTTCGCTGGATTGTAGATAATAAACAGATGCCCGGGCCGGCTCTCGCCTGCCTTGAATTACGCCAGATGCGGCGGTCAAATGTGCTGCGACGGCAGGGTGCTCACGATGTTGGTATTGTTTGTCAAATGCAGTGTGCCTGACCGAGGCCGCCAGAGGGTCATAAAATGCCAACTCATAAATAACCCAGGATTCGGCAATGGCAAGCCTGAGGCTGTCATTTGCCCTGGTGTACCAACTTATCGCGACTGCACAGGCGCGTGCTTCCCTGGCAGGGTCACCTTGTTCCAGTGCCAGTACCGCATCAGTCAGGCTGGCGTCTCCGAGCCCAGTGATGTCGTTCAAATCACTGAAGACCGTGATGGCTTCGGCCAGCAAGAGTTCGGCGCTTTTTTTATCGCAAAATAATGCAGCGATTTCGGCCCGTATCAGACAAAGGCGGGCGTGAAACTGCCTTCTCAGGGTTTCAGGTGCGTCCAGATCTGCAAGATCAGCGAGCACCGCCATTGCCAATGCAGAAGCGCGTTGGCTATCCCTTTGCCGCAAATACCAGGCCAGCGTTAGTTGACTGATAAATTTATCCAGACCCTGTGCCGAAGTCAGCCTGTTGGCAAGCTGGTCTACTTCTTCTTCAGTGGCAAATAGATTCATGGTCGCAGGCGAAATAGAATTGATCAAATCATACCTTATGCCACGCTGCTTGAAGGATTATGAGATGGGTTTTGTTGCAAACTCGGCAGGAGTAGGTGTTTAGCCAGTAGCAAAACAGGAACTTTTTAGTAGCTAATGCATCTGATTCGGCTTGATTGATATTCTATTGATATATTATCGCCTGCTGATGAGTGCAGCCGAGTTTGAAATCTGGTAAATTAAATAATAATCCAAGAGGGAGAATCTATGCGTGTGTCAAAACTGTTGCCGCTGGCCTGGGCTGTTATGCTGTGCTTACCGGCATTGGCTGATGAGCCAGCCACCAAGCCGGATGCAGAAAAAAAGAAGTGGGATGTCAATCATCCTCCCGGCGAAAGCAAGACAGTTAATATTGACACCCGTACCGGTACCTGGATGAGCGTGGATGTCAGCCCTGATGGCAAACAACTGGTGTTTGATTTGCTCGGCGATTTATATACGCTGCCTATAGCTGGCGGCGAAGCCAAGGCCTTGACGCATTCCATGGCTTGGGAAATGCAGGCACGCTTCTCGCCGGATGGCAAACAGATAGCCTATATGTCTGATGCCGGTGGCGGTGACAATGTCTGGGTCATGAATGTGGATGGCAGCAATGCACATGCAGTCAGCAAAGAAGATTTCCGTCTCTTGAATAATCCCGTCTGGCACCCGAATGGCCAGTACATTGCCGCACGCAAGCACTATACCGGTACCCGCTCACTGGGTTCTGGTGAAATCTGGCTGTATCATCAAAGCGGCGGCACGGGAGTGCAATTGAATGAAAAACCAAACTGGCAAAAAGACCTTGGTGAGCCAGCATTCTCGCCTGATGGTCGCTATGTTTATTATTCGCAAGATACGACGCCGGGCACATCTTTTGAATACAATAAAAATTCCAACGGCCAGATTTACCAGATTTTCCGCCGCGACCTGCAAGACGGCAAGGTCAAAGCCTTCGTCAGTGGCCCTGGCGGTGCAGTGCGCCCCGTACCTTCGCCGGATGGCAAATACCTGGCTTTCGTGCGCCGCATCCGCAACCAGTCAGCCCTGTTCCTGAAAAATTTGCAGACTGGTGAAGAAAGCGCAGCTTGGCCAGAGCTGGAACGCGACATGCAGGAAGCCTGGGCTATACAAGGCGTGTATCCAGCCTTTGCCTGGATGCCAGGTAGCAAGGAGATCGTGGTCTGGGCCAAAGGCAAGCTCTGGCGCCTGGATCCATTCAGCCACAAGGCAGTGGATATTCCTTTCCATGTGCAAGACACCAGGGAGGTGCGTAGCGCCTTGCGCTTCCCTCAGGAAGTCGCGCCGGACCAGTTTGATGTACACCAGTTACGCTGGGTGAATGTCGCGCCGCAAGGGGATAAGGTTGTCTACTCGGCCCTGGGACATATCTATGTCAAAGACCTGCCAAATGGCGCGACACGCCGCCTGACTACACAAAGTACGCATTTTGAATTCTTCCCCAGCTTTTCACGTGACGGCAAGACTGTGGTGTTCAGCAGCTGGAATGATGAAAAGCTTGGTGCTGTCAGAACGGTAGAGCTGGCCAGCGGCAAGGAAATCATTGTGACCAAGGCGCCGGGCAAATACCTGCAGGCGCGTTTTTCACCTGACGGCAAGCAAGTTGCCTATGTCAAGGCCAAAGGCGGTTATTTGACTACGCCATGGCATGGCATGGAAACTGGCGTATTCCTGGCAAATGCAGATGGTAAATCCGAGCCGCGCCTGTTGACGGAAGAGGGAGGTGCACCACAATTTGGCAAGGATGGGCAGGCAGTGTATGTCACCCGCACACAATATACCGGTGAAGTCGATTGGACTACTTCACTGGTACGCGTACCTCTGGATGGCAAACCTGAGCAGCCAGTCGCAAAAAGTGAATTTGCCGGTGAATTTGCGATTTCGCCAGATGGTGAATGGCTGGCTTTTGGTGAGCGTTACCATGCTTATGTGACGCCATTGCCGCTGGCTGGCAAGGCAGTCACCATAGGGCAGAAAATGGATGCATTACCTGTCAAACAACTGGATGTGAATGCAGGCCAATACCTGCACTGGTCTGGCGACAGTAAGCGTATCAATTTTTCTCTCGGTGATGAATTATTCAGCCGTGAGTTAAAAGATGCCTTTGCTTTCGTACCGGGCGCACCAACTGAGTTGCCAAAATCCACAGAACAAGGGCAAAAGATAGGCTTCCGCCAGGTATCTGATAAACCGAATGGTTACACAGTGATATCCGGTGCCAGAATCGTCACCATGAAAGGCGAAGAAGTCATTGAAGATGGCCGTATCGTCGTCAAGGATAACCGTATCGTCAGTGTCGGTAAATCTGCTGATGTGGCCATACCCTCAGGTGCAACCCAGATTGATGCCAAAGGCAAAACCATCTTGCCTGGACTGGTCGATGTGCACTGGCATGGCAGCATGGGTGAGAGCGGCATCATCCCTCAACAAAGCTGGGTGAATTATGCTTCGCTGGCTTTTGGTGTGACGACTATTCATGACCCATCGAATGATACGGGCGAAATCTTCACACAAGGTGAATTGCAAAGAGCAGGGCAGGTGCTGGGCCCACGCATTTACTCTACCGGCACCATACTCTACGGTGCCAAGGGCAATTTCGCCGCCATCGTGAATAATCTGGATGATGCCTTGACGCATCTGAAACGCCTCAAGGCAGCAGGCGCAATCTCAGTCAAGAGCTATAACCAACCAAGGCGCGAACAACGCCAGCAAGTGCTGGAGGCTGCACGCCAGACGCAGATGATGGTAGTGCCGGAAGGTGGCTCTCTGTTCCAGACCAATATGAGCATGGTGGTCGACGGCCATACCGGCGTTGAGCATGCCTTGCCAGTAGAGAAAGTCTATGACGACGTAAAGCAACTGTGGTCGCAGACCCAGGTAGGCTACACCCCGACCTTGGGAGTAGCCTACGGTGGCCTGGATGGTGAACATTATTGGTATGCTCATACCGATGTCTGGAAACATCCGCTACTGAGTAAATATGTACCGCGTTCAGTACTGGAGCCTCGTAGTGTCAGACGTGAAACCGCGCCGGAAGAAGACTTCAATGTCATCAAGGTGGCTCAGACAGCAACCGCCTTGCAACGCGCTGGTGTTCCCGTCAATCTGGGTGCACATGGTCAGCGTGAAGGTCTGGCAGCACATTGGGAATTATGGACCCTGGTCAAAGGCGGCATGACACCGATGGAAGCGATACGCAGCGGTACCATCAATGGTGCACGTTATCTGGGCATGGATAAAGACATAGGTTCTTTGGAAGTCGGCAAACTGGCTGACCTGATGATTATTGATGGTGATGTCCTCAAGGATATACAACAGTCAGACAAGCTCAGCCATGTCATGCTGAATGGGCGCTTGTATGAATCTGCTACTTTGAATGAGGTGGGTAAAACAAAAAAAGTACGTAAGGCCTTCTTTTTTGAAGGCAAGGGCGGTGGAGAAATGCCAATAGAAACTGATGAGCACGCTCACGGGCATTGATGTCTCGCTAAGCTATTGAGTGTGAATGAGGAGTGCAGCTATTGAAAAATAGCTGCATTTTTTGCATCTTTCGTCAGGCAAACATACAGTTTGATCTAGCTATTCAAACAGCCTGTATCCTAAGTTGCTGGTGGCATGTGTCACAATAGCGGCTTGACGCATTAGTCTGGTGCACTTTGTATTGTTTTAATGATATTGAAATGCCGACTTTGCAGCCTTGATTCTATGTCCAACCATCTGGAGTTCTATCATGTTTCAGCACGTCGAAGCCTATCCTGGCGATCCTATCTTGTCTTTGAATGAGGCCTTTGGTAAAGACCCGCGCACCAACAAGATCAATTTGTCTATCGGTATTTATTTTGATGATGCTGGCAAGATTCCTATGCTGCCATCCGTACGTGCAGCAGAACATAAGGTCGTAGCAGATGCTGGTGCTCGTCCTTATTTGCCTATGGAAGGCGCAGCAAATTTCCGTACGGCAGTACAAGAACTTTTGTTTGGCGCAGACAGTGCTGCAGTCAAAGCTGGCCGTGTCGTAACTATCCAGGCTGTTGGTTCCAGCGGTGGCCTCAAGGTTGGCGGTGATTTCATCAAACGTTATTTCCCGACATCGACCATGCTGGTCAGCGATCCTACCTGGGATAACCATAAGGCAGTATTTGAAGGTTGTGGTCTGACTGTCAAAACCTATCCTTACTATGATGCAGCAACTGGTGGCTTGCGTTTTGATGCTATGTTGGAGGCATTGAAAGCCGCAGAAAAGAAAAGCATCGTCCTGCTGCATGCTTGCTGCCACAACCCTACAGGTGTAGACCTGACGCAAGAACAGTGGCAACAACTGGTGCCGGTATTGAAAGAACGTGAACTGATCGCCTTCCTCGATCTGGCTTACCAAGGCTATGGCGACGGCATCGTTGAAGATGCCTACGCGGTGCGCTTGCTGGCTGAGCAGGGTTTGAGCTTCTTCGTTGCCAACTCCTTCTCCAAGAGCATGAGCCTGTATGGCGAACGTTGCGGTGCTCTGAGCGTGGTTTGCCCAGATGCAGCACAAGCAGTGAATGTACTGGGCCAGATGAAGGCAACGATCCGCCGCAATTACTCCAACCCACCTCTGCATGGCGGTCAGTTGGTTGCCCGTGTATTGAGTGACCCTGAGCTGCGCCCTATGTGGGAAGCAGAAGTCGTCGCCATGCGTGACCGTATCCAGTTGATGCGTCGTAAATTACACGATGTGCTGAGTGCAAAATTGCCAGGCCGCGACTTTAGTTACTTCCTGACGCAACGCGGCATGTTCAGCTACACAGGCTTGACGGCTGAGCAGTGCGATCGCTTGAAAGAAGAGTTCGGTGTTTACCTGGTACGTTCTGGCCGTATGTGTATTGCTGGGCTGAATACTGGTAACGTTGAAGCAACTGCCAGCGCCATCGCTGCTGTCCTGGCTTAAGTCTGCCTTGTCCCTCGCCCTTTATCCAGGCGGGGGATTTTTGCATTTGAGCCTGAATCCCTCCAATAATCTGCATTCTTATGTCCAGATACTTTTTGTTTTTGTCTTTGGTACTATTCAGCGTCCAGGCAAGTGCTGATGCCGTGTACAAGACTTATGTCAATAAACGCTATGGCTTTGTCGTCGATTACCCAGACTATCTGAAGCCGCAGGGCGAAGCTGCGAATGGTGATGGTCAGGCATTCAGTTCGGCCAATGCAGATGCTGAACTGCGTGTTTATGCACGCGCCTGTATTGATGATATAGATACCACTCCGGAAGAATTTATCGCCAGGGCCAATAAACAGCAAAAGAAAGAAGGCAGGCAAATCACTTATCGTGCCAAGGGCAAGTCTTTCGCCGTTGTTTCCGGCACTAAAGCCGACAATATTTTTTATGACAAGGTCGTCATTGATGGTGGCTGGTGCAGCATCCTGGAATGGACTTATGCTGCCGTCAGCAGAGATAAATACGATGAAGCGACCAAGCGTATTGCCAGCTCATTCAAGCCAGAGTTTGAAAACAAGCCGAAAAAATAAGTATGGGTAACTCCGCCTGATGTTGTTTTCAGCCACTTGAAACTACATTTCAAAGTGTTAGTATTGTGTATCTAAACATACAGATGTGGTGGCATATGAAGCAGCTAAAATCGGTTTTGCTAAAGCTACAGTTTTGCTTGTTGCTATCTTGCATGGCATTGGCTGGGTGTGCAGTTCAATTGGCACCTGGTTACGATAAGGCTGTAGTTGATGGACTCGGCTCGGCCAATACTGACACCATGATTTTGTTCGCCAGCGTCTCTAACGGTACCGACAAAAACAGTTTTTCTACCCGTGAAAGTCAATACAACTCCCTGATAGGCCGGTTTGACGCATTGAGTTTGCAGGCTGGTGCCAGACCCGTGCCAAAGAACAGAGTTACCGATGCCATCAACCGGGTGCTGGACAAGCGTGGCAGCACCGCCATGACAGATGACGACAGCACGCCACCCAGTGCTTACGCGATCAAAAAAGTGTCTGAAACCCTGGGTAAAATGCGTGATACCGACAGGCTGCAGGGCGTGACCTCTTTTGAGGTACAGGCTTTCAAGGGGCAGGCCGTGATCTATCTGGATCAGGCAATTACTTACGAAAATTTCTTGCAGCGTTAACTCTGGGGAACGGATATGGCACTTGATCTTGATCAACTTGTTACTGACATGCAGGCAGCTGCTACCAGCGTTTTGCAAGCCGATGTAACTACCTTGCGCGGATTTACACAGCAACAATTAAAAGCCATTGCACAACAGGCCGGACTGGTCAGTACTGGCATTTTGACCAAACAGATTACGCCAGAAACCCAGCAGTTTTTTCTGGATGGACTGGAAGATATGGCCTTGAGTTTTGCCAAAACCTTGCGCGGTTTGCTGATGATCACCATAGAAAAAGTCTGGAATGCAGTCGTCGGTGTGCTGTGGACTGCAATTTCCAAGGCAACCAATCTGGTGTTGCCTGTTCCTGTCTTGAATTCTTAAGGCACATTTCTAAGGTAAACTACATGATTGCTCATTGCAGCCCTTGGTCTCGCCGGATCTGTTGCTGTTCGCGATAACATGCTTTTCTGTGATATCTGTTTCTGCCACTAACTGACCTAGCATGCTGCCTAGTTTAAGGTCATCAATATAGCCAAAGTGATGAAATCTGATACGTCCTTGTCGGTCTATAAGCAAGATGCTGGGTGTGCCATGCAAGCCATATTTTTGCATGCTTAAAGGTATTCCACTGACTGGGTCTGGCATATCGATAGCAATTGGAAAACTTAAGCGGTATTCATGGATAAAGGCTAGCAATGCTGCTTTTCCCATTACTTGATGATGTTCAAACACTGTGTGCAATCCTATCACCGCAAGTTCTTGTTGCGAAAAGGCATTTCTTACCGCGCTTGCCTGTGGTAACCCATGTGTGACACAGGATGGGCATAGCATTTGAAAGCTATGCAGAAAAACGACCTTGCCGCGTAAAGATTGCAAGCTGATAGCTGTGTCAGTATTGATCCAGTCTGAAGTGATAAGCTCAGGTGCGATGCTGTTGATCATAGACATTTTCATTTCCCCCAATTTTCATCTGAATTGAGTGCGGAGCTGTCCGCACTCAAAAAAGCCTGATTAATTTATGCTGGCGTGGCGGTCAGTTTAATTTTTGGAAAATCCACAGGAACATCCAGCGCCACATTGATATAGTTGGTGTACAGGTTGAGAGCGACGTGCGCCATGATTTCAACGATATGCTCATCGCCATAACCATGCGATCGCAATATTTCCACATCATCTTTGCTGATTTGCGCCCGCTGGCTGACGACCTTCAAGACAAATTTCAATACGGCGTCAGTTTTTGCATCATGCGAATTACCTGACTGGGCTGCAGCCATTTCTGCACTACTGGCACCTGCTTTTTGCCCCAGAACGGTATGCGCGGCCAGGCAGTATTCGCATTGATTGCTGTTGGCTATAGCGACTGCAATTTGTTCTCCCAGTTTTACAGGAATAACGCCGTTGCCCAAGGCTGCAAATGCAGACCACATGCTGTTGAGGGCTGCAGTAGAGTTGGCGACAGCGCGGAACATATTTTGCGTGGCACCAAAGGCAGTATTGATGTCATTCAAAATAGCATGACGAGTACCGGAAGTTTCTTTGAGATTGATGAGTTGAACATGGGACATGGTGATTCCTTTTGGGTTTGCGGTTTTGACTTACTGATTGAATTTGCCTGGCAGGCTTAAATTGCCTGAGGCGACCTTGAATACATTGGTGACGCAAAGTAATGGAGCATGGACACTTGCATTGACGCGCAGGGCAGCAGTGACGCCATCGAAACCGGCAGATTGAATGCTGGCTATATCATCAAAGGGCACCCGCACTTCCAGCGTCTTGCCTTTGAAAGCGGGGCTCCAGCCAGGGCTGTCTATGAGTATCGGCAAACCAGGCCAGGTTTTGGGCAAGCGGGGTTTGCTACCTTCAGGAATATCAACCACTTTCAGTGCATCTTTGCCGCAAGCCTGATCGGGCTGCAAGACTACCCAGTGTGAGTGCCAGATATTGCCATCATTATTGGGGTTGCCATCGCCGTTTTCATCAAACAGCGGGGTGTCATCAAAGTCAGGATGAGAGGTGACAGCAAAAGCCAGGATGCCACTTTTAGGCTCGAAACCAACTGCAGATGGATCTATCGTAGTTGGCCATACATAGGAGAAAACGGAACTACCCGCCAGCTTGCCCGATTTGGCAGGCCTGGTTTTGCCAGCCTTGCCAGAGACGGCAATATGAAAAACTGCCACATTGCCTTCAGTCGTGATCCTGGTATGGAAAATATCAAAGTCAGGTTTGATCCGGGTGCTGGCTTCAGTTTGTATGCCACCTTGATGTGCATGATCATGAGCCGCAGCCCATTGGTTGACGCACACCATCGCCAGACACAGGCAGAGTTTTTTGCATCGGTGTTTCATATTTATCTTTCAAATGTTCATGTTACGGTTCTGTTTTTAGGTACGCATTGCAAGGCTGACTTCTGCTGCGTGTACTGCTCACATCCGATGCAAGAACCAAAGCATCAAATATTTAAAATAGGAGTCCTAATTAAATGAATTAAAAAAATAGGCAATCTGTTTTGCCTATTC
>JAZJXP010000065.1:0-20939 GCA_040390835.1 Pseudomonadota bacterium
TGAGACACAGAGAAAAACAAGAGTGACTCTCTGAGAAAAGCAAGAGCAGCAAAAACTTGAAAATTCCTCTGCTTTTACTCTGTGACTCAGGTGCTTTATTTTATTCTTGTCTCTTCACTCTTGAGTGACAGCGCTTCAATTCTCCCGAGTAGGGCGCGCTACGCACAACGCTGTCTTCATCTCAACATCGAATCTTAAAATCGTCGCTCCTGCGCAGGCAAGAACCTAGCGGCGCTCAACAGCAATCTCCACCAACTGTGAATGCTAAAGTCATGCGCGAGAAAGCTAAGCTGCATCAAGGCATGAAACTGCTGATATGGGATAGGGAAGTGTGGAATCGAACAATCGTCGGAGTAAGCTGATTTTGGAAAGAACTAACGAACTTACGGACAAAAAAAAGGAGCTCAGGCTCCTTTTTTATTCAGCAAATGCAAATTGCTTCAAGACGCTTAAAACGCGTACCCAGCTTTCAACACCGCAAAATTCACACCAGGATTCGGGTGTTTAACGCCCCCATTTGAATAATGCTGGATCTTGAAGCTCAAATCCCAACCATCTTTAGTGACATAACCGACGCCGATATGGTCACCGAATTGGAAGTTGGTGGAGAAATGGCGGCTGTTGTTGTCATAGATTTCTGACAGCATGTGCAAGCCTATGCCAGCTTCACCGTAAAATCCCTTTTTGCTGTCATTTTGAAAGCGGAAGACGGGAGTAACGCCTATATCTGTCAGGTTTTGTGTGCCGCCCTTGCCTTCGAAATTACTGCCACGCCATTGCGCAAGGGTATAGTCCCAATAGCCGCCGATATGCGTGCCGTTGGAGGAAAACCATTGGTTGGCCCAAGCGGATTGCAGGCCAAGGCGCAGCATCTTGGTTTTATTGCCAGTGGCAAATTCCAGCGAAGCAGAATCGATAGCGAACACGGATGAGCTGGCGCACATGGCGGTCACTGCAATGGCGATTAAAGATGGAATACGCAGGCGCATAAATTGGGCTTTCAGGTGAAAATACGAAATCAATGGGACATCAATATAAAACCACAGCCCCTATTGTAGCAATCTCTTGCAATACGCTCATAAGAGCTAGCGTTTACAATTTAGTTCCGGCAATCATATCTGCATTAAAGGATCAGTGTGAAAACAGTATTAGAAACAAATATCGCTTTTCTGGGCACTGGTTTGATGGGCAAACCTATGGCACGCCGCTTGTTAGCTGCAGGCTTTCCTGTGATAGCCTGGAACCGTACCCGCGCAAAAGCGGAAGCGCTGATAGCAGATGGTGCCATGGTGACAGATACGGCCTTGCTGGCAGTCCAGCAATCTAATGCGGATATCGTAATTACCATGCTGGAAGATGGCGATGCTGTGGCAGATGTGATCGCACAAATCCTGCCAGTCTTGCGCGTGGGAAGCATCGTCATCGATATGAGTTCCATACAGCAATCGCAAGCACAGGCACTACATGCCTTGTTGCAAAAACAGGGTGTGCATTTTATCGATGCGCCGGTTTCCGGTGGTGTCATCGGTGCCGAGGCGGGCAGCCTGGCCATTATGGCGGGGGCGGATGAGGCAGTTTATCCAGAGGTGGTACAGTTATTGTCTGCCATGGGCAAGCCGCAACGCGTGGGCGGTCCGGGGACAGGACAACTGGCCAAGCTCTGTAATCAATTGATAGTCGGTGCAACGATTAATATTGTGGCCGAAGCCCTGTTGCTGGCACAAGCTGGCGGTGCTGATCCTGCAGCGGTTCGCCAAGCTCTGCGTGGTGGTTTTGCCGAGAGCCGTATATTGGAAGTGCATGGGCAGCGCATGCTGGACAGGACCTTCATGCCTGGTGGCCAGGTCAAGAGCCAGGCCAAGGACATGGAAAATATCCTGATCGCGGCACAGCATGCGGGTGTGGATTTGCCTATCACCAAACTGGTGACGGATGTCTATCGCAGCTTGTTGCCCAATTATCCGCATGCTGATCATTCTGCGGCGCTGCTGGCACTGGAGCACAAGAACCCCGGCAAGCGTCTGAGCGATAAGCAGGATGTATTACCGGAATAGAGGAATATCTGCTGATACACAGAAAAACAGTATTTGTGTATCGGTAGCCGTAACAGGCCCTGGGATAAGATAGACATGGATAGCAAGCCATCACGATCCAGCAATTCTTTTTACCCGACAGAGCTGAGTTGTTAGTCTGATGTACGAGTTACAAATGCCGTCGCAAAAACCAGTATCAAGCACGAGTAACATCAATTAAATAATTGAACCAGGATTACTATGAGCAGCAATATCGTCAAAGCTGTATGCCCGCATGATTGTCCCGACACATGTGCCCTGCATGTGACAGTGGAAAATGGCATCGCCACTTCAGTCAAAGGTGACCCTGCACATCCGACAACGGTAGGTGTATTGTGCACCAAGGTATCGCGTTATACAGAGCGTACCTACCATCCTGATCGCCTGCTTTATCCGCAAAAGCGGATAGGTAAAAAAGGTGAGGGCAAGTTTGTCCGCATCACATGGGAAGAAGCGATCGCAACCATAGCTGAAAAACTCAAGCCACTGGCTGCAAGCAATCCTCTGTCCATCCTGCCTTACAGTTATGCTGGCACCATGGGGCTGGTACAAGGCGAGAGCATGGCGATGCGCTTCTTCAACAAGATTGGTGCTTCATTTTTGGACCGTACGATATGCGCAACAGCGGGTGGTGTCGGTTATAAATATACGGTAGGTACACGTGTTGGAGCAGACATAGAACATACCCAGAACGCAAAGCTGATTATCATGTGGGGCGGTAATCCTATCGCTTCCAATCTGCATTTCTGGATGCGCGTGCAAGAGGCCAAACGCAATGGCGCGAAGCTTATTGCGATTGATCCTTACCGCTCATTGACTGCCGAAAAATGCCATCAACATATTGCCTTATTGCCGGGCACTGATTCCGCCTTGGCGCTCGGCCTCATGCACGTTTTGATACGTGAAGATTTGCTTGATCATGATTACATTGCTGAATATACCCTGGGTTTTGAACAGTTACGTGAACGGGTCGCGGAATGGACACCGGAGCGCGTTGCCGGGGTGTGCGGCATTAGCGCAGATGAAGTCGTGCAACTCGCCAAAGAATATGGCGAATGCGGCAAGCGTGGCGAAGCCAGCATGATACGCATGAATTACGGCGTGCAAAGAGTACACGGCGGAGGCATGGCGGTGCGCAATATCGCCTGCCTGCCAGCGCTGACAGGTGCCTGGCGTCATGCTGCTGGCGGCACACAATTGTCGATGTCGGATGCCTTCCCCAAGAATACAGCAGCCCTGCAAAGACCGGATTTATTTCCGGAAGGTTTCCCTCGTCGTACCATCAATATGAGTACCATAGGTGATGATTTATTGCGTGAGGCCTCGGCAGATTTTGGTCCCAAAGTTGGGGCCGTAATAGTCTACAACTCCAACCCTGTCGCCATTGCTCCAGAGTCATCCAAAGTGGCGCAAGCCTTTGCGCGTGAAGATTTGTTCACTGTGGTACTGGAACACTTCCAGACTGATACTGCAGACTATGCGGACATACTATTACCAGCAACAACGCAACTGGAACATACGGATATTCACAGCACCTATGGTCATCTGTACATGATGGCGAATAATCCTGCGATTACTCCTCTTGGTGAAGCCAAACCGAATACAGAAATTTTCCGCTTGATTGCCAGGGCCATGGGTTTTGAAGAGCCATGCTTTAACGACAGTGATGACGATATCGCCGCATTGGCTTTCAATAAAAATCATGCGCATGCCGTGCATTTTGACTGGTCTTCATTGAAGAAAACCGGTTGGGCCAAACTGAAGGTGGCAGACGCACCGTTTGCCAATGGTGGCTTTGGCACACCATCTGGCAAATGCGAGTTTTATAGTGAAACCATGAAGCGGGATGGGCTAGATCCCTTACCCACGTATATCGCGCCCTATGAATCAGTGGCATCGAATGCGGAACTGGCAGCGCGTTATCCACTGGCCATGATTTCGCCACCAGCGCGCAATTTCTTGAATTCCACTTTCGTCAATGTGCAAAGCCTGCGCGATACAGAAGGTGAGCCACATCTGGACATACATCCACAAGATGCTAGCAGCCGTCATATTGTACACGGCGACAAACTAAGGATATTCAATGACAGAGGCAGTTTTGAAGCCATCGCCCGTGTCACTGACAAAGCCAGGCCGGGCCTGGTAGTGGGTTTGTCGATATGGTGGAAAAAACTTGCCGACGACCACAAGAATGCCAACGAAGTCACCAGCCAGCGGCTGACGGACATGGGCGGCGGCCCTACCTTCTACGACTTGCTGGTGCAAGTTGAGAAGTGCATGCCTGCACCAACTGCCATATCAGCTACGGTAGCCTGACTCAATATCACCATCTGAAAAAACAGCCTGTCACGCTTGTGACGGGCTGGTGTTGTTGCAGATCAAAAACAGCCTAAATTATTCCAGCCGGATTTATTGCATTGCGGCATTTCCCTAGAGGATGCTTTCAAGTAAGCTTTAAATCGCTTGCTTTAGCCGAACTTAGCCGATAGCATCGAAACTAGGAAACCCATGCCTTCCAGGCTTGTCTTTGTGCTATCACTAGCTGCGTAATTATGCGTGATGATGCATGATGAAATGCGCAAAGCAAAGTGTGCAAGGCAGAGGCAAAAACAACAATCACAGGAGACGGAGAAGATATGGATAAAATTTGGCTGAAAAACTATCCTGCAGGCGTACCAGCAGAAATTGATATCAATCAGTATCAATCATTGGTGCAAATGCTGGAAGAGTCATTTCAGAAATACGCTGCCCGTGATGCTTATGCTTGTATGGACAAACGTATTACCTATGGTCAGCTGGATGCGATGTCCAGGCAACTGGCAGGCTGGTTGCAGAGCAAGGGCCTGAAAAAAGGTGCACGCGTTGCCATCATGATGCCAAATGTATTGCAATATCCTGTTGTCATGGCAGCCGTTTTGCGTGCGGGTTACACGGTGGTTAACGTCAATCCTTTGTATACGCCGCGTGAGCTTGAACATCAACTCAAAGACTCTGGTGCAGAAGCCATCTTCATCCTGGAAAACTTTGCCACCACGCTGGAACAAGTACTCAGCAAGACTGCAATCAAGCACATCGTTGTCGCCAATATGGGCGAAATGCTGGGCGGCTTGAAGGGTACTATCGTCAATTTTGTCGTGCGCCATGTCAAAAAAATGGTACCGGCATTTTCTTTGCCTAACGCCATCCGCTTCAATAAGGTGATGTCTGAAGCTGCAAATGCAAGCTTTACGCCCGTGGTAACTATGCATGATGACGTGGCATTCCTGCAGTACACAGGTGGCACTACCGGAGTCTCCAAAGGTGCGACTTTGTCGCATAAAAATGTGGTCGCTAATATCCTGCAAAATGATGCGTGGTTGTCGCCGAGCATGGCCGGTCATACTGATGAGCAGAAAGTCATTGTCTGTGCCTTACCGCTGTATCACATTTTTGCGCTCACGGTCTGCAGCCTGCTTGGTACCCGCATCGGTGCCTTGAATTTGCTGATTCCCAATCCACGTGATATCCCCGGTTTTATCAAAGAGCTGGGCAAGTACAGGGTCAATATTTTCCCGGCAGTGAATACCTTGTATAACGGTTTGCTGAACAATGCCAACTTTGCTGCGCTGGATTTCTCTGGCTACGAAATTTGCAGTGGCGGTGGCATGGCCGTGCAAAAAGCCGTTGCAGATAAATGGCTGGCGACCACTGGTTGCGCAATTGCCGAGGGTTATGGCTTGTCTGAAACTTCACCTGTGGCGACTGCCAACCCGGCAGATACCAAAGAATTTTCTGGCACCATAGGTATGCCTATCCCTTCGACAGAAATTGCCATTCTGGATGATGACGGCAAGCCAGTCGCTTTGGGTGAGCGCGGTGAAATCGCTATCCGTGGCCCGCAAGTCATGGTCGGTTACTGGAATCGACCAGAAGAAACTGACAAGGTCATGACGGCAGATGGTTTCTTCAAAACCGGCGACGTTGGCATCATGGATGAACGTGGCTACACCAAGATTGTCGACCGCAAGAAAGACATGATCCTGGTATCCGGTTTCAATGTCTATCCCAATGAAATTGAAGAAGTCATCGTCATGCATCCTGGCGTGCTGGAATGTGCCTGTATCGGTGTGCCCGATGCCAATTCTGGTGAGGCAGTGAAATTGTTTGTGGTGCGCAAAGATCCTTCGCTGACAGTTGACCAGCTCATGGATTATTGCAAGGAACAATTCACTGCGTATAAAAAACCTAAGTACATCGAGTTCCGCACCGATTTGCCCAAGACCAATGTAGGCAAGATTTTGCGCCGTGAATTGCGTGATGAAAAGAAAGCCTGAGCTCTCTGTTCAACAATAAAAAAGGAAGGCTTGGCCTTCCTTTTTTATTACACATAGATCGTGCATTTTCGGCAGCAATAACTAAGCCACGACTACACCAGGCCTGCCATCTTCCACCACAAAACTCTTTAGCGTAGCGATACCTGAATCTGCTCTTGTCACATCATCCAGAGCCAGGAAATGTGTTTGTATTTTTGTCGGTGAAAGATCCAGCAACATGAAGCCGCGCTTGTCACTACGCCCGTATTTGATATGCGGGTTTTGTGCCACATATTGATCCGTGCGTTCTTGTGGCCGTGAGCTTGATGTTACCGATGTGCCGCAAAATTCTGTCGCTAAAATCGGGTTGCTGACAGATGCCTTGCTGTAAAAATCGCGCTTCAGGTTGGCTGCATAAAAAGTATGGACGTCGCCAGAAATCACGACGGGGTTGGACGGTTTGTGCTTTTGCAAGTCGTCCATCAGCCTTTGTCTGGCGATGGGGTAACCATCCCAGCCATCAGTCCAGAATTTGCCATCACCATCCTGGTGTACCGGAGTCTGGCTCGATTGTGCCATCAAGGTTTGTTGGGTCAGGATATTCCATTTTGCATTTGAGTTGGCAAGGCCGTGTGCTAACCACTTCTCTTGTTCCATGCCCAGCAAGCTGCGGGTCGGGTCCAGTCGTTCACTGCATTCCGCATTGCTGACAGAATTTGAACCACCACGGCCAGGTTTGGGGCATACCTGGTGCGAGCGGTATTGCCTGCTGTCGAGTACATGAAAACGTGCCAGCCTGCCCCAGTCATAACGGTTATACACGCGCATATTGACGAAGTCAGTATGGCTGGCATGCAAGCGCACCGGCATGTGTTCATAAAACGCCTGATAAGCAGCAGCCCGGCGCAAAAGAAAGTTAACGTCCAGACGTTCATCCCTGTCATTACCGTAATCATTGGCGATCTCGTGATCGTCCCAGGTCACTATCCAGGGGGCCACATGATGAGCAGCCTGCAACTGCGGATCTGTCTTGTATTGCGCATAGCGGGCACGGTAGTCAGCCAGGCTGAAGCTCTCTATCTCGCGGTTGCGTGGCTTGCCAGCATGGCGCAAATCATACGGGCCCCATTCATAAATATAGTCGCCCAAAAATGCCACCAGATCAGGATTGGCAGCGGCAATATGCCGGTGTGCTGCATATTCACCAAATTCCCAATGCTGGCAAGAAGCTACTGCCAGCCGCAAATTGACATTCAATGCATCGGCAGCTGGCGCAGTATGGGTGCGTCCTGTCGGGCTGACCGCATCACCAAGCATGAAACGGTACCAGTACCAGCGGTCGGCTTGCAAGCCAATCACATCGACGTGCACGCTGTGTGCCAGCTCTGGCAGTGCATGGGTTTCGCCACGATTGACGATGCGGTGAAATTGCTCGTCCTCTGCAATTTCCCAGCGCAGCTTGTAGGGTATGGCAGGCAGGGCGGCTGCATTCAGAGGTTCAGGCAACAGGCGCGTCCACAAGACCACGCTGTCATGCCTGGGTGAGCCTGACGCTACACCCAGGCTGAATGGATAGACACTGCTGCGTTCAGCAGCAAAACCGGGAAAAGCCTGGGACAGTGCAGCAAAGGTAGTGAATTGCAGGGACTGTTGTAAAAACGAGCGACGTGTTAACTTCATAAAAATGCTCAGTTCACCTTGGTAATTTCTTCCAGTGGTGGAATCTGACGCGGTTTGCGGTCATTGCCAGTGGCGACATAAGTGAGGGTCGCCTCAGTGACTTTGACAGTCGACGCTTGCAAACGATTACGTTCGGCATACACTTCCACCGATACCGTGATTGAGGTATTGCCAACCTTGACAACTTCTGCATAAAACGACAACAGGTCACCGACAAATACCGGTTGCTTGAACAGGAAAGAGTTCACCGCGATGGTGGCAACGCGGCCATTCGCACGGCGCGCAGCTGGTATGGCGCCAGCGATATCGACTTGCGACATGATCCAGCCGCCAAATACATCGCCATGGACATTTGCATCAGCTGGCATGGGCATGACCCTGAGGGTAGGCATATGCGCTGGCAGCCCGTTAGTTATTTGTTCAGTCATAATGATTTTGTATAGATAAGTGAGATTAGGGGATGAGGCAAATCTTAAACCAGATTTCATGCAGACTGAGTAAAGCAAGTGGCTTGCCAGCGACTGACAGAGTGATATATTGTGAAGTTGATGACAATGTAATAATTCCATGGACTAAAATGTACTGAGCAGACGAAGCGGGCACATTCATTCCGTTTCAGGATTAAAAGAAAGCCCCTTGTGTCCGGATAATCAAAGAACAGATAATGGAAGTCAAACACGAAGAATTAAGACTGCTCGATGATGTAGTCATGCGCACAGTCGCAAATCCAACCGCCAGCCATTGCTGGCATCAGATGGTGGATTTGATGCGCCGTCATGCCACACCTGCATTGACGCTGCAGCTTGAGCAGTTTTTGCTGGCGAATGTCGCTGCCTCTGGCTTGCCCGGGTTTTATCGCGCGACCTTCCTTGACATGCTGACTGGCAGGCCTGAATACCTGCAACAGGCCGGGCAACTCGCACTGAGCCTGCAGCCCTATGACGCAGACCGGCTCATCACTTTTCTGCAATACAGCTGGCAAAGGGTATTGCTCGATATATCCGGCCGCCAGGCTTTTCAGCAGCGCTTGCAAGAACTGGCTCTGCCAGCGATTACCGCCAGCCTGAATCTGTGGATATGGCAGCAAGTGCAGCCCACACAGGTGTTGAAAAAACGCCTCATCAACGAAGTACGCAAGGTCGCGCTGATTGCACCATTTGTGAGCAACATCAAACACCCGCCCACGCTGATGGCTTTGCAGCAGGCAGAAAACCTGCGCCAGCTCGGCTATGAGGTTGTGCTGTATTCAGCGCAAGAAATGCTGGGCCCAGACTTCAAGCATTATCTGGGCAGCCATTCCTATACACCAGAACCACAGTTCGTGACTGCAGGCTGGGATAAATACCTGGGGCAGGGTGGGCAAGTCATGACCGGTGATACCCGCTTTTCGCTGGTGCAAAGATGGAAAAGCCTGCTAGGACAAGTCGCCTTGTTTGATCCTGATCTGGTGATGTTCGTTGGCCTGTATGCGGGTCTGGCAGCAGCGACTTATCCGGCACGCCCGGTACTCAGTCTGGGTATCAATTCACTGTCCCCCATGTTGCCTGCCGACGTATGGCTGACAGCGCAGCAGGAACTGGATGGTATGCAGGCATCGCAATGGACGGCGGCTTTTCCAGCCAGCCAGGCTTACTACCATTCCTATCGTGTACAAAGACCAGAGATCAAAGCTGGAGATACACGCTCCTCTTTAGGTCTGCCGCAAGACAAGCTGATACTGGTCACCCTGGTCAGCGAGAGTGAAGCCAGGATCAAGGGGGATTGGGCTGCGGCCATGTTGCAAGTGCTGAACCAGCATCCCGATGCTATGTGGCTCATCGTCGGCGGTAATGGCCTTAGTCCATCCGCATTGCAGGCTGCAAGAGCAGGGCAGGTTCAGTGCATTGCATTTTGTGCAGATGCCGTTAAATACCTGGCTTGTAGCGATATTTATATCAATCCACCCATGATGGGTGGTGGTTTTGCCGTGGCCGAGGCAATGTCCCTGGCCTTGCCAGCCCTGAGTTTGCGGGGATCAGATGGGGGCGACAAACTGGGTCGGGCAGGGCGGGCAAACTTGCAGGATTATTTCCAGACCCTGATGCTGTGGTTGCACGATCCCGATGCCAGAAAAACCGCGGGCCTGGCCATGCAACAGCATTTTGATGCATACCTGGATTTGAATAAGGCCGCCGCCAGCCTGCAAGCTGCTTGTAAACTGGCGGTGGCGCGTTTTAATCTCAGGATGGCAGCACAGACTTCTTGAACCTGGCCGGATTCCCCACCATCAGTGCACCTGCTTGAATATCGCTGATCACCACGGCCCCTGCACCGATGAAGGCGTGATCGCCTATGTGCAGGCGCTCAATCAGGGTAGCGCCTATGGCGATGGTGACGCTATGGCCTATGCGCGACAGGCCCCCGACATTGCTGCCGGGCTGTACTCGCGAAAAAGCACCAATATGGGTGTCATGCCCTATCGTGACACTCCGATTGACAAACACATGGCGACCCAGAGTCGCACCAGGGCCGATGACGCTATTGGCACCGACAAATACACCGGGCGACAGTTTCGCCAGCGGCGAGACATAGGCACGTGGATGGATCAGGGTATGGAATTCAAGACCATGATGCTGATAGCGCAGCAGTATTTCTTGCTCCAGTACCTTACGGGTAGGTGTAGTTGGACCCAGAAGATATAGCTCGTCATCGGCAGGCTGGAAATCAGCCAGTTCGATTACCTGGGGCGCAGGGCCACAGGCAGCCCATCCGGCAATGCGATCTTGCAAGCTGATATCACGCTCGCCTGGCGCTTCGGGCAAATGTAAAACAATCCTGGAAACCACCAGACCATTCGCCAGTGCACAATCAAACAAATCAGACAAAATATTGCTGCTGCCAAAAATCACCAGTTTATTCTTGTTCATATTGAAGACCTTGTTGGCAAGCTACACATGCCACGGATTCGCTACTCTCGTAGCGATGGCAAAAGACAAATTGTACGATAGCTTGATCCCTAAGTCCGCAATGCTGATTTTGCTGCACCCCTCGCGTCCCCGCTCTTGCCTCACCTATTGTGTGGCTATTGAGTGGCTATTGTGTAGTTATCCTGCGCACGGTCACCGATGGACATTTGATTTATAGCCTATAATTTTCTTTATGCAGTTTTTGCATGATGTTTTTTTCTCTTTGTTGCCTTCTGGTCATGAAGGTGATTTTGTTGAATTGCCAATTCAGGCCAGCCCTGGTGTCATGGTGCTGGCAAGCTCATTCAACCCACAAACGAGTACCCCATTAATGCGACGTAATGAATCCGTTCGTAGTCCATCTGCCACTGCGCAGGCCAGCAATCATGCTCAGCGCGGTGACTGGTCCACAGTCAAGACCCTGTTGCCCTATCTGTGGGCATACAAGTGGCGGGTCTTGCTGGCGCTGACTTTTTTGGTCGCTGCCAAGCTGGCCAACGTCGGCGTACCCCTGATCTTGAAAAAGCTGGTCGACAGCATGACGCTCAGCCCAACGCATCCTGCCACGGTCATGGTCTTGCCCGTGGCTTTGCTGATCGCCTATGGTGCTCTGCGCCTTTCAACGACCTTGTTTACCGAGTTGCGCGAGTTCGTATTTGCCAAAGTCACGCAAAGGGCTGTGCGCACGATTGCCTTGCAAGTGTTCCGTCACTTGCATGCCCTGTCTTTGCGTTTTCACCTGAACCGGCAAACCGGTGGTGTCACGCGTGATATAGAACGCGGCACACGGGCGATCTCATCGCTGATTTCTTATGCCCTGTTCAGCATTGTCCCTACCTTGCTGGAAATTACACTGGTCCTGATTTATCTGGGCACGCATTACGATAAATGGTTTAGTGTGATTACTGCGACTGCACTGGTGACCTATATCGTGTTCACCATTGTCGTGACTGAATGGCGCACGCATTTTCGCCGCACCATGAATGAGCTCGATTCCAAGGCGCATACCAAGGCCATCGATTCTCTGCTCAATTATGAAACGGTGAAGTATTTTGGTAATGAAGAATACGAAGCACAGCGTTATGACGTGGGCTTGCAAAGCTTTGAAACTGCCGCCGTCAAATCGCAGAGCAGCCTGTTTTTGCTGAACACCGGGCAGTCCATGATCATCGCCACTGCGGTAACCCTGATCTTGTGGCGCGCAACGCAAGGTGTGATTGATGGCACCATGAGTCTGGGTGACCTGGTGCTGGTGAATGCCTTCATGATACAGCTGTATATCCCGCTGAATTTTCTGGGTGTTTTGTATCGTGAAATCAAGCAAAGCCTGGCCGATATGGAAAGACTGTTTTCCCTGCTCGACCAGAACCGCGAAGTGGCTGATGATGCTGGTGCTCAAGCGCTGCAAGTGCATCACAAAAAC
Organism: Pseudomonadota bacterium; assembly: GCA_040390835.1. Classification (GTDB taxonomy): domain Bacteria; phylum Pseudomonadota; class Gammaproteobacteria; order Burkholderiales; family Burkholderiaceae_D; genus Undibacterium. The sequence continues at coordinate 12,413 of JAZJXP010000065.1, forward strand.
GGTGCTGAAATCCGCTTCAAACATGTGAACTTCAGCTATGAAGAAAAGCGCCAGATTTTGTTTGACGTAGACTTTACGATCGCCCCTGGCACGACTACCGCAGTTGTGGGCCACAGCGGTTCCGGCAAGTCGACTTTATCGCGATTGCTGTTCCGTTTTTACGACATACAGTCAGGTCATATTTCCATCGATGGTCAGGATTTGCGCGACGTCACGCAATCCTCAGTCCGGGCAGCGATAGGCATCGTTCCGCAGGATACGGTGCTGTTCAATGACACCATAGAATACAACATCGCCTATGGCAAACCGGGGGCGAGTAAAGAAGAGATTGTCGCGGTGGCCAAGGCTGCCTACATCCATGACTTTATCGAGTCGCTGCCAGATGGCTATGACAGCATGGTCGGTGAACGTGGCTTGAAATTATCCGGTGGTGAAAAGCAGCGCGTGGCTATCGCCCGTACTTTGCTGAAAAATCCGTCGATTTTAATTTTTGATGAAGCTACTTCAGCGCTTGATTCTCAGGCTGAGCAATTGATACAGGCGCAGTTAAAAGATATCGCGCGTAGCCGCACCAGCCTGGTGATAGCGCACAGATTGTCGACCATCGTCGATGCGCAACAGATACTGGTGATGGATAAAGGCCACATCATAGAACGTGGTACCCATCATGATTTACTGGCCTTGCATGGTGCCTATGCGCGCATGTGGGAACGCCAGCAAAGCAAGAAAAAAGACCTGGCTGAAGATGATGACGAAGCCGATGAAATTGAATTGGTGAGCGCATAAACATGGAAACCAAGTGGCTGGAAGATTTTGTATCGCTTGCAGAGACCAATAGTTTCAGCCGCTCTGCCGAACTGCGCCATGTGACGCAGCCAGCGTTCTCACGTCGCATACAATCGCTGGAAGCCTGGCTGGGCAGTGACCTGATCGATCGTACTTCCTACCCCACGCGCCTGACGCATGCCGGTGAAGTTTTCTACGAGCAGGCAATTGCCATGCTGGGGCAAATCAATAATGCCCGCGCACTGTTGCGTGGCAAGCGTACCACTACGCAAACCACGGTGGATTTCGCTGTGCCGCATACTCTGTCGCTGACCTATGTACCACGCTGGCTGACCAGTCTGGATCAGGCCTTTGGCGAAATCAACAGCCGGCTGCTGGCGCTGAATGTGCATGATGCCGTCATGACACTGGTGGAAGGTGGATGCGATCTTTTGCTGTGCTATCACCATCCTCGTCAGCCGCTATTACTCGATAGCAGCCAGTACGATATGATCAGCATGGGTACGGAAACCCTGCGTGCCTATACCCGTTGTGACAAACATGGGGTGCCGGAGTTGCTGTTGCCCGGTACAGAAAAAGAGCCATTGCCATTTTTGGCCTATGCCAACAATGCCTATCTGGGTCGTATGGTAGACCTGATTTTGAATGACACACGCCAGCCCTTGCATCTGGAAAAATGCTATGAGACCGATATGGCAGAGGGCTTGAAAATGATGGCGCTGGAAGGTCGTGGTATTGCTTTTTTGCCCGAGTCTGCCGTGACCCGCGAAGTCAAACAGAAACAACTAGCCCGTGCTGATGCTGGCAGCAATGCCTGGGAAGTGAATATGGAAATCCGCCTGTACCGCGAACGCCCGTCGATACAAAGACCGGGTAAGGCCATCGTCTCGCGGTTGTGGGAATATCTTGAGCAATTGCCGGTGGAAGAAAACCAGGGCAAAAAAACCTCTGGAAAAAATCGACGCGGCAATTGAACAACCGCAGGGTTTTGCCAAATTGAAAACATGAAAGGGAAACGTGCAGCAGGGCAAGACATAAGGCCGGACATAAGACAGGACATAACATAAGGCCAATTCCATGGTTATGCATTTCATGCATAGATACATGCAAACAAAGCATTGGCTGACCTCAAAGCGAAAAGACTACTATGCGTCTGCTTTCAGTGCGGGTGAAAGACCTGTCTGAAAATAGAGGTTGTTGCAAAATTAAGATGGCTAGGCGTCGTCGCCGCAGACAGTACTTTAGTACGGCAAGGTGACGCAACAACGCCAGGTTAATTTTGCAACGGCCTCCAAGATTTGCAAACCAGTTCAAACCCAATTCAAGAGGTCATATAATGTCCACCCCGCACCAGATACCGTCTTATCTTACCCCGACTGAGACCGGTCCTTGGTCAGTTTACCTTGAGCAAATTGATCGCGTTACTCCTTACCTTGGCCATTTGTCGCGCTGGGTAGAAACCCTGAAGCGCCCTAAACGTATCCTCATCGTTGACGTGCCTATCGAACGTGATGACGGCAGCATTTCCCATTTTGAAGGTTATCGTGTACAGCACAATACTTCCCGTGGCCCGGGCAAAGGTGGCGTGCGTTTCCATCAGGATGTGACGTTGTCAGAAGTGATGGCTTTGTCTGCCTGGATGACGATCAAGAACTCGGCTGTCAACGTGCCTTACGGTGGTGCCAAAGGTGGTATCCGTGTTGATCCAAAAACACTGTCACGCGGCGAACTGATGCGCATGACACGCCGTTATACATCTGAAATCGGCATCATCATTGGCCCGGATAAAGATATCCCGGCACCTGACGTGAACACCAATGAGCAAACCATGGCATGGATGATGGACACCTATTCCATGAATGAAGGCCGTACTGCCACAGGTGTGGTCACGGGCAAGCCTATCTCCCTCGGTGGTAGTCTGGGTCGTCGTGAAGCAACTGGCCGTGGTGTATTCGTGGTTGGTAGCGAAGCTGCTGCCAAGCGTGGCTTGAGCATTGCCGGTGCCAAAATTGCCGTGCAAGGTTTTGGTAATGTGGGTGGTATTGCTGCCCGTTTGTTTGCAGAAGCCGGTGCCAAGATCGTTGCAGTGCAAGATCATGGCGGCACGATCTTCCATTCGAATGGTTTTGATGTCAACAAACTGCTGGATCACGTGGCAGCCAAAGGCAGTGTTGCTGGTTTCGAAGGTATAGAAGCTGTTTTGCCAAATGATGAGTTCTGGTCGGTTAACTGCGATATTATGATCCCGGCAGCATTGGAACAACAAATCACCTTGAAAAACGCTGACCAGATCCGCGCCAAAATCATACTCGAAGGCGCGAATGGTCCTACTACACCAGAAGCAGACGATATTTTGCGCGATAAGGGTGTCCTGGTGGTACCAGACGTAATCGCCAATGCTGGCGGCGTTACCGTGTCTTATTTTGAATGGGTACAGGATTTCTCCAGCTATTTCTGGTCTGAAGATGAAATCAACCAACGTCTGACCCGCATCATGAAGGAAGCTTTTAATTCAGTATGGCAGGTAACAGAAGACAAAAATGTCTCCCTGCGTACTGCAGCATTTATTATCGGTTGCTCCAGAGTGTTGCAGGCACGTGAAGTTCGTGGCTTGTATCCATAATATGGAATTGAAAAAAGCTATTGATCACCTATGCTGATAGGTGAGCAGTGAAGCAGATGCAACCTGCGCTCAAGTCTTGCGGCGATGCGAATATGGTTCAGGTATGAACCATATTTGTGTCGCTTGCGGCCTTTGCTTCAGTTTCATTGGGTAAGTTGGGTAAGTCGCCAATTGGCAGCACGCTCAGGTAGCGTTATTTGAAAAATATCTGTGTCATTAAGCCTTAGTTTTATCAGACTAAGCTCAGAAATGAGTATGGAACAATAATTGCATACTTGTTTTTAAAATCTTTGCAAGAGTGAATTGTAAAATATACTGAATAATATTTTGTTAAATGTGAATTTTTCTGTTGAATTTTGTTGGGCTTTATCATTACCATCCTGAATTAAGTTCAAAGGGGGATCATATGAAAGTTACGAAATGGATAGTAAAGGCTGGCTTGCCCTGTGCGCTAGTCCTGTGCTCCTCGCTTTCATTAGCCGCGGATACCCTGACACGCATCAAAGAGACGCAAACGGTGACCATCGCGCACCGTGAAGCGTCTTTTCCGTTTTCTTACCTGAATGATGATAAGAAGCCCATCGGTTATTCCATGGACATTTGTTTGAAACTGGTCGATGCAATTAAAAAAGAACTCAAGCTGCCACAACTCAACGTGAACTATGTGCTGGTAACTGGCAGTACCCGCATCCCCGCCATTGCCGAGGGCAAGGCGGACATGGAATGCGGTTCAACCACTAATAATGCCGAGCGCCGCAAACAGGTTGCTTTCACTATTCCCCATTTTTTTGCCACCGCAAAAATGATAGTCCGTGCCGATTCCGGCATTAAAAACTGGACTGATCTCAAGGGTAAAAAAGTAGTTACCTCCAAGGGTACGACTACCGTCAAGCTGCTGAATGACCGCGACAAGGTCAGGGGCCTGGATTTGAAATTGCTCGAAGGCAGCGACCATAATGAATCCTTCAGCATGGTGGAAAACGGCAAGGCCGATGCTTTCACCGTCGATGATGTGCTCTTGTATGGACAGCGCGCCAATGCCAAGGACCCCAGCAAATTTGTCGTAGTAGGTGACTCACTGTCTACCGAACCGTATGCCATCATGCTGCGCAAGGATGATCCCACATTTAAAAATTTGCTGGACCGTGAAATGGCCCGTTTGATGAATGATGGTGAAGTCACCAAGCTGTATGACAAATGGTTTCGCAAGCCCGTGCCCCCAAAAGGAGCAAACCTGAACATGCCCATGAATTTCCTGTTGCGTGACAACATTCGCTTCCCGACAGACAAGGTTGCAGATTAGCGGGCACTGTCTTTGCTTGATGGCTTGAGCGAATGGCATAATTGATGAAGTTTGTATTGTTTGACGGGCGCTCTGCCTGTCTAAATTTTTAGCAGCATATAAGTAGTAATACGTATTAAACCGACTGAAAAAAACGGTAATTTGCTGAGGGTTTTTGTTAAACTCAAAGCCATGATTTTTTGATTTAACTTTTTGGAGACAGTATGAAATTTTCGAAATTGTTGGTAGGTCTGATTGGTGCAGGTCTGATCGCCGGTGTAGCACAGGCGCAAGAAACCGGGACATTGAAAAAAATCAAAGACACAGGAACCATCACTTTAGGTGTGCGTGATTCCTCCAACCCTTTTTCCTATCTGGATGATAAGCAGTCTTATCAGGGTTATTCCATTGATTTGTGCCTGAAAATTGTGACTGCAGTGCAAAAGCAATTGGGTTTGACTTCCTTGAACGTCAAAATGAATCCAGTGACTTCTGCTACCCGCATCCCTTTGATGGCAAACGGCACGATCGATCTGGAATGTGGCTCTACAACCAATAACGTTGAGCGTCAAAAACAGGTGGCATTTGCGCCTACCACTTTTGTCACAGCCAATCGTATTTTGTCGAAAAAATCTTCCGGTATCAAAACCCTTGCGGATTTGAAGGGCAAGGCCGTGGTATCCACTTCTGGCACTTCCAACCTGAAGCAATTGACACAGTTGAATGCAGATCAAAATCTGGGCATCAATATTTTGCCAGCCAAAGATCATGCAGAAGCTTTCCTGATGGTAGAAACAGGTCGTGCAGTGGCATGGGTGATGGATGATATTCTGTTGGCTTCGCAAGTATCCAACTCAAAAAATCCGGCTGACTATGAAATCAGCAAGGAAGCCCTGTCGGTAGAACCGTACGGCATCATGTTGCGCAAAGATGATGCACCGTTCAAGAAAGTTGTTGATACAGCTATCGGCAACGTGCTGACTTCTGGTGACGTTAACCGCATCTACCACAAATGGTTTATGCAACCTATCCCACCGAAAGGTATCGCTTTGAACTGGCCTATGTCTGACCAACTCAAGGTAGTTGCTGCCAAGCCTACTGATTCAGGTGAGCCTTCTGCTTATGCTGCTGTTCCTGAGGCTCAAAAAGCCGTATTGAACAAAAAGAAAAAATAATACATAGCAAGGCAAGGTAGTCCGATAAAACGGGGGGATGCACCTCCCGTTTTCTTTTGCAAGGCAATGTACTTGCGATCTTGCCAAGGCGGATTGAAAGCGCTGTACAGGAGGAGAATATGAATTACAACTGGAATTGGAATATCTTTTGGGACATTGCGCCCGATGGAACGGGAACCTATCTGGAGTCGCTGATCGCCGGTCTGAAATGGACACTGGCGACGGCAGGTCTGGGCTGGGTGATTGCTTTGGTATTGGGTCTGGTGATAGGAACACTGCGCACAGCACCAAATAAATGGGTAGTCAAGCTGGCAAATGCCTATGTGGAATTATTCAGGAATATTCCACTGATCGTGCAAATGTTTCTTTGGTACTTTGTCTTTCCTGAGGTCTTGCCTGAAGCATGGGGCACGGCACTCAAACAATTGCCGAACTCGCCATTTATTACTGCTGTCCTGAGCCTGGGTTTTTTTACTTCAGCCAGGGTCGCAGTGCAGGTATCGACTGGTATCAATGCCTTGCCGCGTGGTCAGAAAATGGCTGGAACAGCATTGGGACTGACGCTGCCACAAACTTACCGCTATGTGCTATTGCCCATGGCATTTCGCATCATCATTCCTTCACTGATCAATGAAGTAGCGGCGATCATCAAAAACAGTTCGGTGGCTTTGTCCATAGGTTTGATAGAACTGATGGCAAGTACGCGTTCCATGCAAGAAATGTCTTTTAAGACTTTTGAGGCTTTCAGTGCGGCCACTATCATCTATCTGATCGTGTCTGTGGTTGCGATCCTGATGTCGAATTTGTTGGAAAAGAAACTGCGCGTACCAGGTTTCATTACCGCTGGTTCAGCCAATAGTGGAGGGCACTAAATATGGGTAATTTTGATTTTGATGTCATTCAGCGTTCCTGGATGTACCTGTTCCAGACCGGCATGGTATTTACACTGAAGCTGACCTTCCTGGCAATGACAGGCGGTATCATCATCGGCACTTTATTGGCGATGATGCGTTTGTCCAGCAACAAGCTGATCAATCTGGTCGCCTCCGCTTATGTCAACCTGATGCGCTCGATACCTCTGGTATTGGTGCTGTTCTGGTTTTACTTCCTGGTGCCTTATATTGGTGCCTGGATAATTGGCGCAAATGAACCTGTTGCCGTGGGTGCCTTTTCTTCTTGCCTGATCACCTTTGTCATGTTTGAAGCCGCTTATTACTGCGAAATCATGCGTTCCGGCATACAGTCTATCCCTCGTGGCCAGATATGGGCCGGTTATGCGATGGGCATGAATTACTGGCAAACCATGGGACATGTCGTGTTGCCTCAGGCTTTCCGCAATATGATTCCTATATTGCTGACGCAAACCATCGTTTTGTTTCAAGACGTATCGCTGGTATCTATTTTGTCCATTCCTGACTTTTTCGGTTCGGCTGCCAAAGTTGCACAGCGTGATGGTCGTCTGGTGGAAATGTATTCCTTCGCAGCGGTTGTCTACTTCATCATGTGCTTTGGCTTGTCCGCGCTCGTGAAGAAGTTGCAGGCAAAAGTAGCGATCATACGTTAAGAATATTGTGGAGATTTGAAATGATAAAATTGAATAATGTCAGTAAATGGTATGGTCAGTTCCAAGTGCTGACTGACTGCACGACTGAAGTTTCCAAGGGTGAAGTGGTGGTTGTGTGCGGTCCTTCCGGTTCGGGTAAATCCACACTGATCAAAACCGTCAATGGTCTCGAGCCTTTCCAAAAAGGTGAGATCACAGTAGAAGGTGTTTCTGTTGGTGATCCTAAAACCAATCTGTCCAAACTGCGTGCACGCATAGGTATGGTGTTCCAGAACTTTGAATTGTTCCCGCATTTGTCGATACGTCAAAACCTGACTATTGGCCAGGTCAAAGTACTGGGGCGTTCTGAGGAAGAAGCTACCGAGCGTGGTTTGAAGTACCTTGACCGTGTCGGCCTGATTGCCCAGAAAGACAAGTTCCCTGGTCAGTTGTCTGGCGGTCAGCAACAACGTGTAGCAATTGCCCGCGCCTTGTCCATGGACCCGATAGCCATGTTGTTCGACGAGCCTACTTCTGCACTTGATCCGGAAATGATTAATGAAGTGCTGGATGTCATGGTGGGCCTGGCGCAAGAGGGTATGACCATGATGGTGGTGACCCATGAAATGGGCTTTGCCAAGAAAGTCGCGAATCGCATTGTCTTTATGGATAAGGGAGCGATTGTTGAGGATTGTTCTAAAGATGAATTCTTTAATAATGCTCGCTCAGAACGTGCTCGCGACTTCCTGGATAAAATCATCCATTAATGTTTAATTGAAGCCTCAACTAAGTAATCTAAGTAATCTAAGTAATGCATTTTTCTTAGTTTGCAAAACAGCCCTGATTTCAGGGCTGTTTTTGTTTTAAGGAGTGATTTCCTTGAAAAACCAAAGAATTGTGATTCACGTCACAGGTAAGAAAGCACTGCCATGTTAATCTTCACTCGCTAAAAATGCACTGACGCACTCACTGGTAAGCACACAGACAAGCACACAGACAAGCGCATTGACAAACAGATATTTGATTACTTCTTTTGCTTTAACAATAACTAAACAGGACACGCAATGGCCAACACAGCAGCAGACATCCAAAAGCTTTACATCGCATACTTCAACCGT
>JAZJXP010000066.1:0-10940 GCA_040390835.1 Pseudomonadota bacterium
TGCGCCCTGCAAGGGAAGCGAGTTTCGGATCTTCCCATTTTTTGTACTGCACAAATGGGCACCCCGTAGGGGCGGCTACGCCTGGGTCGCCTTTCTTTGAATTCTTTCTTTGGCGACGCAAAGAAAGAATTTCGGCCGCCGGGCCGAGACCCGGCTTGGTTCAACGAAGAGCGATCGTTTCAATCAAAATACGGCAATGCAACGAAAGCCACTGGAGCGGCAGCTTGGTGGCCTCCAGCTTTCACAGTGACGAATACGTGCTTGATAAGCCCAGTGTTGGGCTGATACCCCGTAGCCCAACCTACGCGACGATATTGTGATCGCCGCTCATTGAAAGAACCTCATCTTCATCCCAACCTTCCGCGCCACTTGCAAGCGGCATAGAAATTCGTGGCACAAAGCTGAGCTTTGCGAATTCCCACGAATCTCCTTGAAGGGGAGGAGGCCAAAAGCGATGCAACATACGACAGCAGCCACCTGCGCGCTACTTAAACTTAATTACACAGTCTCAGCAGAAATAACCTGCGCCGCTGCATTCACAACTGCCGCAATACGCCCGACATCCCGCAACTGCGTCGCCGACATCCCTTCCTTCTTCAACAACTCAAAATGCGATTTCACGCAGAAATGGCATTTGCCGATGATGGAAGCAGACAAGGCGTACATCTCGAAGCGGCGTTTATCAACACCGCCATTGGTGGCATACGCATTCATGCGCAATTGGGCTGCCTGGGTTTTCAGGTCGGCATCGTCTGCCATTTCTACATACGGATACCAGACATTATTCATACCCATCAAAGCCGCTGCTGTCAGCGCTGCATTGATTTCTTCTGGCGTGATTGCGCCACTGGATTTGATGGCTTCAATGATCACTGTGCTTTTCGCTGCAAATGCTGCTGCCAGAGCCACGCCTACCGCGTCATTGCCTTCCAGACTGGAGCGGGCGATGGTGCCATCGATGTTCAGACGGATATCCTTGGCGTAATCAGGGATACGACTTTTAATTAAATTCAAGAATTCCATAGTATTTACCTATCAAAAAGTGGTTTTAAAACCCGCCGGAGCGGGTTTATTTTACATCTACAGCTAGGCTCTCTGAATTACAGAGTTGCGCCGCCCACTGTACGGTTGCATGGGCACAGTTCATCAGTTTGCAGACCATCCAGAATACGCAGGATTTCTGTAGGGTTACGGCCAACATTCAGGTTATTGACAGAAACGTGCTGGATGACATTGTCTGGATCAACGATGAAAGTCGCGCGCAGTGCAACACCGGCGTTAACATCACGTACACCCAGCATGTCGACCAAAGAACCAGTAGCATCACCGAATGCATAGTGGTTCAGTTTGTCCAGGTCTTTGTGTTCACGACGCCATGCCAGTTTGCAGAATTCGTTATCTGTAGAACCACCCAGCAAGATTGCATCGCGGTCAGCGAAGTCATTAGTCAGTTTGGCAAATTCAACAATTTCAGTTGGGCATACAAATGTGAAATCTTTTGGGTAGAAATAAATGATTTTCCATTTGCCTGGGAAAGAAGCTTCGGTAATGTCCTCGAATGCGGACACGCCATTTTCTTCATGATGATTGAAACCTGGCTTAGCTGCTGGAACTTTGAATGCGTCGAGTTTTTGACCTACAGTTTTCATTAAATTCTCCTGATTGACATAACAAGGTGAACAATATGTCCACAACGACAAGAAGCATATCACTATGAATTTTAAATATCCAATAGATTTTAACTACCATGCAATTAGCTAAAACCTTGTCCGGGATATTCAATAAACAGGCTATGCGTGTGTAGATATGAGATAAGGCGTAAAGTCAAAAACTCAAGCTTATCTGTCGTGGCGGCGGTGCGCCGAGGCCAGAAGGGTAAACCAGAATATGCTGCCTTTGCCCTCTTCGGTTTCAAAACCGATTTCGCCACCCATTTTTTCGACAAAGGTTTTGGTGATATTCAAACCCAGGCCAGTGCCGCCCTGCTGCCGGGTATTGGTGCCATCTGCCTGGGCAAATTTCGTGAAAATCTGCTCCCTGAAAGCCTCAGGTATGCCTTGCCCATGGTCTTCTACCTCGACCTTGTAGATGCCTGAGATATCGGTAATCCTGATTTGCACTTCAGCGCCAGCATGCGAAAACTTGGCTGCATTTGACAACAAGTTGGCAAATACCTGCATGACACGCACATTGTCGCCCATGGCCCAGGCGTTTTCGGGATGATCAGCGATGCGGTAACGCACATTCAGCGCTTGTGCAAAACCGGCATTGGCTTCTATTGCCTGCCTGGTCACGGCAACCAGGTCAAAGCGCTCTATATTGATGACCATTTTGCCTGAGGCCAGTTTTTCCATATCCAGAATGTCATTGACCAAAACACCAAGGCGCTGGCAATTTCTGTGTGCGACCTTGATCAATTGCATGGTCTTGGCGGTCAATTCACCGGCAACGCCGCTTTCCAGCAAACCCAGTGCACCCCGTATTGAGGTCAGAGGCGTGCGCAACTCATGGCTGACGACAGAGATGAATTCAGACTTGATGCGGTCAGCCTTGCGCTGTTCAGTCAGGTCCAGCACAAAGCCCACCCATTCTTCCAGTGAGCCCTCCAGTTGCGCCAGACCAACCATGACGGGAATCCGTACCCCGTCCTTGCGTATCAACTCACCTTCGTAGGGCCTGGCCTGGCCATGCAGGCGTATTTCTGCCATGGCATGTTGATGCGCAGCGTGGCTTTCTTCTGTGGTCCTGTCCAGCCAGCACATGCCAAGTTCAGCAAACTCCAGTCTTTGCACACCCGCCAGTTGCAGCAATACATCATTGGCTTCTGTCAGCGTACCACTGAGATTACCTTGCATAATGCCGATGAGGCTGGAATTGACCAGGCGACGCAGGCGTGATTCACTGATCAGCAGTGCTTCCAGCATGCGCGATTTTTCTTTACTGGCTTGTTCTGCCGCATCCCTGGCTGCCACCAGGCTGCACTCGGCTTCTTTCATTTGCGTAATATCACGCACACTGAACACCCGCCCTACCCGTCGGTCCCGCATGAATTCAGGTTTGGAAACGCAGATAAAATAACGCCCGTCTTTCAGGGTCATCAGATCTTCTGTCTCCAGGTTCGGATCATCACGGATTTTTTCCAGGCTGGCAAAAAAACCATCTGCATCTCGCAGCGCGTCTTTGAGGTGGGCAAACATTTGTGCCTCATCTCTGGAGGCAAGCAATTCATCTTTCAATTGCCACATGGAGGAAAAGCGCTGATTGATATTCACCACATTACCGCTCAAGTCTATTGACAAGATACCTTCGGCAGTTGCGTCCAGCGAGCTTTGCAATTGCGCCACCAGATGCACATGCCCTTCGACCAGTTCGCGTCTGTGGGTAATATCTTCGGCGTGGATAATAAAAAATTCTTTGCCATCTTCAATAAAAGTCGAAACGCGCTTTTCTACCGGAAAAGAAACCCCATGGCGGTTGATCCATTCGCTTTCTGCAACTGCCCGGCCTTCCGCATGCACATCTGCACGCAGGGCTTCCCAAAAGAACACATCCTGCAATGAGCATTCTATATTTGCCAGAGGCAGGCCCAGCAGCTCGTTCCTGGCGTAGGCCAGCATCATGCAAGCCAGTTGGTTTACATCGACCAGTACCATGTGGTGCATATCCACCACCAGAATCGCTTCACGACTATGGTCGATGATATGGCGCAGTAATCCATGGTTCAAAACGGATACTGACTGTGACATGCCGGCGTCGGTCATTTCTGCTAATTCTGGCCTGGTAAAGGGCCGCCCTGTGTTTTCTTCGATTGCGAGTCAAAATAATAATTGACCCTTTTGCGCGGATTCAGGTAATTGAAAATTACCCTTGGCAATAAACCTGGTCGTATGCTGGCGTTGATGGATAGCTCTTTGCTCTCTTCTGCGAGATCCAGGATGATGGCGTCTTCCTTGGGTATCTCAGCGTCATACACCAGCACGCGGGGCCGCAAGGGCTTGCCCACATTTACATTCATGACCAGACCGACTGCCTCATTGGACAACCTGACCAGGGTGCCGGGTGGATACACGCCCAGGCTTTTGACCAGGGTAGCCATGATGACCCCATCAAACTGCGTACGCCTGTGTGCATACATGGTTGACAAGGCTTCATGCGGCGTCAATGACTGTTTGGGATCATTGTGATTGCACAAATTATCGTACACATTGGCGATGGTCACAATACGCGTATGCATGCTGATCGCATCACCTTTCAGTTGATGCGGATAACCAGTACCATCCATGAACTCATGATGCTGGGCAATCACATCCAGTGCTACCTGCGGCAAACCGGCTTTTTTACCCACCTCCACACCATATTCTGGATGCAGCTCAAAGAAATTTTGCTCAGGCCGGGTCAGGGGCTCGGTCTTATTGCTGATGTGTTCAGGCACATTCACCTTACCCAGATCATGAAACAAGGCAGCAATACCTATCTCCTTGATCATCTCATCGCTGCATTTCATTTCATTGGCCAGCATCATTGCCAGCACCGAGACATTCAATGTATGAAAATACAATTCCTCGTTGCCCGCTGTCTGCTGTATCAGATGCATGACGGTATCATTACCGCTGAGCAGAACTTCTGACATGCTGTCGACCAGCTTGCCAGCTTCTATGATGGTTTCCTTGGGTCTGGAAAAAATCAGGCGGTTGATATTTTTGACCACACTGGCAGCCTGCACGAATTTTTCTTCGCAGCGTGCAATTTCATCACGTTGTTTTTGCAGTTTTTCAAAACGGGCGCGTTTGGCGTCCATGATGTTGGCATATATCCGTTTTGGCGCCGACTCGGGCAAATTCACAGAGGCAGCCTGGGGCGAATTCACTGGTTTGGCCCCTGCCGGATCAGATTTCGACGGGATATAGCGTACGTGCTTGAGCTTGAGCGCGATCAGGTCATCAATTTGTTGCTGGCTGGTGATCTTGAACGAGTTCATCGGAAAAGAATGCTGAAACCAACTCAGGTCGAGTTTGATGAACATCCCGATCCGGATCTGATCAATCACAATTAGCTGGCTATCATCAGACATGGGGACGTAATAATAAGTATTTCTATTGACGATAGCATACGCCCCCCTCATTTGCAAAAACCTTAGCTCAGGAGAAACAATTTCTGACGATGTGCGTGCATAAGTGCAGAAAAATCAGCCTTTTAAGCTCGCAACGTTATAATCCCTTCCCTGACCATTTTGAAAGTGACTCATTGTGTCCGATCGTCTTGCCGTCCTGCCTCAATATTTAATGCCTAAACAGGCACTGACCGTACTGTTCGGCAAATTTGCCAATGCAAAAGCAGGCAAGTTCACGACCAGCCTGATACGCTGGTTTGTTGGCAAGTACCAGGTGAATATGCAGGAAGCTGCCAATCCCGACATCAGCAGCTATGCCAGCTTCAATGAATTTTTCACCCGCCCGCTGCGCGCAGATGCCCGCCCACTGGCCAGTAGCGACTTGCTGAGCCCGGTAGATGGTGCCATCAGCCAGTTTGGCCCCATACAAAAAGACCAGATTTTCCAGGCCAAGGGGCATAGCTATAGCACCACAGCACTCGTTGGTGGCGACAGCCAGTTGGCATCCTTGTTTGAAGATGGCGGCTTTGCCACACTGTACCTGAGCCCGCGTGACTACCACCGTATACATATGCCTTGCGATGGCCGTCTGACACGCATGATCTACGTGCCGGGGGCATTATTCTCCGTCAATCCAACCACGGCACGTGGCGTACCCGGCTTGTTTGCCCGCAACGAACGTGTGGTTTGTGTATTTGAATCTGCCTTCGGCCCCTTTGTGCTGACACTGGTAGGTGCCACCATCGTGGGCAGCATGGCCACCACCTGGCATGGTATGGTCAACCCGCCACGCAGCGCTGAGGTACGCGAGTGGCGTTACGACGATCAGCAAATTATTTTGAAGAAGGGAGAGGAAATGGGCAGGTTCTTGCTCGGTTCCACTGTAGTCATGCTATTTCCTAAAGGCACTGTGGATTTCAATCCAGCCTGGACACCGGCCAAAGCCATCTGCATGGGTGAGGCTATGGGTATGCATCCAGCTAAATAATATAGTTTCTGCTCTACAGTTTCTGCTTTTAAGCCTCCTACGCTTCAAACATCGTTATCTCCAAACACTTGCCCAGGCATTCCCATCCCGGAATGCCTGAGTAAGTCTTAGTCTCAGCGACATTCCCTCCTCCGTACAAAAGCGACAAGCATTTGCCGAAGCTATTGCTTTTAAGAAAATTTTTCAGCGTATTTAGTTTGCCACTTTAATGTGCAAGGCAAAAGTAAACCTTGAACTGATGAATATCAATAAAAAACACTTGCCAAACAGGTTTGAATATTCAATAATCTAAATAAGAATTGTTATCGTTTAGATTTGCAAGGTAAATATGACTACATATAACGCTCTACACCAGCACGCTGATCTAGTTAATGCCGCAACGGCAACAACGACAACAGCAACATCGACTCAAGCTTTGAAAGAAGTCCCGCGCATCAAGAGCGGCGACTTGATGCAGCAAAAGCGTGAATTGGAAATTGATCATGCGGGTCGTATTTACCGACTGCGCATTACGCAGCTGAACAAGCTGATATTGACAGCGTAAAACGCTGATCATACTTGGAGACTGGACATGCCAGGTGGAACGCTGATGAACGAAGAATTATCGGGTTTGACTGCCACATCCAAGCAGCCTGAACTGCTGGTTTCTGCAGTGTTGCACCTGATGTCGCATTACACGGTCCACAGCACGAATAGTGCAACGCAGGAAGAGGCTGAGCAAGCGAGTACCAAGCTGGCATCAGTCATAGAAAGACATTTGTATGTGCTGGCAAATTTGCCGGATCTGGCACCTGTGCTGAAAGCCACTTGCCAGCAGTTATCCGAGCAATGGGCCAGCCTAGTAGAAAAGAAGGCCGCGCAAAAAACCAAGCTGCGCAAATTGGGTTGGTTGTTGGCCTTTTCTGGTAAAAAATCTGCATTAATGGAGTAATTCATGATTGTATGTGTTTGCAATAATGTGTCGGAAAAGAAAATTCATCAGGCTGTCGCCATGGGCGTCAGCACGATGGCTGAACTGCGCGAGCAACTTGATGTTGGTACTTGCTGCGGCAAATGCGCAGGTTGCGCACGCAAAGTCATGCGCCAGTGTCTGGATGAGCAAAGCAATAGTGCATCCAGCTTCCAGAATTTCATTCAACAATTACACTTCCAGCCCAACGCCGTCACTGCGTGAGCTTAGCCATGTCCACACTCACATTACAATCAGCCCCACAAGATTTCACTGCACCCAAATCCCGCGTCTTTTCTTTTGCGATCATCGTCGTGGCTCACCTGGCGCTGTTTTATGCGCTGGAACAAGGCCTGCTTTCGCATGCAGTGCAAATGTTGCCAAAAGAAGTGATGATGACTTTTGTCGAACCCCCTGCGGTCAAGGCAGAACCACCACCCAAGCCTATCCCCACAAAGAAACTGACTTCAGTACAAGTGCCGGCACCTGTCGTGCCGCATATCACACCAGTAGTGGAAATACCGGCTGAAGTACACCAGATCACGACGCAGGCAGCGCCACCTGCCCCACAACCAGCACCACTAATAGCCAAGGTAGAAGCCAACCCGACACCAGTGGTTGCTGCCCAGCCAAAACAAATCAGTGCTGTTGAATATGTGCGCGCACCTCAGGCAGACTACCCACCTATGTCCCGCCGCATGGGTGAAGAAGGCAAAGTAACTTTGCGCGTACTGGTCAATGAAAAAGGTCAGGCAGAAAAAGTCGACGTGCAAAAATCATCCGGCTCCAACCGTCTCGATGAAGCTGCCAAAGTAGCGATATTGCGCGCGATTTTCAAGCCTTATCTGGAAGATGGTAAAGCCCTGACTGTGATTGCCACAGCCACTATCAGTTTCTCCCTGAGCACCTAAGAATAAAGAACCCTCCCCGGGAAAGGTCAGATTGCGGAAGTGTCGCGATCTGACCTTTTTTTATTCCAGCAGCATATTCAGCTCAACTTGTCGCTAAAGCCAGAACACTTCGCTACATGGACGATGCGTGGCACTAGGTGCCGTCGCAAAACTTGCTCGTGTCAATGTGCAAGCAGTTCGTAACTAAAGTCGCTCTTGTGGGCCATTTGCGACTCTGCATGAATCCTCGCGTTCAGCCCGGTTTGGGTTGGCCGGCTCTAAGCGATTCGGGTACTCTCCCAAGCAGGCGATTCGATGGCGTGTCGTCACCCATCAGCATGTCGGGGCGGCTTTTCGCAGGCGACTCAGCCTTGGATGAATTCACCGGAGCTGTTAGCCCATCCATAGTGTCGGACTTTGAATCTCTCGCCAGTGCATGGCTCGTGACAGGACTTACCGGAGTAGCTGGGTTGGGATGGGCGTTCGGATCGAATGTTGCAGACTTTTTCTTGCCATCGCTGATATCGACATACGGGAAGGCTTTGTTGTCGGAAAATTTTACATTCTGGTTGATCAGGTCTTGCTGCAAACCCAGCCGTTTCATATCGAACTGTACTTCAGGGGCGACGTATTTCTTGTCAGTCTTGTGATAATAATCCTGATACGCTTTTTCATTGTTACCCACAACATTGGCCGCCCAACTACCGTAGAAGTTGGTGTAATCGAGATTGTGATTCGACCCGAGACGAGAAACGTTCCCTGGTTTATCAAAGTAATACTTGCCCATAGCAGCGACATTTTCCTTCGAGAAGGACATGGTCATGTCTGCATCGGCCGTCAGGCCTGGCTTCATCGCGTAACTGAGATTCGGCCGAATGCCGGTCACGTCGATGAAATCCTGCATCCGGCCCGGGGAGGTATTGTAGATATCCTTGAGCGTTGCGCTGGGATTATCTTTTCTGGCTTGCGAAACAGTCGCATTGAAGCCGCCGATATGCGCGGAGGCCTCGTCTTTGCGAGATGACTGGATAAAGTCTTCAGTCAACTTGGTATAGTCGTGTGGTGATGCCTTGCTCTTAGCCAGTGTCGTGGTGCCATCAAGGAAATCCTGCGTTATCTTCCTGGTTGCGGCGGCATTGAATGAATGCTGGATCTCATGCCCCATCACAAAAATCAACTCGGCCTTATCGCGTGGATTGGTGCTGGCACCTTTGAGTGCGTCCATCGGTACATTGATGGCTTTTGCGCTCGGGTCATACGAACCACCTGTACCAGAGTTGGGAGGAAGCGCCTGAAATTTGCTTAAATATCCTTTATCGACCGAGTCGAGGATACGCTTCTTCAAATCGGGCGAGGCGTCGAGGACCTTACGCAAGTCCTCGCCCGGGTTGTTATTCGCGGTTTTGTTGGCATTGCCAAAATCGTCGAGAATTTTATCCAGTTTTTTTTCGGCAGTGCTTGGCGCCACGCTGGGCTTGTCGCTCGGTTCGGTCATATGATATCCGTCTTAAGCGTTAATGGTAATCATAGAGACGCACTCGTGATTAGGCTTTTCTTTGCTTTCTCCACGAATGTCTATTTGAATCACAATTTCATCACGTGAGAAGTTCCAATAACTGAGGCGACCGTGTTCGCCATAAACAGGTTGCCGTTGAAAGCCGAGTTCATTCAGCCGTTTTGTATAGGCGTCAAAATCGACTTTGCAAATCGGAGTCATATCCGCGTGACTATGGGTTTGGTCGTCGAACGAGAATAGCAAACGGCTACGCACGCCGTCTTTGCTGCCTGAGATCACGGTAATATTAAAGAACCAGGTATCGGTAATTTTTGCTCCAGCCCCGTATTCCCTGGAATTTACTGGATCAAAATAAACTTTCAGGCCCGTCGCAATCTGCAGATTCTTGGCAGAAAAATCTTCTGCTGTCTTGATCTTGCCAATCAGGTCGAGCATGCGCTTACTGATTTCCTCCGCAGTCATTTGCGGAACTTCTGGCGATACGTTTTGATTAGTGGTTTCCATAGGTTTCTTGTTTGCAATAGAAGTTGAGGAAGAGGCAGTACCCGAAGAACTATTTCCATTTGCCTGTGCATCATGGCTTTGCGCGCAAGAAGTCGTCAGCAAAGTAAGTAGCACCGAAGCAAAGACTATACAGAGGGTATTGATACGGCGATGCTTTGCCAACTCTGCGTTTGGAGGATGGGAAGATGACGAAGCAATGGTACGGGATTGCACTATCAGGTCCTTTCAGATGATTGGCAAACGGAGAGTTCCGGGCATACAAATCAAGAGCGAACAATATTTTCAGGCAGATTGGCAGCACTTTAAAAGCGTTGCCAACTTAGCATCGCAGTATAACACTGTTGTCATTATCGTCAACCGATGCGTATCCCCAAGGCAGGGCAGTCGTGTAAGACAGAAAAACCAGGGTCAGCGATCGACCAAGTCCAGCACTCTTGGATCGCCAGGTGCAAGCTTCAAAGCTCGGTCACGTAATTTTTTGAAACCAGCATCATCGCCAGATAACCAATAACAAAGAGCTGAATAAACCAACGCAGTAACGTTCTTAGGGTCTAGCTCCAATACTCTTCCGAAAATCGCAAAGCAACCCCCGGTTCAGACGCCATGACTTCCTCGCCATAAGCAAGTAATTCCTCAATCGAAGACTCATCGCGCAACGAAGCGTATAGTTTTTTTCGAGCATCCGAATACGCGCCAGTAAGTAAATTATATTTATTCCGAAACTCATTCATATTTATTCTCAAGGGACATACAGGCGGTAAAGGCTGCGGTCAAACCTTTCACGACGACATTAGCGATAAATAAAATCTGGTTTTCGTCCAAGCAATATGACTACCAAAGCAGCTTAAAAAAACAACCGTATCTGAAGGAACTGAAATTTTAAGGCCTACAAATTACCCAATTCAACAAGTAAGCAAACAGTGAGTCAGAATTAGATGCGAATGCCGGATTATAAATTTAACGCAAACTAACGGTAAGGCACT
>JAZJXP010000066.1:10950-36395 GCA_040390835.1 Pseudomonadota bacterium
AAGGCACTGAAAAGTTTTACCTCTTTTAAAATTATAGAAAACTAAATGAGAGTAATTGCGCTTCACCTATCTCTGTCAAATTTAAAAGTACTATCTCACTAACGCACTGAATTCAGTGATGCAGATCATCTTCATTTTGCAACTGCCACTGAATGCTCTATGATGTGATAAACGCCTGTAAGCATAAGCTCATCAGCAATTACATCTTCAACAGTATCAATAGACACAGGAAGGAAAGCCATGAAAGGCGACGCGAAAGTCATCAAACTGCTTAACGCACAACTCACCAATGAATTGAGTGCGATTAACCAGTATTTTTTGCATGCACGCATGTACAAGCATTGGGGCTTTGAAAAAATAGCCAAGAAAGAATATGAAGAGTCTATCGGCGAGATGAAGCATGCTGACAAACTCATCGACCGCATCCTCATGCTGGGTGGTCTGCCAAATCTGCAAGCCCTGCACAAGCTGATGATAGGTGAAGACACTGTGGAAATGCTGGGATGCGACTTGAAGCTGGAAGTTGCCGCTCAAAAGACAGTCAAGGAAGGTGTCGCCACTTGTGAAGCAGCGGGTGATTATGTCTCACGCGATCTGTTCCAGGTTATTTTGGAAGATACTGAAGAACATATAGACTGGCTGGAAACCCAATTGGAATTGATAGAGAAAATTGGTATCCAGAATTATTTACAATCGCAAATGTCTACAGAAGAATAATTTGAAGTAATCACTGTCAGTTTGCTGACGCGATAGAACAACAAAAAGGGATGGAGCTTATGCTCTATCCCTTTTGTGTTTCAGCACGGCTTATTGTGTTTATTGAGGCACTGTGTCTTTGAAAGAAGCACGTTCCGACAATTTATCAAATAATTTGGCGAGATTAGGGTAGTCGCCACGCCAGTCTATTTCCGGGAAGCGGAAGCTCAACCAGCCGAGGGAACAACCCACGCTGATATCTGCCAGCGTCAAATGCGTGCCTGTACAGAATGGCGTATCGCCCAGGCCACTGGACATGGATTTCAAACCAGCGTGCACCTTGCTCATTTGCCTGTCTATCCAATCCTGGCTTTGCTGCTCAGCCGGGCGCAAGGTTTTTTCCAGGCGCACCAGTATCGCTGCATCCATGATGCCGTCTGCCAGGGCTTCCCAGCATTTGACTTCAACACGTTCTCGGCCTTGGGCCGGGATCAGCTTGCCAACTGGTGTCAGGGTATCGATATATTCTACGATGACACGCGAATCAAACATGGCACCGCCGTCTTCCATCAAAAGACAGGGCACTTTCCCGAGGGGATTTGATTGCTGTATCGTGGTATCTGCTGCCCACACGTTTTCTTGCACAAAAACGTAATCAAGTTTCTTCTCCGCCATGACAACGCGGACTTTTCTTACAAAAGGACTAGTGATGGAGCCAATGAGTTTCATAGGAATCTGGTAGTAGGTTTAGCGCGGATTATAGCATCGCCCGCCTGTAAACCCATGCCTGAAGGGATGACGTGCGGTGCAGCAACATCGCTACGATTCTATAATTTGAACGCATTCAAATGGTAAAATCGCGTATTCGGTGCAAAAAAAACTGTATTTGCACAACAATTGTAAATTTTTGCCAAATCTTTACCATTTGCAAAATCTACACTTTTGTTGTTTTTTGCGCAAGGCTTTCTGTCATTCCATCTCTATAGTCCATCATGTCCCTATCCTCACTCTCTGCCCTCTCCCCGCTCGACGGTCGTTATGCAAGCAAGGTTGACGCTTTGCGCAGCACTTTGTCTGAAGCTGGCTTCATGCATCACCGCGTTAAAGTTGAAGTATCCTGGCTGCAAGCTTTGTCACAAGCCGGTTTCGATGAAATCAAGGCTTTTTCTCAAGATGGCTATGCCTTGCTGGACAAAATCGTCGCTGAATTTTCTGAAGCCGATGCCCAGCGCATCAAGGAAATCGAAGCCGTCACCAATCACGACGTAAAAGCCGTAGAGTATTGGTTGAAAGAGCAAGTCAAGGATGTACCTGAGCTGGTTGCCGCCAGCGAATTCATCCACTTTGCCTGTACCTCAGAAGATATCAACAACACCTCGCATGGCATGATGCTAAAGACTGCCCGCAATGATGTGATGTTGCCCGCCTTGCGCAATCTGATCGCCAGACTGACAGACCTCGCGCATGTGAATGCTGACGTCCCCATGCTGTCACGTACCCATGGTCAGGCTGCCAGCCCGACTACCCTGGGCAAGGAAATGGCCAATGTCGTCGCCCGCCTGCAACGCGCCATCAAGCGCATAGAGCAAGTCGAAATCCTCGGCAAGATGAATGGCGCAGTCGGCAATTACAATGCGCATTTGTCGGCTTACCCTGGCTATGACTGGGAACATTTTTCCAAGAACGTCATTGAGCAACGTCTGGGCCTGACTTACAACCCTTACACCATACAAATCGAGCCGCATGATTACATGGCTGAAATGTTTGATGCCTTCGCCCGTGTCAATACTATTTTGCTGGATTTGAACCGCGACATCTGGGGCTATATCTCAGTCGGCTATTTCAAGCAAAAAACCAAGGCGGGTGAAATCGGTTCATCCACGATGCCGCATAAAGTCAATCCTATCGACTTTGAAAATTCAGAAGGCAATCTGGGCCTGGCTAATTCGCTGCTGCGCCATCTCTCAGAAAAATTGCCGGTGTCACGCTGGCAGCGTGACCTGACTGATTCCACAGTCTTGCGCAATATCGGTGTGGCATTTGGCTATACCCTGCTGGCCTATGACAGTTGCTTGCGCGGCCTCAACAAACTGGAAACCAATCCTGAACGCCTGGCTGCGGACCTGAATGCAACCTGGGAAGTATTGGCAGAACCGGTACAAACCGTGATGCGTCGTTATGCGGTTGAAAACGCCTACGAACAATTGAAAGAGCTGACACGTGGCAAAGGCATCACCAAAGAAGCTTTACAAGAGTTTGTCGAAGGCCTGGCGATCCCGCGCGAAGCCAAGGATTTGCTGCTGGCAATGACACCGGCGAACTACACTGGTATTGCAGCGAAACTGGCGAAAGCGATTTAAGCAAGATTTTAAAAACTGGTTTTAGCAGTACTAAACAAAACAGGCAGATCATTTGATCTGCCTGTTTTGTTTTCATTGTTACTTCTGCGAACTTACTTATGCGGGCTTACTTCTGTGAACGGAACGGGAACATCAGCTGTTTCACGAAACCATCCGGCATATAGTCACCCTGCACGCCATATTTCTCAGGGAAGCCTTTTTGCCCTTTGATCGCTGTACCAAACAAATGATCGAGGAAGGCGTAATGGGCGGCATAGTTTCTGTCGATCGCCACATCATCTGATGAATGATGCCAGTGATGAAAATCTGGCGTAACGATCAGATACTTGACTGGCCCCCAGGGTAAATGCACATTGGCATGATTGAATACTGCCTGGAAGCCGACCACGATGATGTAGACATCCATGACGGTCTTGTCAAAACCCAAAACATACAAAGCACCCAGCACGCCTACGCGGGTGCAGATCAATTCAAGGATGTGCTGGCGCGAACCGGCCAGCCAGTCCATGGTTTTGGCTGAATGATGGACGGCGTGGAAGCGCCACAGGAATGGAATCTCATGATAGGCGCGGTGCGTCCAGTACTGCACCATGTCAGCAGCCAGGATACACAGCAGTAATTGCGGGAAGAACCAGATAGACTGCACAAAGTCACGCACACTGTCATGCGCCATCCAGCCAAACAGGCGGTGGATGGCGAAGTTGACTGTCAACAAGGCCAGGCCGACGATGAAGTGATTGACGGCGAAATGCACCATATCGGTCTGCCATTCGCGGCGAAAAATCAACTGCCCCTTATACAGCGGGAAGATTTTTTCTATGACGACGAAAATGATGGTGGAACCCAGCAAATCAAGGATGAACCAGTCCAGGCCGATATACGGGGTGTGATCAGGGAAATCTGCCACCGGCACATGTGATCCGCCAAAAGCCACGGCCCCAATGACCAGGACTGCCGCTACCGCATTCAAACCGCGCCGGCGATTAAACAGTATGTTCAATAAACTGATCACGCCGGAGAGCACCAGGGCCGCGAACAGAATATGGCGTATCACATCAGGCGAATAGTTTTTGCGCAATTCAGGCGTGGTCAGATACTGCGGGAAGTGAAAAGCAATCACGCCCAGCAAGCAAAGGAAAGCTAGCGTCAATGCCAGCACACCGCTGGCAAGGCCAGTACCTGGCTTCAATGGCCCGCTTTGATCCAGCAAACCCGTGGTTTCACTGACGGCACCGGCCACATTGCCGAGTACGTTTTTGGCAGGGTCAACTAATATCTTCCCTAAGAGTTTTTCTGGAATTTCTGGTTTCATTATTGATATGATGAATTGGCAAGTAGGCCAATGATAAATGAATGCCCTAATGGCAGGGGAAAAACCTTTTTATGGCAAATTGCGAGAAGATCCCGGGCCAAAGTATAGCTGCAAGCCACAACGCCAAAAGCAGTCTGTAGCAGCTGCTTACACATTATCGCTTAAAAATTTGGCGGCTCTCAGCAGACTTTCTTTTTTTTTGCTATATTAGTTCTACTTCGAACTAATTATCTCTTTCATCAGAGGAGCCAGCATGGCAGCCACTCAACGATATTCCAATTTCAGCATAGTGTTGCACTGGCTTATAGCCTTGCTGATTATTATCGCCTTCATCCTGGGCAACATCATGGTTGATATGAAATTCAGCCCGACAAAATTGCAATATTTTTCGTACCACAAGTGGCTAGGCGTTACTGTACTGGGATTTGTCGCACTGCGCCTCATCTCCCGTCTGTTAAGCAAGGCACCACCTTACCCTGCCAGTATGGGTAAAATCCAGACGCAAATCGCCAATGGCACGCACATCTTGCTATATGTGCTGATGTTTGGCGTGCCCTTGTCTGGCTATTTCTACACGCTGGCGGCAGGCTATCCGGTAGTCTATCTGGGAATGTTCGAATTACCAGTATTAATGGGTCCTAACCCGGAAATCAAGGAAACTTTAAAAGAATTGCATGAAATATTAAACAAAGTCATGTTTGTTCTGGTCCTACTCCATGTTGCTGCAGCACTGAAACATCAATTTTTTGACAAAGACGGTCTCATGCAACGCATGCGTCCAGGTCGTTAATTCTTTTTACACAGGTACCCCATGTCTGAATATTCCATGAAAAAAATCGCTGCCTCTGCTGCAGTTGCAGTGCTGATTGCCAGTCCGGCGATTGCCGCCATCGTCAAAGTCGACAATGCCAAAAGTGCGGTCAACATTGTTTTTAAGCAAATGAATGTACCAGTTGATGCCAAGTTCAAAAAGTTTAACGCCAGCATCGACTATGACAGCACCAAACCAGAAGCTTCCAAAGCGACGGTAGACATTGACGTCGCCAGCTTTGACCTTGGCGATGCCGAGTACAACAAGGAAGTCTTGAAGAAGGAATGGTTTAACGCCGCTGCCTTCCCTAAAGCCAGCTTTGTGTCGACTTCCATGAAAGCCGGCGCTGCAGGCAAACTGGATGTCACCGGCAAGCTCAGCATCAAGGGTAAAACCGTGGATGTCAGTTTCCCTTTAAGTGTCAAGAAAGAAGGCAATAACCAGGTTTTTGATGGCAGCCTGCCTATCAAGCGTCTCACCTTCAATATCGGTGAAGGCGAATGGAAAGATACCGGCATGGTCGCCGATGAAGTACAGATCAAGTTTCACGTAGTAACAAACCCGTAATACTCAGTACCACTAAACCTTTTTAAGCAAACAAATTTTCGCCATTCAGGAGTCATACATGAAAATCGCCAAACTTATCGCCGCCGCCCTGTTGATCAGCACTGCACCAGCATTTGCCCAAACATACACTATCGAATCCAACCACACTTATCCAAGCTTTGAAGCTGACCATATGGGCATTTCTGTATGGCGCGGCAAGTTCAATAAAACTTCGGGCAAAATCGTGCTGGATCGTGCAGCCAAAACAGGTAGCGTTGACATCACTATCGATGCCACATCCATCGACTTTGGTCATGAAAAAATGAATGAACATGCCAAGTCCAAAGACTTGTTCAATGTTGCGCAATTTCCTACAGCGACTTACAAAGGTACGTCCATCAAATTTGATGGTGATACTCCAGTTGCAGTTATCGGTGAATTGACCATGCTGGGTGTGACCAAGCCAGTCACACTGACTATCAATAAATTCAAGTGTATCCAGCATCCTATGTTCAAGAAAGAAGCTTGCGGTGCAGATGCCACAGCAGAATTCAAACGCACAGACTTTGGCCTGAACTACGGTACACCACGTTTTGCACCAGAAGTAAAACTGGCTATCCAGGTAGAAGCGATCAAGGCCGATTAATTGTTGAATTAATTGCCGTCCCTGGTGTGATGCGCTCTGCGTATCACACCATAATCCTCACAAACTATCTTATGGGTGAACGTTACCTGCGCAGCATACGATTACTGTCGGAGTGCATGCAATTATTTGAACAGGCTTCTGCCAGGAATGTGCGCAAGCTTGGTTTTACACATTCTCAATTCGATATCATCGCCACTCTGGGCAATACACCCGGCATGACTTGCAAGGAGCTTGGCGAAAAAACCCTGATCACCAAGGGCACACTGACAGGCGTGCTCGACAGGCTGGAGCAAAAAGGTTTGATACAGCGTGAACGCGGCAATGATGACAGACGCCAGTTGTTCGTCAAACTGACACCAGTTGGTGAGACCACTTTTGATGACATCTTTCCCAAGGTAGTACAGTCTGGCAAACAGCGCTTCAAAACCTACACTGAAGATGACTACCTGAATCTGGAAACCAGCTTACTCAAACTCAGGCAGCATTTGCAGGAAGACGACTGTAATTAATTCGTCCGCCCCTTTCAATCCGCAGGCAAATTCTATTGCGGATTAAGTCAAATTTACTTCACTTCCAGCGTATCACCGATGATAGGTCCTTTACCGCTGAAGCGGTCAAGTGCCAGATAAATCACAGGTGTAATGAACAAGGTAATCGCCTGTGAAAAAATCAGGCCACCAACCACTGCCAGCCCCAGAGGCTGACGTAATTCTGCACCAGCTCCCAGGCCCATGGCAATCGGCAAGGCACCTACCAAGGCTGCCAGCGTGGTCATCATGATGGGGCGGAAACGTTGTATACAGGCTTCGCGTATCGCTTCTGGCGGTGTCATGTTGTGATGCCTTTGCGCATCGAGCGCAAAGTCTATCATCATGATGGCGTTTTTCTTGACGATACCGATCAAGAGCAAAATACCGATGGTCGCAATCAGGGTCAGGTCTTCGCCAAACATTTGCAAGGTCAGCAAAGCACCGACAGCTGCAGAAGGCAAACCGGCCAGAATGGTGATCGGGTGTATATAGCTTTCATACAGCACACCCAGCAAGACATAGATGACCAGCAAGGCGGCAACGATCAGGATAATCTGGCCTGATTGTGAGTCCTTGAACACCGCCGCATCACCACCATAAGTAGTAATAATGGAGGCTGGCAATTTGATTTCATCGCGGTATTTTTCTATGCGATTCGTCGCTTCACCTAAAGCCGTACCTGGTGCCAGGTTAAAGGATACCGTCACCGCCTGCAATTGCCCTACGTGATTAATGGCAGTCGGCCCTACCGTACGCTTGACGGTAGCGATACTGGACAAAGGCACCAGGGTGCCGGTGTTACCGCGGACATAAATCCCATTGATGGCGCTTTCATCTTTCTTGGCATCTGCTTCAACTTCCATGATGACTTGATAGCTATCGACATTGGTGTACATGGTCGATATCTGGCGTTCACCAAAAGCGCTGTACAGGGCAGAACGTATGCTGTCCATGGTCACGCCCAGGGCATTGGCACGGTCACGGTCGATATCAATGCTGGCCTGCAGGCCTTTCAGTTGTGAATCAGTCGTAACATCCTTGAAGCCAGGGTCACTGCGCAGTTTTTCTTGCAGCTTGATGGCCCACTCACTCAAAGAGCCAGCCTCCACACTTTGCAAGATGTATTGATACTGACTCTTGCTGGGACGTCCGCCCAATTGCAAGTTCTGGGTCGGGCGCAGAAAGACAGAAATGCCCGGCACTTCATTGAGCTTCTTGCGCAAATTATCGACTACGTCCTTCATGGGTTTGCGTTCACCGCGCGGCTTCAGATTGACGAACATGCGGCCAGTATTTTGCGAACCACTGCCACCATTGAAGGAAGTTGCAGTTGCCACATTCGGATCATCGCGTATGATTTTGGCGACTCTGTCCTGCAGTTTCACCATGGCCGGGAAGGAAGTTTCTTCTGCCGCCTCGGTCGAGACATTGATCTGGCCTATGTCTTCTTGCGGAAAAAAGCCTTTGGGTATGACATTGAACAGATAAGCGGTTGCAGCAAATGTCGCGAGAGCGATCAGCAACACCAGCTTGCGGTGCCGCAATGCCATGTCAAGGCCACGGGTATAGCTGCGCAAAGACGCATTGAAACTGCTTTCAAAAACATGCAACATGGCAGCCACTGCTTTTGGCGGTTCTTTCAGTTCATGTTCGCTCTTTAAAAAGCGGCTGGCCAGCATAGGCACCAGCGTCAGCGAGACAAAGGCTGAAGCAACAATCGCCAGACTGACGATCACAGCAAACTCATGGAATAACTGGCCGATGACGCCAGGCATGAAAAAGATGGGGATAAACACCGCCACCAGCGAAGTGGAAATCGAGATGATGGTAAAGCCCACTTCACGTGAACCCTGCAGCGCCGCCTTGAAAGGCGGCTCGCCATTTTCTACATGGCGCATGATGTTTTCCAGCATGACGATGGCATCATCAACCACCAGGCCCACCGCCAGCGTCAAACCCAGCAGCGAGACATTATCCAGCGTGTAACCAAAGCCCCACAACAGTGCGATGGCACCGATCAGAGACACTGGCAGTGACAGCGTAGGAATGATGGTCGCCACCATACGGCGCAAGAACAGGAAAATGACAATGACGACCAAAAAGATCGTCAGCAACAAAGTAAGGTTCACATCATGCAAGGCATCACGAATCGAGATAGACCTGTCATTCACCAGATTCATTTTGACAGAAGCGGGCAATTGCGACTTGAAGCCTGGCAAGGCTGCCCTGATGGAATCAACGACCTTGACGGTATTTGCATCAGTCTGTCTTTGTATCGCCAGGGTAATCGAACTTTCGCCATTAAAATTGGCGTTGGTCTTGACTTGCTCGTAGCTGTCTTCAACTGTCGCAACTTCGCGCAGACGCACGACTTGCCCACCTTTATTACTGACAACCAGATTGGCAAATTCCGCAGCACTTTGCATTTGCTTATTGGCCAACAAGGTCAGTGTTTGCTTATCACCGTCCAGCGTACCAACCGGCGTATTCGCATTCGAAGTGCGGATGGACGCAGACAATTCATCCAGCGTCAGATTGCGCGCCTGCAAGGCATCTGGCATGACGCGTATGCGCACGGCATAACGTTTGATACCAAAAATATTCACCTGCGCCACACCTTCCAATGTCGACAAACTAGGCGAGATCAGATGCTCGGCATAACTGGTCAATTCAGACAAACTCAGTGATGGCGATGTCAGGGCAATGAACAGCACCGGTGCATCTGCAGGATTAACCTTGCGATACGATGGTGGCGATGTCATGTCGACGGGCAAGGAGCGCTGTGCGCGCAGCAGCGCAGCTTGCACATCCACGGCGGCGGCATCAACATTGCGGTTCTGGTCAAATTCCAGTGTCAGCGAAGTAGAACCCAGGGTGTTGCTGGAACTGATAATCGATAAGCCAGGTATGGTGGCAAATTGTTTTTCCAGTGGCAGGGCCACCGAAGTCGCCATGGTCTCAGGACTGGCACCCGGCAAGTTGGCATTCACGCTGATAACGGGCGTGTTATAGCTGGGCAAGGCGGCAATCGGAATATAACGATAAGCCAGAATACCTGCCACGACGATGGACAGATTAAGCAATACCGTCATCACTGGACGGCGTATGAATAATTCTGACAAATTCATGATGCGCTCGCTGCGGAGGCTGCGGAAGTTGCTGGTACCACAGTTGCTGGCGCTACAGTTGCAGGTACGGCAGTTGCGGATGAGGAGCTGGCTGAAGACGCAGCGCTGGCAGAAGCATCGGGCTTGCCTGCTCCTCCCTTACCTCCCTTGTCAGCCTTGTCAGCCTTGTCACTCTTGCCTTCTTTGCCATCGCCATTGCGTTCCTTGACAGTTGCACCCGGACGCAGATTTTGCTTGCCATCCAACACAACTTTGGCACCTGCATCTATGCCAGTCACAACAGCATCGTTACCAAAACTATTCGTGACGACTACTGGCTTCATGACTGCCTTGCCTTCCGCATCGACAACATACACTGAGCTACCGCGCGGGCCAACGATAACGGCATCTTGCGGAACCACGACCACATCTTTCAAAGTCTGTACGCTGAGTTCGAGATTGGCATAGGCACCAGGCCAGAGTTTCAATTCTTTATTATCAAATACGGCCTTGACCTTGATGGTGCCGGATGCAGCATCCACGGCATTGTCAACGAACTGCAATTTACCCTTGAACTTGATGGTCGTGTCCGGCAAATTGGCCATGACATAACTGTCGCTGCGCCTCATGCTTTCCAGCGCATCGGGCAAATTGCGCTGTGGCAGCGGGAAGGAAATCGCGACCGGGTCCATCTGGGTAATTGTGACCAGTGGGGTTGCAGTTGCAGGTTGTACCAACGAACCAGGAAAAACACTGATAATGCCAGTACGGCCTGCCGACGGTGCAACAATGCGGTTATAACTGAGCGCAACACGGGCGGCATTTACTGCAGCCTTGTCCGAGGCAATCACGGCTTGCTGTGTATCGACCTGGGTCTGGCTGGTATCGGCAGCACTTTGTGCGACAAATTTCTTGCTGACCAGATCCTTGCTGCGTACCAGCTGGCGCTGATAGTCTGCCTGCGTTGCCAGATCTTTATCAAGTTGTGCCTGGGCTTTTGCCAGATTGACTTCGTCAGCACGGCTATCCAATGTGAACAAAACATCACCAGTTTTGACAAACTGACCTTCCTTGATATGCACTTTGGCAATAGTGCTGCTCACTTGCGGACGGATGTCCACGCTGTTCAATGCTGAAACAACGCCATTCGCAGTAATCCTGACATCATAGTCACGCTTTTGCGCAATGATGGTAGAGACGCTGACGGGGCGATTTTGCGCCGCGCCAGCACCGGCAGCACCATTACCACTGCCACCTTTTGTCGAAGCGCCTTCACCTGCAATTTTATCAGATGGTTTAAAGTAAGTGTAGGCTGCGCCACCAATGGCGGCCAGAGCAACAACGATAATCAGGGTTTTGAATTTGCTCATATTATTTTTATCCAGTGCAGAGGGGGTGCCCAACAGGCATTTGCATAACGTGACCGGCTACGTCCACCGGCTTGATCAATAAATCATCTTCACTTCATTTGCAACCGCCCCTGAGACTCTGTTCAACATCAAAAAGTTCAGACTGGAATGCTAACAAAGAAAAAGCCAGCACACAGGCTGGCTTTCATTTTAGATACCTTCCGTTACATGGAAGAGACACAATTGCATATATTTAAACAAGGCGTTTAAACAAAACGTTTAAACAACACGCCAACACGCTTAAAACATTTATACGACTGCACCATCCGTATCATCTTTTTCTTTGACGGGCTTGATCAGGTCTTCACGCTTGACACCCAGCCACATGGCAATCGCAGCCGCCACGAAAACCGAAGAGTAAATACCAAAGCAAATACCTATCGTCAGTGCAACTGCAAAATAATGTAAAGTCGGGCCGCCAATCAACAACATCGACAACACCATCAACTGGGTACAGCCATGAGTGATGATGGTACGTGAGATCGTGCTGGTAATCGCATTGTCGATGACTTCAGTCACAGACATTTTGCGCTGCTTGCGGAAATTTTCACGGATACGATCAAAAATAACCACAGACTCATTCACCGAGTAACCCAGCACCGCCAGCACTGCTGCCAGTACCGACAAGTTGAATTCCCATTCAAAGAAAGCAAAGAAACCCAGGATGATGATGACGTCATGCAAGTTGGCGACAATCGCCGCAACCGCAAATTTCCATTCAAAACGTATTGCCAGATACAGCATCACACCCAGAACCACAAACAGCAATGCCATCAAACCATCATGTGCCAGTTCATCACCTACTTGCGCACCAACCAGTTCAACCCGCTGTAATTTGACCAGCTCATTTTTTGCTGCGTCCTGGCAAACCTGCTTCTCGGCCGTGCTGCCACTGTCTGCGCTTGGAGCAACTTTTGTCAGAGTACCATTCTCAGCTTTGCAAAGGCCCTCGAACACCGCATCAGCTGGACTGATCTTGGCGTCTTTTTTGGTTTCAGGCAGACGTATGACTACATCCTGCGCCTTGCCAAAAGGTTGCACTGGTGAGTCAGTGAAGCCCAGTTTTTCTACTGTATGGCGTATAGCATCGACATTGGCGGCCTTGTTGTAGGTCACTTCCATGACCGTGCCGCCAGTAAATTCGACTGAGAAATGCAAACCCTTGTGCAGCAGGAAAAACACGGCTGCAACAAAGGTCAGAGCAGAAATGACATTGAAAATCAGCGCATGGCGCATGAAAGGAATGTCTTTTTTAATGCGGAATAATTCCATAATGAATTCCTGTATTCTTGTTTTTCCGGCGCTTACTTCAAGGCGTTTTCTGTTGGTTTCCAGATTTGTCCAATAGAAATGGACGCGAGTTTTTTCTTTCTTCCATACCAGAGATTGACCACACCGCGCGATACAAACACTGAAGAGAAAATCGACGTCACAATACCCAGGCAATGAACCACGGCAAAACCGCGTATCGCACCAGAACCGAATACCAGCAATGCCAGACCAACAATCAAGGTCGTCACGTTGGAATCGAGAATTGTTGCCCAGGCGTGATCAAACCCTTCTTCTATGGCTTTTTGCGGCGCTTTACCAGCACGCAATTCTTCACGGATACGTTCATTAATAAGCACGTTGGCATCAATCGCCATACCCAGTGCCAAAGCAATCGCAGCAATACCAGGTAAGGTCAGCGTTGCTTGCATCAGTGACAAAATCGCCACCAACAACAGCAAGTTGAAAGACAGGGCCAGCACGCTAAAGAAACCAAACATCAGGTAGTAAGCCATCATAAAGACGGCAATGGCAGCAAAACCATACAAGGTGGAGTTGCGGCCCTGCTTGATGTTTTCTACACCCAGTTGCGGGCCTATCGTGCGTTCTTCGATAATTTCCATAGGCGCAGCTAATGAACCTGCGCGCAACAACAGTGCCAGGTCACCGGCAGCAGAGGAAGAACCCATGCCGGTAATGATGAAGCGATTGCGCAATTCATCATTGATGGTAGGTGCAATCAAGACTTCGCCCTTGCCTTTTTCAAACAGGACGATAGCCATGCGCTTACCTATGCGTGAACTGGTCGCATTACCCATTTTTTTACCACCATCACCATTCAGGTCAACACTGACTGCAGGTTGCTGATGCTGATCAAAACTGGAGGTGGCATTGGTGATATCGTCACCGGTAATGACAGGTTCTTTAGTCAGTATCAGGTACTCACCACGGTTAGAGATGAATTTCTCTGAACCGTAAGGCACAGCAGTATTTGCATCGACTGCACCAATAACACTTTCATCGAGCAAACGGACTTCCAGTGTCGCCAGACGGTTGATGATGCTCTTGGCGCGCGCTACGTCTTGCACACCTGGCAATTGCACCACAATACGGTCAGCACCTTGTTGTTGAATAATAGGTTCAGCAACACCCAGTTCATTCACGCGCTTGGACAAGGCCGTAATATTCTGTTTGATACCTTCTGAAATAACTTCTTTCAGTGCCTTTGGCTTCAAGCTGATTTGCAAACCAAAATCAGCGCCATCACTACCGGTGGTATCCAGCAAATCTACATCAGCCATCTGTGAAATCAATACATTCTTGGCCTTGGTGCGCTCTTCTGCATCACGGAATTTCACTTTGATCTGATCGCCTTCGCGACTCAGACCTGCATGACGCACTTCTTTTTCACGCAAATTGCTACGCACACTCGACAACAGACCTTGCATGCGCTTGGTCATGACAGCCTTGGTATCGACTTGCATGAGGAAGTGCACACCGCCGCGCAAATCCAGACCCAGATACATAGGCAGGGCATGTAAACTCTGCAACCATTTCGGTGTATTCGACAAGAGATTGAAAGCCAGCGTATAAGTAGGGTCTGCAGGATCAGCATTCAAAGCTTTTTCCAGAGCAGACTTGGCTTTGAACTGAGTATCCACATCTTCAAAACGGGCGCGTACTGTACCTTGAACGCCGTTATTTTCGTAGAAGATATCCTTGCTTTTCAGGCCAGCCTGCTGCAGCGCTTTTTCAACGCGGCTGGTCATATCAGATTCGACTTTGACAGTGGCTTTCGCGCTACTGACTTGTACTGCAGGTGATTCGCCAAAGAAATTAGGCACGGTATAAATAGCACCGAACACCAGGGCGATCAGAATCAGTATGTACTTCCAGAGTGGATAGCGATTCATAATGGGAAAAATAATTGGAAGCTAAAAAAGCACAACGCAGCCCAGATTATTTTGGACTGCGTTGCCGTGTTTTGCTGATTAAATCGCTTTAATCGTGCCCTTGGGCAGCATCATGGTGATGGACATTTTCTGGACAACGACTTCTGTGCCATTGGCGATTTCTATCGTGATATAGGCATCAGTCACCTTGGTCACTTTACCCAGAATACCGCCTGCCGTGACCACTTCATCATTTTTTGCCAGAGCATCCATCATTGTTCTTTGCTCTTTCTGACGCTTCATCTGAGGACGTATCATCAGGAAATACATGACTGCTACCATCAGGAGCAAAGGCCACATACTCATCAGATTACTCTGGAGATCGCCGCCAGCGGCTGCTTGTGCGTAAGCATTGGAAATAAACACGTTCAGACTCCTGTCATTTTAATAATGAAATACTAATTTCTTGGCTAAAAACTGGATAGAAATTGCCGCAATTCTTGCTCAATTCTTCGTATGTAGCACCAAATGCCTATTTTTCAATCGGCAAAGCTCTGTATTTTAGCATCGCCCATGCGAATTGCTGGAAATTGTCAGGATATCTGCAAAGAAAGCTGTGCTTACAAAAAAAACAGGCAATCACCGGTGTACCCGATGATTGCCTGCATCTTACTATTTTGTCTGGCTTAATTGCCAGACTTAATGCATGGACAAGAATTCTTAACGACTGAATGGCTTACCGTTGACAGTCAGACGCCCCTGCTTCCATTCGATCTTGGAACTCAATAACTTGCCATTACGGGTGATAAAACCTTGCCCTTCGAAAGCCTGGATTTGTTGATTCATGGCATCCAGTGCTGCTTTTTGCATTTCCGGATCTTTTTGCCTCGCACCACTCAGCTTGGCCAGCAGTGCCTCTGTCACGACCACATCCAGATTACTTTGCAATTTTGGCAGCAACATCATGGGATTGCTTGCATCTGCCGCTGTTGCGCCAACAATCTTGGCCAAGCCTGAGAGTTTTGCCTCACCATCAACTGTCATGACGCTCAGGCGCTCCAGCACCAGTTCTGGTTCTTTTTGCAAAACCACGGGTGCGACTTCTTCCCACACGGCTTTCAAGGCGGCCATTTTTTCCGGGTCGCCAGCTGCGCTGGCAGCGTTTGTATAGGCAGTGGAAATTTTAGCCAGAGCAGGTCCATGGACACGTTTGACACCATAGTCATAATGGAAATCGCTGAACTCTTGCTGATCAAAGCTGAACTTGGCGACGCCAAATCTGGCCATCAAATCCATTAATTCATCTTTCATAGTGGCATCAGTGCTGAGCTTGAGCTGATCCAGGTTAAAGCTTTTCTTGGCGTCGACTATATCCGTATAGCTAACATTGGCAATCGTGGTATCGGTCTTGCCCAGATACAGATTGGTGCCTGGATAGGCTTGTGTCACTTCACCTTTGAGGCTGACCGCGCCCAGTTTGAATGATTGACCTTCCAGCCCATCGACGGTCAAACCGGGGGCACTCATCACAACATTAAATGCCTTGTAATCTTTTTCAAAGCCGATTTCCAGACTCAAGCCCTGCCACGTCACTTTTTCTTTATCTTTTTCCATGACGGTATTGAATGCCGGGCTGGAAATACTGACACGGCCACTACCGCCATAATTCAGGCGCGAAGTGATTTCAAGCGGATTGCTTGTACCAAACAGCTTGGCAAGTTGTGCCTTGCTTTCTGCATCCAGCACCAGTTCTGTCTTGATCAGCGCTGCGCCATATCCACGGAACGCAGGCAAAGGGCCATGCTGGATGTGATTGATAAAGTGTATCTGTATGGGCTTGGATGCCTTCTCTGGCGCTGGTACCGCAGGGTCTGCCGCTGGCGCGTCTGCAGCAACAGGATTATCTGTAGCTGGCTCCTCTGCCGCACCAGGTAAAGGGAAATCCGCTTTTTTCATGCCGGGGAAGTTCAGTTCCAGCGTCGTATCTTGCACGGAAGAGAAAATCCCGCGTTGATAATCCTGCTTGACGACTTTGACATAAGGAGAAGATTTAGCCTGATTCATGCTCGACTCTGCCAGCTTGGCTTCTACACTTTTTCCGGTGTACCAGGCTGCAGCAGGATATGCCACCGCCAGAACCACTACTACCGCGATCAGTTTTATACTTTTACTCACAAACTTTCTCCATTTAAGCTACATGCTTGCCATTTTGGCTTCGGTCATGACGACCTGCAGAGAGTGTAACAAGCTTCTTTTCGATTGTCATTATTGCATTCGGCAAATAATACTTTGGTATGTGACAATCTCTCTTCCATTTACAGATGCGGTAAAAACCAAAAGAAAAAAGGCAGCAAACTTGCACTTGCTGCCTTGCCTGTTGGTATTGCCTGGTTTAGTTTGAACGTATGGTCGCCAGCGCCAGTTCCGAGGTATTCAAAGCACCCTCGACAAAACCCTGGTAATCGGAATATGCCTCGCCAACGATATGGATATTCTTGGCACCGCTGCCAAAGTCAAAAGCCTTGAAAACATCCATGACCTTCCATGAGCGCACACCCGGTTGCCAGCCATGGTTGGCGGCGCCATAAGGTGCCCTGGCCCAGTCGCGTATGCCGTAGGTAACGATGGAATCCTTGATAAAGTCACGGGTGTCTTCCAGTGACTTTTCTTCAAACATATGCTGGGCCTGATCAGTCAGTTTCAGGCCAGAACGTTTGATATCAACGAGGCGTTTGACATCGCGCGCGACGAACAGGGAGAAGGCATCGACGATCTTGACGTTCTGGTCGATCTCGGCGCGGTCATGCTTGTCGGTTTCCATGACATAGTGCTTCCAGAATTCTGTCGACGGGCGGTCCATGTACAGCAAGACCATGCCGTGTCCATCCTTGTCCTGTCCTTGCGGGCGGCGGAAATAATGAATTTCACGGGTAGGCAGGCAACTCGCATATTGTTGCGGGCGCTGAGAATAATCCCACCACGGTGAATCTGTGACGAAAAACAGTTTCAACATCGGGAAACCATTCACCGCATCAAGCTGTGAAGAGACATGTTCAGGCAGGCAGGACGCCAGTTTCACCAACGGCATTCTTGGCAAGGCCAGGATCAGCCTGTCGGTTTGCAACTGTATATTGCCGTTCTTGGTATGTACATCCAGCTCCAGCCTGGGCTGGCCCATGGCGATTTGCTTGAAACTGGTCAGCATATGACCACCAGCCAGGGTGACATTGCTAAGGCCGCGCAATTTGGCCATCAGACTCTCGGTCAGTTTTGCCGTGCCGCCATCCACGCTGGCCAGTTGCTGGCCTACGGTTTTCAGGGCGCGCAGCCACCAGATGATCCACTCTATCGCATTCAGGTTTTCCGGGATCATGTGGTAGAAGGTGCCGGTATCGCGCAGCTTGGTCAGTGCCAGATGGCTCAGCGCGCCCTCGGCAGACATGGCGTTCCAAAAACCCATGCTCCAAAGTGGCTGACCATTGAGTTGTGCATGTTTGCGCATGCGCTGGTAATCAGCTTCGGTCTGGGCATCTATCCAGGCCTGGTCTTGCGGGTCTTGCCCCATGACCAGCATGATGCCGCGCTTGAGCAATTGCAGGGAATTGAGACCCAGTTCTTCCGCGGGCAAATCATAGGTAGGTGCATTGACTTCTTCACCTTCGGGGCCGCTGAACTCAGTCAGCTTGACGCCGAGGTCACGGCACAATTTATCGAAGCGCGGTTGCAGGGTAGGCTCGAAACGCATCGGACCCCATTCAGCGATGAAACCGTCCAGGTCTTCAGTCTCTATGCGACCACCCCAGCGGTCAGATGAGGCTTCCAGCACCACGACTTTTTGCCCGGCCAGTGCCAGACGCCAGGCGCAATACAGACCAGAAATGCCGCCGCCGGCAATAATGACAGGATGATAATTCATATCAGACCTCTAGTATTCATTTGTCCACTCGGACGAGAGCGCCATTTTGCCTGCAAGCGGCCTGAATATAATTCGTATTACTGATCAGTCCGTCATTATTTACCGTATTAAATAAGACACCAGCTTAAACACCACGCGCCCGGTCAGCGTGGAATTGCTGGACAAACTCAGGGAAGCGCTCATCGTCGAGTGCTTTACGGATGTTTTTCATCAAGTCCAGGTAGTAATGCAGATTGTGAATCGTATTCAAACGAGCACCCAGGATTTCGCCAGTGCGGTGTAAATGATGCAGATAAGCACGTGAAAAGTTCTTGCAGGCATAACATTCGCAAGTCGCATCCAGCGGCTCTTTTTCTTCCTTGTAACGGGCGTTCTTGATCTTGATATCGCCAAAGCGGGTAAAGATCCAGCCATTGCGCGCATTGCGGGTAGGCATGACGCAGTCAAACATGTCTATGCCATTGGCAACGCCAGCCACCAGGTCTTCTGGCGTACCTACGCCCATGAGGTAATGCGGTTTGTTTTCCGGCAGTTTGGGGCCGACATGCGCCAAAACGCGCATCATGTCTTCCTTGGGTTCACCTACCGACAGGCCACCGATGGCAATGCCGTGGAAATTCAGTTCATTCAAACCAGCCAGGGATTCATCGCGCAGGTGTTCAAACATGCCGCCCTGGACGATGCCGAACAAGGCATTCGGGTTTTCACCCTGGTTGAATTCATCAATGGAACGCTTGGCCCAGCGCAAGGACATGCGCATGGATTTGCCAGCTTCTTCCGTCGTCGCTGGCCTGCCATCGATTTCATAAGGCGTGCATTCATCAAACTGCATGACGATGTCAGAATTCAGGGAACGCTGGATTTGCATGGAAATCTCTGGCGACAAAAACAGACGCTCACCATTGATAGGCGAAGAAAATTTGACGCCCTCTTCGGTGATCTTGCGCATTGCACCCAGTGAAAATACCTGGAAGCCACCAGAGTCTGTCAGGATAGGTTTATCCCAACCCATGAAGTCATGCAGGCCACCAAATTTGTTGATCACATCCATGCCCGGGCGCAGCCACAGATGGAAGGTATTGCCGAGGATGATGTGAGCATCTATCTCTTTCAACTCCAGCGGTGACATCGCCTTGACCGATCCATAAGTACCCACCGGCATGAAAATAGGCGTTTCGATTTCACCATGGTTGACTTTGACACGGCCACGACGTGCAGCAGTAGTTTTATCTTTTTTAATCAGTGTAAATTCAAGCATGGTTTTCCCCGGAGGAATTGGTCAGCAGCATGGCATCGCCATAGCTGAAAAAACGATATTGTTGAGCAATTGCATATGCATAAGCAGCGCGGACGCGATCATACCCGGCAAATGCCGATACCAGCATCATCAAAGTGGATTTTGGTAAGTGGAAATTGGTGATAAGCCTGTCCACGGTTTTGAATACATAGCCTGGCGTGATGAACAGACGGGTGTCATCGCTACCAGCCTGCAAGCTGCCCGTTTGTGAAGCAGATTCAAGTGCGCGCATGCTGGTGGTACCGACAGCGACCACTTTGCCGCCAGCGGTTTTGGTGACCTGCACTGCTGCCACAGTCTCATCCGGCACGGTATACCATTCGCTATGCATCTGGTGATCTGCCAGGTTTTCGGTACGCACAGGCTGGAAAGTGCCAGCCCCAACATGCAGGGTCACATAGGCGAGTCTGATGCCTTTATCCTGGCAACGCTGCAACAGCGCCTCGTCAAAATGCAGGCCAGCAGTTGGTGCCGCTACCGCACCCGGCACGCGGTTATACACGGTCTGGTAACGCTGTTCGTCAAAGTCATCTGCATCATGTTCTATATACGGCGGCAAAGGCAGGCGGCCATAGGTTTCCAGCAGCGTGAAGATATCCGACGGGAAATACAGGGTAAAAAATTCACCGACACGCTCACCGACGATGACATCGAAACTGTCGGCCAGGCGGATTTTGCTGCCCGGCAGTGGCGACTTGGAAGCACGCATCTGCGCCAGCACGCTGCGTTCCTTGTCATTATTCGACAGCACGCGCTCTACCAGCATCTGTATCTTGCCACCGCTTTCCTTGACACCAAAGAAGCGCGCCTTGAGTACGCGGGTATCATTAAAAACCAGCAAATCACCAGCCGACAGCTGATCAATGATGTCGGCAAAATGCCGGTCTATCAATTGATCACCATCTACATGCAGGAGGCGCGAAGCGGTACGATCGGGCAAAGGAGTTTGCGCAATCAGGACTTCAGGCAGTTCAAAATCAAAATCACTTAGGGCGTAGCGCATGCAAAAATTCGACAAAATTCAGGGTAATCAGGGAAAATAGATAAAAAGCTGCTGCGCACTGTATAAAAAATCAGTAGAATGCAAAGCAAGAAGCTTGCAGGCTATACATAACAGCAATGAGTACGCTTTAAAATACCAGAGCAATCATTTTTTACCTGTCCTGAGACAATAGTAAGCTAAGAAAATAAGCTAACAGCAAAACCCACCATTTTACACCCCATGGCCGCTGAAGACCAAAGTGCAAGTGCAGAGTTGAAAAATACACAAGCTGATGCAGCTATGGCTGGCAACTATGCACCGCCTGAATCCGGCCCCAAAAAACCTGTAAAAAAAACCAAAGCCCCCGCCAACGCAAGCACCACTGCAGCCAAGGCCAGTGAAAAACTCGCCAAGTTAGGCTTGCGCAAGGACATGGATTTTGTCTTGCACCTGCCCATGCGCTATGAAGATGAAACTGAAATCGTCAGTATGCGCGATGCTTCTTTCCGTGGTGGCAGTAGTGTGCAAGTTGAAGGTGTGGTCACAGAATGCGATATCCAGTACCGCCCGCGCCGCCAGTTGGTCGTGACGATTGCGGATGATAGCGGCCAGGTCGTACTGCGCTTCCTGAATTTTTATGGCAACCAGACCAAGCAAATGGCCGTTGGCGTACGGGTGCGCGCACGTGGTGAATTACGCCATGGTTTCTTTGGCGCAGAGATGGTGCATCCTCACTACAAGATCGTCAATGAAGGTGCACCTTTGCCGACTGCGCTGACGCCTGTATATCCATCTGGCGAAGGCGTGCCCCAAGCTTTATTACGCAAGGCAATTGCCAATGCCATGACACGCGTCAACTGGCGCGATACCTTGTCCCCCGCGCGCTTGGCTGACCTGCATTTGCAAGACTTTGAAAGCAGCATACGCACTCTGCACAACCCGCCACCAGATGTCGATCAACACAGCTTGATAGAGCGCGAACACCCAGCCTGGGAACGCATGAAATTCGATGAGCTGCTGGCCCAACAATTGTCATTGAAGCGCGCACAAATCACCCGCCGTAGCAAAGGTGCGAATGCCCTGCCACTGGTGGGTGAACTCAGCAACGCCTTCTTGCTGAACCTGCCATTTTCCCTGACCAAAGCACAAGAAAAAGTGCTGGCCGAGATACGTGATGATCTGCGTGAAGCCTTCCCCATGCAGCGTCTGTTGCAGGGTGACGTAGGCAGCGGCAAAACCATCGTTGCTGCGCTGGCTGCCGCACAAGCCATAGACAATGGTTTTCAGGCAGCGCTGATGGCACCGACAGAAAT
The DNA here is from genome assembly GCA_040390835.1 of Pseudomonadota bacterium. Classification (GTDB taxonomy): domain Bacteria; phylum Pseudomonadota; class Gammaproteobacteria; order Burkholderiales; family Burkholderiaceae_D; genus Undibacterium. The sequence continues at coordinate 33,037 of JAZJXP010000066.1, forward strand.
TCTGGCGGAACAGCATTTCAGGAAAATCGCTGCGTGGCTGGAACCTCTCGGCGTCAAAACCGCCTGGCTGACTGGCAGCCTGAAGAAAAAAGAAAAGGATGCCGCTAATGCCCTGATCACTTCCGGTGAAGCACAACTGGTGATAGGCACCCACGCATTAATACAAGATAGTGTGCAATTCAAGAAACTGGGGCTGGTCATCGTCGATGAACAACATCGCTTTGGCGTCAGCCAGCGATTGAACCTGGCCAACAAGTCCGAGGCTGGCAAGGTACCGCATCAGTTGATGATGTCGGCCACACCCATACCGCGCACACTGGCGATGACCTACTACGCTGATCTGGAAGTGTCCGTCATTGATGAACTTCCACCGGGTCGTACACCTATCGTCACCCGCGTCATCGACCAAAACCGTCGCGATGAAGTCATCGCCCGTGTGCAGGCCGCAGGGCAGGAAGGCAAGCAAGTTTACTGGGTATGCCCGCTGATAGAAGAATCAGAAACCCTGCAACTGCAAACCGCCACCGACACCCATGCCATGCTGGCAGCCGCCCTGCCGGAACTGAATGTAGGTCTGGTGCATGGCCGCCTGAAACCGGTAGAAAAGCACGCCACGATGGAAGCCTTCATCCGCAATGAAAGCCAGGTGCTGGTAGCTACCACGGTGATTGAGGTTGGCGTGGATGTACCGAATGCCAGCCTGATGGTGATAGAACATGCAGAGCGTTTTGGCCTCTCGCAATTACATCAGTTGCGTGGACGCGTAGGTCGTGGTGCAGCGGCCAGCGTTTGCCTGCTGCTTTACCAGGGTCCGCTGGGCGGCACTGCCAAACAAAGACTGGCCACCATGCGCGAGAGTAATGATGGTTTTGAAATTGCCCGCAAGGATCTGGAATTGCGCGGCCCGGGTGAATTCCTCGGTGCACGTCAATCCGGCGAAGCCATGTTACGCTTTGCCAATCTGGAAACCGATCAATGGCTGGTAGACAAGGCGCGCAATCTGGCCGATGAATTATTAAAAAATGACCCAGTTACCGTTGCAGCCCACCTGGAGCGCTGGCTGGGATATAAAGAAGAATTTTTGAGAGTGTAAAAGCTATGCTGGTTATCCTTAATGTCGACGTCAATAATCCACAACATGCCAAGGACCTCGTCAGCATGCTCAATATGTATGCGTTGGATCCCATGGGTGGTGGTGAAGCCCTGTCTGATTATGCACAAGCCAATCTCATCACGGAACTAAAAAAACGCAATACTGTGCGTGCCATCCTCGCTTATGTGAATGAGCAGGCTGCCGGTTTTGCGATTTGCATAGAGGGCTTTTCTACCTTCGCCTGCAAGTCCCTGTTGAACATCCACGACTTTGCAGTGCACTCTGATTTTCGTGGCCAGGGCATAGGCAATAAAATGATGCAGCACCTGACTGCACTGTCCGAACAACTGGGTTATTGCAAGATGACGCTGGAAGTATTGGAGGGCAATACCCGTGCACAAAATCTGTATCGTGCAGAAGGCTTTGCGCCGTATGAGCTGAATCCGGAATTTGGTGGGGCGATCATCATGCAAAAGAAAATCGGCAAAGTCTGATTTCATGACATTGCCTAATGGAGATCAGCCAAATTTCTCCACCATGAAATCCACAAAACTGCGCAGCTTGGGCGTGCGGTATCTGTCCTGCAGATAAACCACGCTCAGCGCACGACTGGGCAATTCATAGCCGGGAAATAATTGCACCAAAAGCCCGGCCTTCACATCTGCCTGCAACAGTATTGCTGGCTGCAAGATGATGCCCATGCCATGCAAGGCAGCGACCCGCAAAGCCTGTCCGTGATTGACTTGCAAACGACCAGAGACAGGAATACGGTAAATGCCATCCTCGTCTTGCAAGCGCCAATTGGTAATAGCTGCGGGGCTGAATGACAGACACTCATGTTGTGTCAAATCTTCAGGTTTGCATGGTGTGCCTTTGCGCGCCAGATAATCAGGTGAGGCGCAAATCATCAATCGGTAAGGGTTCAGTGATTTGGCGATCAAGGCAGAATCGGGCAATTGACCTATCCTTATCGCTGCTTCAAACCCTTCCTCTACCAGATCCACGACACGGTCGCACAAGGCCACATCAACGCTGACTTCAGGATAGCGTTCCAGATATTCCGACAATGCTGGCATCAAAGCTTCTGTGCCGAAAGTAACTGGCGCAGTGATGCGCAGCTTGCCCGCCGGAGCCAGTTGCAGGTTTTGCGCCTGCTTGTCGGTTTCAGACACCAGCCTGAGGATTTCCTTGCAACGCGCATAGTAATCCTCACCAAAAGCTGTCAGGTGCTGACGCCGGGTGGTCCTTTGCAGTAATTGCATGCCCAGGCGTTTTTCCAGCATGCGCAAATGATTGCCTGCCATGGTTGCCGAAATCCCGCTAGCCATAGCCGCAGCGCTCAGACTGCCTTTTTCCACGGCAAGGACATAGACCCTCATGCTGTCCAGCAAATCCATTCAACACTCCTGATTATAGATGTATCAATCATAGACTCATTTATCTCATTTTAGTTTCAAATAAGAATAGAGCCTCGTTTGCAGCCAATCGCTGGCAAACAAACAGCGATTTCCACACACCTTTTTTGGAGCTATACCATGACTATCACAACACTTGCCTCCCGTTTTGCCAACCGTACCGTCCTGATCACAGGTGGAGGAACCGGCATGGGCAAAGCCGCCGCCCTGCGCTTTGGCCGTGAAGGAGCCAATGTCGTCATCGCTGGCCGCCGTGCTGCAGAAATTAATCTGGTTGCCGATGAAATCAAGGCAGCCGGCGGTGTTGCCTTGGCGATACCCGCCGATGTCTCTGATGCAGAACAAGTCCAGACGCTGGTGCAAAAAACCATTTCTACCTTTGGTGGCTTGCACATGGCCTGGAATAACGCCGGCATCCTCGGTGGCTTCCAGCCCTTTCAGGACACCAGTCTGGCTGATTTCGATGCTGTCATGGCGACCAACCTGCGCGGTGTCTTTGCCTGCTTGAAGCATGAAATCGCCGCCATGCAGGAAGCCGGTGTTGGCGGTGCCATCGTCAACACCTCTTCCTGGACCGCCCATGGTGCCATGCCCGGCCTGTCCGCTTATGCCGCAGGCAAAGCCGCACTTGATGCCCTGACACGCACAGTCGCAGTCGAAGTCGGCCCCCTGCAAATCCGCATCAACAACGTCAGCCCCGGCATCATCGCCACGCCGATGGCCAGTGGCGTACTGGCATCCAGAACATCTGCATTACCGTTCGAGAAGCAAACACCTTTGCAACGCATAGGCCAGCCGGAAGATGTAGCTGACGCCGTACTGTGGCTATTGTCCGACGATGCGCGTTTTGT
>JAZJXP010000067.1:0-6294 GCA_040390835.1 Pseudomonadota bacterium
GACCCCAGTCACCGGCATCATTGTCGGACTTGTTGAGTACTTCCAGGTTGTCGTCAAATGCACCCATCCAAGGCGACATTTTTTCTTCCTCTGTACCTGGCAAGAAACCTATGTCTTCACCGACCGGCACAGTAACGCGCGTGACGATGATTTCATTATAGGTTTTGGTTTCCAGCACTTGCGCCAGGCCAGCAGCCAGGGCCAGCAAGGTCTTGCCAGTGCCAGCCTGACCCAGCAGAGTAACAAAGTCGCATTCAGGATCCATCAACAGATTCAATGCAAAATTCTGCTCGCGATTGCGTGAGGTGATACCCCAGACGCTATGCTTGATATGGCCATAATCACGCAAGGTTTGCAGTACCGCAGTTTTGCCATTGATTTGTCTGACCTGACCATAGAAAGATGCTTCGCCATTCTTGGGTTCGAGATAGACAAACTGGTTCACCAGCAGGGAAGGGATGACCGGGCCAGTAATGCGATAGAAAGTCGTGCTCAGGCCATTGCGGTTTTCTTGCCAGGTTTCTATACCCTTGCCATGCTTGTTCCAGAAGTCATCGGGTAATTGCACGATACCTGAATACAAAAGATCTGAATCTTCCAGCACGTGGTCATTGAAATAGTCTTCTGCAGGCAAGCCCATGGCGCGTGCCTTGATGCGCATATTGATGTCTTTCGACACCAGTACTACAGGGCGGCCAGGCATTTCTGTTTCCAGTGCACGGACCACGCCAAGTATCTGATTATCTGCCTTGCCCTTAGGCAGGCCGACTGGCAGGTCAGCGCTTTGCAGCTTGGTCTGGAAGTACAGGTGACCTTTAGCGTCCTTGTTACCCAGTTTGGATAACAGGATACCTTTTTCTATATCGTGATGATCGATATCACCTACCAGGGCATCCAGTGAACGCGATACCTGACGTGCATTACGGGCGACCTCGGACATGCCTTTCTTATGATCATCCAGTTCTTCCAGGGTGATCATGGGCAGGTAGACATCATGTTCTTCAAAACGGAACAAGGATGAAGGATCATGCATCAAGACATTGGTGTCGAGTACAAACAGCTTGGTGGTGCCGGATTTGTCCGCGGCACGGCTGGTGCCTGACTTGACGCGGCTGTCATGAGTCTTGGCCTTGCTTGCGGCAACGACAGGCAAAGCTTTGGCGATGACTGCTGGTGTCGTTTTTTCTTCGACAGGTCTGCTGACTACTGCTGGAACAGTTGCGATTTTCTTCCTTTGTGGTGCCGGGGCGACATCAATGGCTTTGATTTTTTCTGGCGTTGCGGATTTTATTGTTTTGGCTGGTTTGCCTTTTTCTGCCTTCGGATAATCCTTGGGTGAAAGCAGTGCTGCTGGCTTGGTCGGCATTTTTGGCAATGGCATGAAAACCTCAATCAAAAAGTGAGAGCTGAAAAGTTAAAAGCCGCTAAGGACATACCAGCATCGCTGCTGGCAGTGTCTTTCACGGCTTTTATCAAGAGTAATTCTGGAGAGTTCAATTAAGTTTGGGCGCTCACAAATTCGAGTACTTCATCTACGTGTCCTGCTACTTTAACTCCACGCCATTCTTTCACTAATTTACCATTGCCGTCAATCACAAATGTGCTGCGCTCTATGCCGCGCACCTGTTTGCCATACATGTTCTTCATTTTCATGACATTGAACAACAGGCACAAAGTTTCATCAGGGTCAGAAATCAGTTCGAAAGGCAGGTCTAATTTACTTTTAAAGCCCTCGTGAGAGCGCAAACTGTCACGGCTGATACCAAAAACCTTGGTATTGGCTTGTTGGAATTGTGGATGCAAATCACGGAAGGCGATGCTTTCCGTCGTGCAGCCTGGGGTATTGTCTTTTGGATAAAAATAAATAATAATATTTTTACCAACATGATCACTTAATTGAAACGCTTTGTCGCCAGTCATGACGGCGGAAAATTCTGGTACCTGGCAGTGCAGTGCGGAAGGGGTCTCAGCCACTTTCATCTCCTTGGTTAGGGGTGGAGAAATGTTGCTGACGGACTAGATCAGGGCGACCAGCTCTCCGGAACGACCTGGCAAGCTTGCCCATGACAATGGACGTGTCGGTAAGTTACTGTTCTTGATGGACACATAGTAGTCCGCCATGGAAATACAACGATAACCTTGCTTGTGCCAGCCTGTCAGCAATTCCTCGAATATGGGGGCGAGTTTTTGTCCTTCAAGCTCTGCATGTAAGGTAAACACATGATCTTTTGGATTTGCAGTCAGTTTCAGTATATTGGCAGCGATATTTGACTCACTAATGACATTGCCAGCGATGTCGCGTCCCAGCAACTCATCCAGAGTCGGCAGGGTAGTCGGCATTTGTATGCAAGACATGACCGTATTGCCCACTTGCAGGCGATAAGGGCCTGCATCTACATTGGCCAGGCTACCATCTTCATTGAGCATGGCGCGCCCGTCAGAAGCGTATTGCATGCCGAACTGGTCAAGCTGGGCAAAAGCATGATCATTCATTTGCCAGCCAGCCGCACCATGGGTTTTTGGTGTTGCGCCAAAGATTTGCTGGAAGCGTTGATGGGCCTGCTGCATTTGCTTGCGGGTCCAGTCCAGATCGCGGACGCGCACATTGTCTTGCCAGACTACGTGGTCCCAGGTATGGATGCCGCACTCAAAACCGGCATCACGCACTGCCTGCATTTCGGTCGTACAGCTACCTATATCAGGTGCAGGCAAGAACACGCCATACATCAGGGTTTTGAAACCATAATGTTCCAGTACCGATGTACGCGATACTTTTTGGAAAAAGCCAGGGCGAAATGCCCTGCGCAAGGCCCAGCCTGTGTGGTCCTTGCCCAAAGAAAACAGGAAAGTTGCGCCTGCATTGTGTTTTTTAAGAATGCGCACCAGATTCGGTACGCCTTCTTTAGTTCCGCGATAGGTATCGACGTCGATCTTGAGAACGATGGTAGGCATGTAGTCCAGTAATTAGTCCATCAAGGCGCGTGCTTCGGCTACCTGGCTGCGGTAAGCGTCGAAAATATTGCGCATGGTGTCTGGCATGGTCGTCACTGGCTTCCAGCCCAGTTCTTCACAGGTGTTGGTGATTTTTGGCACGCGGTTTTGTACGTCCTGATAGCCTTTACCGTAGTAGGCTGCAGAAGTGGTTTCTGTCAGCTCTACTTTTTTGGCTGTTTCAGAATACTCTGGATATTCCGCTGCCAGATCCAGCATCATGTGCGCCAGTTCACGAATGGAGAAATTATTGGTCGGGTTGCCGATGTTGTAAATCTTGCCGCTGGCTATGCCGTCTTTGTTATCAATAATGCGCATCAGGGCATCAATACCGTCGTCGATATAGGTGAACGCACGTTTTTGCGCGCCGCCATCGACCAGGGAAATGTTTTCACCACGGACGATATGACCAAAGAATTGGGTCACGACGCGTGAGCTGCCTTCTTTAGGTGTGTGGATATTGTCCAGACCAGCACCGATCCAGTTGAATGGACGGAACAGGGTGAAGTTCAGGCCTTCCATGCCATAACCCCAGATTACTCGGTCCATTAATTGTTTGGCGCAAGAATAAATCCAGCGTGGTTTATTGATAGGGCCGCAAATCAGTTCAGATTCTTCGGGATCAAATTCTTCATCATGGCACATGCCATAAACTTCAGACGTGGATGGGAACACCAGGTGCTTGCCATATTTTGCCGCGGAGCGAACGATAGGCAGGTTGGCTTCAAAGTCCAGCTCGAACACGCGCAAAGGCTGTTTGACGTAAGTTGATGGTGTGGCGATCGCTACCAGAGGCAGGATGACATCGCACTTTTTGACATGGTATTCAACCCATTCTTTATTGATGGTGATGTCACCCTCAAAGAAATGCATGCGCGGATGGTTGACCATGTCGCCCAGACGCTCGGTTTGCATGTCCATGCCATACACTTCCCAGTCTGTGGTTTCCAGAATGCGCTTGGACAAATGGTGACCGATAAAACCGTTCACGCCGAGTATGAGGACTTTTTTCATAATGAATTCTTTTTAAAGTAAATGTTGATTGCCAGTTCAGATGCGCAAAACAAAGGTTTATGCCGTTTGCTTCAATATGACCGCCAATTCCTGCGCGCCCACGATTTTGCCATCCATTAACAATTCAATAATATGCAGTGCATGACCATCGCCACACACGCCAAGGACGACATTATCTACTACATGTAAGCCTGTCGGCAAATTTGCCGTATCAGTTTTGAATAAGCGTGCTTTTCCGATAACAAAACGCTGGCCAGCCTGGTCTGTAAACGCACCAGGGTAGGGCGGGGCAACGGCTCTGTGCAGGTTATACACTTGCTGAGCAGTTTGTTGCCAGTTGATACGCCCGTCTTCCGGTTTGCGGCCACCGAAGTAACTGCCGGCTGATAAATCATTAGGTAGACGTTTGGCTGTGCCTGCGATCAAATCTGGCAGGGCAGTCCACAGGCATTGCTCTGCTGCTACAGTCAATTTTCCAAATACTTCGTAGGCAGTGTCATCCGGCAAAATAGGTGCTGATACTTGAGCAAGAATGTCACCGGCATCAGGCTTCAAGGCCATTTCATGCAGGGTGGCACCAGTTTCAGTTTCACCATGCAATACTGCCCAATTGACTGGCACACGACCACGGTATTTGGGCAGCAAAGAGCCATGCAGGTTATAAGCACCGCGCTTGGCTAGTGCCAATACATCCAGCGGCAGCATGTGACGGTAATAAAAGCTGAAAATGAAATCTGGCGCGATGGTCGCTACTTGTTCTTTCAGCTCAACTGATTTTGGATCATCAGGCGTGATGCAAGTTATCCCTTGCTCGCGACAAAGATCGGCCACTGATTCAAACCAGATCGTTTCTGCAGGATTGTCAGTATGGCTGACGACCAGTTTGACGTCCACGCCGCGCGCCAGCAAAGTCTTGATGCAACGCACACCGACGCTGTGATAGGCAAAAACCACTGCTGTTGCAGGGGATGCTGATGTAGTCATCACTGCTTTCTTAATTAACTTCAGGTAAATCCGGGGTGGATTGCTCAAGTATGGTCTGTACCACATAGCGTGGACGACCGCGTACTTGCTGGTAAATGCGCCCTACATATTCACCCAGTAAACCTATACCAAACAGGATGACGCCCATCAGGAAGAATGCAATAGCAAACAGCGTGAACAAACCCTCAGCTTCTGCGCCCAACACAAAGCGGCGTATCAGCAACAACAATACCAGGCCACCAGACAAGATTGAGAGCACCATACCCAGCATGGAAAACCATTGCAAGGGCATGATGGAAAAGCCGGTCATCAAGTCAAAATTCAGGCGTATCAGGCTATAAATCGAATATTTTGATTCTCCAGCAGAACGTTCTTCATGCTCAACGATGATTTCTGTCGGTTTGCGGGCAAAGGTATACGCCAGTGCAGGGACGAAGGTATTCACTTCGCTGCACTGATTGATCAGGTTAATTACATTGCGGCCATAGGCGCGCAGCATATTGCCCTGGTCAGTGATCTTGATACGTGTGATCTTTTCACGGAAGCGGTTCATCGCTTTGGATGCATAGGTGCGCCAGGCCGAGTCTTGGCGTTTGCGCCTTATGGAGCCTACATAATCATAGCCTTCACGCATTTTATCGACGAGGGCACCGATTTCTTCTGGCGGATTTTGCAAATCGGCATCCAGGGTGACGACGATTTCACCTCGTGTAGCTTCAAAGCCGGCCAGAATAGCCATGTGCTGACCGTAATTACCGTTGAACAGCACTACGCGTGTAACGTCAGGGCGCAAGCGATACTGGTCAGCCAGCAAGGCAGGCGTGTTATCGCGGCTGCCATCGTTGACAAATACAACTTCATAGCTGACGCCGCGTGTTGCCAGTGTGTCAAGTGCAGGATACAGGCGTTCAAACAGCTTGGCCAGGCCAGCTTCTTCGTTATATACAGGTATGACAACAGAGAGTTCGGGTTTCATTGGTATTGTTCTGCCGATTTCAGAGAAGGCAGGATTTTACCGCAGACACGACTCTTTCGACATCTTCTGTGTTCATTGTCGGGAATAATGGCAAAGTAATAATCTGTTTGCCTATGCGTTCTGCAATCGGGAACATGTCATCAGTAAAGCCACGCTCGCGGTACAGGCTGAACAGATGAATGGCGCGGTAGTGATAACCCAGGCCAATTTGCTGATCCAGCATTTGCTGCATGAAAATCGCACGATTGACGCTTTCTGGCAAGACAAGGTGGAACATATGCCAGTTACTGTTTTCAAAGTCGGCAACAGGCAATTCTGCACCTGTCTTT
>JAZJXP010000068.1:0-4185 GCA_040390835.1 Pseudomonadota bacterium
TCATTATAGGAGGTTCATCTGCCAGAATTACTTACACACTTTTATTTACAGGCTCAAAAAACAGCCATATGGCTGCTTTTTTCATCGTACCTGACTTGATTAATGCACTTGCACCGCATCATTGTCGCGCTTGAGCATATTCCACAAGAAGGTATAAGTGATCGCGCTCATGTCTGCACGTTGTGCATTATTCGCCGCACCACCATGGCCACCTTCGGTGTTTTCGTAATACCAGACATTCTTGTGACCCTGATCCATCATCTTGGCAGCCATCTTGCGTGCATGACCTGGATGGACGCGGTCATCACGGGTAGAGGTGATGAACAGCACATTAGGATAGGTCACGCCTGCCTTGACGTTCTGGTAGGGGGAATATTTAGAGATGTAATCCCATTCTGCAGCTACATCAGGATTACCGTATTCACCCATCCATGAAGCACCGGCCAGCAACTGGTTGAAGCGTCGCATATCCAGCAAAGGCACCTGACTGACCACCGCGTTGAACAAGTCAGGGCGCTGGGTCAGGGCAACACCAGCCAGCAGGCCGCCATTACTGCCACCCATGGCTCCCAGATGCTTGGGGCTGGTGATCTTGCTGGCAATCAGGTCTTCTGCTACGGCAGCAAAGTCATCATAAGCGCGTTGACGATTTTCTTTCAATGCCAGTTGATGCCAGCGCGGGCCAAACTCGCCACCACCACGGATATTGGCAACCACATACACGCCGCCTTTATCCAGCCAGCTCTTGCCCAGACCACCAGAATAAGAAGGTGTCATGGAAATCTGGAAGCCACCATAACCATACAACAGGGTAGGATTATTGCCGTCGTATTTTACGTCCTTGCGACGCACGACAAAATAAGGCACCTTGGTGCCATCCTTGGACGTCGTGAATTTTTGCACTGTTTCATAGGCACCGGCATCAAAGAAACTTGGTGCAGACTTCAGCAGTTCACGCTTGTCATTGCCCGCATGGGCCATCATGTAGACGCTAGGTGTCAGGTAATCAGAATAGCTGAGCAGGTAATCATCAGAATTTTCTGCATCGATGCCACTCACGCCAACCGCACCCAGGGTAGGCAGGCTGACCTGGCGAGCAGACCATTTGCCGCCATCGAATTTCCATTCTTTCAGGTTGCTCTTGACGTTATCCAGTGTTTGCAACAACAGATAATTTTTCGTGATGGTAGCGCCGCTATAAGAAGTAGTGTCACTAGGTTCAAACAAGACGGTGAACTCACGGTTGCCCTTCATGAAGGCATCAAAATCGATGGCCAGTACACTGCCGGATGCATAGGTTTTGCCGCCGACGTTCCAGGCTTCACGCGGGGTGATTACGGCTTGTTTATCAAAGAAATACAGATTGCTCTTGGCTGGAACGTCGAGCTTGGTCAGTTTGTCGCCTTCTTTCAGATATTGTTCTGAAGTGTAGAAAGTGATCTGACGATTCACCAGTTCCCTGTGTATGCCCTTATGGTCACTGGAATTGGCACCCACGGCCATATCGGTTTTCTGGCCTTCGAACAGGGTCTTGGCAGCAGACAATTCTGTGCCGCGTTTCCATTCCTTGACAACGCGTGCATAGCCAGAATCCGTCAATGTGCCAGCACCAAAGTCAGTGGCGACAAACAGGGTGTCTTTATTGACCCAGTCCAGGTTCATTTTTGCTTCTGGCAGGCTGAAGCCACCTTTGACAAAGGACTTGCTGGCCAGATCAAATTCACGGGTAACAATCGCATCGGCACCACCGCGTGACAACTCGATCAGGCAACGGTCATATACTGGTTCGCGACATACGCTGCCCTTGTATACCCAGTTTTCATTTTCTGCTTTGGCCAGTGCATCAACATCCAGCACGACTTCCCATTTAGGCTGGGCTTTTTTGTATTCTTCCAGAGTGGTTTTACGCCAGACACCACGCTGGTGTTCTGCATCCATCCAGTAGTTGTAGACGGCGTCGCCCATTTTGCGTATGCCCGGGATACGGTCTTTGGAGTCCAGCACAACTTGCAAATCAGCCTTCAGTTTATTGAAGCCAGCATCGTTGTCGAGTTTGCTGCGGGTGACCTTGTTCTGGTCCTTGACCCAGCCCAGGGCCTTGTCACCGGTGACATCTTCCAGCCACTGGTGTTTGTCTTCTGCCTGGGCCAGCGCCAGGCTGCTTGCACCTACCATGCACAGCGCCGCGATCAGTTTCAATTGTGGTTTCATTGCTTTCCTTATTGTTGGACAGGCCGTCTCAGCCTGGTATTTTTTCACGGGATAACCATGAACTATATTGATAGCCGGTAATTGACCTCGTGAGCAGGCGTTTTTTCAGCACGCCCGTCAAGGATTCTAAAGCTATGCTTTCCGATAGTGCGACGTGATTTATATGATGATACAAAACTAAGTTTTGCTTTTTGGATAAAAACTGTTGATGTCGTCGGATTATTATTTTTTTAATAATTTATTGAAATTATGCAAGCTGGCACAAGGCTTGATTCGCCATGCGCCAGCCAGGTCATTCCGGCATGCTCCTGGCCGGAATCCAGCGTCTTTGTTTTTGTTGCTGGCTCAGGCATTCCCCCGCTGCAAGCTCAACACAAAACTCACCCCCTGATCCACATTCTGCACACTGATCGTCCCGCCCATCTTCGCCATATAAGTCTTGGCCACAAACAGCCCCTGGCCCCGGTTGCCATTCGCGCCCGAGTCATGCTGGTCCGATACACCATATTCAAAAATCTTGTCGATCAAATCCTCTGCGATATGCGGGCCATTGTTGTGGATGGTAATCGTCGCAGCAGTTTCGCTGTCCTGCAACCTGATACTGATAGAACTACCAGGCTTGCGATAACGCTCTGCATTGCGCAAGACATGGGTGACGACATCCTCAAGTGAATACTCATCGGCCTTGACCATGACGACTTCATCCGTGCCCTGATAGGCGACATCCGGTATGCCCACCATGGGTGCATTGTCTGCGACGTTTTTCAGGAACAGCGTGATATCAATTTCACTGACTTGCAAGACAGTAGATTGAAATGCCTCGCTGGGTGAAGCGCTGCCATACAGCACGCGTATGGCTTGCTGCATGCGGCTGATGTAGCGGTTGCTCTGGTCTTCTGCATTGCCATGCAAGGCCATCAGAGACTGTAACGGCGACATGATTTCATGGCCGACGGCATGCCACATTTCTTTCTCTTGTTCGGTACGTATGGTTTCGCGCTCTACGTCTTCCTTTACGCGTCGCAGCAAGTCATGCAGGCAGCTGGCGAGTACGCCCAGTTCATCCGGGCTGCGCAAATCACTGACATCGAACTGTTCCAGTTCACCAGCGCCCTTCATGGTCTTGGACAGCGACACAGCGCGCCTGGTCAGTAAAGTGATGCGTCTGATGATACTGACCTCGATCAACAGCCAGGCCAGCGTCAGCGCCAGCAGCATCGCCCCAACAAACCAGGACACCCGGCTGGCAACTACGCTCAGGCTTTTGCTGACACTGCGCACATCGCCCTTCAGCAAGACTTCATAATTCGCCAGCGGTGTGCTGATAATTTCCTTGCTTTCCAGCGGGACATCGTATTCATCGACAGGCAGGCGGCGTATCAGGCGGGTGATGATATTCCATGAATCATCGCTTTGTTCAAAGGCACCGGTCAGGTTGATCAGGTCATCCTTGTTATCCTTGCTGTCTTGAGCATCACGCTTGCGTATGTGCAGGGTTTCGCCAGGCAAGAGGTTGCCTTGCAAATCCTTGAGTGAGAACGGTGTTGCAGTCGGCGTATTCTTGCTGTCGAGCAGGGCGGTGTCAGAATCTGGTGGCAGCACAGACAGGCTGACCTCCATCTGGTCCAGATCTTGTGGCGGCCAGACCGGGCGCTTTTTTTCGAACAGGGCTTCCTGCAATACCGGTATCGGCAGGCGCAACGAGAAGAAGGTATTTTTCTGGCAGTCAGCATCCTTGTCGTCCTGGTCTGCCTGGTTGCAGATCGCCTGTTGCCATGCCCAGCCACGGAAGTCTTTTACCGGGCGCGCATTCGGCCTGTTGGCTTCGCTTTCATTGAAACCAGTCCAGCGTCCGCGCACGCCCTGGTTTTGCCTGGCTGGTGCTATCTCTTCTTCAAACGGTGCGATCCAGCGATAGGTCTGGCCGCGCAGGCTGACGCTGACTTTCAGTCTGTGTGCCTGTGTCAGGCTTTC
>JAZJXP010000068.1:4195-44211 GCA_040390835.1 Pseudomonadota bacterium
TCAGTCATCGGCCGGCTTCAAGTCAGGCTTTCATTGCCGCGCTTGTGCGACACCAACTGGCTGCTATTGAAGTTACCTGCTATATAAATAAAGCCGCCCGCCCAGGGGTTATTGCCTATGCCGCTGCAGAGTGCGCCTTCATTACCATACTGGACAAGGCAGCCCGACATGGCGATGGCTTGCTGCACCTTGTTCTGGTCGTCAAAATCAATTGCAGAATACGGCAACAACAGCGGACGCAAGGAAGCGCGTTTGTTGTCCGCAGGAGGATTCAGCAACGCCAGTTGCCCCGCAGGGTGGCGCAGCGTGGCCGATATTTGCAAACGGGTTTTATTGAAATTGCTTTGGTAATTGTTATAGCTGAGCTGCTTTTCCTGCTGCAAGACAGACAGCGCCAACCCTACGGTTGCCAGCGCCAGCAATAAAAAAACGCCGCGAAATAAAATCCGCAGCCGGTAAGTCGCCAGCAAAAACTTTCCCATCTCAGCTTCTGCCTGCGTCGTCATCCACCCATCTGAAACCGCGCATGGGGACGTTTTCTATGCACTCAAAGTCTGCATCAATCTCGCGGAAGGCATCGCGTATCGTTGACACATGCTTGCGTATATTGTCACGGTTGCGCCCGCTCTTGACGACTTCATACAAGTCTTCATACGACACCACCTGGCCACGGCGTGCAAACAGGGCTGCCAGTATGCGTTGCGCAGTCAGTGGCAGGTTGATGCGCTGGCCGCGCCAGATAGGGGTGCGCTGGCGCAAAGGGTCCATGCTGAGCTGGTCGGCTACGGGTGATTTTGCGGCTTCTTTATAAGCGGTGCTCTGGCTCTCTTTATGCTGCTTGCGTTCCTTGACCGAGCGCAGCATTTCCAGGAAGGTTTCTATGAAATCGGCTTCTTCAAAGGTGGCTTTTTGCAGGTAATCCCAGGCATCCAGCGCCTTCATGATGCTGCGGTAGATGGTGGCCGGCATGGCCGACACCACCAGCACCGGCGTTGCATGCTGTTTGTTGATGGCATTGATGATGGCAACCCCGGCATGGCGTTCACGCCCCAGTTCAATATCGAGCACCACCAGGTCATAGTTCTCGCGTGCGATGGCTGCTTCGGCATCATCACGGCTGAACCACTGGTCTATCTGTATGCCCGGCTTTGCGGCTTCTATCCAGGTTTTTAACTGATTGCTGGTGGGCAGATCGTCTTCGATGACAGCTACTTTAACCACGGGTTTCTCCTGCAAAAATCTCAATAACCGCAGTATCTACGCTTTTCAGGCAAAAGTCATAAAGCCGCTGTGAGTTTTTCTTCACACGCGGCAAGACTTATTCCAGTCGCGGAATAAATAGCTTGCCACAGTGATATTTCTGCCCCCGCCCCAGCATTGTATGTTCCGCCCATTTCAGCGCATGATGTGTCTCAGGGAAACAGGGCAAACGCCACTGTGAATACCCTGAGAAAAACCACCATCATTGGAGAGCTATCATGTCTGACCGTATCAAATCCCTGGTACAAGCCGTAAGATCCACTCTGTCTTCCGTTTTCAGTAAAAGCGCATCGGGACTCAAAGCGGGGGCCAGGGTCACGACAGAATCAGGCATGTTCAGTAAAGTCACTTTCAAGCGCCTGGTTGTACTCAGTCTGGTGGGTGGCGCCGTGTATGCCATCAGCACCCATCCACCTATCAAACACATCCCGCGTGGTGAAATCGGTGTGCGCATCAATCAATTGACTGGTCACGCCGACCAGGTACGTGACGGTGCCCTGATCGTCGTGCCAGGCCTGCATGAATTGCGCTTGTTCAATCTGCAAGACCAGTTATATAAACCCACACGCAGCAGCCGTGCCGATGGCGAAGCGCCTTTCCAGTCGGTAGAAGGCTTGTCACTCGGTGTAGACCTGAGCATACGTTATGCCGTTGACCCGACCAAGCTGACCAATATGTCCACCAGCCTGCCAGAGAACATCAATACCGACATCGTTGAACCGGCAGTGCAGGGCGTCATTTACAAGGCATTCACCTTGTATACAGTACGTGAGATATTTTCCAGCAAGCGTGCAGAAATCCAGAAGCAGATAGAAGCTGAATTAAAACCCAAACTGGCGGCTGACGGCATCATCCTGCGCAGCGTCATGATGGGTAAGGTGGACCTGCCTGCCGACTATAAACGCGGCATGGAAAAACTGCTGGCCGAAGAACTGGAAAGCGAAAAAATGCGCTACACCCTGGAACTGAAAGACAAACAGGTCAAACAAACCGCGCTGGAAGGCGATGCGGACAAGATCAAGCGCGAAAAAGCGGCTGAAGCTGCAGGCAATGAACAAATCATCGCCGCCAAAGCACAGGAAGAAGCCATGAAGCATGTATTACCGTTCAAGCAAAAGCAGATAGAACAACGCCAGTTTGAAGCCGAGGCAGAAAAGGTATCCCGCATCAAAACCTCAGAAGGTACGGCCCAAGCCCGCATCATCGAAGCCCAGGGGGAAGCTGATTCACGCCGCAAACTGGCCGATGCCGAAGCCTATAGACAAGACTTGGTCGGCAAGGTCGCCAGCTCACAACTGGAACGTGATGGTGCCTTGCTGACCAAGCACCCCTTGCTGATACAAAAAACCATGGCTGATAAATTGTCCGACAAGATCTCCGTCATCATCGCACCATCACCAACAGATGGCAGCTTCATTGGTGCTGCATTGCTGGGTAGCGGCAGGAACAACAAGCAAGGTATGCAAAAAGTATCAACAGAAGCCGAAACAGAAACTACTAACGAAAACAAAGAGAGCCAATAATCATGTTTGCTACTTTAGCTGCTGTCGCCGTGCTCGCAGTTGTCACGCAAGACCAGGCACAATTGCGCGCCGCCCCCAAAGATGGTGCGCAACAACAGGCCATACTCTGGCAAGGCGACAGCCTGGAAATCCGTGGTGAAAAACTCGATTACCTGCAAGTGTATGACCACAGGCGCGAACGTGCAGGCTACATCAAGGCATCGCAAGTGCGCCTGGTGTCCATGCAACCTGATGATGCACCTGATGCCTTCGCCGTCATCCGCTTCCTGCGTGATACACCGGGTGCAGAATCCCTGGGTATCAGCTACACAGCCGCCTATCTTAAAGCCGCTCCTGCCAGTGCCATAGGAGCTGAAGCTTTTGATGCACTCGGCAGCATGGCAGAACGCCTGGCGAAACGCGCATCCAGCAAACAGCCCAAGCAAAATGAGGCGACTATTGCTGCGCACCTGGAAGTGGTCGCCAATTACGGCATCAACATCAAAGGCTATGAACGTGAAGGCCGCATGCAACTCTGCTATGACGGCGAAGCCTTCCGCCGCGTGCTGGCCATGAATGCCACGCCTGACCAAAAAGCCCGTGCTGCCTTGGCTCTGACCAGACAGGATTGCATAGACCCCACCATGCGCCCAACCGAGCGCTATGCCCTCGACCAGTGGCGTGCAGACGTGCTTGACAAGGTCAACACCACCAGTCTGCCCGAGTACCTGAAAAACCGCGTGCGCATGCGCAAGGCCAGCGTCTGGTCCAGCATCGCCTTCCAGCGCGCCCGCAAAGGCGAGAAAGCAGATGATGCCGCCAACCGCGCATTGACAGAACTGGCAGCCGTCAACAAAGAAGAATTCGCCGATGAAGATGTGTATGCCTACGCCGACGCCGGTGTGCGTACAGGCACAACCCGCTGGGCTGCCGAACCCGCCATCATCCCCAAACCCGGCCTGAACATCATCACTGCCCCAGGCCAGCCAGGCGAAACCTGCGTCATGCTGACTGACGCCAAACACGACGTCAAAACCCCGCTGGCAAAACGCTGCACCTATAGCGTAGTCTGGGCCGCATCTGCCCGCGCCAATGCACAAAACAGCGCACTGACACTGGCTGTGCAACCCATGGAAAACTGGCGCGAACTCTGGCTGTTCCACCAGACCAGCCAGGGCTGGATCATCGACATCCTGCCGCCCGCTAATAGCGACCCTGATCTTGGCTATGCAGAATTCGCAGGCTGGGTACCCGGCACCAACAAGATGCTGGTAGCACGTGAAGCCAAAGTCGAAGGCCGTTTCAAGAAGAGCTTTGAAGTCGTCAGCATGGACAGCCTGCAAGTTGAAAATGGTGCCGACAAGCCGGGTTCCTTGAGCGTGTTCTACAAATGGCAAGATCCGGCATGGAAGAGGCAGACCATTAGTTTGAGGTGAGATATTTGTAGTGGCCGCAGTGAGAGTAATCAGTTGTAGTTAGTAGCAGGAATCAGTAGCAGGGATCAGTAGCAGAAATCAGTAGCAGCAATAAGATGAAGCGAAGTAGGCTTTCATACAATCGCTTTTTACACATTTATATCATTACAGGAGTTTTGCCATGAATTTCAAATTAGCGTCCGTCGTTCTGTTATTCGCCAACAGCATCGCTTTTGCACAGGATGTAACTCCCAAGATGCAATTGCCTGACTGGGCAAACAAGCAGCTTGATGGCTTGTCCAGGCAAGAATCAATTGAGGTGAACAGTCGTATCAATCCCTTTGTCTGGCGCGGTAATTTTCTGGGCGCTGGCAAGGGAGACCTGGCGGTCCTGGTCAAGGACAGCAAGAGCAATAAAGAAGGCATCGTCTTTTTGTCACACGGCAAAGCCAAGCCTGTCATCGTCGGTGCAGGGCATGCAATAGGTAATGGTGGTGATGATTTTTCGTGGCTGGAACTTTGGTATGTCGAAGATAAAGGCTCATAGCCGCACAGCTATCATGCCAAGTCCGTTAAATTGCAGAACGATGGCATTGTGGTCGCGAAAGAAGGCTCCGCCAGCGGCTTGATTTATTTGAAGTCAGGCAAAGCAGTCTGGCAGCAGCAAGGAGACTGATTTTTAAGCATACTGATTTTTGAATATGCATATGGTGGGACCGGATGAAAGCTTTTTCATGACCTGGTCGCTGCATTTGATCAACAGGCGACCAGGGTAATCAGCCGATTTTTACAGCCCATAATATGCCGGTTTAGCTCGTAAGCACAGGCAAGCTCGTGTAAGATATGTATCTGTACTTATGCGGGATTGATCGTGATGAGCTTAATGGAAACTCTGGGTGCAGTGATTTTCGGCCTGGCCCTGTTACACACTTTCAGCGCCAAATTCTTTGAAGAACTGGCACACCGGCATGAAAGACATGCGGGTTTGTTTCACCTCCTGGGTGAAGTGGAAGTTGTATTTGGTTTTTGGGCTTTTGTGCTCATCGTCGTCATGGCCCTGGTGTCTGGTGGTGATGCAGCAGTGGCCTATGCTGAGTCGCGTCAATATACTGAACCCCTGTTTGTCTTTGTTGTCATGGTGGTGGCCGCATCGCGCCCGGTGCTGGAGATTGTCGGCCGTGTGCTCAAAGTGCTGGCGCGTTTCACGCCTGTGCCTGATGCGCTGGCGATGGTCTGGTTTGGCCTGGCGGTAGTACCACTGTTGGGCTCACTGATTACTGAACCTGCAGCCATGACCCTGGCTGCCTTGATGCTGGCACCAAGAATTTTTCGCCAGGGCATGCCAGAGTGGCTGAAATACGCTGCACTCGGTGTGCTGTTTGTGAATGTCTCTATCGGCGGTACACTTACGTCTTACGCTGCGCCACCCGTGCTGATGGTCGCTACTGCCTGGCAATGGGACAGCGCTTTCATGCTGGCGACTTTTGGTTTGAAAGCCGCCGTGGCCGTGTTGTTCAACGCCACTGTCGTCACACTGCTTTTGCGTAAGCACATCACTGCAGAGAACGGCACAGACATCGCGCCAGCTACACCTGTGCCGCTGATCGTCAGCCTGATCCATCTGGCCTTTCTGGCGGGCGTGGTCTTGTTCGCGCATCATCCTGTATTCTTCCTGGGGCTATTCCTGTTCTTCATGGGTTATACCCAGGCGTATGAACGCTATCAAAGCCCCTTGATTTTAAAAGAAGGGCTGCTGGTTGGTTTTTTTCTCGCCGGTCTGGTGGTGCTGGGGGGCATGCAGCAATGGTGGTTGCAACCCATCGTAGCCAGCCTGAAACCGCATACCCTGTTTTTTGCGGCATTGGGCCTGACGGCGATTACTGATAATGCTGCGCTGACTTATCTGGGTTCACTGATTGCTGGCCTGAGCGAGCAGGCGAAATATTTGCTGGTTGCCGGCGCTGTTGCTGGTGGTGGCCTGACCGTTATCGCCAACGCCCCCAACCCTGCGGGTGTGGCTTTATTGAAACGTGGTTTCAATGATGAATCGATAGGTGCACTGGGCTTACTACTGGGTGCCTTGCCACCGACAGTGGTGGCGGCATTGATGTTCTTGTCGTGATGCCAGCACATGACCAAATTCAGATAAAAGCAGGATGTTATCCACCGTTGCAGTATATTTCAAAAAAATAGATTTGAACTATACTGAGTAAATGGAAAGCGCAAAGCATGCCTGGAAAATGGGCTTTGCTGCTGAGTAGGCGTTATCTGACAGACCCAGGCTCGCCAGCAGTGTAGTATGTCACTCAGGTATACGCGTACACCATTGCGACGCGTATTTTGCGCGATTTGTGCAGGGCGACATTAGTGAAATCAGGGAGTTTGCCATATCTGGCTCTGCTGTCTCTGCGGTCTTTGATATATATAACATCGCCTTCTTTTGCATGTAATTTGCTATCAGCATGAGAATGCAGACACATTTCAGCTTATCAGCGATGGATAGATACCATGCCGGATGAAAAAAATGATCAAGCACCTGAGGACACCAAAAAAACAGAGCTAATGCAGCCTCCTGTGCCAACAAACTTGCCTGTCCATATTGCGCCGGGTACGCTACCAGATGCGCCATCGGCTATACAGATAAGCACGCAAGCCACTACACAGCCAATAGCACAGCCAGCAACAACTCAGTCTGCAATTGCAGTGACTCATGCCGAGACTGTAGCTCAGCCCGCAGCAAAGGATCAAGCCGACAGGCAAGCCCCTTATCTGGCCGATGAATCACCCTGGCGCACGATGCTACGCGTGCTTACCGCGCGCTTGCGGGCGACTTCGATGCGTACCGCAAAGGGCATTACCCAGCGCACGCTGAAGATAGGTGTGTCTGCCAGGATATTCCATCCCCAGACGGGTTCCAAGGGCCTCTCCAGCAAGACCCTTCAATATCTGGAAGAATCGATCGCACAATGGGTCATGGCGCGTGATGTGATGGTGTTCATGATCCCCTCGGTCAATACCAATGGCCTGATACGGCCCAGCAATATACGCTTGCGCGATTACGCCAGGCATCTGGATGGACTGGTTCTGCAAGGTGGTGCTGACGTTGCCCCTGAGAGTTATTCACAGCAATCCACTCGCCCTGAATGGAATGGTGACCGTACCCGCGATATGTATGAGCTGGAGCTCTTACATGAATTTATCGAAGCCGATAAGCCGCTGCTGGGCATCTGCCGTGGTTGCCAGTTATTGAATGTGGCTTTTGGTGGCAGCCTGTATCAGGATATTGTCACAGAAGTGCCCGGTGCCATCGCCCACGTCAATGATCTGTATGACCAGCATGGCCATGAATTGCAATTCACCCCGCAATCTTCACTGGCGCAGTTATTCCCGCCAGGTGTGGTTGCCAAAGTCAATTCCATCCATCATCAATCCATCAAGAACCTGGGCAGGGATATCAAGGTAGAGGCAATTTCGCCAGTCGATAACATCGTCGAAGCAATACGCTACCAGAAGGCCAAATTTGTCGTAGGTTTGCAATGGCATCCTGAATTTCATTTGACTGGGCAGAGCGATCTGCTTGATTGCACCCCCATACTGGACAGTTTTTTGCGTGCAGCAAGAGAAACCCGATTCTAAAAAAATAGCCTGATCCGACAGGGAGACAGCATGACTGAATTTTCTATTAATATCAGCCAGATGGCCTGGCCGTGCGTGCTTGCGCTGGCATGGCTGCTGGGGGATATCCTCAATCGTCTCTTGCATCTGCCGCGTATCAGTGTGTATGCCCTGACTGGCTTTGTTCTGGTGAATCTGTTCCCTGACTATCTGTCGCCGCTGGACAACCATAGCCTGGTGTTGCTGGCGAATATCGCTTTTGGCTTGATGCTGTTTGAGTTTGCTTATCGCATCAATTTGCGCTGGTTGCGTCTTAATCCATGGGTTGCCGTGACCGGTTTGCTGGAGGCGGGTGCCACCTTTGCCGCCGTGTATTGTGTGGCCTTATGGTACGGCAGTACGCAGTTGATATCGCTCTTGCTGGCCGCACTGGCGATGTCATCTTCACCTGCCGCCGTATTACGCGTGATTAATGAGCAGCGCGCCTCCGGCCAAGTCAGCGAACGCATCCTGCATTTGACGGCCATCAATTCTGTGCTGGCAGTATTTGTCTTCAAACTCATCCTGGTGTATTGGGTCATGCAAGGCCCAGGAGATATCCTGAAAGCCTCTGCCCAAAGTCTGCACGTCATGCTGGTGGCTTGCGCTTCTGTATTGGCAGGTTCCATCTTCGGAATCTTGCTGCCCACGGTATTGCGCTGGCGCGGTCGGCAGGCACAAGATGCGACGCTGGGTTTTGCCTTTGCTGTCATCGTTCTGGTGGCACTGACCCATGCCAGTGGTTTGTCTCCAATATTGGCGACCCTGAGCTTTGGTCTGATTGCCAGGCACAGGCGCATCAGCCTTGGTCGTACCCAAAGAAACTTCGGTGTCCTGGGTGAATTGCTGGCAGTCGTGCTGTTCGTTTTTGCTGCATCCACATTGCCGTGGGCGCAAGTGCTGGCGGGTGCCATGCTGGGCAGCCTGTTGCTGGTCATGCGTCTGGGCAGCAAGATCATTGTCACCACCTTGCTGGCACCAGTCAGCGGCATCTCCATGCGCAAGGGCATGCTCAGTGGCCTGGGGCTGGCACCGGTGTCTGTCTTCCTGATCCTCAATCTTGAGCAACCCAACAAGCTGGGCATGGCCATGACCAATGAATGGTTTGCCCTGGTTGCCATGACCCTGATACTGGAAATTGCTGGCCCCATCCTGACCCATCTGGCCTTGTTTGTCGCCAAAGAAACACCCGAAGAAATGGAGCAATAACATGCCACTCGGAGACTTCATGCAGTCTAATGCCCTTTCCATGGGCGTAGAACTGGAATTGCAACTGGTCAATCTGTCTGACTTTGATCTCACTGCCGCCAGCCCTGATCTTTTGCACCTGCTGGCGAAACGCCCCTTTCCCGGCAATGTGACGCCAGAAATTACCCAGAGCATGATAGAGATTTGCACCGACGTGCAAACCAGGTATACCGGTGTCTTGACCCAATTGCTGGAGATCCGTGACACGCTGGTGCGGGCTGCCGATATCCTCAACATAGGCATATGCGGTGGTGGTACCCACCCTTTCCAGAAGTGGACAGACCGCAAGATATTTTCCAAGCCACGCTTTGTCGAAGTATCAGCCCTGTATGGTTACCTGGCCAAACAGTTCACCATCTTTGGTCAGCATGTACATATAGGTTGCACATCCGGTGACGATGCCATGTTCCTGCTGCATGCACTGAACCGCTATGTGCCGCACTTCATTGCCCTGTCTGCATCATCCCCTTATGTGCAGGGTGGTGACACCCTGTTCAATTCTGCCCGTCTCAATTCTGTGTATGCCTTCCCCTTGTCAGGTCGGGCTCCTTTCGTGTTGAACTGGGATGAATTTTCTCACGACTATTTCAGCAAAATGGAAAAAACCGGCGTCGTCAAAAGCATGAAAGATTTTTACTGGGACATCCGCCCCAAGCCTGAATACGGCACCATAGAATTGCGTGTCTGTGATACGCCATTGAATGTAGAAAGAGCCGCTGCCCTGGCCGCCTACCTGCAAGTCCTGTGTGCCTACCTGCTGGAAAGGCGCGAACCACCACCCGCAGAAGATGATTACCTGGTGTATAACTACAACCGTTTCCAGGCTTGCCGTTTCGGCTTTGACGGCGTCACCGTGCACCCCAAGACATATGAAAGCACAGTCTTGCGTGAAGACATACTGGCCACCCTGAACAAGCTCAAACCCCATGCAGAAAGCCTGGATGCTGTGGCCGCACTGACGCATTTAAGCGAGGTGGCACGCACCGGCAACGATGCCCAGTACCTGCGCCAGCAATACCAGGAAAGCGGCAGCCCCGAAGGCATGGTGCATTCCGCCATACACATGTTCCGCGACCGCAGGCGCCGTACCAGATGGGTTGCGATGTAGGGAGGGATGCCTCAAATTTGTCATTGATATTAAGGAATGCAAATGAATAACTGGAGCCCCGATATCTACGAAAAAGCCTGGTCGTTTTCATCGCGCCAGCATAATGGACAAACCTACGGTGGCAAGGTGGAAGGTGAACGTGTGGAATACATCAATCACATCGCCAGCGTTGCCATGGAGGTCATCTGGGCATTGCAATCGAATACCACTGCCGATGGCGCGCTGGCGGTGCAATGCGCCTTATTGCATGACACCATAGAAGATACCAGCGCCAGCTACGAATTATTGAATCAGGAATTTGGCCTGGCCGTGGCCGACGGTGTGCAAGCCCTCTCCAAGAACACCAGTCTGCCGACCAAGGCTGAACAGATGCGTGACAGCCTCGACCGCATACGACAGCAACCGGCAGAAATCTGGATGGTCAAGATGGCTGACCGTATCACCAATCTGTATCACCCTCCGCATTACTGGGACAATGAAAAAATACTCGCTTATCGCGATGAAGCCCAACTCATCCACGATGAATTGCTGACAGCCGATTTTGGCCTGGCGCAGCGTTTACAGGTGAAGATCAATGCGTATCCACAGTTCCTGAAAAAATGATATGTGTCTCCTACTTGACTATTGCACATGTAGTAACTACACTTCCTGCATGACATTTCAACTGACCACCACGACAGTCTTCACCGTCACCACGACTACCAATGGTAGTGGCGGGGTAGGCTAGCGCCCGGCTTGATTGAGTCATCACAGGTAATTAAAAATCTACCTGATATAGCAAACCCCGCCAGCAATGAGCGGGGTTTTTTCTTGCCTGTTCACTGGCAATCTATCCATGCAGAAATGCAAAAAAGGAATCTGAAAAATGGAACAACAATCATATAAAAGCCCGGCCCTGCTGATTATTGATATGCAGGTAGGCTTGTTGCGGGGCGGTACTATCCATGCAGCAGAGCAGTTGCTGACCAATATCAATAGTGTGCTGGCCAAGACGCATGCTGCCAGTGTGCCGGTATTTGCCGTACGCCACACTGGCCCGCAAGGCTCGCCGATAGAAGCTGGCAGCGCCAACTGGCAATTCATGCCTGAATTGAATATAAATATGGAAAGGGATACCGTATTTGAAAAGACCAGACCCAGCTGTTTCGAAGGCACGGATTTATTGCAGCAATTGCGGGCAAAAGGCATACAGGAACTTATCATCACTGGCCTTAAAACCCAGTACTGCATAGACACCAATTGCCGCGCTGCCAGCGAGCTGGGCTTCAAAGTCATTCTGGTGGAAGACGCACATAGCTGCAATGACACAGCCTTGCTGCCCGCCAGCACCATCATTGCGCATCATAATATGACCTTGAATGGACTGTTCGCCAGCCTGATCAAGACTGAGGGGCTGCGCTTTTAATCCTGTTCTCCAGAGCAAAAGCTGGTAGTTTTATTTTGAGAGGCTACCGGTCCGTTAAGCTGCGGGCCGGGCGTCTCATGGTGATAAAAATTGCAAAAATTTCAATCGCGACTAGAATAAGGATGGCCTGACTGGTTTATCCCGCAGCCAAGTGAATTACCATGGCATCGTATTTTCAAATTCTGAACACGGGGGGGTAAGAATGAAATTACTGCGTTTTTATATCGAAGTGGGCGGTGAGGAATTTGACGCCGACAGGTTCGCCCAGGCAGCGGATGACAAAGGGCTAGACGGTGCAGTATCCCGTATCAGTAATAACAGCAAGACGCTCAAGCGCTGGGGCGAGGATGCACAGGTAACGATAAGCCTGGCAGGCGCAGAACAGCCAGCAAGCTCTGGCCCTCATGGCGGCCCCAGGCAATGGTGCACGGGCCTGGTTGAAAACGCAGCCGATGGAGAAACAGAGGCAAATTTGCCAGCATGGCTGGCAGAAGAAGCCCAATTGCTGAGTTTCCTGGAGCAGGTCAAATACAAATTACCTGCTGTTGGCGATTTTTGCGATGGTGAATATTTCATCTTGCTCAGGCTGATCTATGCCACCTCTGGTGCGGGCCTGCATTATTCCGAAACCCTGATGCGTAGTCTGACAGAGATCAATGCCGGGCTAACGATAGACCATGCATAAAAAAACAGAACCTTGCATATGCTGCTTATAAACATGCGGCTTGCAAGGTTCTGGCTGTTACGCATTTACCTGGTTTGATTCATCAAGCGTGATCGTAGGCACTCTCAGTGGCAGGCTTGCCCAGCTTATACCAGTCCACTTTGCGGGTCGCAATCATGATGCCGGACAGTACCGCGAACAACAGTAAACTACCCATCATCATGGCATTGTTCTCCGAGCTCAACAAACCGAACAGGATGCCGTACAACACCGTCAACGCGCAGCCAAATCCAAAACCACGCTTCCGGTCGCGCAGCACGTTCGCCAGATAGATACCGATGAGCAAAATACAGGCGGCACTGGCAATCAGGTAAGCGAGTACGAAGCTGATTTTTTCTGAAAGGCTGACCAGCAGCAAGAAGAAAATCACCAGCGCCAGACCAACCAAGGTGTATTGCACTGGGTGGATGGGCAACTGCTTCAAGACCTCAAACAAAAAGAAAGCGGCAAAGGTCAGGGCGACAAACATCAAACCATATTTGACGGCGCGGTCAGCCTGGGAATAAATATTGACAGGTTCGATGTAAGAAACGCTGAAGATATCGATAGGTGAGGCAGACGAAGCTGGGCTGCCATCTTCACTCTGGCTCGCACCTCGCGCCACACTTACTGCGTTCCCGGCATTTTCTAGTCGCGTCATTTGCTGCTGCGCATTGCTGGACAGGGAAGAGATATTCCAGTTGGCACTGGCACTCTTGTCTGTATTAACCCTGCCTTTTGTTGATGGCAAGAAGCGGCCACCATATTGCACATGCGGCCAGTTCGATGCCAGCGTCACCTGGTTATTTTTTGCCAGTGGCGCAAAGCTGAGTTTTTCTATGCCATCAAGATCCAGGTCGATTTTGAATTTGACTTGCCCGGCGCTGGCGAGCTTGACACCATCCAGTCCCGCATGAATACCGCGCTGGAAAGCACTGAGTTTGCTGCCTTGCTTGAACTCTACGGTTTTTTCATCCCATGTCAGTTTAGGGAAATTTTGCAGGCCACGGGTATCGCTCAGACCCATGGCAATATAGGGTGTTTCAGCTAAAGTGATGATGGCCTTGGGGTTGTCCTTCTGCACCATGTTCGACAACTCTGGCAGCATGAAGTCGCCGCTTATTTTATGGTGCCCGGTATACACCAGCACTTTATGGATGCCGCGATAACGCTGGTCAGTATCTATATTGCCCATGATCTGCATCTCATTCGGATAGATGTAGTGCTTTTTATTGGCAGACAACTGGCGTCGCACGGTTTTATTGAGCGAGGCATCAAAGCTTTCATCTTCCCAGGTTTCGGTGTAGGGGACGACCAGCACTGGCCCGACAATCACTTGCTCACTGACAGAATCCGCCGTGATACTGCGCACTGCTTCATCACGGTAACGCATACGCTCCCAGATCGTGGCTTGTATCATCGTCAGCGGTACATACAGCAAGATAGCCAGCAGACCAACGATAGCGATTTTGAATAACAGACTTCTTTGCATGACAGGCTCCGGTAATGGTGTAGCTTGTAATGTAAAAAAGTAATGTGTGGGGATGATGTGGTTTGTGTGAAGTGGGGGGATGTTTTTTTTGTTCTTGTGGATTGGCGTAGGTGGAGCCGGGTCTCGTAGATTGACCGCGTATCGTAGGTTGGGCTACGATTTACCAGCCCAACACTCGGCGTTTAAATAACGTATATGTCTGTTGAGGCCCAGTGTTGGGCTGATACCCCGTAGCCCAACCTACGTTATACGGTATTTACACTCCCAAACATAACGTGGCTATCGTACCACCATCAGCCTGATTGCTCACACTAATACTCCCGCCATGCAGCAACGCCACTTCACGCACAAATGGCAAACCCAGGCCTGTGCTTTTGGCTGCATGTGGGCGGGGCAGGGAATAGAAACGGTCGAAGATTTTATCGAGGGCATAGTCAGGTATACCTGGCCCCTGGTCGCTGATGCTGATTTGCAGGGATGACGTATTGCCTGCATTGTTGATCAGGCTGGATTGTATTTTTATCGTGCTGCCAACGGGGGCAAAGGCTATGGCATTGTCGAGCAAATTTCCCAGGGCCTGGCGTAGCAGTAATTCGTCACCACTGATGCTGATGACTGCGGTGTCCATGTCCTGTTGCAAGTGCAGGGACTTGGCTAATAATCTGGGTTGTGCATCTTCAGCCACCAGTGCCAGCAGGCGTGGGATGTTGACGACTTGCACGTGGCTTAGACTCTGCTGTTTTTCCAGCTTGACCAGGGCCAGCAATTTGTCGATGAGCTGTCGCTGGCGGGAATTTTGTTCGAGGATGTTGTTCAGAAAATGCTGCCTGTCTGCGGCGGGCATGTCTTCGCGCATGAGTTCGGCTGAGCCTTGTATCGAAGCGATAGGACTCTTCAATTCATGCGCCATGGTGTGCATGAGTTGTTCTACATATTGCTTGCCTTCGAGCTTGTCGCGCATGGCTTCGAGGGCGCGGCCCAGGCTGCCGATTTCATTATTGCCCAGTTCTGGCAGGCTGGTTTTTTCGCCATTTTCTACGCTGCTGGCATAGGTTTGCAGTTTGCGCAAAGTGCGGTTCAGCCACCATGAAAATCCCAGTCCTATCAAGAGCGAACCCAGCCACAACCAGGCACTGCGTTGCAGTATCTTGCGCTGACTGCGCCAGATAAAAGGGTTGATGGTGGAGATGGGTTTTGCCACCGTCAGCGATCCTATGATGTGGCCATGATTCAGTATGGGGGCGGCCACATGCATGACGCTGCTGCCTTCATCTGCGGCTTTGCTGCGGGTGCTGCGTGCACCGTATTTGCCTTGCAGGGTGCGGTTGACATCGTTCCACAGTGAATAGTCTTTGCCCACGTCCTTGCCATCGCTGTCAAAGATGACGATGCCTTTGATGTCGGTGATGTAGATGCGGTAGTCAAGACTGGTCTTGCGTATGCCGCTGATGTTGGCATCGATGCTGCGTTGTGCATAGTTTTGCAGGCGCTTCATCAAGTCGCTGTCGGTAACCTTGCCTGCTGCCACGTCTTCGGTCACCAGGGTGGCCAGCATTTGTGCAGTGTCGATAAGCGTGTCTTCCAGCGTGGCGCGCACGCCGGGTTTGATTTCTTCGACCACTACGTTCAGGATCAGCCAGGCGCTTAATCCCAGTATCAAAAAATAACCCAGCAGTATACGCAGACCTATCTTCATGCAGGTGACCAGCTATAGCCCATGCCGCGGTGGGTGATGATGCCTTCGTCTGTAGCTTCAGCATCATCCGCCGCGCCGGTATTGTTGAGTCTTGCCTGGCGCAGTTTGGCACGCAGGCATTTGACGTGGGCATCGACGGTGCGGTCCAGCGTATCTGGCGCGTTGGTCCAGACGATTTCCATGAGCTGTGCGCGTGAGAATAAATGGCCGGGGCTTTCCATCAACGTCTTTAGCAGCAGGTATTCATAACGCGTCAGGTTCAAGGTTTGACCATATGCAAGTATGCGCGCTTCTTGCGGCTTCAATTCAAAACGAGGTGCCTCTGTCCCTGCTGTAGTTTGTGCCTTGCCTTGCTGACGCCGCAATATGGCGCGTATGCGTGCTACCACTTCACGTGGAGAAAAGGGTTTGCTGACATAGTCGTCAGCACCGATTTCCAGGCCAACGATGCGGTCTATCTCGTCATTGCGCGCGGTCAGGAACAGGACTGGCGTATCAGAAAACTGGCGCAACTGACGGCAGACATCAAAGCCGCTGATGTCGGGCAAGCCTATGTCGAGCACGATCAGGGCTGGTGGTGTGGCTGTAGTACGGAGCAGTTCCAGTGCTTCCTGGCCCAGGCTCAGGTGCTGCGGGATAAAGCCGTCAGTCTTCAGGGCATAGGCCAGGGTGTCGGCGATGCTGACTTCATCTTCGATGATCAGGATGGATTTGCTCATGCAGGAGATGATAGAGATGTTGAAGATAGAGGTGTTGATAATCCCGCACAGCGATGTTGTTGGGATGCTGTGCGGGATAGTGGAGGATTATTCCGGCTTCAGGTAAAACGCATCTGGCAACTGATCGCCCGCAGTGGTGGTCTTGACATCACCTTTGAGGTTGGTCAGCAGCACAGTCAATTCTGGCCCACCCAGTTCGATGATCACCTGACGGCAAGCGCCGCAAGGGGCGATCGGGCCTTCGGTATCGCCAGTCACTGCGATGGCAGCAAAGTCGCCAGGGCGATAGCCGGCAGCAATGGCAGAAAACAGGGCAGTGCGTTCAGCACAGTTGCACAAACCATAAGAAGCGTTCTCTACATTGCAACCATGGAAAGTCTTGCCATCCTTGGTCAGAACGGCTGCGCCGACCTTGAATTTGGAGTAAGGCGCATAAGCGGATTCACGGGCTGTATTAGCAGCTTGCAATAGTTCACTTTTGTTAAACATGTTCATCTTTCGTTGGTATAGGCGACATTGTATTATCAAACCATGTCTAATATGGTGAATCAGCTTAAATCCTCCGCTTCCAGCCTTAGCGGACTGGGTGGAAAAACACATTCTGCTTTCACGCAAAAATTGCAGGAAATAGCCTGGTTGATCTTTGCTGCCGTCCTCTACTATCTGGCGGCGCACACTGGCATGCAATTGTTTGCCTTGAAGCCCAGCAATATCACCTTGTTGTGGCTGGCCTCAGGTGTAGGCATGGTGATGTGCATGCGCCATGGTTCGCTGGCTTTCCCCTTCATACTGATCGCCAGTTTTTGTGCAAATTACCCCGGCATGCTGGAAGCCCACAGGGATTCGCCCAAACTGTACACCCTGATTTCTGCCACGGCGGACGCCATGACCGGCGTCGTTGCCATGTTGATGATGCGTTTGTCTTTGCCTGATGGCTTACGCAAATCCACCGATCTGTTGCATTTCGGTATCAAAGTCT
The DNA here is from genome assembly GCA_040390835.1 of Pseudomonadota bacterium. Taxonomy (GTDB): domain Bacteria; phylum Pseudomonadota; class Gammaproteobacteria; order Burkholderiales; family Burkholderiaceae_D; genus Undibacterium. The sequence continues at coordinate 21,377 of JAZJXP010000068.1, forward strand.
GTTTGATACCAACCATGCTCAGCAGCCTCATCATCAGCCTGAACATGGCAGTCGGTGGTTACATCCATTGGGATGAGGCTGGCAATTTTTTTCGCATGCTGGTGCTGGCGGATAGTCTGGGTATCTTGCTGATTTATCCACTGTATCAGGCATGGCGCGACGACCATGTTTGGCGCAGTAGTGAAGTGCAAAGACTGGTGCTGACCAGCCTGGGCATAGGTGTGCTGTTATACCTGGCATTTCGCGGCCACCCAGGCTTTATCTACTTCGTTTTGCCCGTGCTGTTGCTGCTGGCTTTTTATATCAGCCTTAACCTGATGACACTGGCGGTGACTGCCAGCATGGTTGCCATCATTGCGATTACCGGCCAACAGTTGGGGCCCTTCCAGAGCACCAATCTGGTTGAGGCGAATTTCATGCTGGTCTGTTTTGTCTGCACCACCACGTTCACCATCCTGGCGGTGGCCTTGCATAACCGCCAACTGCTGACCATAGAAGCCGCAAGGCAGGAATGGCAAAAAGCTGCCGAGGTGGATGAGTTGACCAAACTGGTTAACCGCGCCACCTTTTTACCCATGCTGGCAGACGAACACCAGCGAGCCAAGCGACTGCATCGCACCTATGCGCTGGCGCTGCTGGATATTGATCACTTCAAGAAAGTCAATGATGTCTATGGCCACCAGGCCGGTGATGAAGTGCTGGCTCACTTTGCCAGCCTGATGCAGTCGAATACCCGAGGCATAGACAAGGCTGCACGCCTGGGCGGCGATGAATTTGCTGTCCTCTTCCCTGAATCGAATGCCCTGGACGCAGCCGCAGCAATGGAAAGGCTGCGCTTGCGCCTGGAAAACAATCCGGTAACAGTTGCAGGTGTGAATATTTACGTCACCAGCAGCATAGGTATCACTGAATACCAGGGTGGAGATGTCACCCCCGACATGGTGCGCACACGGGCTGATCAACTATTGTATTCAGCCAAACATGCGGGTCGTAACCGCATCATGTTTGATGCCGTCACAGATGAGGCCGCCTGAGTAGTCCATTTAGCTTCCCGATGGCAATAATGATTTATTTTTGCCATTGCAATTTCTCTCTTCATACACCATAACTAAAGTACAGGATCAAAAATCCCCCGCTATTTACTATGGAGCAATACTATGAGTATCGGCATATCCAGGCAAGATCTGTACGTCCGCACTTACCAGACTGCGCAAACCAAACCACCAAAAGTGGGTGACAATGCGGCAGAAGACAGCGGCTCTGCCAATACTGACAGTGCCAATGTCAGTCTGGAAGGCAGCAAGAGCGATACCGTTGTCTACACTGACCCGCGCCTGAACAAAACGGCGGCACCTGACCTGCAAGCCTTGCTGGAAGAATCCAACCGCAAGGCACAAGATATCGTCAACCTTATCAAGCCCTTGATTGAACAACAGGGGCTGGAATTATCCAAGGTTGTCAGCGGTCAACAAAAAATCACAGCCAGCCCGGAAGCCATTAAAGCAGCCCAGGCAGCGATTGCAGATGGTGGTGAATTCAGCGTGCAAAAAACTGCTGAGCGCATACTCAGTTTTGCCAAGGCTGCGATTGGTGATGACCCAGCCAAGCTGGAAAAAATTACTGCTGCAGTAGAAAAAGGTTTTAAAGAAGCTGCAGAAATTTTGGGTGGCAGCCTGCCTGATATCAGCAAGCAAACCCTGGAAGCCATACGCACAGAATTTGCACGCTGGAAATCTGAAGGCATACCGGCTGGTGATACCGTTACTCTGGCAAAACCAGCAACGCAGAAAGTTGCCTGAGCTGAATCTTGGTATTTCTGGCAGGGGTACACGGCACGGCCTACGAAGCATAGAACTGCAGATGCTGCCATGACGGCGGCATCTGCAGGTTCATGTTCGCTTACTTCCCACCCAAATCCTTATACGCCGCAGGCACATTCAAGCCCGGGTGTACCCAGCCAAACAGCGCGTAGCCAGCATAATCAGGCATGGCAACCTGCTTCACGGTTTGTTCCAGATTCAAGCCCTGGGTGATCGCTGCCTGCACCTGGCTGCGTACGGTTTCGAGGTAAGCAATTTGCCATTTCAAATCTTCCTTGCCTATGGCTACCCCATGGCCAGGCACGATGCGGGCATCCGCTGGCAAGAAGGCATCTACCCGGCGCAGGGTTTCCAGTGTGGCGATCAGGTGGCCATCGAGCAACCAGGGCAGCGCGGGTTTGCCAGCGATGACAGGGTTGCCACTCCACATGACCTTGCTTTGCGGTTCCCACACCCACAAGTCGCCACCCGTCTGGGCAAAGCCAAAGTCCATGATCTCCACCACTTTGCCGCCCAGGTCCAGCTTCAATGTGCTGCCCGGTGCGACCAGTACATCCCCGGTGCGTGCCTTGATTTCTTCTATGCCACGGCCAGTGCCAAAGTTCTTGATCATAAAAGCCTTGTCGTCGTCCAGGTGCGCATGGATATAGCTACTGGTCTGGGCATGCTGGATGATCCTGGTGCTGGCAGGCATGTACATATTGCCGTAAGCATGGTCACCGTGCGAACTGGTGTTGACTGCATACAGGATGGGTTTCTTGCCCAGCTTTTGGCTGAGGGCCATCACCTGAGAATTCAAACGCTTGTTGAGCATGGTTTCTATCAACAAGGCACCCTTGCTACCGACGATCAGGCCGCCACTGGTGGCTGCGGCACCACCCTTGGCATTGAGTTCTTTGGCGTTATTGGCATAGTAGGCATACACGCCGTCTCCCAGTTTTTCACTGACCATCTCGACCTTGTTGCCATCCCAGATAGGTTCTGCGGCTTGCGCTGCTTGTGTAACTGTAGCAAACAGCAAACCTGTCATGACTGCTAAAGCTGTACGTTTCATGTTGTTCTCCTCTGTAGTGATTGACGAATAGATTACATACGCAGTGTAGTCACTACATTTATGCAATACAATTGACTATCAATGACAAGATGGTTTGCGAAAATGCAAAGCGTGGAAAACCTCAATGATTTGCGGCTGGTTGCCTGGATTGCCGAGACTGGCTCGCTGGCAGGTGCTGCCCGACGCCTGGGTTTGAATCATGCAACCGTATTCCGCCGCCTGAACCAGCTGGAAGCTGAGACCGGCGTGCGTCTGTTTGAGCGCATTGCAGGTCGCTACCATGCAACAGCAGCAGGTGAAGAACTCATGCGCGCTGGTGCAGAGCTCGATGCGATTGCCACCAGCGCCATGCTGCGAGTGGCGGGCGCAGATTTGCGGCCCAGCGGTCTGGTACGCATCTCCACCACCGACAGCCTGGCACTGACTTTACTGCCACCGATACTGGCGCTATGTCGCCAGCGCTATCCGCAAATCAGGCTGACGCTGGAAGTCGATAACAAGTCAGCCAATCTGTCCAAACGCGATGCCGATATTGCCGTGCGCCCGACAACCACACCGCCGGATTACCTGATAGGCAAGCACATCGCCCCACTGGAGTTTTGCATATATACTGCCTCGTCTTATCTTGCATTGCATGCAGACTTGCCGCTGGAACATCATGAATGGATAGCACTTGATGATGCCTACAGCGGCCACCGCAGCTTGCGCTGGCTGGGCAATATCCTGCCGCTGGATGAAGTGGGTTACCGCAGCAGCAGCTTTGGCCTGGTCCAGCAAGCCTGCATGCAGGGCATGGGGCTGGCGATCTTGCCTTGTATACTGGGCGATAGCTGCGATGCCTTGCAACGGGTAGGTGAACCGATACCTGAGTGCGCGGCTGCGCTATGGTTGCTGATTCATCCCGATTTGCGCGAGACTACCCGTGTCAAGGCAGTGTTCCAGCTTTTGCATGAAGAGTTGGCGAAAGCGATGTTGCAGTTTGTGTGATTGATAGCGCGAATCTCCATGTTAAACTGGTCTCGCGATATGCATTAACGTTAGCCGTCCAACAAATTTAACGGAGAGTCCATGAATCTGTTCGCCGAGGTGATGCCTTTTATTGCTGCTGCGGGCCTTGCTCTGTTCATTGGTGCGCTGTTAACAGAGGCGATGGTGCTTGTTCCCATGTGGCGATCATTGCCACCACAAGAATTTTTTACATTACATGCGGCGCATGCTCACAGGCAGTACGCATTTTTTGCACCGCTGACTATGGGCGCAACGCTTTTTGCGGTTGTCGCTGCAATCACATCTGTCGTCACAAACCGTCCACTCAGTTGGGCATCGGTTGTCGCGGCCGTTCTCGCCTTACTTATTCTTTCCACCTACGGCCTGTATTTTCGGCGTGCCAATGCCAGCTTTGCCGAAGCCAGCATCACACACGAAGCTCTTCCCGCAGAGCTGGCACGCTGGGCTGCGTGGCATTGGTTCCGCACAATAATCGGCCTGGTTGCTCTTGTCCCGGCATTGTTGGCATTGCGTGGCGGAACAAACTTTTAGCAAATGAACCTGCCGTCTGAGCTTTCTATTATCAGCTTTTGCATGAAGAGTTGGTGAAAGCGATGCTGCGTAGTGAAACAAGCGACACGGTTTAACGACGCTGGATGCCAGATCAAGTCTGGCATGACGGTTGAGAGGCTAATTGCTGGCGATAGATGTTGCCATGCATTGAGCAGCACGTCGAAGAATATCAAGGGACATGGCGCAACATAAAAAAGCCCGCAACAGATTTCCTGTTACGGGCTTTTTACTTGCAAAACTGAACCAAAAAAAACTTACTTCTTCACACCCAGTTCACGCAAACGTTCTTGCAGATAACTGCCCGAAGTATGACGTTCAGACAGCACTACGTCAGCACGTGGGTGCAGGAACAGTGGCAGCGAGATGCGTGATTTTTTCGCTTCTTCACCGGTCGGATTCAGCACGCGGTGGATAGTCGATGGGTAGTAGCCTGCAGAGGCCTCATCCAGCATGTCGCCGATGTTCACGATCAGCATGCCAAAGTCACAGGGCACGTCATGCCATGCATCGTCCTTGCCTTGCACTTGCAAACCAGCTTGAGTAGCAGCAGGCAGCAAGGTCAGCAGGTTGATGTCGCCATGCGCAGCGGCGCGTACTGCATCCGGTTCTTCATCGCCACGCAGGGGTGGGTAATGCAAAACGCGCAGCAGGGTCAGGTCGCTGTCGGTGATCATGTCTGACAGAGGCATCGAATACTTGGCCTTGACGTCAGCAGGTGAGTGGTCTTCTACCCATTGCAACAATTCTGCCGCCAGCTTGGCACCGTCGTCGTAATACTTGCGGGCTGCATCCGACACTTCAGACGGATAACGGCCGCCAGGGTAGATATGATAAAACTCCTTCAGGTCGCGCTTGGTCTGGCCCTTGGCTGTCTCGGAAATTTTTGGCGAAAAATAACCATCCATTTTCTCGGGATCAAAGTCATACTTGTTCTTCGCATCGGTCTGGAAAAACTCATACCATTCCTTGTAGATGGTTTCCAGTGTGCTTTGCGACAGCGGGTGATTCGTCAAAACACCAAAGCCGGTGCGGTGCAGGCTTTCAGTGAATTTTTTCGCAGCATCGGGTGCGCGATAATCTACTGGTTCGATAAACATGATGGTCTCTCCTTTATTGAGCCAGCGGTGCCTGCAACCAGTTTGACGCCAGGGTTGCATCGATCAATTGTATACATGCTTCTGCATCAACCTTCATGCAAACGCGTGTCTCTGGCTTGCTGGCTTCCCAACCTGCTTGTGGATATGGAATAGGCAGTTTTGCCATCATGGTCTGGCCATTGCCTATGCCTTCTTTGGCAACACGTACACGGCCAGAGCTGGTCTCGAAAATCTGCGGTGCCACCAGCCAGACAAAAGCCAGTACATCATGACCATAGCAGGCATGACCCAGGTCAGGGCGTATGCTTTGGTAGAAGTTGGCGTAGAAGTTAACCGCATGCGACAGGGTATCCATCGCCACGTGTTTATGCTGCTCTGCCAGGCGTGCAAAGAAAGTCGAAGGCAATACTACGCGGTGGGTAACATCCAGACCCACCATGGTCAAATCCCAGCCTGCAGTGAAGACCAGGTCAGCTGCATCAGGGTCATTCCAGACATTGGCTTCTGCCACTGGCGAGACATTACCTGGTTCATCAACGGTGCCTGCCATCAGCACGACTTGCTTCAACAGTTTTGGCAGTTGTGGTTCCATTTTCAGGGCCAGCCCCAGGTTACCCAATGGGCCAACCGCGACCAGGGTGATTTCACCCGGATGCTGGCGTGCCATCTTGACGATGAACTCGGCTGCGCTTTCTACTTCTGCCTTGCCACCGACTTCAATACGGCTGTTCAGGTTACCCAAACCATCAGCACCGTGGATGAAGTCAGGCGGCGTACCGGCAGCCTTGGCAAAAGGCACAGGCACACCCTGGGCGACAGGGATATTACGGCCGGCAATGCGCGTCAGGTACAAGGCATTGATGGTCGCCTGTTCAACATAGACATTACCGAAGGTCGTGGTAATGCCGACCATATCGATATCAGGATGTGCAAGCGCAAAGTACAAGGCCATTGCATCATCGACGCCTGGATCCGTATCAAATATGACTTTATGTTTTGCTGTTGTTGACATGTGGATGCTCTCCAAAATTACACCGGCTGGCCATTGGGCAGAACCCAGTCGCGATGTGAATTGTTGCAGTTGACCCGGTTCAAGGAGGTCGAAATATTGTTTTGTAGTGTAAGACCTAAGGGCTCACCACAGAAAAAAGCAGGAGAAAAAGCCGAGGAGGTTGCAAGATTGTAGGTTGGGCTACGCCTTATCAGCCCAACACTCGGCGGTTCAACTACGTATACGTTTATCAGAGGATGAGTGTTGGGCTGGTGAACCGTAGCCCAACCTACGCCCTTGCTACTTACTCGCCCCCTCTGTGTCTCTGTGTTGAAAGGTCTTTACTCAATAAATTATCTGGACTTCACAAACGGCTGACCAATCGCTTTCGGGGCGACGGACTTTGCCATCAAGCCTGCCAAAACGATCACGGTCACGACGTAAGGAATCATCTGTATCAGGGAACCCGGTACCTTGCCTATGCCAGGGAAGGTCACGCCTTCTATCTGGACTTGCAGGGCCGCGAAGAAGCCGAACATCAAACAGCCCAGGGCCGTATGCAAAGGCCGCCAGTTACCAAACACCAGCGCCGTCAAAGCCAGGTAACCATTACCTGCCGACATATCGCGCAAGAAGAAGCCGCTTTGCACGATGGACAAATACGCGCCAGAGAATGAGCACAGCACGCCAGCGCACAGCATGGCCATGAAGCGGGTGCGTTCTACATTAATGCCTGCCGCATCTGCCGCATGCGGGTTCTCGCCAACGGCGCGCAGGCGCAGGCCAAAGCGGGTGTGGTACAAGACCCAGTGAACAACAGGGATCAGGGCAAAGGCCAGGTACACCAGCGCACTATGACCACCGATGAGCTTGGTATAAAACCAGCCTATGAAAGGAATGCCAGCGACAGCGGCTGAACCTGGCAGCACGATATCAAACAAACGCGCCTCACCCAGATCAGGCGTGCGGCCACCCTGCTGGAAGAAATACTGGGCGATCACGAAGGTCAAGCCACTGAGGGCGATATTGAGGGCAATACCGGCGACCAGCTGGTTACCTTTTTGCGTGATGCTGACAAAGCCTTGCAGCAGGGCGATGACGACAGAAATACCGACGCCCGCCATGATGCCCAGCCAGGGGTTCTTGGTCACAAAAGCCACGGCGGCAGAGACAAAGGCGGCAGCCAGCATCTTGCCTTCCAATGCCAGGTCAACCACGCCGCTGCGTTCTGCAAACAGGCCAGCCATGGCAGCAAACATCAAGACCGGCGCATTGCGTATGGTCGATACCAGGATGCTGGAAAATTGAAAATCATCAAACATCATTTTTCCTTACGCTTGAGCAGGGCAGACAGGGCAGGGGCATACAGGTTTTCCATGGCACCGCAGAACAGGATAATCAAACCCTGGATAAAGATAAACGTCTCTGGCGGGATATTGGCTTTTTCCAGTGACAGATCAAAGCCACCCTGTATCAGCGCGCCAAACAGGATGGATGACAGCAAAATACCCACCGGATGCTGGCGTCCCATCAGGGCAATCGCGATACCGATAAAACCGGCGCCGGCAGGGAAGTTCAGGTTCAGGTAATGGGTAGAACCCATGACAGAATTGACAGCAGCCAGGCCAGCCAGCGCGCCAGATATCATCATCGTCACGATAATGGTCTTGCTGATGGAGATACCAGCATAATGCGCCGCATGCTGGTTCAAACCAGTGGCACGCAACTGGTAACCCCAGGTGGTGCGCCAGACGACGACACCATAAATCACCAGCGCCACCAGTGCCAGCACAAAGCTGATGTTCAAAGGTGTTTCACCCAGCACAGGCAAGATGCCATTCAGCTTGGGCAACCAGGATGCATCAGCAAACACGCGGCTGGCGGTATTTTGCTGGCCCGCAGGGATGAGGAAGCTGACGATCACATAATTCATCAAACTGGCGGCGATGAAGTTGAACATGATGGTAGTCACCACCACATGGCTGCCGCGTTTGGCTTGCAGGTAACCCGGCAAGAACGCCCATGCTGCACCAAATACAGCCGCACCCAGCATCGCCAAAGGTATCAGCAACCAGCCCGGCAGGGATGAATCCAGCCACAGCAAAAGCAGGGTCAGGCCCAGGCCACCGACATACATCTGGCCTTCACTACCGATATTGAACAAACCGGCCTGCATGGCCACCGACACTGACAAGCCGGTGAAGATAAAAGTGGCTGCATAAAACAGGGTGTAACCCAGGCCTTCAGGGTTCAGCACTGCGGCGTTGATGAGGATGCCCAGGGATTCTATCGGGCTTTCGCCCAGCAGATAAATCACACCCGCCGCGACCAGTAAGGCGGAGAACAGGTTTAACAGCGGCAGGGCAAATGCGGTGGCCCAGCGTGGGAGATCGGCTTGATTCATCTTGATTTGGTCGCTTGTCTGTGTTCGCTTGTTCTTGCTATATTCTAATTACGGCTCAATCGAGCTGTAGTTCATATCAATGCGTATGTATGCCACCCATGAGGCAACCTATTTCGGTCGCATCAAATTCTTCTGCCTTCAATTCGCCCGTGATGGCACCACCAGAGATGACCAGGATACGGTCAGCCAGGGCGCGCACTTCTTCCAGTTCTACCGATACCAGCAAAATTGCAATACCAGCATCACGCATCGCCAGCAGGCGGGTATGCAGGCTTTCTATCGTGCCTATGTCAACGCCACGGGTAGGCTGGCCGACCAGCATCAGCTTGGGGTTGGCTGCAATCTCGCGCGCCATCACCACTTTTTGCTGGTTACCGCCAGACAGCAGGGCAATACGCAAATGCGGGTCTGCCGGGCGCACATCAAACTTGGTCAGCAAGTCTGTGCAATTTTTCAAAATGCTTTTGTAATCGAGCAAGCCAAAAGACTTGCCCAGTTTTTTCTGGTAACCCAAAAAACTGTTCATCATCACAGAGAAATTCTTGATGACGGCATCACGCAAGCGGTCTTCCGGCACATGGGCTATGCCCAGTTCGCGGAAAGTCGCAGGCAAGCCGTCGGCATCCTTGCGGCCAGCAAAAGGCAAATCCTTGCCCTGCATTTGCAGCTTGCCGCTGGTGGGCAGGCGCATGCCGCTCAAGATTTCCAGTAATTCACTCTGGCCATTGCCAGAGACACCGGCAATCGCGACGATTTCACCAGCGCGGATATTGAAACTGACATTCTTCAACAGGCTGACTTTTTGCGAGTTCACCAGGTTCAGGTCCTTGACTTCCAGCACCGTCTCGCCCGGCGCATAGGCAGCACGTGGCAAGTGGGTGACGATGGGACGGCCCACCATCATCTCGGCCAACTGGATGGTCGTGGTATTCGCTGTGGCGACAGAACCAATGACAGTACCAGCGCGCATGACCGTGACCTGGTCAGTGATCTCCAGAATTTCTTGCAGTTTGTGGGTGATCAGGATAATGGTCTTGCCCTGTTCCTTGAACAGGCGCAGCACTTCAAACAGCGAAGCGGCTTCTTGCACCGTCAAGACGGCGGTTGGTTCATCCAGAATCAGGATATTGGCGCTGCGGTAAATCTGCTTGAGGATTTCCACCCTTTGCTGCACGCCTACCGACAAGTCCTGTATCGTCGCCAGAGGGTCTACATCGAGGGAATAGCGCTTGCAGATTTCGCGCAACTTGGCTTCGACTTCGTGGCGCTTGGGTTTCAGGCGGAAACCGCCTTCCGTGCCCAGCATGACATTGTCGAGCACTGTCATGTTCTCAACCAGCATGAAATGCTGATGCACCATGCCTATACCCAGGTTGATCGCTTCCTGGCTATTGCGGATATGTTGTTCTGCGCCATTGATGAGCAGCTTGCCACTGTCGGCGCGGTAATAGCCATACAGTATGCTCATCAGCGTGGACTTGCCTGCGCCGTTTTCACCAATCACGCCATGGATGGAGCCTGGCGCAATGGAAAAGCTCACATCACGATTGGCCTGTACCGCGCCAAAACGTTTGGAGATCTGTTGAAATTCGACTGCTGGCTGCATACTTTAGCGTTTCTTTAAAATACGATGTGCGACAGATTAGGCTCTAAACATCAATCAGGGCGCAAAGTATCTTGCTGAGATACTGCGCCCTTCATACATTATTACTACCTGCTACCAATGATCAGGCCGAGTACTTGATACTGATACTAACGATCAGACCGGGCACTTATTGCCTTCGCGGAAATCAACAACCTTGACCTTGCCATTGATAATGTCTTGCTTGGCTGCGTTGACACGTTTTTCCATATCAGCGCTGACAACGCTGCGGTTATCCTTGTCCAGTGCCCAATCAACGCCGCCTTCTTTCAGGCCTTTGTATTGGGTACCGTTTTTCCAGTTACCGTTTTTCAACTGCATGAAGCTGTCGTAGATAGCCTGGTCAACACGCTTGACCATGGATGTCAGCATGCTGCCTGGATGCATGTAGTTCTGGTTGGAATCCACACCTATGCCCAGCTTGCCTTTTTCCTTGACGGCTTGCAAAGTGCCCATGCCACTACCACCGGCTGCTGCAAAAATCACATCGACGCCGCGTTCAAACTGGGCGCGTGCCAGCTCGCCACCCTTGGCCGGGTCATTCCAGGCTGCTGTGGTGGTGCCAACCATGTTTTGTACGACATCGATCTTTGGCTCAGTGGCTTTTGCACCTTGTGCATAGCCGCAGGCAAAGTTGCGTATCAGCGGGATGTCCATGCCGCCAACAAAGCCTACCTTCTTGGATTTGCTGGCAATCGCCGCAGCCACGCCCACCAGGTAAGAGCCTTCCTGTTCCTTGAACAAGACTGAGCTGACGTTATCGCCCGTGGCAATACCGTCGATCAATACGAACCTGGTTTTTGGGAATTCCTTGGCGATATTTTGTACCGCAGTCGCCTGGCCAAAACCAATGGCTGCGATCAGGTCTACATTTTTGCGTGCCAGGTTGCGCAAGACTTGTTCAGTCTGGGTGTCGCTGGCAACCTGTACTTCAAGGTAGGGGATTTTGGTTTCTTTCTTGAAACGCTCTGCACCTTCAGATGCGGACTGGTTGAAGGATTTGTCAAACTTGCCGCCTGCATCATAAATCACTGCGAATTTGAGGTCGGCAGCATAAGCACTGGCCGCGCCACCGACAGCCATCAGGGTCGCCAGGGACAGGCAGATTTGCTTGAGTTTCATGAAATTTCCTTCATCAGATGTCGTTGTGCTGTGTGCTCAAAAAGAGCATGCAGCGCCCAAATTAAAAACCATGTTTTTCGCTGCCACAGCCTGAACTACCTAAAAGCAGAGTCAGTCTTGAAAGCCTGTGCAAGCCTAACATGGTGCAGACATTTCGTTTCAGCCACGCGGGCGAAATTTTATCAAAAACAGTGTTGATGCTGGTGGCAGGGCATGATTTTGTGCCTTTGCCCAATTTTGGTGCTGCTTTCGAAAGCTATTTTCTTAAGCAGCCTTCCTGACCGCCATGAAATCCAGCACTTGCTGGCGTTGCGGTATGGATGTTTGCGCACCCAGCTTGGTGACCGTCAGTGCTGCCGTGTATTGTGCTTCACGGCTGGCATCAATCACGCTCAGGCCATTTGCCAGGCCGACCGCGAACGCACCGACAAAGGTGTCGCCAGCAGCGGTGGTGTCCACCACGTCAACCTTGACTGCCGGGATAAACTGGCTGCCCGTGCTTTCAGTGATCAGGGCACCATGCTCACCCATGGTCAGCAAGACTGTGCCTGTGCCACGTTGCAAGATTTGTTCCGATGCTGCTTTGGCGCTGGTCTGATCGACAACAGTCACGCCACTCAGTTGCGAGGCTTCAGTTTCATTCAAGATCAGGTAATCGACCTGGGCCAGCAAGGCGTCTGTCAGGTCCTGTGCCGGGGCCGGGTTCAAAATCACTTTGACACCCTGGGCGCGGGCGATTTCTATTGCGCGGGTAACAGTGGCAAGTGGGGTTTCAAGCTGGCAAACCAGTAATTGCGCGCCAGCGATGGCGGTGGTAGCTGCCTCAACCTGGGCCGGGGTCAATGTTGCATTGGCACCTGCTGCCAGGACGATGCTATTGTCGCCGCCATCTTCTACCAAGATACCTGCCACACCTGTGGCAACGCCAGCTACGCGTGCCAAGTGGGTCAGGTCCATGCCTTCTGCAGCCAGGCAATCATGCGAAAAACTGCCAAAACCATCATCGCCCACCGCACCGATAAAGCTGACCTGCGCACCCTGGCGGGCAGCCGCAACGGCCTGGTTGGCCCCTTTGCCACCCGGAATCTGACAAAATTCATGGCCATGCAGGGTTTCACCCACAGCCGGCATGCGCGGCGTGCGAAAAACCAGATCCATATTGACGCTGCCGACTACAGTAATGCGTGGCTTCATGATGCTTATTCTCGGTAAAAAGTTGTCGCGCAATCGTTTGCGCAATCGATTTCGTATTTAACTATGGAGCCTGTTTAACGTCAAGCGCAATCTGATTTTTTGGTCAAAAATTGTGCAAAATCGCGGCGGGCAGGCAACCATAGTATGAATATTGTTTTCAGTCTGTTTTTCTGGCATCTTCAGAGTGCGGATATGTTGCATTGCACCAGACCACAGTGTCATGATAAATATCATTATTGCTAGAAAATCTCATCTAATTTGCCAGAGCGGGCTGATTGTGGGGCTGTCACAGTAAGATGTCAATTCCGGCGGCACGGACGGGTGGCTGGGTTTCGCCTTGCGCCACCTGTACCAAGACCTGAATTGGAGGGGGCTTGCAAGAATGGCTTTAGACCCATACATGGAGTTGTATGCCGATAAACACTGAAGCATTGATTGGATTACTGATGGAAGTATTACGCGCATGACATTGCACATAGGCATAGTCGGCTGTTCCGCCGCCGGGGCAGCGCTTTGTTACCGCACCATCTGCGAAGAGGGGGCAGCCTTGATGGGCCCGCATTCCCATCCTGAAGTCAGCATGCATACGCCTTCGCTGTCCCTGTATGTTGATTGCCTGGAGCGTGGCGACCGGCAAGGTGTGGCTGATCTGATGCTGGCTTCGGCACACAAGCTGGCCGGGGCAAGGGCGGATTTTTTGATTTGCCCTGACAACACCATCCACCTGGCCTTTGACCTGGTAAAGGCTGCTTCACCTTTGCCCTGGTTGCACATCGCTGAAGAAGTCGCGGCCATAGCCGTACAGCGCGGCTACCGCCGCGTGGGTATTACAGGCACAGACTGGCTCATGGGCAGTGAAGTTTATCCAGCCGTCTTGCGTAGCAAGGGCCTGGATTTTGCCTTGCCAAACGCAGAAGACCGGGCGCGCCTGAACAGCATCATCATGGATGAACTGGTGTGCGGCATCATCAAGCCAGAAAGCGTGCGCGAATTTCTCGCCATCATAGGCAGGCTCAAAGACGATGGCTGCGATGCGGTGATACTGGGTTGCACAGAGCTGCCTTTGATAGCCAGTGACGATAATTCCAGCCTGCCCACACTGGACTCAACCCGCTTGCTGGCACGGGCAGCCTTGCGCAAGGCGTGTACATGAATTTGACTGCAAGCGTCGGTAAATACAAATAAGCCATGTCCATGTTGTCTAGCGCCCGACGCGGTGCACTTCACTGACAAAAGTCGCCAGCACCCTGTCGCTACCCGGCCCGGGACCACACATGGAACTGGAAAATGCATCGGTATGTACAAACTGCTTACCATCCCATGTCCATTTATCGGAAAACCAGCAATGTCCGGCGCTGCTACCTAGTTGGGTTGCTGTAATAATGCCATCCTTGTAAGTTGTCGCTGCAACTGTGACCAAGGCTGCCTGAAATGGTGGCTTCTCATTCACAAGCCAGTACGCGTCGCCCGTATTGTAGGCACCTGCACTACATCTGGTATTGATCAGTAATTTATCAGCGGAGAGTCGTGTGACAGCGAATTTGGTTTTTCCCGTGCCGCTTTCTTGCATGTCTGCGCAATAATTGTCACCCGTCAGTGTACTCAATAACTCTTTGTGCAGTGCCTTGTAGGAGGTCGCGATGAACTTGTCGTCACCGGCCTGGGGCAGGCTGACAGGTGCAGCATGGATGATGGGAATGGGTAGTGCAGGCAAGACAGTGTCTTCATCCTTGTTACCTTTTTTGATCAGGGCTGTTTTCGTGCCAAGGCGACCCTGGGTTTCATCCATTTTTATAAAAACGGCAGCAGCTCCCTGGTCTGAGATATGCCAGCGCAAATCGCCGATAAGAAACTCTATCTTGCTATCACTTGCCAGACTTTTCATGAGCAAGTCGACTTGCTGTTCCGACAGATCGGCATGCAGATTCTTTTTCTGGTCTATCACCAGCTTGCCAGCGTCCAGGCCATTGACCCGCATACTGAGGGAAAATCGGACAGGCAATTTTTTAAGCAAGCCCAGATGTTCGTCTCTGGCCAGCTGTATATCGCCAGTGAGATTCTGATTTTTACCTGCCTTGCGCGTAAGCACGAGAGAGATTCCCAGTTCATCTTCTGCCGCAGGATTGCCAGCCGCCCGGCATGTTCTGGTGTTGTCACACACCAGTTGCCAGTCTTTGTGGGTGAAAATTGAGCCGGCCATTTGTTGTGCAGTGAGTGGCAAGGAAAACAATAGTACAGAAATCCCTGACAAGACCAAGGCAAACCGTTTCATTTATTTCCTATATGAAGGATGTCAGTGATCATAGTGGCTTGCATGGTCTTGACTCTGTCTGGATAGAGTTCATTATCAATGAAGAGTAGTAACGGACCAGTTACGCATGTAGGCAATTTTTCCCAGGGTAAGAGAAATCCCATCTTGTTATCCTTTGTCTTTGCGCTCCCACGCAAGTCTGGCACAGGTATTCGCAACAAGACATAGTATATACAAGATGGCAGCAAGCTATTGACTCAGGAAAGGCTATGCGTGCTTGTCGCTACCAGTGTAACTGCGGCATATGTATGCCAGGCACGATACCAAAGGCAGACAGGGCGATCACCATTAGCAAGACGATCAACAGCACGAGTACTAGCTGTGCCACTAGTGCTGTTAAAATCAAATTTTTACTGAACGCATCGACAATTCTATGAGTAGCGACACAGACAACAAATTCCTGTCTTTATGCCGCGCTGCCTACAAGCGGCAAGGTATGCGCATACTTTGTGCTGCTGGCTTGATAGCTGCTGCGGCGTCTTACCGCAGCAAGCAGTTTGATGTGGATATCATGCTCAAGCTGCTGCTGGTGAGCGCGGGATTTTTTCTGGTGGCAGTGCTGATTGAATGGATGCGCGCGCGAGTCGCAGATAAAAAAGAATAGCCTGGGTATGGCACAGCTTGCAGGCAGAGCTGTGCAGGGTAAGAATGTGGGCATGCAAGCGGGCTTGCATGCCAGCAAAAGCAATTGATTGATATCTACCAGCGTAATTGCGGCATATGTATGCCAGGCAAGATACCAAATGCAGACAGTACGATTGCGATCAGCAAGACGATGAACAGCACGCGTACCACCTGAGCCACCGGCGCAGGCAAGGGCAGAAAACCAACCAGCCACCAGACCAGGCCAAACACAACGAGGTAGATAATTAGATTGATGAGCTGAACCATGATTTACCTTTTAAAAAACAGCGATGAGGTGGCAAGCATGTGTGCATCACTAACTCGCAAAATAGGCGAAAGTGGTGCACACATGCTTGTCTGCGGATTTACTTCTGTGGCAATACGACGATAGTATCACCTGGTTTGCCAGGTTCGCCCGTTTTACCTTTTTGACCGTCATAGCCTGGCGCACCTTTATCACCGGTTGCGCCTTGCATGCCGTCAGCACCTGCGGGGCCAGTGGCACCTACAGAAGCAGGTGTGCCTGTAGCACCAGTGGCACCGGTAGCGCCAGTAGCGCCGGGTGCACCAGCAGGGCCAGGTACAGCGACCGGTACTGGAACTGCAACCGGCACAGCAACTTGCGCAGGTTGACGGTCACAGGCACTTGTTGCCATTACGCCAGCGAGTGTCAAAATCAGTATGGAAAATTTCATGGGAGCCTTTGGTGATTAAAAATTGATTAAAAATCGGAGCTTTCAGTAGCTTCAGAAGCGATGCTGACACCCACCTGCATGCAGGCAGCGCCGGCACAGATATCGCAATGCACACACAGCATGCGCGCAATAAAGCTGCGCATCCGTACGCTGACGAACATACCGGGTAGTTTATTTGACCTATATTGCAGATACCGGTAATACAAAGTGAAGTACAAAATCCGGCTGCTCGCACCGTCAAAGCAAGCTGGTGTGGCTGGCAGGGTTGAAATAGATCAAAGAAGAGAAAAACCGCAGACTTTTAAAAGTCTGCGGTTTTTTGTTGTTGGTAATTACTATTGGCTTAGAATTCAAAATAAAAACTGGTGAAACGAAAGAGTTTGGTGAAGAATTTTTGGGAAAGTTGAAATGAAAAGTAATTGCCCATCTATATGGGCATTTACTTGTTGTGGGGCTTCTTCCTTAGCAGATCGCTGTGCTTTCAAAATAGACAGATCACCATTTCAAGATGCTTCAGTGATGTGTATAAGCGCACCCTTACTTACTCTTTGCCTGCGTCTTCGGCAATGGCTTCAATTGCTCCCAGATATGGCTGGTCTTGACGGTATTTTTTGAATGACAGGCAAAGCAATTAAGGCTGGGGGATTCTTTGCTGCCGGCCCAGTTTGTATCCTTGCCCTGGTACACGGTTTCCATGGTGGAGTTGGCCAGCATGCTTGTGCCGACCTGGTTGATGCGGCGGGGGTCTGTTGAATCTGGTGCCCTGCCGCCTGTGGTCCAGGTAGAGCCTATCATGCGGTAGTTCTTGCGCACATCGCCGTCAGCCAGTCCCGAAATGATGCTCAGGTTGATTGAGATGATGTCGCTGTTTGATTCTGGTGGCGTGATGACCGGGCCAGGATGGGTAGGGTCAGCCTGTCGAGGATCCTGGTTTGCGGCAGCCCCCCAGGGTTTCCAGCGTATGGTGTTATTGGGTTTGACGACGCAAGGCTTGGTTCCGTCAACGCATTTGATAGTAGTGTTGGATGTTTCATAAAGTTTCTGATTATAGGGGCCGCTAGCGCCATCCTGGTTGAAATTCCATTTACCCTTGGTGTCTTGCGGCATGGTCTTGGTCACGCCATGTAAATCGACATAAGAATATTCGGCATTCGGCGTATTGCGGTCATGCTCGAAGGTCGCCCAGATCAATTCTGGATTACCCTTAGCACTGCCGACCACGTGCATGCCGACCAAGGCCAACTCGGCTTTGCGCAACTTGCCTTTCAGCAGGTTGAAGGCCGTCAGTTTGTTGATATTCACATCAGGTACCTCTGCCTGGATGGTGATGTATTTCTTTTTGGTCGCGTCATCAAAACCTATGGTTTCTATCCAGGACATCTTGATTTCCATGGCCAATGCTTCTGGTGCAACCAGTGGTTTAAGACCCGTGACCCTTGCATAATCGACGACCTTGGCCAGTTCTGCGGCAGTGGTCGGATATTGCAGTGTAGTCGGATCGGCAGTCTTATTTTGTGTCAGAAAGTAAGCATACAAATCATTCGTCGCTATTGAGTAATACACCAGTGAGCCATTTTGCGCCATCAACACGTTGCCACCAGCCTGGCCTATGGTCATGTCGACTTCGTTCCCGGCGGCATCCAGATATTTGAGGCCACCTTTGACATTTGCCTTGACACTTTGCACCATATTGGCACCAAGGCCGCTTTTTTTAAATTGTGCTTGCAGTTGCAGTAATTTTTTATCGCCAGCCGGTGGCGGCAATACTTCAAATAACGTACCTGCCTTGTCAAAAACAACTGGCAAATTATGCGGGCCCAATTGCCTGAGCAAGGGGCTGAATTGCATTGCATGTTTGTGATCTTGCGGAATGAAGTCCCGTACAGACTTTGGAGGTGTTTTACTGACTTCTACTGCGGGCGAGACACCATAAAAAGCCGACGACAGGAATACCCTGTCACCACCACTGAGCGTCTTGGGTGTAGGCGATACCAGCCACAAGAACATTTGCTCTGACCATTGATAGAAGCTGCAGGCAGACGCATCCGGGAAATTGACACTGTCTGCCGGTTTCACCAGGCCATTAAGCTGCACACCCGCGGGTTCAAACCATTGCGCGAAAGGAATAGCAGGTACGCCTTCGGCAGGCGGGGTAAAGGTGGTGCAAGTCGGTTTGGCATCAGGCGGCAACACTTGCGCCTGCGCCTGTGAGCCAAGGCAAACCGCCATTAACAAAGACATACAGGTAGTCAGTTTCACTGCGTGGCCAGATTTACCCTGGTTGCGATAAGACGTGTTCATGGTTTCCCTCTCGTTGGATTTTGTTTTGATGTGCGAGTGCTAAAAGCGGATGATTTATTTCAATAATGCATTGCGGGGTTTGCACAGGTACTCGCACTGGAACAAGTATCTGCATTGACGAGGTTATCATTTTTTTATTTAAAGTTATAAAAAAGATTAGATTTAATGTTAATTATTGTTATTTTGTTGCCACTTTGCAGCCTGAGTGATCTCCGGCAAATGTAAACAGTTGTTGACGTGAAATGTACAATTGTTTATTGTGAGGGACAATTGTTTGTAATCTTTTTGATTTGCATTTCACCTTTATGTCTATTGCACCGAGTAAAAAAGAACAGCTCTACCAGCTCGTCGCTGCCCAGCCTTTTATCTCGCAGCAAGAACTGGCCGACCAGTTGGGTCTGTCACGCTCCGCCGTGGCCGGGCATATTGCGGCCCTGATACGTGAAAAACGTCTGCTGGGCCGTGCCTATGTCTTGCCTGACCAGCGTCCTGTCGTATGCATAGGCGGGGCGAATATAGACCGCAAGTTGCGTACCCTGGGGCCGGTGCAGATGGGTACCTCTAATCCCGTCAGCCAGCATGAAGCCTTTGGTGGTGTTGCCCGCAATATTGCCGAGAACCTGGCACGCCTGGGCATGCCCACACGCCTGTTGTGCGCAGTCGGTGACGATGCTGCCGGGCGCAGCATGCTTGATCATGCGCAATCTGTTGGCATCGATGTCAAAGCCAGCCTGCAGGCAACGGGCATGCACAGTGGCAGCTATACTGCCTTGCTCAATGATGAGGGTGATATGGTGCTGGCATTGGCGCATATGGAGTGCTGTGATGCCCTGACGCCAGATTACCTGCATAGCCGCCAGACCCAGCGCGGCCATGCTGCGTTTACCATCATCGACTTGAATTTACCGACAGATAGCATAGGCTTATTATTGCAAGAAGCGCATCAGCAGGCGATGCCCCTGATGGTGGTTGCTGTGTCTGAACCCAAGATGGCACGCCTGCCGCAAGATTTGCGCGGCTTGCGCGTGCTGTTATTAAACCTGGGCGAACTTGAAGCCGCAGTTGCCCACCGCATATACGGTCCGGCAGAATTGGGTGCTGCGTGCAGGCAGTTACAGCAGCGTGGCGTGCAGGATGTCATCGTTACGATGGGAATGGAAGGCGTAACATACACAGCCAGCACAGCAGAGCATGGCATGATGCGCATGTCAGCACCTGCTGCAGATGTGCGCGATGCCACTGGTGCTGGTGACGCCTTTGCCGCTGGCGTGGCCTGGTCTTTGTGTCGCCAGCCAGATGACTTGGGCCTGGCCTGTGAATATGGCTTGAAGCTGGCCAAACTGACGCTGGAAAGCGATGCGACAGTGGCAGCGATTATCAGCCCGACGATTTTTGAAGAAGCTTAGTACTTGAATCATACGGACTATGCCCGTATTCCAAAAAAAGGAAACATCATGCAATCTTATCTGGTCTTATCCGATGAAGTCCGCGCAGCCCGTCTGGCGGCCAAGCCTGTGGTGGCGCTGGAATCCACTATCATTTCACACGGCATGCCTTATCCGCAAAACGTGCAGACTGCGCGTGAACTGGAACAAATCATCCGTGACGGTGGTGCCGTGCCTGCCACCATCGCCATCATGAATGGCAAAATCCACATAGGCTTGAATGACGAAGAACTGGAACTGCTGGGCAATTCGCCAGACGCCATGAAAGTAAGCCGCCGTGATCTTGCCTTTGCACTGACCAGCAACAAGCTGGGAGCAACCACTGTTGCCGCCACCATGATCTGCGCTGCATTGGCGGGTATAGAAGTGTTCGTCACCGGCGGCATAGGCGGCGTGCATCGCGGGGCAGAAACCAGCTTCGATATTTCTGCCGACTTGCAAGAGCTGGCACGCACCTCGGTTGCCGTGGTTTGTGCCGGTGCCAAATCCATACTCGACATAGGCCTGACGCTGGAATATTTGGAGACCCATGGCGTACCCGTTGTCAGCGTAGGCCAAGCATCCTTCCCGGCTTTCTTTACTGCCGATAGCGGCTACAAAGCAGACTTCCAGCTCGACACCGCTGAACAACAGGCCGAGTTCATCCATGCAAAATGGAACCTGGGATTAAACGGCGGCATCGTCATTGCCAACCCGGTGCCGGTGGAATCTGCCATGCCCAAAGAAGAAATCGAAGCCATCACCCAGCAGGCACTGAAGCTGGCAGATGAGATGGACATCACCGGCAAAGCCGTCACGCCATTCTTGCTGAACCGCATCAAGCAAATGACAGAAGGACGCAGCCTGGAAACCAATATCGCGCTGGTAAAGAACAATGCGGTCGTCGGCACGCAGTTGGCGCTGGCCCTGCATCATTTGCGCAAGCGTACAGTATAGAAATCAATGCTCAGCAGGGTGAGTCGTGCGCACCGATTGATTTTCCGTGCCAGTTGACGGGTGGTGCGCACGTCCATTTCATTACCCTACCCAAATTTCAAAGTGCGCTTGGCAAGTGCATATTTCCCGCAATGCCAGTTCCTGGCAAATCCAAAGACCGCAAAATTTGACGCCGCGTTTTTGTCATTTCGCGCCCGGCCAGGCTTTTTTCGTCGCATGCCTGTGGCAGCCGCGGCCGCTTTGATCAAACATAGGGATGAAGGGTGCAAATCCTCATCATTTTTCACTATCGCGAGCAAGACTCAGGGAGGCAGACGCCTGGCCGCATAGCGGAAAATGATCAAGATATTGCTGACCCGGAATCCTCATGTTGTTTATTGAGCTTGTCATTCTTGCGGAAGCCATGCCATGAAGCCTTTAGATTATTACCTGCTGTTTGTCGCTGCACCCGTCGTGCTTGTGCTGGCATTGATAGAAGGTATCGTATTGTCGCGCAGACAGCAGTATGACTGGCGCGCATTTGGCGTGTCTGCTTTTGATCTGGTAAGCCGGATTGCAGTGAATATCCTGTTGCCTTTGTCGATAGCCACGCCGCTGGTGCGCTGGGCCTATATGCACAGGTTGACGACGATACCTCTCAATACCGGGCTGAGCCTGCTGTTATTATTTATAGGGCAGGAATTTTGTTATTACTGGTATCACCGGGCTGCCCATAGAGTGCGTTGGTTCTGGAGTACTCATGCGGTACACCATTCACCCAATCAGTTGAATTTATCGGCAGCAGTACGCATAGGCATACTCAGCAAGTTAACTGGCACGGCGGTGTTCTTTACGCCACTGATCTGGCTGGGTTTTGATATCCGCACCGTGTTTTCTGTACTGACCCTGAATTTGCTGTACCAGTTCTGGATACATGCGGCCTGGATACCAAAGCTGGGCTGGCTGGAAGGTATTCTCAATACGCCGTCTGCGCACCGGGTGCACCATGCGGCCAATACAGAATATCTGGATGCCAATTTTGGTGGTGTGCTATTGGTTTTTGACCGCATGTTCGGGACCTATGTTGCTGAACGCGAAGACCTGCCTTGTCGCTATGGCCTGGTCGAACCAGTCACCAGTTACAACCCACTGAAGATAGAGCTGGCGCAATGGTTCAGTCTGCTGCGTGATCTGTCCAAGGCGCGCAGTCCACGGGCGTTTTTTGGTTACCTGCTGATGCCACCGGGCTGGGTGCCGGATGGTGCTGGTAATACGACGGACGAGCTGAAGGCGCGTGAGCAGGGACAAGTGCAGGAAAAAACGCAAGAGCAGGCGCAGACGCAAGTGCAAAGCCTGTTTCCATCTACTCATAATTAACGCATAATCCAATGATCATGTCTGCGCCACCGCCCACACCCTTGCCTGATTTACCCAACAGCTCTCACAGGCTGTGGCGCAACTTGCGTATCAGTATTCCTGTCATGCTGTTGGCAGCCGCTTACTTCAGCATCATGTTTAGCGATCATTTTGGCATTATGCTGGTATATGTCGCTTGCATAGGATTCTTGATACAGGTCTTGTTGGCTTGCGGTCACTATGGCATGGTCAGCTACTTACGTAAGCACAAGCCCGGGCACATTGGCGCAGTGTATAACTGGCC
>JAZJXP010000068.1:44221-61391 GCA_040390835.1 Pseudomonadota bacterium
GGCCCGGCTGGGCTTTGATGGGACCGTGGATCATCATCTCTGGCATATTGGGATTTTATTTTGGCACCTTGCTTGCCAATCTTTTGACTGGCAAGCATCGTGAACCCGGCGAGATATTACGCAATGCCCGCACACTGACGCTGGTCATGTCAGTTGTCTTTGTCAGTACTGCGGGCCTGGTTTTCCTGGTGTATATGCGCGGACGTATGGCATTGATGGAAATGCGCACACAAATTGCATTGCGGGCCGCCGCCGAAAACCAGCTCAAGTTGCTGGAGTCCCAGCTGGAACCGCATATGCTGTTTAATACCCTGGCCAACCTGCGCGTATTGATAGGTCTGGACCCGCCACGCGCACAGGAAATGCTGGATCACCTGACGGATTTTTTTCGCGCCACGCTGGAGGCTTCGCGCAGCAATACACATACGCTGGCAGCCGAATTTTCCCGCATCGAAGACTATCTGACTTTGATGGAAATACGCATGGGCAGCCGTCTGCGCCATCGTCTTGATTTACCACCTGAACTGGGCGGCGTGATGGTGCCGCCCCTGTTGCTACAGCCACTGGTTGAGAACGCCATCAAGCATGGGCTGGACCCGGTTCTGGATGGCGGGCGCATAGAGCTTACTGCGCGGTGCGAAGCGGACATGCTTGTGCTCAGCGTGCGTGATACCGGCACCGGGCTTGCGGATATGTCACAGCATGGCGGACATGGCGCAGAGGACACTAAGGACACAAAGGGCACACACTTCGGCCTTCAGCAAGTACGCGAGCGCCTGCTCGCCCTGTATGGCAAGGCGGGCAGCCTTGAACTAAGTGCCGCCGATGATGCGGAAGGTGGCAGCATGGCCATCGTGCGCTTGCCGCTACAGCCTGCCAGCAAGGCAAACTAGAAAAGGAATGTACTGCGAATGAACGCCACTGCCCTGATTGCTGAAGACGAACCCCTGCTCGCCGCTAATCTGCAGGCTGAACTGGCACAGTTGTGGCCAGGCCTGCGCGTGCTGGCGAATGTCACACATGGCACTGCTGTCTTGCAGCAGGCATTGGCGCTGCAACCTGATTTGCTTTTCCTGGATATACACATGCCAGGCATGACAGGGCTGGAAGTGGCACAAGCGCTGGCAGAAGACTGGCCCGATGATGGCGCAGCCTTTCCCCTGATTGTGTTTGTCACTGCTTATGATCAATATGCGGTACAGGCATTTGAACGGGCAGCCTTTGATTATGTGCTCAAACCAGTGCAACCGCAGCGCCTGGCGCATACCTGCAGTCGTGTACAGGCAGCCTTGCAGCAAAGGGCCAGGGCTGTAACAATGCCAGCAATACCAGCAAATGCGGCAGCACCAGACCTGATACAGCAATTACGCAGTCTGCTCGACAGCAACGGCGGGCAAACCTTGATGCCAGCAACACAGCCAGCAACACCTTTGCGTGTGTTGCAAGTCCAGGCAGGCAATACCATCGTCATGGTGGCTGTGGATGAGGTGATTTATCTGGAGTCCGCCGATAAATATGTGCGGGTAGTGACGGCCAGCCGTGAGCACCTGATACGCATCTCCTTGCGTGAACTGCAGCCCCAACTGGACCCGCAAGTTTTTTGGCAAATCCACCGTGGCACCATCGTGCGCTGCGATGCCATTGCCAGTGCCGTGCGTGAAGGAAATGGCAAGCTCATGCTCAATCTGCACAATCACCGGGACCGCTTGCAAGTGAGTCGCCTGTATCTACATCTGTTCAAGGGATTGTAAGGCAGGAGCGGGAGGCCGCTTACTGGTCTCCATCAAACTGCGGGTAGCTGGCACCCTCCAGCATGTCTGGTACTGAGCAATTCACCCCCGGCAATTTTTCCCAACTGGGGTCACCTTCCTTGGTTTGCATCATATTGGCCCAATGCAGGGTGGTGTTGCTGCTGGATGGTGTTGCCATCTGCATCTGGAATGCCCATTGCTCTGCGAGTTTGTTCATCTGGCCAAAGCCGGTAATGGTTTCCTGAATCCGGCGATTACCAATAAAACTGATTTGCACCTGACCATTCGCAGTCACTGTACCTACCATGCTGCGCTGCTGAGGGTTGCCAGTGCTACTGCCTGATCCAGGGTCAAACATCAGGGCCGATGACACCCCCCAGAAATAACCATTCTTATAGCCAGATATATGCCAGACAGTCTGGTCGCCAGTCCAACTCAATACATTGTCATCGGATGAAAATTGCAATGCAGGCAGATCGGGGTAAGTCACATACCAATAGGTATCAGTCAGAAAATCCCAGGTAGTGCGATTGCTTGCATGCATGTGCAGCTCCTTTGTTTGTACGCAAATTCAAAACATCAGGTCTGTTACTGGTGTGAAGAATTACATCTGACCATTCAAAAAATCAAACAATTTACTCCTGCGGCAATTCGTGAATAACCAGTCCCGCATGCGGTGGCAAAGGTTTTTGCCATGACTTGTGGCGCAAGGCACGTTTGCAATCGTGGATGCCTGCGGCCCAACGGGCTTCCATGGTGGCCAGGCTGAAGTCCACATCCTTGAAATAATTATCGTCCGGCAGTGCCTTCATGATGAGGTGGACGACATTGATGGTGTGGTCGCAGCCAATGTCTATCAGCGGTTTCAACTCTTCTTTTTTAAGTGCCGATGCTGGCAGATGTTCGGTCAGGGTACGTACGGCGCGCTGCAGGTCTTGTATGCGCTGGTAGATCAGCAATTGCTCTGCCGAGCGGCTTGCGTACTGTATGCTTTTGTACCGTGTCATGGCCGCAGAGATCGATTCTGGCCGGGTCTCTGAAGGGTCCCACAGATCAATCATGAAGCACAGGGCATCTGCTTTTCTTTCTTCATCCAGGAAGACATCGAGCGGTGTGTTGGAATATACGCCACCATCCCAATAGGCACGATCGCCTATCTTCACTGGCGCAAAACCGGGTGGCAATGCACCACTTGCCATGATGTGTTCTGGACCCAGACGCCCGCGCTTGCTGTCAAACACCACGCCCTGACCACTGTCGATATCGACGGCGCAAA
This sequence comes from Pseudomonadota bacterium, assembly GCA_040390835.1. GTDB lineage: Bacteria > Pseudomonadota > Gammaproteobacteria > Burkholderiales > Burkholderiaceae_D > Undibacterium. The sequence continues at coordinate 47,249 of JAZJXP010000068.1, forward strand.
TGCTGACGCGTATCGGGCCATCGTTCAGGTAATCAAAGTCTACATATTTTTCCAGCGTGGCCTTGAGGGGAGATGTGTCATAAAAACCGGCTTCTTCTATCGGCACCCTGGCATTGATATCCCAGGCAGCACCAAAGCGTGGCTTGAAAAAACCATTCACACCCTGGGTAATGGCATTCAGGGTATTGAAATTATTGGTGAGATTCATCCATGGGGAGAAGGTCGGCCAAAAACTGCCCCGGCTTACCGCATCAGGTGCCAGGCTATCCCAGAATGCCCGCAATTGTGCAATGCGCGTCTCAGGAGGATTGCCCGCAATCAGCGCACTGTTGATGGCACCAATGGAAGTGCCTATGATCCAATCCAGCGGCGTGTGTGCTTCATGCAATTGCTGATACACGCCCGCCTGATAGGCACCCAGGGCGCCGCCGCCCTGCAAAATCAAAACGGTATCCTGATTGGTCATAGGTCGCTTCGGCTTCAGGCGAAACCGCCCAGTTGTACCAGCTTGTGTTCTTCACCATCATGGGTGACCGAGATCAGGTCGACTTGATATGCTGCATTCAATTCATGGCGCAAATGCGCGCCCTGGCTGACTGCTGCCATAAAATCATCGCCCGCTTCTGTGGATTTGATGATTTCTTTTTGTTCATTACGGCTGATAAGACGATAGTGCATAAGTTCCCCAGGGAAATGTTATTGTGATGTTGATGCCGGCATTTTAACATGTGCATTTTGTATGCATATTTCATAGTGTAATAGTGATGAAATCATCTTTGTAGCTAAACGTAAGTATGTATTGCTGACAAAATAATCGATGTCATAATGCTTTGCTTTATGATGCCGGAAATGCTGATTGTGCTGCGATTCCGGCTGGCGACATTTTCCGGAGCATGGCTATGCAGGGCATGATTAAATTAGTGAAGCTGGTGCGCATGCAGCCCACAGAGCGGCATTGCGAAATCGAGTTGTCTGAGGCACCGCAGAACGAAGGGGCAGTCCCTTTATATCTGGTCAATGTGCGTGAAGGCCAGCCCGATGCAGAATGGCAGGAAAGCACCAGGACTCCTTTCCCAGTCACTCTGGGTCAGGCAGAAACTTTGTATGCCCAAGTGCTGGCCAGCAAGCTGGAACAGGGTTTCTTGGATACATCTGCACCTCCAGCTATTCAGGCCATTCCAGCTATTCCAGCAGCAAATGACGAAGTCAAAGCCGATGCCATGCAATGGGGCCATTCTTCGCAAACCCTGGTACAAAAAATCAACAAACCAGCCTCAGTATCCGGCCAGGAAAAAATCCTGCTTGACCGCTTGCCACCACGCGCCTGGTCGGGCATGTCGCGCGCTGAGCGCAGCCGCACGGTCTGGCGCATAGGTGAGCGTCGCCTGCCTGCCGCCGTGCCACGTCTGGTGGAGTTATTGGGCAGCGCCGATGCCATGCTTGATTATTGCATCGCCTATGCCATAGGCCGTTGCGGTGATGCCGGTGCCAAACTGGCCATGCATGAGCTGAGCCAGCGTTCCAAAGAAGCGCACGTCAAACACATGGCGCGACAAGCCTGGCTGGCCTTGGCAACGCCAGAAGAGGCGCAGCAATATGCGCAGGCTTTGATTACGCAATGGCCAGCTGATTTGCAAACTGCCTGGCAACAAGCGCAGCAGGCGGCAGAGTTGCAAAAAGGCATGGATGAAGTCTTGCTGGCCTTGCTGTCCGCCAAAGCCTGGAAAGACTGGCGTCATGATGACTGGCTGGAACAACTCGATATAATCGCCGAGACAGGTATTTCGGCATTGGCGCGGCCCTTGCTGTTGCAGCAGTTGACCAATCTACCCGTGAACCTGCTGGTGTTCCGCGCCTTCCGTCATTTATACAAGACGGCAGAATTCCGTGCAGATGCAGAACTGTTCGGCATCCTGCACCAGCGATTTGAAAAAGCCTGGCCGCTGTTTTTGCTCAGCTCCAATACCAGCTATGTGTATCTGGAAAGACGCTATGTCAGCTATGCCGACGAAGTCAAAAAACCGCAAACCCGGGTCGCCTACTCCAGTCTGACCCGTGATTACCTGCGCCGCCGCACCTGGCGCACACTGCGTCGCCTGGGTGAGCTGGAAAGTGCAGAATTCACCAGTATGGCAACCGGCGTATTGCTGGCCTGTGATGATGCACACGCAGGCAAGCCGCAGATACAAAGACTGGTTAACTGGAACTACCAAAGCCGTTCTTACACCACAGAGCTGCGTTTCCTCTCACCTTATGCCAGCTGGATGGTGTTCAACCAGCTTGTGCATCAACATGATAGCGAAGTCAAGACCAGCCGTACCGCACTCAAGTGGTGGATATCCGCGACGACAGATAATCTCGATTATCCACCGCGCACGAAACGGCAAGAAGCCTTCCCAAAACTATGGGATGCCGCACCAGAAAAATTGCTGTACCTGATGCAACACAGCCTGTGCCACGGCGTGCATGTGTTTGCTGCACGTGCTCTGGCGGATAACCAGGCTTACTGCCAGCAATTGAGTATAGAACAGTTACAGGGCTTGCTGCAAAGCGCCTATCTGCCGACCAAAGAATTTGCTTTTGCCATTGTCAAACAACGCTTTGCGCAGCAAACCCCAGACCTCAACCGGCTGATGATTTTGCTGGCGACGGACTATCAGCCTGCCGCTGAATTTGCGCTGGGCTTTATCCGCAAGACGCCAGAGCTGTATGCACAAGAAGCTGGTTTGATCGTGGCGATGATCACCAGCCCGTCACAAGGCGTGCGTGAAACTTGCCGCCTGCTGGCACATGGCACGACTGCAGCGACACGACAAATTATCTTGAGCCGCCTGTCCATCTGGGCAAGACAAGCGACGATGCCCGCGAACCAGGCAGATGCTCTGCGCGATGACTTGCAATGGCTGATCCAGCATGTGCTGGCTGCACAGGTCGCGCTATTGCCTGATCAGGATATTGCCGTCTGGTGTGATTTGCTGAAGGCGACGAACTTCTGGCAACAGGCACTGGCGACCGATATCTTGCTGGCCCACCCGGCTGGCATTGCCCATGTCTCACCACTGACACTGCGTGATTTATTACAGGATGCAGACCCCGGCAGGCAAAGCCTGGGCAGTCGTTTGTTTGCTGCCTTGCCCGCCGATGTATTGCGTCAGCAACCTGATCTGGTCGCCACGCTGGCAACTGCACTGGATGCGCGTGTGCGGGCTGCCATGACACCGGTGATTACGCAGCTTGCTAATGACACTGTTTTTTCTGAAAAATTGCTGGCCCACTTTATCGACGTTATTTTCCGTAGTGATAATGCCGACGGTGAAGAAAGTGTGCATGCCGACATCATCAACTGGTGCAGTGGCCCAATGCTGACAGCGACTCTGGCACAACCTGTGGATATGCAATGGCGTCTATTGCAGGCCCGCAGCAAGGGCGCGCAGGAGCTGGGTGCCATGTTGCTGATACAGGTGAGTGGTACATTGGCAGCAAGTCTATCTGTTTTGCAATGGGCTCTGCTGGGCAGGCACGCGGTCTTGCAAGTACGGCTACGTGCGCAACATTACTTCAATCAGCATGTGCCTGAAGTGCGCGCAAACCTCAATGACGCGCTGCGCATACTCGATACCCGCTGGCCAGAAACCCGCTCCTTTGCGGCAGATTATTTTTCCCGCAATATCAGTGCTGACGAATGGTCGCTGAGCCAGTTGCTGGCCTTATGTGACCATCAGCAAGCTGCCATACAAAGACTAGGCCGGCAATTGATCACCCGCCACTTCCGCGTCGAAGATGCAGCTGAATATGTATTGAGTCTGAGCCAACATCCATCGGCAAATATGCAGTTATTTGTCAGCCAGTGGCTGGAGCAAAGTGTGCAAACGTACAGTGATATGCAAATAGCGCTGCAACACCTTCAGCATCTGCGACCTTACTTCCTCAGTGTGCTGTCACATGTGAACAAGGCCCGCACGGTCAAGAACCGCGTGATACGTTTCTTGCAGGATCAGGGTTTGCTGTCTGCCGCTCACGCACAATTTGTGGCACAGATTTTCACGCGCCAGGTATTGACCGTGGCAATACAGGACAAGGCGCAATACATCCTGGGCTTGACGCAATTGCAGGCCGCGTATCCAGCACTGGCTGAATCAGCCGACTGGCCCATGCAGCTTGTTGCCCCACGCTTGCATCAAGATGCAGCCATCATTTCTGCGGAGTCTGTATGAAGTTTGAATACCGCTATTTTGGCAATAGCCAGGTGAATGATAGCGCCACTGCCACCAGTATGCAGTTCGCGCCCGATACTTTACGTACCCCCACTTATTTTGCGGCGACCCTGCAACCGACCCTGGCGCTGGCCTATCGCGAAGCTATCAGCGCCATGCATGATGTGGTGGTATCTGATCTGCGCACCCAGCCCAAGGACAGGACAGCTTACTTCGCCTGGCTGGCAGAGAATGAAGCCAGCCTGCTGGCAGACTTCATGGCGCAAGAAAAAGAGTTGCGTGAAAAAATCACGCCCCTGCGGGCAGAACTCACCAAGGTACAGAATCAAAAGTCTGGCCTCATGCAGCCTTTCTACAAGGCCCAGCGTGAATATTTTGATTACCTGTACAAAGAAAATCGCGACTTGTGGATCGTGCTTGATCCTGTCATTACGGTGCATCCCGACAAGGTTTTCTTTGAATGCTTTAGCCGTGATGAATCGACTTATGCCAGCCTGAGTTGCCGCCATAATGTCTTCAAGCATCTGGGCGAATTTGCCTGCGGCACCACGAATATTGATTATTCGTCAGCGCTGTATGAAGAGTTCCAAAAGATACGTGCCTACAAAGAAACCCGCTTTGAAATCCAGGCAGATGGTTTCAAGGTGCAAACCGGCCATGAAGAGCAATACCATGAAGCCAAGATAGACTTGCCAGACAGCTGGATGCGTGGCTTTTTGCAAGTCAGCACTGCCATGTCGCTGCCAGCCCACAAGCTGAATTTGCATCCCATGGACGTGCACAGCATCTGCCACATCCTGCGCCGCAAGACTGAGCGGGTAGGGCCACGCTCGATACGTTTCATCCTTGAACCTGGCCAGCCCATCACCATGCTGTTTGAACCCTGGGGTATCAAACTCGTTTGCCAGCGTTCGGTCTTCACTGGCAAAGAGGCGGCAGAAGTCAGGATATGGGGTCGCCGCCGTTTGCTGACGCTGGAGAGGCTGATCGCTGTCGCCGACAAGTTCAGCGTCATGCTCATGGGCACAGGCTTGCCCAGCTTCTGGATCGCCCATCTGCCTGACATGGATTACACCCTGGGTTTATCTGGCTGGACCGCGAATGACTGGTCACGTGCCGGGCAATTTGATTTGCTGGCACCGCGCCTGGATGTCGATGACACGACAACACAAGCCGTGGCGCATGCATTGTCGTCACAATGGTCAGCCAGCACGGCCAGTTTGGCGCAGCAATTGCAACTCGACAGCAAGCTCGTGGCGTCAGCCCTGACCGGCCTCATGCAGGCAGGCCGCGTGGTGTATGACGCGGTTGACCAGGTGGCACGCTGGCGTGATCTGGTGCGCGAGCCCATCAATGTCGCCAGCCTGCGCTTTGCCAGCGAACGCGAAGCCCTGGCCGCAGAACTCGTGCACAAAAACCTCTTGCTCGATTTGCAGTCTGCCCGCATTGCCGGTGGTGGCATCGAATGGAAAGCCAGCGTCAGCGCCAGTACCACCAATACCAAAAAACTCAGCAAGACCATGATCAGGCTGGACAATGATGACCGACTGGTCGAAGGTAATTGCAGTTGCGATTACTACGTGCGCAACCGCATGTTCCGCGGGCCTTGTGAACATATGCTGGCGATACGTCAGATAGCAAACAATAAGTGAGCTTGAGTATTACAAGTTTTTACATCGTAGTTATTTACAGGAGGTGAGCCGGACATTAGAATAGATTTTGGCAGGAAGGCTCTTGCAATCCGGATGGTGTATCGCCATCCATGTTTTTTGCTTAGCTATGCATCACTGAGTTTCTCTTCACTGTGCCGGATACGACTACCGGCGTGATGACGATGTGGATTCCGTGAACCCCATCACGCCGGTAGTCGTATCCGGCGTCGAGTGGAGCCTCTCAGTCTGAAGGCTCTTCGATGAGCTTCCTGCCGCTTTTCTTCTTTGTCTGGCTCGCCGTTTTGTTTTATTTGGAAAACGTGAATTCTTTTTGCATTTGCTGATGTCTGCTGATATCAGCGTGCCAAAAGAAAACAGAGACCAGCGTCATGACACAACAACAGCAGTCCGCACAACAAGCCGAACAGCCCGCATCCGACAAACCCTTGTCGCAGATGACACGCGATGAATTGTATGCCCACCTGCGCACGAGCACCAAAGATGCCGTGGTCTTGCAAGAGATGCGCCGTCTTGGCTTCTGGCCTGCCGACAGTGGCAAGCCAAACGTCATCGATGAACTCATCACGCGCGAAGCGCAACTCAGCAATGAGCTCAATGAGTTAACTGCCCAGTTGCGCCGCGTGCAAGATCCCAAGGCTGCCCTGCGCGACATGCGCAAACAGCGCATGGCTGCAGCAAAAGACAAGCGCGAACTGACCAAACAAAAACATGCGCAATTGCGGCATGCCAAGGCACTGGCCTGGCAAGAAAAACGCAAGAGCGACATAAGCTATCTGGGCGAAGGCGTTTCCACTGGTTTGAATTACACCAGCACCAATACCGACAAGCTGGCACGTTATCAATTGCCAGCACTGCAAAAATCCCTGGACCTGGCAACCGCCATAGGCATACCACTGGCCGAATTGCGTTTCATGAGTTTCCAGCGCAAGGTCAGCCAGGTCAGTCACTATCAACGTTTCGCCATCCCCAAAAAGACCGGCGGCCAGCGCTTTATTTCTGCTCCCATGCCGCGTCTTAAGCGTTGCCAGTATTGGGTGCTGGATCATATCCTCGCCAAAGTGCCCTGCCATCCTGCTGCACATGGTTTCTTGCCACAGCATTCCATACTCAGTAATGCCTTGCCGCATGTGGGTCAGGCCGTGGTCATCAATCTGGATCTGAAAGACTTTTTCCCCAGCATAGAATATCCACGCGTTAAAGGTGTGTTCAAATCACTGGGTTATGGCGACCAGATTGCTACCCTGCTGGGTTTGCTGTGTACTGAACAAGCGACAGAAGAAGTGCGTGTTGATACGCAAAAATACTTTGTGGCTGGGGAAAAACGCAGCCTGCCACAAGGCGCGCCATCGAGCCCCATGATCACGAATATTTTGTGCCATACCCTGGACAAGCGCCTGCATGCAGCAGCGACTAAACTGGGTTTTGTGTATACCCGCTATGCGGATGATCTGACGTTTTCCAGCAGACAAAAAGAACGCTCGCCAGTCGGCAAACTCTTGTGGCGCGTCAAGCAAATCATCGCTGATGAAGGTTTTACCCTGCATCCCGACAAGCAGCACATCATGCGCCACAGCCAAAAGCAAGAGGTCACCGGCATCGTCGTCAACCACAGCCCGACGATAGATGCCAAGACACTGCACCGTTTCCGCGCCACCTTGCATCAGGTAGAAAAAAATGGCCCGGCGGGTTATCACTGGAATGGCAATACCGATGTGCTGTCAGCCCTGGAAGGTTATGCCCGCTATGTCTGCATGGTCAACCCGGTAAAAGGCCAACCCTGGCTGCAACGCATCAAGACATTGCGTGCGCAGTTTGCAGTTCAAGCACAATCACAAGTGCGCGTAGCAAGACCAACATTACGCCAGCAAGTCGCTACCGGCAAAACGCCGCAAAGAGCAAACGGCCAGGACTGGTGGCAAGTGCAGGAAACCGCCGCACCTGTGCTGGAACAAACTGCGCAGCAAGTGGTGGAAGAGAAGAAGGCAGCGAAGCAGGCGGCGAAGGAAACCGCGAAGGAAGAAAAGAAAGCTGCTGCGATGCCCAAGCTCAGACAAGCTGATGCCGCAGAAACTGCAAGCAACTATACCGCAGCAGAAAAAAACAAACTAGGTCGCCGCCATGGCATGTTAAGCCGGGTTTTCCAGGTCTTTTTGTGCGCCATATTTTCCGCTAGCCTGCACAGCGTTTACCCGTTGACCTTCGGCATTGCCCTGGTTGCCCTCAGCATCATCACAGGCCGCAGCAAGCTGGTGTGGGTCATGCTGATGCTGGCCTTGAGTGTGATTTTATTGAAGTGACTTGGCGGTGGGGTGCGCCGTGCGCACCATTTTTGATTGACAGCAATCGTATTTCTCAAGAGCGGTGCGCACTGCGCACTCTACACAGGTCCATCACTTGCGGTCAGCAAAAGCTTTGTTGAGACGTTTGACCAGATCGCGGTTAAAGGATTTGGTATCGCTGTTCCAGTGCTTCATGTTTTGCTGGATTTCTGCGTATTGCGCATCGGCGATACCGTGCTCGCCTGCCTGCAAGGCCCAGATCGCATATTCAACACGGGTGTCCATGCTGCCAAAGCGGGCTACGGCATCGGCAAAGGTGGCACCTGCCTCTTGCTGGCGGCTGGCAGCAACATAGGCCTTGCCGAGCAACAAGGCTTGCTGTTCTGGCCTGTGATTGGGCTGGTCTTTGCGTACTGCTTCGAGCAAAGTGATGGCCTCATCAGCCTGGCCATGCAAGATCTTTGCTTCGGCGGCGTTCATGCGGATGACTGCATCACTGGCAAAAGGCCCCTGCAGGCAGATATCAAACTGTTGCACTGCTTGTGCAGTATCACCTGCATCCAGATAGGCATTCGCCAGGCGCATTTGGTTTTGTGCTGTTGGTACCAGATCAAAGGCTTGCTGCGCTTCACGCAGTTCGCGGCCAGGATTCAAGCTTTTGGCGGCTGCGATCACCGTCTTGCGCATGCCGCGCTCCAGACGTGATTCTGGTAAGAATACCGCAAAGAAATACACCGCACTGCCCAGCAAGGGGAACATGAATAAAATCATCAGCCAGTACATTTCGCGTTTGTTACGCATTGCGTGCACGGCAAAAAAAAGGGCAATGAGAAAATGAAAACCTGCTCCGATATATGGCATAGAAATAATGAGTGAAAATAAGGATGAAAAATGTCCTGCACGCCTGGCAACCTGGGTACCACAAAGAAGGCTGGTTAATGCCAGGCAGGGAATGGAGCGTGAGGAGAGTTAATGGCAGGCGCAATAACAGCCGGGCGTTATTTTAACATCAGACCGGGGCGGGGAATCAATTTGCAGGTGTGGGATAGACTAGCCGTTGATGAGATACGGCTAGTCCTGTAGTGCGGTGTAAGTGGGGAAATGTAGCGTAAGCCGGGTTTATTTATAGATACCGCAAGCAAAATAAATCTCGTCAACGCGCTCTACATAAGTACTTTTTTGTTCCAGCGCCTTGGTCACAGGATTTGGCCACTTATAATCTACCCAGCCCTTGCCTTCTTTGCTGCCCGCCACTTCATTGATTTTCTTGACGAAGAAAACGCCATCGCCATCGCGCAATTCACCGAGTGGTTTGCCTAATAATTTGGGGTTGCCGCCATGCGCCAGCGTGACGCCACCGGGTTTGACTGTGCCGGCAAACACATACAAATCCTTGTAGATGAATTGCCCTTTTGGGTCGTTTACCGCAGCATAGGTTTTTTCAGGGCCATTGGCTTTATAGTAGACGATGACCTTTTTGATCATGTCTATCGCTTCTTGTGCGGTGGCATGTTCGGCAGCAAAAGCGCTACCCTGGGCAAGCAGGGACAGGGATAAAGCCAGGAAGATGCTTTTGAAAAAATGTCTCATGATGTCTCCGGTATGTGTTTTTATATAGAATGCATTTCACTCTGTTGAGTAAATGCATTCCAGGTGACTAAACGCTTAACAACGAACCCAGAGTAGGCTTTGCAGGCAGGTTTTGCAATGCAAAGACCACACTTTTTCTATCAGCATTTTGCCACGAGGAAAACAATACCAGATTTCCGTACGGAAATGTTGATCATTTTTTCAGCAGCTTTGTGAATAAGTGTGACGGCTATCAGGCAGGTTTTTGTTCTGCACTGAACACCTTGATGTCGCTCAATAATCCAGCCACGGCAGTGTCTATGATCTGCTGCCCCAGCTCTATCGTCGCCAGGCTGGAGTCTGCACCAATGCGGCCATCCGGGAAACGGGCGCGGTAATCGAGGGCATCAAGGATGGGGCCGGTCGGTGGGATTTTTGGAGTCAACTCTACATGGCGCACCTGATCCGGGTAGGCAGCGTAGGTGACGGCAATTTCTGATGGTGTCGCATGCGAGCCATGGCCAACCGGGAACATTTCATGGCACAGTGATGCAACATTGGGCAAGTCCCACCAGTTTTTCAGTTTCAGCGTCAGCGGGCAGGTTTTGTTGTTGTACGAGTAGTGCGAATAAATCTGCGAGAAAGCCGCTTCTATCGTGGCGATATTGCCGCCGTGGCCGTTCAAAAAATAAATGTGGTCAAAGCCATGGCGTGCCAGTGACAAAACCCAGTCCTCAATCGCTGCCATGAAGGTCGAAGGCCGCAACGAAATCGTACCGGCAAAGCCCAGGTGATGCTGCGCCATGCCGATGTTGAAAGTCGGTGCCACCATCAGAGCCTGGGCGTTTTTCTGGGCGACTTTTTCGGCAGCCGTGGCGATGATTTCAGGGCACATCCAGTCGGTACCCAGCAAGCCCATGGGGCCGTGCTGCTCATTCGAACCTATGGGGATGATGACGGTCTTGGAGTCGGCCAGGAAAGCCGTGATTTCGGGCCAGGTGGAATAGGCGAGACGCATGGGGTTTCTTTCAAATCGGTGTGGGCAGTGGTGCTGATCCGTCCGGTGTGGGTTTTGCACGGACGACAAAATTCGCAAGCCATCATCTTGCCGCAAATTTTGAAAACTGCCAAATTTTTTTATCTCGCACATCATCGCATGGTTTGCGATGGGATAGAGGGTGAAGGGAATCAGGAATCAGGTTAAGGGAATCAGGAATCAGGTTAAGGGAATCAGGAATCAGGTTAAGGGAATCAGCCGGGCCAGTTCTATGCTGGTTTAGTGCTCGCACAGTACTGGCACCAGTTTTGTACCCGACTGATCTGGTGCAGGAGCGGGGTTGGCTTGATATTTACTCTGGGTAAGTCAGGTAAAAAATGCACGTCGCCTGAAGTCAAAAAAACTTAACATCGGTCGAAAACTTTGGACTAGAATTCAGCCACAGCGACAAATGCCGCTGCGCATTTTGTGGCTGAGGATAACCCAGGAATCCATCAGCTTCATACCCTCAACAGCCCTCGCCAGACCAGGAGTTTTGCCATGAAATATGTCGATGGATTTGTACTCGCTGTCCCCACTGCCAACCGTGAAGCCTACCGCCTGTATTCTGAAAAAACTTCACCGGTTTTCAAGGAATACGGCGTGCTCAGCATCGTCGAATGCTGGGGTGATGATGTGCCACCTGGCAAGCTCACATCCTTCCCACTGGCCGTGCAATGCAAGGAAGATGAAACCGTGGTCTTTTCCTGGATGACCTGGCCATCCAAAGAAGCACGCAATACTGGATGGGAAAAAGCCATGCAGGATCCGCGTTTAAGCCAGGAAGCCAATCCCATGCCCTGCGACGGCAAACGCATGATTTATGGTGGCTTTGAGGTGATGGTGGATTTGTGATTTATTGACGGGTGCCGGATGCAAAATATGTTCGGCATGGGGTGTAGATTGGGCCGGTGGCCTTCGTAGGTTGGGCTACGCTTCATCAGCCCAACACTCGGCGCTTCAATAACGTATACGTTTGTTAAACGCCCAAAGTTGGGCCGGGCCTCGCTAGGCTATGCTTTACCAGGGGCGTAGGTCCGGCTGGCGGGCTTTGTAGGTTGGGCTACGCTTTACCAGCCCAACACTCGGCCTCGAAATAACGTATACGTTTATTAAACGCCCAGTGTTGGGCTGATGAAGCGTAGCCCAACCTACGAAATACGATAAGTAGAAAGGCATTTCCACTAGATGCCTTTTTTGTAAACCTCACCCCATCTTACCCTCATGCGGCAAGCCCCCAAACTTCTGCTCATACAAACCCACCAGCCAATCCACAAACACCCGCACACGCGGGGAAAGCTGGCGGCGATAGGGGTAGAGTGCAGTGACCGGCAAAGGCGGGCTTTGCCAGTCGGCCAGCACTTCCACCAGGCTGCCATCGCGCAAGGCATCGGCGATATGAAAGCGCGGCAGTTGTATCAGGCCGCAGCCGCTCTCTGCACAGGTGACATAGTTCTCGGCATCGTTGACTGAGACCCAGCCGCCGACATCAAACTCTTTTACCTGACCATCGATGTTCAGCGCGATGGGGTAGTCAATCACTGTCGTGCTGGAAAAGAACCTGACGACCTGGTGCAGCATCAAATCATCCGGGTGGTGTGGCGTACCGAACCTGGAGAGATATGCAGGGCTGGCGCAAATCACTTGCGGCATCAGCGCCAGGCGGCGTGCTACCAAAGTTGAATCACGCGGGTTGCCGCCGCGCACGACGCAATCGACACCTTCACGCACCAGGTCTACCAGACGATCACCACTGCTGACGACCAGGTCTATGCCGGGATAACGCCCGCGAAACTCTAGTATGCGCGGCAGCACTACTTGTGTCGCATGCGTGCCATGCATATCCACCCGTAAGACCCCACGCGGATTGGCGGCGACATGCCGCATCGATGCCTCTGCATCATCGAGTTCACTGATGATATGTACGCAACGTTCGTAAAAGGCCTGGCCGTCCAGCGTTGTGCGTACCTGGCGCGTGGTGCGCTCCAGCAGGCGGGTGCCCAGGCGTGTTTCCAGTTGCTTGATGGCATGGGTCGCGCTGGCCCGGGGTATGTCCAGCATATCCGCCGCCCGGCTGAAGCTGCCGGTTTCAACGATGCGGGTAAATAGCTGCAGGGTGTCCAGTTTGTCCATGATTGTTGAGCTGGTTTGAATTATGTTCTGAGTTTATCAGTATTTATCTTGTTGGGTTGAATGGTTAAAGTGTATTCCAGACAGGCGAGCTAGCCTGGACTATCTGGATCAAGGAGAAAATCATGAACAAAGAAATAGGCAATGAAATAACTAAGACAGCCATCGTCACTGGTGGCTCACGCGGCATAGGGCAGGCTATATCCCTGCGACTGGCGGTTGACGGCTTTGCCGTCGTCGTCAATTACGCTGGCAATGTCGCCAAGGCGCAAGAAACCGTCAGTGCCATACAGGCCGCCGGGGGCAAGGCGATTGCGGTGCAGGGCGACATCAGCAAACCTGAGGACGTGGCGCAATTGTTTGCTACCGCCAAAGAAGTATTTGGCCGCATAGACGTGGTCGTCAACAGTGCTGGCACTACATCCATGAGCACCATCAACAGCAGCAACCTCGATGCTTTTGACAAGATCATCGCCACCAATTTGCGTGGTGCCTTTTTGGTGTTGGCGCAGGCAGCACAGCATGTAGAAAAAGGTGGCCGCATCATCGCCTTGTCGACCAGCGTGATCGCCAAATCCTTTCCCGCTTATGGCCCTTACATCGCCAGCAAGGCAGGCGTTGAAGGCCTGGTCCATGTGCTGGCCAATGAATTGCGCGGACGCGATATCACCGTCAATGCCGTCGCCCCTGGGCCAGTGGGGACTGAGTTGTTTTTCAATGGCAAGACCGAAGAGCAGATCAGCAACATCGCCAAAATGGCACCGATGGAACGCATAGGCATACCAGCCGAGATCGCGTCTGCGGTCGCCTTCCTGGCTGGCCCTGATGGTGCCTGGGTTAATTCACAAGTCTTGCGTGTTAACGGTGGTTTCGCTTAATCATTAATCATTTATTTTAAAGGAAAAATCATGCCATTTGCCAATTTTAAATTCCCTGAAGGCATCATCGATGCCAGTCGCAAAGAAGAAATCATCCACCGTACCACTGCCATGTTCGTCGAATATTTCGGCGAAGGTGTGCGGCCTTATACCATGGTGCTGGTAGAAGAAGTTGCCGATGGTGGCTGGGGCAGGGCGGACGAGACCTTGACGCTGGAGAAAATGGGGATGAAGGGGAAGTAAACCTGGGTCGGGTTAACAGCGTAGGTTGGGCCGGGCCTCGTCAGGCTGCCAGTTGTAGGTTGGGCTACGCTTCATCAGCCCAACACTGGGCCTCAACAGGCGTATACGTTATTTAAACGCA
>JAZJXP010000069.1:0-519 GCA_040390835.1 Pseudomonadota bacterium
GATGTTGCGCGTTAAATTCTTTGTTTAATTCTCTAAGTTGCAAAACAAACTCATGATTGAATCTTTTGATCTCAATACCAGCGTCCTGGAGTCTAAGTTCACCCAGCCCACGAATCGTCTGATTTGGATCGAGTGTTCCGATAACCACTAGCTTAAGATTGCGAGCAATTATCCTGTCCGTGCAGGAAATCTTAGGGTGGTTTCGATGAGTACATGGCTCTAGTGTAGAGAAGAGAGTCGCACCTGTTAGATCAACTCCGGGCAGCTTGCGCTCAAGCAAAGTAAATTCTGCATGCTCACCCTCCTTGAATTCACCGCGATAGGCCGTGGCTAACACAACGCCTTCGCGCACTACAACAGCGGCAACCTTTGGCGAAGTTTTTCCCTCCTCACTTACGCACTTTGAGGCAAGATCAACCGAAAGTCGCATAATATCTTTGTCAGAAAGTGGGCTCTTTGAAGTTTCATGCAGCATGTTATGTATCCTGTCGCGATTACCAAACCGCTAATAACAATGGG
>JAZJXP010000069.1:529-11235 GCA_040390835.1 Pseudomonadota bacterium
TACACATTATACACAAAACAGTTTCTATCAGTTAATGGGTAATGTGGTTATTTGCATTTAGTCAAGAGATTTTACCTCATCGGACGGCAACTCGGTGAGTACAAGTAACGCCTTTACAATTACCAATAAAGACTCATGCTTAGTTGTAAACTTTCAAATGAATTGGAGCCAGTGCCCAACTTCAACTCATTAGCCGTGAATTTAAATGCCCCAAAGAAATTTGCGCGCCATTCACCAACGCCATCCGGATCGGTTTCCCGATGTGCTATCTCTCCGATGCCAAAACCATGCGCGCCATTTAGATCGTTCAGCCGATTCGAAGCGACGATGCCCGCATCATCGTCTCCACCTTGATCGTCCTGCGCCGTAGATGTCGCTTTTTGGGCGCCGGTGCGTGGGACAGCAGCCATGCCGCCGTGGCCGTTGTTGCGCAGGCGCATAAAGGGCGGTCGAAATTGTCCATGCAACTGCGGTAGCGGTCTTGCGTACAAGAAATACTGCCTAAGCCCGGTAGGTCAGCGTGATCTGTCGCTGCAAATCATTGTCACAAGACGGCGGAATAGAACAATGAGACATTTTGATTTGTCTCAAGGCGGAAAAGCCCGCAGATGAAGGCGATTCTCAATTTGAGACAAAGTATACTCAATATAAGGCTCGGTAGTGGCACATCATCCACCGAGCCTTTCCTGAAAGTGGTGCAGCCGGAACTGGCAATTTTTCAGGTTGGCTACCTGAACCGCTACCACCATCCCAAGCCAGAAGTCTTCCAGCGCTATGCGGATTTTGGAATAAAACGTCTAAGAACAGATGAATCGGGTGCAATCAGCATACAATTTGGCGCATCATTGAAAACTTCACAATTCAGACAGGAAAACGCGCGTTACTGGTTTGACCGGTAATGCAATACCTATAGTTATGAACGAGACTACCGTAAAACCCATCATCCATTTTGTCCATGGCAATAGCTTTCCGTCCGGGACATATCGCGTGTTTCTCGATCATTTGCACACTACTTATGAAGTCCATGCCACCGACATGGTCGGCCATGATCCGGCATTTCCTGTGACAGATGGCTGGCGTAATCTGGTGCAAGAGTTGATAGGCACTTTGCAGGCAAGTTATCAGCAACCAGTGATATTGCTGGGCCATTCGCTGGGAGGGATTTTGTCCCTGATGGCTGCCAGGGCCAGGCCAGACCTGGTGCGTGGTGTAGTGGTGCTGGATTCGCCAGTGGTCTCTGGCTGGCGGGCGATGTTATTGCGCCTGTTTAAATTTTTGGGGCTGGATAAAAAATTTTCACCTGCTCGTTTTTCAGAAAGAAGACGTCATCTCTGGAAAAACGAAGAAGAAGCTTATCAGCACTTTGCATCCAAGGAAATGTTTGCCATCTGGCCGCCAGAAGTCTTGCGTGATTATATGAAGTCCGGACTCAAGCCGCATCCGGAGGGCGTGACCTTGCGCTTTACCCGCGAAGTGGAAACGGCAATTTACCGTACCTTGCCACATGGCTTGGGCCGTTTAAATAAGCGTCCGCCCAAGGTCCCCGTTGGTTTTGTTGGTGGTACTGAATCCATAGAATGTCGCCAGGCTGGCCCAAAAGCGACAAAGAAATTAATGGGCGATAATTACGTACTTATTCCAGGTGGCCATTTAATTCCTATGGAAGTCCCTGAGCAAACTGCCGCAGCCGTGCTGGCAATGCTGGAACGTATGAAACTAAATGCAATATAAGTTCCCTATAAACTTTATCTCGACAAATACATGAATCAAATCAAGCCTGTATTGAAATTTGCTGTGCCACTGGCGGCATTATTATTAGCAGCCAGTGTATTTGCACAAGAGACTATGCCATCCTGGAATGAGTTCACACAGGTACATCAGACTGGCAAGACGACCTGGCAAGTCGATATTGATAATGACAGCCTCTTGTTCAAGAAAGACGATGGCTTTTACACCAGTGGTAACAGAATAGGACAGAGCTTTACCAAAGGCGACGCAACGCAGGCCCTGACTTATGGCTGGAGACTGGGACAGGAATTATATACCGCGTCTGACATCAAACTGACTCCAAACCAGATCGCCAAAATTGATCATCCTTACGCTGGCTGGTTGTTTGCAGGTATCTACCGTGAAAAAAATGAAGCCAATGGCAGCAGCCAACGCCTGGGCCTGGATGTTGGATGTATTGGGCCTTGCGCCGGTGGCGAATGGACGCAGACGCATCTGCACAGGTTATTGAAGCAGCCCTTGCCACAAGGTTGGAGTACGCAGTTGCGCAATGAATGGGGTGCAGTCTTATCGGGTGAATATTCACCTGGCCGCGTCGTGGCTATGTCTAATATAGATATCGCCCCGCGTCTGAAAGGCCGTTTCGGCAATATATTTACTGATGCAAGTGCAGAGTTGATGATACGTGCGGGCAGCCTGAATGCATTGCCTGAGCAACAGGCCAGCTATGGCTTCTTGCGCACCGAGCTCAAGGCTGTTGCCTACAATGCAAGCATCCAGGGTGGCTATTTTAATGATCAGACTACTGCAGTCAAACCCAAAAGCCTGGTGGGTGAATTTGAAATAGGCTATTTATGGCGCGGTGAAAACTACGGCGCATCAGCATCCTTTATCCGCCGTAGCAATGAAATAAAGGAATTGAGTAATGGTAAAGGTGCGCAAAATTTTGCAAGGTTGCAATTTATTTATGCAATGTAAACTTATCGGTTCCTGAAATTTCAAAGGAATTGCGAGCGGGAATCCTCGCACATCACGTCTTAGTGATGTATAATTCGAATTTCCCGCTTGTGCCGTTCGGCACCTTCTGCAATGACTAAGTTTGTATTCGTTACGGGGGGCGTAGTCTCCTCTTTAGGCAAGGGTATTGCCGCTGCCTCTCTCGCTGCGATCCTTGAATCGCGCGGTCTCAAAGTCACTATGCTCAAACTTGATCCCTACATCAATGTGGATCCAGGTACCATGAGCCCATTCCAGCATGGTGAAGTTTTCGTGACCGATGACGGCGCTGAAACTGATCTGGATCTGGGTCACTATGAGCGTTTCATCACGGCCAAAATGAAAAAAGTGAATAATTTCACCACTGGCCAGATCTATGAATCCGTTATCCGCAAAGAACGCCGTGGCGAATACTTGGGCAAGACTGTCCAGGTTATCCCGCACATCACCAATGAAATCCAGGAATTCATTCATCGTGGCGCAGCCGGTGCTGACGTTGCCCTGGTTGAAATCGGTGGTACGGTTGGTGATATTGAATCCCTGCCTTTCCTCGAAGCTGCTCGTCAACTGAGTTTGCGCGCTGGCCGTAATGCGGCTGCCTTCGTACATCTGACGCTGGTGCCTTATGTTGCCGCTGCCGGTGAATTGAAAACCAAGCCTACTCAACACAGCGTACAAAAATTGCGTGAAATCGGTATTTTCCCTGATGCCTTGCTGTGCCGTGCTGACCGTCCTATCCCTGATGATGAACGTGCCAAGATTTCCCTGTTCGCCAATGTGGCTGAAGAAGCAGTGATTTCTGTATGGGATGCCGATACCATCTATAAGATTCCACAGATGTTGCACGACCAGGGCTTGGATAAAATCGTTTGCGATAAACTGGGCTTGTCACCAAAACCAGCTGACCTGGCGATGTGGGACAAACTGATCTATGCATTGGAAAATCCGAAAGAAGAAGTCACTATCGGTATGGTCGGTAAATATGTCGACCTGACAGAGTCTTATAAGTCTTTGACAGAAGCCTTGCGTCATGCCGGTATCCACACTGAGAGCCGTGTGAATATTGAATACGTTGATTCTGAAGAAATCGAAGCGCACGGTACCAAGTCGCTGGAAAAATATGATGCCATTCTGGTGCCAGGTGGTTTTGGCAAGCGCGGCGTAGAAGGCAAGATACTGGCTGCCCGTTATGCCCGTGAAAACAAAATACCTTACCTGGGCATTTGCTTGGGTATGCAAGTTGCCCTGATCGAATATGCACGCAACAAGGCAGGTCTGACCGTAGCAAATTCGACAGAGTTTGACGCTGAGACAGAGCAGCCGGTAGTTGCCCTGATTAATGAATGGCAAAACCATGACGGTAAAGTCGAGACACGGGATGAAAATTCTGATCTTGGCGGCACCATGCGCCTGGGTGCGCAAACTTGCGCAGTTCGTTCTGGTACTTTGGCATCAGAGATTTATGGCAATGTCGTCACTGAGCGTCATCGCCATCGCTATGAAGCCAATAATCATTATCTGGGTCGCGTTGAGGCAGCAGGTTTGATTGTTTCTGCCCGGACACCGACAGAAGATTTGTGTGAAATCATGGAATTGTCTCGTGATGTGCATCCTTGGTATCTGGGTGTGCAATACCACCCTGAGTTCAAATCGACACCGCGTGACGGCCACCCTTTGTTTATCTCTTTCGCCAGAGCGGCCATAGCGCATAAAAAGGCGCAAGAAGCTAACAAAGCATGAGATTGTACGGATTTAGTGCAGGCTTGAACCAGACTGGATTTTGGATTGCTGGTTTACTTGTCATTAATCAATCCTGCTAAATTCTGATTGAAAAGGCGAGCCACTATGCGGTTCGCCTTTTTCACAAAATGGTATCAAGTTGCCTGAAAGAATGTTGTTGCTGTGCTTAAGCTGAGCGGCGAAAAGCATTGCACATGAAGGTGAGGATTCCAGGAATCCGCTTTTGTTTGATTTGTCCTGTAGTGAAACAGGCTTTTTTGCTTACCAATGCAAAAAACGGCAAGAATAAAGTTTTGTTCAGTTCGTCGAACCAGAGTAATGGAGTATTATCTGCACCATTATTTTGAAGTAGCAAATTCATTACTGCTTTATTTATCTGTAGCCAAGCCATATCAGAGGCCGGCAGAAGCAGACGCAAGTCAGATTCGTTTTATTTTGTTCGATATTTTGATTGTTTAGGAGAATTGAATGAGTGCCATCGTTGATATTATCGGTCGTGAAATCCTGGATTCGCGCGGTAACCCAACTGTTGAATGTGATGTCTTGCTGGAATCTGGTGTCATGGGCCGTGCTGCTGTACCTTCAGGCGCATCCACAGGTTCCCGCGAAGCCATAGAGCTGCGTGATGGCGACAAGTCGCGCTACCTGGGTAAGGGTGTCTTGAAAGCCTGCGAGCATATCAATACCGAAATCGCAGAAGCCATCATGGGTCTGGATGCGAATGAGCAAGCCTTTCTTGACCGTACCCTGATCGATCTGGATGGTACTGAAAACAAGAGCCGCCTGGGTGCAAATGCCATGCTGGCCGTATCCATGGCTGTTGCCAAGGCAGCCGCTGAAGAAGCTGGTTTGCCACTGTACCGTTATTTCGGTGGCTCAGGCGCGATGCAATTACCTGTGCCTATGATGAACGTCATCAACGGTGGTGCACATGCTGACAATAATCTGGATATTCAAGAATTCATGATCATCCCGGTTGGCGCTCCATCTTTCCGCGAAGCAGTTCGCTACGGTGCAGAAGTATTCCACGCCTTGAAAAAGATCTTGCATGACAAGGGTTTGACGACAGCGGTTGGTGATGAAGGTGGTTTCGCACCTTCCGTAGACAACCACGAATCTGCCATCAAACTGATCATCCAGGCGATAGAAGCTGCTGGCTACGAGCCAGGCACGCAAATCGCCCTGGGCCTGGATTGTGCAGCCAGCGAATTCTACAAAGACGGCAAATATCACCTTGAAGGTGAAGGTCTGACTTTGTCTTCTGCTGACTTCACCAATCTGCTGGCGACTTGGGTAGACAAATATCCTATCATCTCCATTGAAGATGGTATGGCCGAAGGCGATTGGGACGGTTGGGCTATCCTGACTGAAAAACTGGGCAAGAAAGTCCAGATCGTTGGCGATGACTTGTTCGTCACCAATACCAAAATCCTGAAAGAAGGCATACAAAAAGGTATCGCCAACTCCATCCTGATCAAGATCAACCAGATCGGTACTTTGACTGAGACTTTTGCTGCCATCGAAATGGCAAAACGCGCAGGTTATACAGCCGTTATTTCCCATCGTTCCGGTGAAACAGAAGACAGCACTATTGCTGATATCGCTGTTGGTACCAATGCCCTGCAAATCAAGACCGGCTCTTTGTCCCGCTCTGACCGTATGGCAAAATACAACCAATTGCTGCGTATTGAAGAAGATTTGGGCGAAATTGCCAGCTATCCTGGTCGCGATGCCTTCTATAATCTGAAGTAATCTGGTATCTTGCAAAGAAAAAGGGGAACTGAGTTCCCCTTTTTCTTGTTACATCCTTTTCGGAAAATATTTTGTTTTAGTTTTATATTGTTTTTGTATTATTTTTTTGCTTTATTTTTGCCTTATTTCTGTTTCACCTACTGCCTTGATATCCCGTGCGTTTGATAGCTCTTTCCTTCCTTGCCTTGCTGATGTTGATCCAATACCCGCTGTGGTTGGGTAAGGGGGGCTGGTTGCGTGTATGGGAGTTGGACAGGCAAGTAGCGCAGGTAAAAGGGAATAACGAAAAATTAAAAGAGCGCAATGGCAAGCTCGAATCCGAAGTTCAGGATTTGAAAATCGGTACAGACGCAGTAGAAGAGCGCGCCAGATTTGAATTGGGCATGATCAAGAAAAACGAAATCTTTGTACAGATTCTGGATGCAAATTCGCCTGCATCGACGACTACAGAGCGCGTGCAGCCCGCACAAGTCAAGCCTTAGTCAATAACTGAGTAGTTTACACGCCAACATATTTCTGCCAGGTCTCGGGTGAGTGTGTCAGGCTTTCGCTATTGCCATGCCAGACTATCTTGCCGCGTTCCATGATGCTGTGCTGGTCGGCAAGGGGCATAAGTTTTTCTACATATTTATCGATAACCAGTGTGGTTTGTCCCTGATCGCGCAGTTTTCTCAGACAGGCCCAAATTTCTTCGCGCACCAGTGGTGACAAGCCTTCCGTCGCTTCATCCAGTATCAGTAAATGCGGGTTGGTCATCAAGGCGCGCGAGATGGCCAGCATTTGCTGTTCGCCGCCAGATAGCTGGTTACCCATATTGCCGGCACGCTCGGCCAGGCGCGGGAAGAGTTGGTAAATCTCTTTCAGGCTCCACGGTGTTTTGCTTTGATTGCGATTGGCGGCAAAGGCGACCAGGTTTTCCCTGACGGTCAGGTTGGGAAAAATCTGCCTGCCTTCAGGCACCAGGGCTATGCCCATCCTGGCGATTTTATCCGTCGTCATTTTTTCTATGCGCTGGCCCATGAAGCTGATATGGCCGCTATGTGCCGGTGTCAGACCCAGTATAGAGCGCAAGGTCGTGGTTTTGCCCGCACCATTGCGCCCCAGCAGGCTGGCTACTTCACCCTGGCGTATCTGCAGGTCTATGCCAAACAAGACCTGGCTGTGGCCATAAGAGGTGGCGATATGCCCGACTTCCAATATGGTCTTCATGCGACTTCCTTGAGTGCTAAGTCCGTTTCATCGCCTAGATAAGCTTTCTTCACTTCCGGGTTCTGGCGTATCTGTTCTGCCGTGCCAGTGGCGATGATTGCACCTGCTACCAAGACAGAAATGCGGTCAGCCAGTTTGAAGACGGCATCCATATCATGTTCTATCAATATCACGGCCGCCTTGCCACGCAGGGCTGCGATCAGTTCCAGCATCTTGCCTGATTCCTCATGCCCTGTGCCTGCCATGGGCTCATCCAGCAAGAGTAGTTGCGGTTGCGTCGCCAGAGTTAATCCCAGTTCCAGTTGGCGTTGCTCACCATGCGCAAGTTCACGGGCTTTGCTACTGCAGTGCTCTGCTAAACCTATGTCGCTGGCGAGTTGCCGCGCTTGCTCAAAAAGACCCTTTTCATCAATCGCTTTGCGCCAGAAACGCATGCTGCTGCCTGAGCGCGCCTGTATCGCCAGACTCAGGTTATCGATGACAGTATATGACTGGAAGATATTCGTGATCTGGTAAGAGCGTGCCAATCCGAGCTTGACACGTTCATGCATGCTGATGGCAGTAACATCCACACCATTGAAAATGATTTGCCCCTGGTTTGGTGCAATGGCACCAGATATCTGATGTATCAGCGTCGTCTTGCCTGCGCCATTCGGGCCTATGATGGCGTGGATTTCGCCAGGTAAAATATCCAGGCTCAGGTTGTTGGTCGCCACCAGGCCACCATAGCGTTTGACCAGGCTTTTTAACTGTAAGACGCTCATGCCTGATCCCCTTGCGGTTTTTTTATGGACATGAACTTCTGCGGCAAGCTGGCCAGGCCATTTGGCAAGAGCATGACGACCAGTAACAGGATAATACCCAGATACAATTGCCAGTGTATGGTGTAGCCAGACAGGATTTCTTCCAGCATCAACATGACTACCGCACCAAGGATGCCGCCAGACAGATAGCCGACACCACCAAGTATCACCATCACCATCAGGCTGCCGGATTGCGTCCAGTGCAAAAGATTGGGGCTGACCAGCATGTTCTGGTTTGCCAGCAGGGCACCGGCCAGGCTGGCGACGCTGCCTGCAATCGCAAAGCACAGCAGCTTGTAACGAAACACTGGGTAACCTATGGCTTCCATGCGGGTTTCATTTTCCTTGATGGCTTGTATCACCCGTCCAAAACGGGAATTGATGAGCCGGTAGAGGATGAAGAGAAATGCGGCACAGACGGCCAGCACCAGATAATAAAAATTGCTGTCATTGCTCATGTCCAGCCCGGTCACCGAGCGTTGTGCCAAGCTCAGGCCATCATCACCACCATAGTTTTTCAATGACACAAACAGAAAGTACAGCATCTGCGCGAATGCCAGCGTGATCATGATGAAGTATACGCCGCGCGTCCTGAGTGAGACACTGCCTATCGCCAGTGCCAGCAAAAAGCCCGTCAGCATCGCCGCCGGCCAGCTGATCCAGGTAGAACTGATTCCATGCTGCATCAGTATGCCCACTACATAAGCACCGCTACCAAAGAAGGCAGCGTGCCCCAGACTGATCATGCCGCCAAAACCCAATATCAGGTTTAGGCTGCTGGCGACAAGGGCGAAAATCATCAGGCGACTTAACAAGCCTATATAAAATTCCTGGGCGAAGTAAGTCGCCAACAGGGGGAAGGCAATCAGCGCGCACAAGATGCCCATGCTGGACTTGCGCGATATGCTGTGATGTAGGCTGCTCTGCATGATTGACCTTTTTTATTATTTAGCCGCGTGCAGGGAACAGGCCCTGTGGTTTATAGAACAGCACGGCTGCCATCAATACATAAATCAGTATCGATGCCAGGGCTGGGCCAAGATTGGCTGCCATCTCCAGCGGCATCAACAGCTTCAGCACACCGGGCAGCAAGGTTTTGCTCAGAGTATCGACCAGGCCTACCAGCAAAGCGCCTACCAGTGCACCCCGTATCGAGCCTATGCCACCAATGACGATGACCACAAACGCCAATATCAGGATGCTTTCACCCATGCCCACCTGCACCGCCAGTATGGAGCCTAGCAGTGCGCCCGCGATGGCGCACAAGGCCGCACCAAAGGCAAACAACAGGGTGAACACCAGCTTGATATTGATGCCCATGGTGACTGCCATTTCACGATTCGATGCACCCGCCCGCACCAGCATGCCTATGCGGGTTTTGGTGACGACAAAATACAGCAGACCAGCCACAGCCAAACCGGTGGCAATGATAAACAGGCGAAAAGATGAGTAAAAGAAGTCAGGCAGTAACTCTATTGGCTGTGCCAATTGCGGTGGAATATTCAGCATCAGTGGTTGCGCACCCCAGATCATGCGCGCACCCTCGTTAAAAATCAGTATCAATGCAAAAGTCGCCAGCACATGGGACAAATGATCGCGCTGGTATAAATGCCGGAAGACCACTACTTCCAATAATACGCCCAGCAATGCGGTCGCTATCACCGCAGCCAACAGGCCTAGCCAGAAAGAGCCTGTCATGCCGGTAAAGCTGGCGGCGAAATAAGCGCCAGCCATGTAAAGGGATCCGTGGGCCAGGTTGATGAAATCCATGATGCCAAAGATCAGTGTCAGGCCTGCTGCCAGCAGGAAAAGCATGAGGCCAAATTGCAAGCCGTTTAAACCGTGCTCCAACAAAAGCGTGATGTTCATTCTGAGATCCCTGATGTTGCTGCTAAGGCATTTGATGAAATTACTTTAGGCCTAAAATATACTATAAGTGACTCGTTTGAAAATATTTTCTTTGAGAAAAACTGAGTTTTGATGCAAAAAACACTTTACCTAAAAATAGTTTAGGTTTAAAGTACTTTGGCGTTTTCAGGGTTTGTTGTATCTAGCTATATCAAGCTGCGTCAATATTGTGTACCAAAGCCGGAGAAGAAATGAATTCAACTGTGCTACCAGGGTCTGCCCATCTGGATACCTTTGCTTTTGATCACTTGCCGCCTCGCGAGCAATGGCCTGAACTGATTTTTTCTTTGCCTGAATTGCAATATCCTGAACGTCTGAATTGTGTTGCCGACCTGCTCGACAAGATGTGTGCAACTGGCCATGCAGACAGTATCGCCATCCGCAGCCAAACAGAAAGCTGGACCTATTCCCATTTGCTGACCACTGTCAATCGTATTGCCCATGTCTTGCTGGAAGATATGCATTTGCAGCCAGGTAACAGGGTCTTGTTGCGCGGCGCCAATAATCCCATGATGGCTGCCAGTGTCTTGGCTGTCATCAAGGCGGGTTGCATAGCCGTACCGACCATGC
>JAZJXP010000070.1:0-36473 GCA_040390835.1 Pseudomonadota bacterium
GGGAAACCATTCGACGCTAGCTTGCATTTGGCTTGACAGGAATAACAGTATCTACAACTTTGCATTCTCCCAAAACAAAAACGGGACCTTAACGGTCCCGTAATCAATACCATTTAGCGATACTAAAGCTTAGACGACAACAGTCTGATGCTCATCACCTTCACGCCCACGGATTTCACCGATCTTGTAGACGGATTCACCAGCGGTAGTCAGTTGTGCAATCGCTGCATCAGCCAGCTCAGCAGCAACGATCACGACCATGCCTATGCCGCAGTTGAAGACGCGGTGCATTTCTGCGTCGGCCACGCCGCCGTGTTGTTGCAGCCAGGTGAACAGGGGTGGCAGTGTCCAGGCGTCTTTATGCAACACAGCAGTAAGCTTGTCACCCAGTACGCGCGGGACGTTTTCTACCAGACCGCCACCGGTGATGTGGGCCATGCCTTTGACTTCCATGGATTCCATCAGGGCCAGCAGGGGTTTGACGTAGATGCGGGTGGGTGCCATCAGGGCATCACCCAGGCTGCGGCCATGGAAATCAGCGCTCAGGTCTGGCTTGGCAACTTCAATGATCTTGCGCACCAGCGAGAAACCATTGGAATGGATACCGGAAGATGCCAGGCCGAGGATGACGTCGCCTGGTTGTATCTTGCTGCCATCAATGATTTTGGATTTTTCGACTGCACCAACAGCAAAGCCAGCCAGGTCATATTCGCCGTTTGGATACATGGATGGCATTTCAGCAGTTTCACCACCGATCAGGGCGCAACCGGCTTGTTCACAACCAAAGGCCACACCCTTGATGACGTCAGTGGCAGTTGCCACGTCGAGCTTGCCGCAGGCAAAATAGTCGAGGAAGAACAGTGGCTCTGCGCCTTGTACCAGGATGTCATTGACACTCATGGCTACCAGGTCGATGCCGACGGTGTCATGCTTGTTGAGGTGGAAAGCCAGTTTCAGCTTGGTGCCCACACCATCAGTGCCGGAGACCAGGACAGGTTCCTTGTATTTTTTGCTGACTTCAAACATGGCGCCAAAACCGCCTATGCCAGCCATGACACCTTCACGCATTGTGCGTTTGGCAAAGGGTTTGATGGCATCAACCAAGGCGTCGCCAGCGACCATATCGACACCAGCGTCGGCGTAAGAGAGAGAAACAGGGGTAGAAGTGCTCATGATATTCGGCAATAGGGGCAGGAGGCGGTAAAATAGAGGAATTGCCAGAAAAGTCCGGCAAAAGCGCTATTTTAACAAATTGACCGCGAAAACCCTGATTTTTTGGGACAGACGGTAAATCTGATAGCAAATGACTACTAACCAAGCTTAAAAATGCCATTTACTTTTACGTCTGAGCAAAAACAATCCATGCTATGGCTGGCGGTGGCGTTTGCCTTGTTGTTGCTCCTGGGTTTATTGGGCCCGGTGCTGATGCCCTTTATCGTGGCCAGCATATTGTCTTATGTGCTGACACCCTGGGTGGACAAGCTGTGCGCCCTGCGCGTGCGTAAATTTCGCTTGCCGCGTTCAGTGGCGGCCACGCTGGTAATCGTGATTTTGATAGCTGCAGTATTGGCGATGATATTGATCATGATCCCTATTTTGCAAAAAGAAGTGCCACAATTGCAAGACCAGATCCCGCGCTTCTTTGACAAGCTTGACGAAATGCTGGCCCCCATGCTCAACGAGTTTGGCATCAAGGTGCGCTTGGACAGCACAGGCATCAAGACCTTGCTGACTGAGCAAATGGCCACCAGTGGTGAAGCCATCGGCAAGGCTGTATTGAATTCCATCCGTGTCGGTGGCACAGCAGTGCTGGGCATGGTCGCCAATTTATTGTTGATCCCCATCGTCTTGTTTTATCTATTGATGGACTGGCATTCCCTGATTAGTCGCTTGAGCAATTTCATCCCGCGCCGCTTTGTCAAAGTCACAGCGAATGCGGTAGAAGAAGTAGACGATATCCTGGCGCAATACCTGCGCGGACAAATTCTGGTGATGATAGTGCTGGCCGTCTACTACTCGGTGGCACTCAGCATCGCCCGTTTTGACTTGGCTTTGCCGGTGGGCATCATCACTGGCTTTCTGGTTTTCATCCCTTATCTGGGCTATGGCCTGGGGCTGGTATTGGCGGTGATTGGTGCTATCCTGCAATTTGACGGATTTAGTGGCCTGATGTCAGTCGCCATTATTTATGGCATAGGGCAAATGCTGGAATCGTTTTACCTGACACCACGCCTGGTGGGTGAGCGCATAGGCCTGCATCCATTGACGGTGATTTTTGCCTTGATGGCATTTGGACAATTGTTTGGCTTTATCGGCATCCTGATTGCCCTGCCTGCCTCTGCCGTTATCTCGGTAGCCGTCAAGCACTTGCGTGTGTCTTATCTGAAAAGCCCTTTTTATAGTCAGACATGAGGCAATTATTACTCGACCTGGACGCGCAAAAGCTGCCGTCCCTTGCCACCTTCGTGGTGGGGCAAAATGCTGAGCTAGCGCAATTGCTGGGCATGTTCGCCGAGCGCATCACCAGCCAGTATGGCGAACGCTCAGTCTATATCTGGGGTGAAGCCGGTGCTGGCAAGACCCATTTGCTGCACGCCCTGGCGGCAGATGCCACAGCCCGTTATATCCCGGCAGATGCGCCTGAAAGCGCTTTTGACTTTAGCGAAGGTGTCAGCCTCTACCTGCTGGACGATTGCGACCAGTTACCACCGCTGAACCAGATCGCCGCCTTTAACCTGTTTAATGAAGCCCGTGCACGAGGTGGCTTCCTGGTGGGTGCAGGCAATCACCCGCCCATGATTTTGAATGTGCGTGACGACTTGCGCACCCGTTTTGGCTGGGGCCTGATTTACCAGGTACATGGCCTGACCGACGAAGACAAGATTGATGCGCTGGAGCGCGCCGCCCATGCCCGGGGCATACAACTGTCACCTGGCGTGTTACCCTATCTGATTACCCATTACCGCCGTGACATGAGCTCGCTGACCGATGTTCTGGATCAGCTCGACCATTATTCACTGGAAACCAAGCGTCCCATTACCCTGCCACTGCTGCGCGAACTGATGTTGCAGCAACAGCCGGGCCTGGACACTACGAATGATTAGCAGACCAAGCATGCGCAATATCGCCCTATTTGATCTTGACCACACCCTGATCCCCATCGATTCTGATTTTGAATGGGGCCAGTTCCTGTGCCGCGTCGGTGCTGTCGATGCCGATGAATTTGCCCGCCGCAATGCAGAGTTTTTTGCACAATACCAGGCTGGCACGCTGGACCCGGTGGAATACCTGGAGTTTGCGCTTGGTACGCTAGCGCAATTCCCGCGTACCAGACTTGATGAATTGCACGGCCAATTCATGCAAGAAGTCATACAGCCTGCCCTGTTGCCAGCGGCTTATGATTTAATTAAGAAGCATCAGGATCAGGGCGACCTGATCGCCATCATCACCGCCACCAACCGTTTTGTGACTGCACCCATCGCCGTTGCGCTGGGCGTACAACATTTGATGGCGGCAGAACCTGAGCTTGATGCCAATGGCAATATCACTGGCAAATTGCTGGGCGTGCCCAGTTCAGGCGCGGGCAAGGTCGTGCATCTGCAAGACTGGCTGGCGAAGCAAGAAGTTACACAACTAAGGCAACTCAGCGACTTTAAGCATAGTTATTTTTACAGCGATTCGCAAAACGATATACCGCTGCTGGAACGCGTCAGCCATCCTGTCGCAACCAATCCCAATGCCAAATTAAGTGCCCATGCACTGGCTAAAGGTTGGCCTCAACTTCACCTGTTTGACAAGCAATGATCAAGAAATTTATTCGCAAAATATTGGGCGTAAAAAACAAGAGCGATGACGCCAGCGCCAACCAGAAGCCCACTGTGCTGAGTCATAAAGACCATGGCATAGACCCGCAAATGGTGTCCGCGAATGCCATACGCATCACCCAGACCCTGCAAGAGAATGGCTTCAAGGCCTTCGTGGTTGGTGGTGCCGTGCGCGACTTGCTGACGGGTGTCAAACCCAAAGACTTTGACATTGCCACCAATGCCACGCCTGAGCAGGTCAAGCGCCTGTTCCGCCGCGCCTTTATCATCGGCCGCCGCTTCCAGATCGTGCACGTCATGTTTGGGCAGGACTTGCTTGAAGTGACCACCTTCCGTGGCTCTGCCACCGATGGCGCGCCCAAGGATGAACATGGCCGCGTGCTGCGTGACAATACCTTTGGCGAGCAATATGAAGATGCCGCCCGCCGCGACTTTACCGTCAATGCCATGTACTACGATCCGGCATCGCAAATCGTGCTCGACTATCACGGCGGCATGAAAGACATCAAAAAGAAAACCTTGCGCATTATTGGCGTGCCAGAAGCCCGCTACCGCGAAGATCCCGTGCGTATGTTGCGCGTGGTGCGCTTTGCCGCGAAACTGAACTTCACGATAGATGCCGCCACCCGCGCGCCTATCGCCATCATGGCACCGCTGATCAACAATGTACCAGCCGCCCGCGTCTTTGATGAAACCCTGAAACTGCTGACCAGTGGCCACGCCATGGCCTGCTTGCAACAACTTCGCAAAGAAGGCCTGCACCATGGCCTGATGCCCTTGCTGGATGTCGTGCTAGAGCAACCCCTGGGCGAAAAATTCGTCACCCTTGCGCTGGCCAATACCGATGAACGCGTACAACAAGGCAAGCCAGTTTCACCAGGCTTTTTGTTTGCATCGCTGTTATGGCATCAGGTCGTGGAAAAATGGGAAGCCTATAAAGCAGCTGGCGAATTTCCCATCCCTGCCCTGCACCTGGCAGCCGATGATGTACTGAACACCCAGACCGATGCCCTGGCAATACAACGCAAGATAGGCTCCGACATGCGCGACATCTGGGCCATGCAACCGCGCTTTGAAAAACGCGCAGGCAAGACCCCATACAAAGTGCTGGAACATCCGCGCCTGCGCGCAGGTTATGATTTCTTGCTGCTGCGTTGTGCCTCTGGCGAGATCGATGAAGAAATCGGTGAATGGTGGACAGACTTCATGGAAGGCGACAGCGTCGAACGTGAACAACTCATCAACAGCAAACCCAAGACAGCCGAAGCCAGCGCAAAAAAACGCAAACCCCGCCGCCGCGCCCCACGCAAGGCAGCCGCAGCAGCCGAATGAGCGTGCATGTGTATTTGCAAGTTTTCATAGGCATAGGTGCCAACCTCGGTGACGCCAGCGTCACCGTCAGCAAAGCCATAGACGCGCTGGCGCAATTGCCGGATACCACCCTCGTGGCGCAGTCTGCTCTGTTCGGCAGCGCGCCCATCGATTCTACCGGCGATGATTATGTCAATGCAGTCGCTGAACTCTCGACCAGGCTGAGTGCCACCGCCGTGCTGCAACATTTGCAAGCCATAGAACTCGCGCATGGCCGCGAACGCCCCTACCGCAATGCACCACGTACACTGGACCTGGATTTACTCTTGTATGGTGCTGAAGAAATCAATACGATCGACCTGCAAGTCCCCCATCCGCGCATGACAGAACGCGCCTTTGTGCTACTGCCCTTGCTGCAACTATCTGCCGATATCAGCATCCCCGGCAAAGGCCGCGCGCAAAGCTATGTCGCCGCGGTTGCCAGCCAGCGCATACAAGAATTACCCACTACCTGATAGCCAGACAAGGCAATAAGCGAGGCACCATGCAAATCCCTATTATTCTGCAAACCACAGGCTTGCTGATACTCTCCAACATCTTCATGACAGTGGCCTGGTATGGCCATCTGAAAAGCCTGTCCAGCAAAGCCTGGTGGGTAGCCGCCTTTATCAGCTGGGGCATCGCCCTGTTCGAATACCTGCTGCAAGTGCCCGCCAACAGAATAGGCTACACTGCCTACAGCCTAGCCCAGCTAAAGATATTACAAGAAGCCCTGACCCTGATCGTCTTTGTGCCCTTTGCCATGTTTTACATGGGGCAGCCATTCAAGCTCGATTATGTGTGGGCGGGATTGTGCCTTGTTGGAGCCGTTTATTTCATCTTTAGAAGTTAGTAAGCGCTGCCTAAGCTACTACGCAACGAAATTTTGAGCCTGCGATGCTCGTCGTACTTGAATACAAAAAATAAAGTTGAGGATGTAGGTGGAGACAAAATCGCTGTCAAACAAAAAACCAATGACAGCATCACCTTTGGAGAAAAAGCATGGCTGAATATTTGCAAGACCGTAAAGCAGTAAGCATTCCTGGCTTGATCGCACTACGTGAAAAAGGTGAAAAAATCACCATGCTCACTTGCTACGATGCCAGCTTCGCATCCCTCATGGACCGTTGTGGCGTAGAGATTTTGCTCATCGGTGATTCCCTAGGCATGGTATGCCAGGGCCACGACTCCACCCTGCCAGTGACACTGCAAGACGTGGCCTACCACACCGCCGCCGTCGCCCGTGGCAATCAAAAAGCCCTGGTCGTCGCTGACATGCCTTTTGGCAGCTATGCCACACCAGAAGCAGCTTTCAACAACGCAGTGCAACTGGTGCAAGCCGGTGCGCAAATGGTCAAACTCGAAGGCGGCACCTGGTTGCTACCCACCATCAAGTTCCTGACCGAACGCGCCATCCCAGTCTGCGCCCACCTGGGCCTGACACCACAATCCGTGCATCAGCTAGGCGGCTACAAGGTGCAAGGCAAGACTGATGCCTCCGCCAACCTGCTGAAAGCCGAAGCCCTGGCCGTACAAGAAGCCGGTGCCACCCTGCTGGTGCTGGAAGCCATCCCCGCCAGCCTGGGCAAGGAAGTCACAGACTCCCTGCACATCCCCACCATAGGCATAGGTGCAGGCGTAGACTGCTCAGGCCAGGTACTCGTCATGCATGACCTGCTAGGCGTCTTCCCGGGCCGCAAAGCCCGCTTCGTGAAAAACTTCATGGAAGGCCAGACCAGTATTGACGCAGCGGTACAGACGTATGTCGCGGCAGTGAAAGATAAATCCTTCCCGGCGCTGGAGCATAGTTTCTAAATTTTCTTGGTTTGTAATTGGACTTTGGCATTGCCCCTTTGAAAGGGCAACTGCCAAAGCCATCTATCCTGTTGGCCGGCACTCCAATCAGTAGGGCGCGTTACAACGCACCATCTCCCGCAAGAGACTTAGCAATCATCAGTATCGAAGAACTACAGACAAAACTAAGAACATAGATATAAGCTGATTGCCAGAAAATATAAGTCGCAGAATATGAAAATAAATCATGGCCACCGGATACAGTTAAACACAATAATTTTTAATCAGTGAGTTGAGAACTTCATACCCCACTGTCTCTACCAAAGCGACATCATGTTCTGTCTTCCGTGAAATCCAATTCCTTATATCTGCGCAAGAAAAAAAATAGTCGCATATGTCAGGTACAAATTTTTCAATTTCCACCTGACTATTAAAGGCGAATATCCCCATATCGACAGGGCGAGGCTGAAACAAAGCCCACTGTTTGCTGGTATCCAGCAAAATCAGTCCGCCATAGTCCCCGGAATTTCTTAAATATTTTTCGCAGCTCGTGATAGCCTGCACCCAATCATCAGCAACACGAAACAGATTCAGGCTCTCATACTCTGAAGCGGAATACACCTCCACTGCCCCATCAAGCCCAAAACCTGCACGTACCAATTTTTGCACTGTATGCATTAACTCACAGGAAGTGCAAATATCTATATCAAAGAACAGGTATCTGTCGAAACTGTGATGAAACACCTGGGCACGAAGAGATGCCCCTGAGATCAACATTTCTTTGAGATTACGGGTCATGATCACAATGGGGCGATGGCGCTATTTATCATTTTTTTCTTCATCGTAAAATTGGCCATCCAATAATTTCCATATATAGCTCTCAGTCCCATCTTCATGGTCTGCGTGAAATATTCCAGTCAGATAGTCGGTTGCCCAGTCTTCTGAATGAGTGATTTCTTTTGAGAGTGTTTTTAGCTGATCTCTTATGTAGCTGAGACGCTGGATTCGTATGTCAGCACCGTAAAAGATGTAATGCGTCCAGTTGATATGCGTGTCTGGAATTACCCAGCCCTGATTATACATTTCTGCTCTTGACGCATCGAATCCGTAGTCTCCGGCTTTATCAATGAAGGATGAAATTATTGCCTTGATCTGTGGTACTGACTCTTCACGGCATGCTATCCAGCCTCTGATGCTTATGTATGCTCCCATGCTTTTTCCGTTGATCCTTGATGAATGCGCGTATTGTACTATTGTCAGTTCGTCCACCCTGATGCTAAGTTAAAGCATGAGATATTCGCTTCTCATCGCTTGATAACAACAAAAAAACCACGCTTCGGTTAGTCACAATGTTATCTGGCACGTTTCTTGATATGCTGTATTGGAACCGTAACCAAGAGACTAGAACATGGCCAAGTTTTTCAATGAAATGCATGCCTATGATGCCGCCGCATCTGGTGGCGCGGGCGGAGAATTGACGCGGGAACATTACAGCGAGTTTTGCAACTGGCTGGCGCAGCAACCTGCCGAGCGTTTGAAACGCAAGCGGGCCGAGGCTGACTTGAGCTTTCGGCGTGTCGGCATTACCTTTGCCGTGTATGGTGACGATGCGGGTACGGAGAGGCTGATCCCGTTTGACATCATCCCGCGCATCATCCATGCGGGTGAATGGGCGCAGTTGCAAAAGGGGCTGGCGCAACGGGTGCAGGCGCTGAACATGTTCATTCACGATATTTATCACGCCCAGAATATCATCAAGGCGGGCATTATCCCTGCTGAGCAAATCTATAAAAACGCCCAATATCGGCCTGAAATGCAGGGTATTTCTGTCGCTTCTGACATTTATGCCCATATTGCGGGTGTGGATATTGTGCGGGCTGGTGAGGGCGAGTTCTACGTACTGGAAGATAACCTGCGCGTGCCGTCTGGCGTGTCTTACATGCTGGAAGACCGCAAGATGATGATGCGGCTTTTTCCTGAGCTGTTTGCGCGTAACAAGATTGCGCCAGTTGATCATTACCCTGACATGTTGCTGGATAACCTGCGCTCAGTCGCGCCTATGGGGGTGGACAACCCTACGGTCGTCGTCATGACGCCGGGAATGTATAACTCTGCCTATTTCGAGCATGCCTTCCTGGCCCAGCAAATGGGTGTGGAACTGGTTGAAGGCCAGGATTTGTTTGTGAATGACAATGCGGTGTTCATGCGAACCACCCGTGGACCTAAACGGGTAGATGTGATTTACCGCCGCATTGATGATGATTTTCTTGATCCGCTGGCTTTCCGGCCTGACTCTTCTCTGGGTGTACCTGGCTTGTTGTCGGTTTACCGTGCTGGCCGCGTGACGCTGGCGAATGCGATAGGCACGGGCGTCGCGGATGATAAATCCATCTACCCGTTTGTACCGGACATGATCAAGTTTTACCTGACGGAAGAACCGATCTTGAACAACGTGCCGACTTACCAGTGCCGCAAACCTGAAGACTTATCGTACACACTGGCGAATCTGGGTGAGCTGGTGGTCAAGGAAGTCCATGGTGCCGGTGGTTACGGCATGCTGGTGGGTCCGGCTTCAAGCAAGGCGCAGATAGAAGACTTCCGCCAGCGTTTGCTGGCCAAGCCTGATGGCTATATCGCCCAGCCTACGCTGGCATTGTCGGCCTGCCCTACCTTTGTCGAAAGCGGCATCGCCCCGCGCCATATAGATTTGCGGCCCTTTGTGTTGTCCGGAAAAACCATCTCGATGGTGCCTGGCGGCTTGACGCGGGTGGCCTTGGAAGAGGGTTCGCTGGTGGTGAATTCTTCACAGGGTGGTGGCACCAAAGACACCTGGATACTTGAAAATTAAATCAGTAGAACTTACGCAAAACCGCCCCAGCTGCGTTGCAGCGCCTTGCTGGGACAATTTTGCGTAAGTCCTAATCAGGAGAAAATACATGCTGAGTCGTACCGCTGATCATTTGTTCTGGATGGCGCGCTATACCGAGCGTGCTGAAAATACTGCCCGTATGCTGGATGTGAATATCCAGACTTCGATGTTGCCGCAATCTGCCGAAGATGCTGAACGTGGCTGGCGTGCCATGCTGGGAATCTCTGAATTGCAGTCTGCCTTTGACCATCAATATGGTTTGCTGACGAAGAAGGATGTGCTGGACTTCATGGTCAGGGACCCGATGAACCCCTCCTCCATCGCATCCTGCCTGAAAGAAGCACGTGAAAATGCGCGTGCCGTGCGCGGTACGCTGACGACCGAGGTGTGGGAAACCCAGAATGCCACCTGGCTGGATATGCAGGAAAACTTGTCGGATACGATACTGGAAAACGACCCCAGCCAGTTCTTTGAATGGGTCAAATACCGCTCTCACCTGTCGCGCGGCGTGACACTGGGGACCATGCTCAAAGATGAGGCGGTGCATTTCATTCGCCTTGGTACTTTCATCGAACGTGCTGACAATACGGCCAGGATACTGGATGTGAAGTTCCATGGTGCCAAGGAAAGCGGGCGTGGCAATGACAACCTGCAAAGAGATTTTTACTACTGGGCGGCGCTATTGCGCTCAGTCTCTGGCTTTGAGATTTATCGCAAGGTTTACCGGGATGTCATCACGCCAGAACGAGTGGCAGAATTGCTGATGCTGCGCGGTGATATGCCACGTTCTCTACTGGCCTGCATGGATGAAGTAGTCGGCAACCTGAAGGAAGTACGCAATGACGTGTCAGCCGATACTGAGCGTTTTGCTGGTAAGCTGCATGCAGAATTGCAATTTGCCCGCATTGAAGAGATATTGGCGGAAGGTTTGCATGACAACCTGACACGCTTCCTGGAAAACATTTTTGATCTGGGTAACCGTGTCAGCCGCGACTTCCTGGTGCCGCTGGCGGCCTGAGAAAATAAAATATCATGCAACTTTTCATCCGTCACCAGACCATTTACAAGTATTCAGCGCCGCTGACTTACACCATACAGCAGTTGCGTCTGACACCACGCGCGGAGCAGCATCAGCATGCTATCTCCTGGCAAATCAAGACTGCCGGGCAACGCCATGCGTATATCGACGCCTATGGCAATCCCTCGCATACGCTGACTATTACTGGTCAACACCATGAGGTTGCCATTATCGCCGAGGGTGTGGTTGAGCTGGCAACGCCTTATCAGGGGCGCATCACTGACCCGGATACATTTTCACCGCTGGTATTTACCGTGCCAACCAGGCTGACAGAACCAGTACCGGCGATAGTGGACTTTGCGCTCAGTCATTTACCGGACAGCGGCAAGACCACTACGGCTGCACTATTAAATCTGGCAACGCACATCCGTGGTGCAGTGGAGTATCAGTCTGGTGCAACCATAGTCACTACCAGTGCCAGCGATGCCCTGCAACTAGGCCGTGGTGTCTGCCAGGACCATGCCCATATCATGCTGGCTTGCTGTCATGCACGCGGCATCCCTGCACGTTATGTTTCTGGCTATATCGACCCTGAATCCACCGGCCATGCCGACAGCCACGCCTGGGTGGATGCCTGGGTGGAAGACAGCGACTATAGCGGTTGGGTCAGTGTTGATGCCACCCATGCCGCCTTGATGACAGATGCTTATTGCCGTTTGGCTATCGGTCGCGATTATGATTCTGCTGCCCCAGTGCGCGGTGTGCGCCGTGGTGGTGGGCTGGAAACCTTGAGTGTGACGGTACAGGTGACGCCCCGATAGCGTCACAATAACGTCCCAATAACGTAACAATTGACGCGTGCGTCAATTGGGACGGGCATTGCATACAAATGTGACACGCGTATTTCGCCGCCCTGCTTTCAGGTAGAATTCAAGTTTCGACAGATCAAGAATCGGTACTATGACTTACTGTGTTGGCATGCGCCTTGACGCCGGGCTGGTGTTTCTCTCTGACTCACGCACCAATGCGGGCGTGGATCAGGTGGGCACCTTCCGCAAGATGTCGGTGTTTGAAAACCCTGGTGACCGCACCATGGTCTTGATGACTGCGGGTAATTTGTCGATTTCACAATCGATACGGCAGTTAGTATCCGATCATGTTGATGCCAATGGCAAGAGCATCTGGACTGCACCAAATATGTATGAGGCCGCACGCATACTGGGTGAAGCCGTGCGCACCGTGTATCACCGCGATGCCAAATCGCTGTCAGAGTTTGGCATAGACTTTAATGTCAGCCTGATTTTTGGCGGCCAGATCAAGGGTGAGCGTTGCCGTTTGTTCCAGATTTATTCTGCCGGTAACTTCATCGAATCTCACAATGAAAGTACCTATTTCCAGATTGGTGAAGCCAAGTATGGCAAACCCATCCTGGACCGCGTCGTAACGCCAGCCACGCCACTTGATGAGGCTGCCAAATGCGCGTTGATATCGATGGATTCTACCTTGCGCTCAAATGTGTCTGTGGGTCTGCCGCTGGATTTGCTGGTGTATGCAGACAATGAGCTGGCGGTTACCCACTTTGTCACTATCGATGAAAAAAATCAGTACTTCCAGATGATACGCAATACCTGGGGCCTGCAATTGAAGTCTGTCTTTGAAAGCATCGCTGACCCAGTCTGGAACGCCAGTCCTGAGATACAGGGCAATGTGCTGTCAGCCACCAATATGCACAGCAAACCCGTGCGCGTAGCCCTGCCACCAGAATTGCGGGATACAAACACAACTACGCCATCGCCCTTGCAGTCTTTGGCACAGCAGCCGAATAATACCAAGCAGGCTTAAAGTAGCGTCAGGATCGCTCAAGCTAACTCAATCTGCGTTTAGTGCTGATTAAGGTTCATACCTGACGGCATTGATGAGAATAGTGACGCCCATGTAAGTACCAATGGGAAAACCCAAAAGTAATGGACAGGCCAAAGCCATGGATGCACTGCGACTCCATGTCTTGTCTTGCTCAACCGCAGCACTCAATTTGAAGTGTGCAAAAGATAAAGTCGCAGTAAGGATAAATAACGCAATATGTGGAATTGACTGACCACCAGTTGCGAATATACCAAGTGCAAAAAAAATTGTTACCAAACCGTAGAGATAGCAACTATAGCGATGCATGTCTTCAAGTTTGCGTTTCGGTCCTGGTCCGTCCCATGATGATGCCATATTCCCTCTCGAATCAATATTACTGCATGCCAGAAACTGAAGTCTCAGTTGCATGGCTTTTTTGTGTTTTATCTCAATGAATCGCTAGCGGCAATAAGTACTCACATCCCGCTGGGCAATCGCCTTGTCATTGGCATCAGTCTTGGTCCGGTTGCCGTGTACCAGATCACCGTTCAGGATGCCTTTGGCCATGGCGCAGCGTGATTCATTGGTTTCAGGCTGGTTGCCAGGAACAAAAGGCGAAGGCTCTTTAGGTTTCACCACAGGCTCTTTGGCCTGCTTTGCCTGTTTTTCCATCTGGCGTTTGCGGAATTCGATTTCCTGGTCTTGCCAGCTTTGCGCTGTAGATGGTTTTCCTTCGCCAGTAGTGACCTTCACCTCTTCCACTTTGGCCCTGCCAGCATCATCCTTTTTTTCGGAATAATGGACTTTGCCGTTGGCATCGACCCATTTATAGATCTCTGCATGGGCGGACGTGGCGCATATCAAGCTAAGGCAAGCCGCGAACAAGGCTGGTTTGAGGATAGTTTGTTTCATTTTTTTTACATTTCGAATCGATGGAGAACAATATCAGAGCTTGTGTTCTGACACAAATGTCACAGGTTTTACCGGGAATTGCAAACTCAGTTTGCCCTTTCCAACTCTTACTGATGCTGATCAGTTATCCATCTCACTCAATCTCACTCAATCTCATTTTTTAGACTTGCTTTTTCGCCATGCACAATCAACGCTGTGATCATTCACCATCCCTATGGCTTGCATATAGGCATAAATAATGGTCGAGCCAACAAACTTGAAGCCGCGCTTGAGCAAGTCTTTGGAAATGCGGTCAGACAATTCTGTTGTGATAATGCGCTCGCCATTATTGATGATGGGCTTGCCATTCACATAGGCCCATAGATAGGCATCCAGGCTGCCTTGCTCTTCACACAGACGCAGATAGGCTTTGGCATTGGTGATGGCGGCGGCGACCTTTAACTTGTTTCTGACGATGCCGGCATTGGCCAGCAGTGAGGCGACTTTTTCATCGTCATAAGTGGCGATTTTCTTGGCGTCCCAATCATCAAAAGCCAGGCGATAATTTTCGCGTTTGTTGAGTATGGTTTCCCAACTGAGACCAGCTTGCGCTCCTTCGAGATTAAGCATTTCAAACAGACGCACTTCATCATGACAGGGTACGCCCCATTCATGATCGTGGTAATGCAAGTACAAGGGGTTAGAGGGATTGGCCCAATTACAGCGTGTTTTCATACGTAAAAAACCATGTGGAGTAATATATCATGTGGGGGAAAGCAGATTTTTAACAAAATTTTTCAATTCGAATTGACATTCTACTCATTTCTTCTAGAATCGTCGTTCGTCATCAGATAGTGGAACCACCATGTTGCGTTTTAAGCAAAGCAGTAAAAATCTGTTCGCCTTATCTGCAGTGAGCCTGATCCTCACCGCATGTGGTGGTAGCAGTAACCAGGATGCCAAACAGGCAGCCACTTCACCAGCGCCCGCACCTGCCATACAGGCAGCAACTGCCGCCGATGTCATGAGCTTCACTGGCAAACGTCAGAATTATATGATCTCACGACTGGGGTCCACTTATGTAATTGTCGATATGGTGGGTGGTGCTGCACCTATCAGTGCCCCCCTTACGACCAATGTACTGCAATTCAGCGATTTTCGTGTCAATCTGCGCATCGGTGACAAAGCTGCGGCACTTTCTGCTACCAGCCTGAATAATCTGATTGACCTGTATGTGGCATTCTTCAACCGCGTGCCTGATGCCGATGGTCTGTCTTACTGGATAGACCAGGTACAGGCAGGCATGAATGAATCGCAAATTGCCGAGAGTTTTTATCTGGTGGCACTGCAATCACCTGCCTTGACTGGTTATTCCAGCGGCATGAGCAATGATGATTTTATCCGCATCATTTATAAAAATGTGCTGGGCCGCACTGGCAGCACCGCGCCGAACGCAGCAGAAATCGATTACTGGTCCAGCCAGTTGAAAAATGGCACACCCAAGGGCAGCATGGTCAGGGCCATTCTGGTCTCCGCCCGTGAATATGCCAATGATGCAACATGGGGTTGGGTCACCAAGCTGTTGAACAACAAACTTGATGTGGCCAATTACTTCGCCGTACAACAAGGCCTGAGTTATCTGACGCTGGACGACAATATCACCAAGACCATGGCGATTGCAGCAGCAGTCACCAGTACGTCAACCACAGCTGCCCGCGACCTGATAGGTGTCAGCGGTAATGCCATTAACCAGCCTGCATCAGGGACGGGAACAACCGGCAGCTATGGCTCACCAGACAGCCTGGCAAATATCTGTACCCCAAGTGGCGAAAAAAGCTGGGTGCGTGCCCATCTTGACGATGTGTACTTGTGGTACCGCGACATCGTCAATGTACCGGCAACGAACTACAGCACACCAACAAGTTATTTCGATGCCCTGATCGTCAAATCCAAGGACAGGTTCAGCTTCACGTCTGAACAAGGCAGTATTGATGATTACTTCCAGTCGGGTGAAGATGTCAGCTAAGGTTATAGCCTGGTACGAGAAGGCAGCAAGATACGCGTGCGTTATGTGCAACCCGGCTCACCTGCCGACATTGCGCAGTTGAAGCGTGGCACCACGCTGGTGAGTGTTGACAATACCGATCTGGGCGGCTCTCTGAGCGATGTCCAGTACGATGCCCTGTTCCCACCAAAAGCTGAGACACACAGCTTCAGGGTGCAGGACACCAATGCCAGCACCAGCCGCAACGTCAGCATGACATCCACTACAGTGACGACTGCGCCAGTCTTGCAAGACCAGATACTGAATGTGAATGGTAAAAAGATCGGTTACATGGTTTTCACTGATCATATCCGCACAGCAGAATCACCACTGGTTACATCCATGCGTAAGTTCCAGACAGCACGGGTTGATGATCTGGTACTTGATTTGCGCTATAACGGTGGCGGTTATCTGTATATCGCCAATGAATTGGCAGCCATGATCGCCGGCACCAAGGTCGTCAACAAGGTCTTTGAACAATTGCAGTTCAATGACAAGCATACCGACCTGACGGCAGACAATATCTCTTACTTCTATGATACGGATACCAGCAACCGCTTCCTGCCACAGTTAAACCTGCCACGAGTGTTCATCCTGACTGGCAGTGGTACCTGCTCAGCCAGTGAATCCATCATCAATGGCCTGAAACCTTTCATGCAAGTCATTCTGATTGGCGATACTACCTGTGGCAAGCCTTATGGTTTCGTCCAGACCAATAACTGCAATACGGCATACTTTGCCATCCAGTTTGCTGGCGTCAATGCAGCAGGCCAGGGCGACTTTACCAATGGCTTTACGCCATTGTGCAAAGCATCGGACGATTTGAATCATGGGCTCGGCAATCAAAGCGAAACACGTCTGTCCGCAGCGTTGACCTATGCCAGCACAGGTTCTTGCCCTGCCTCTGGCTTCAGCCCGGCACCACCGCCGCTGGAAGGCTCACCTATACGAGACAAGAGTATGCAGCCATGGCGGAATATCAAGTTGCTCAAGTCAGCAAATTTACAAGCCAGGTAAGCAGATAAAGTAAACGAAGGCAGCAACAAAAAAGCGCACATTGTGCGCTTTTTTGTTGCCCGTGAATGAAAGAAAACACGGACCAGCAGGTTTAATTTTCCAGTATCAATGCATCACTACCCTGCGCATCTTTTGTGAGATATAAGCCAGACTGACCAGGCTCATCAAAGCGCAGACCAGAAAGGCAATACCGACTGCCACCACACTCAGGGTTTCGCCTTTCAAGACCTGGTTCATCATCTGATTTTGTGACAGAACTGGCACCCACTGGAACCAGGCAGGTTCGCGGCCCGGAAAAATGATAGGTACCAGCGATACAAAGGGGATGAACATGGTCACCATCTGGTTGCGTACCTGGGCTTCCTTATAGCTTTTGCAGTCCAGTGAAATGGCAATCTGTATCGCAGCCACACTGGCGGCCAGTGGCAACAATACCAGCAGAAAACCCATGGCATCCTTGAAATTGAACTGGAATTCAGCGCGCAGGGTTTCATTATGGATCAACCATTGCGAGGGGAAGAAGCTGAAGATGGTCAGCACCACCACACCCATGCCAACAATGGCGACCGCCCCCCATTTGCCGATAGTCAGTTGCCAGCCGCTGACTGGGTTCATCATCAAAGGCTCCAGCGAGCCACGTTCACGTTCACCTGCTGTGGTATCAATAGCGGCATACATGCCACCGAGGACGATGGCCATCAAGACCATCATGGGCAGCATGGTGGTGATGGTGGCTTTGCGCTCTTCCGGTTTCTTGATATGGCGCTCGCGTATGTCCAGGCGCTGTAATAATTCCAGTGACACACCACGCATGGCCAGCCCCAGTGAAGCAAGTTCTTGCGAATAGCCATCCAGCAAACGGCGCAGGGGGCGCACACCAAATTCTGCCTGGCGGTTAGAAGTATCAAAGGCAATTTCCAAAGTGCCTTTGCCACCTGACGCCAGTTTTTCATCAAAGTCATCCGCGATCAGCAGGACGGGTTGATCAAGTTCCTTGCTTTGCGATTTGGCGGCGTAATCATCAGGCGCAGTCTTGATTTGATAACCCTGGCGCAGGATGAAATTTTCCAGGCCACGCGCATGTTCTATACCTTTGACGAGGACGGTACGTTTTTCTTCCTGCGATTCAACCTGGGTCAGCACTACAGAAAAAATCAAGAGCATCAGCGGCACGCCCAGTAAAGAACTGATCAGGGCCACCATCAGGGTGCGGCGGTCACGCAAGGCGTCACGTAATTCCTTGCGCAGGATAGCTAAAGTGGCTTTCATCAATTCACTCCTGTCAGGGATTTTTGTGGATGCAGGAATGCCAGTTTGACGAAGGCATCTTCAAAATTATTTTCGCCAGATTGCGCCAGTAATTCTTCTACCGTGCCATGTGCCACGTCCTTACCCTGGGCAACGATAACAACCTGGTCGCACAGACGCTCAACCTCTTGCATGATGTGGGTAGAAAAAATGATGCACTTGCCACCGCCTTCTGGCGAGCGCAAGAAGCGCAAGAACTCCCTCAGTGCGCGGGTAGCCACCACGTCCAGACCATTGGTAGGTTCATCGAGGATGATGTTTTTTGGATCATGTACCAGCGCCCTGGCCAGTGCAGTTTTCATGCGTTCACCCTGGCTGAAGCCATCGGTGCGACGATCCAGCAATTTGTCCATATCCAGCCATTGCGATAACTGCTGGGTGCGATGTTCTGCATGCTCAGTATCCATGCCATGCAACAAGCCATAGTAATGAATATTTTCCCGCGCAGTCAAACGCGGGTAGAGGCCGCGGGCATCTGACAAGACACCCATGTGTGACTGGGTGGATGAAGTACCGGCCTTGACGGCTGTGCCGTCAACCATGATCTGGCCTTCATCTGATTGCAAGAGTGCAGCGATCATACGCAAGGTGGTGGTTTTGCCTGCGCCATTCGCGCCCAACAAACCGGTGATGCAGCCATCACTGGCACTGAAGCTGACACCATCAACGGCTTTCACCACTTCACTGGTTTTTTTCATCAGGCCCAGGCTGCGTGCAGCATTGACAAAAGCATTGCCCGA
This sequence comes from Pseudomonadota bacterium, assembly GCA_040390835.1. Taxonomy (GTDB): domain Bacteria; phylum Pseudomonadota; class Gammaproteobacteria; order Burkholderiales; family Burkholderiaceae_D; genus Undibacterium. Next base: position 18,698 of record JAZJXP010000070.1, read on the forward strand.
CGATTTACCCAGACGCACAAATTCTTTGTGCAGGTCATTGACGATGATCATGGCTTGGCCTCCTTGCCAGCTTTGTTGGCAACGGGCGGCACGGGTGCCTGCCAGGCCAGGGCTCTCGGTATCTGGCGCACGCAGCTAGTGTCAACCTTGACGGCTTCACTGTCTTCCTTGGCATTTAAAAAGCGGTGTACGACGTCACGTATGCAACCTTGCGCCAGCAAACCGTGACCGGTATTTTCTATCTCTACATGGCGGGCATTCGGGCCTAGTGCCTTGGCGACTTCATCGCCATATCTGGTAGGCGTGACGGGATCAAGGCCGCCACTCAATAACAAGGCGGGGGATGCCGAGACAGGCACGTTGAAAAAGTCTGCAGGTATCTCGCTACGTGGCCATTTTTTGCAAGTCTGGGTGTATTGTTCCGCCATGAGTTTTTCAAAATCATCGTTGGCAGACAAAGTTGCAGACTGTGCAAAAGCCTCGCCACACCAGACCGAGAAATGCATGCCGTAAGAAATGCCACCAGGGCCAGGCAAATTGGTGGCACCTGTCATGGTCACCAGCGGCGCATAATTGCCCTGCTCTGCCTGCGTCAGGGCATACGGCAAAGCAGCCAGTGAATTGGGGCTGTACAGGGATTTATGGACCAGACCCAGCAAGCTGTCGCGTGTCATCTCGGTCTTCATGGGTGTACCCATGCGCGGATGCGTGATGCTGATTTTTTGTGGCTGGCTGGCCAGCAGTTTTTTCCAGCGATTTTCCAGGTCCGGGTAACTGGCATTGCAGGCCGCTTCTTTCTTACAATCCCTGAACAAGGCATCCAGTGCCTTTTGCGCGTCGGCACTGGCCAGGCGCATGCTCGGTGGCACCACGCCGTCTAGCACAATGCGGCGTACTGATTGTGGAAACTGACGCAGGTATTCCAGCCCGGCACGCGTGCCATACGAAGCACCGACGACATTGATGCGGCCATAGCCTTGTTGCAGGCGCACGGCTTCCAGATCCTGCATGGCAATGCTGGTACCAAAGTATTGCAACTCGCCATAGGGCAGGGTTTGCAACTGGCGCATGCAGTCATCAGTGACTTTGACCCTTTGTTCTGGCGATAAAACTTCTTCGGCTTTTTCAAGTTCAGGGCATTCCAGCGGCGCACTGCGACCAGTGCCGCGCTGGTCGACAAACACCAGGTCACGGCGACGGTTAAGTCGCGCCATCAGGGTAGTCGCCCAGCTGGCGACACTGATGGCACTTTGGCCTGGACCACCAGCCAGCAGGAAGACGGCATCTGGCAATTTGTTCCGGTCCTGCGAAGGGATGACGACATAATGGATGTCTATCTGCTTGCCTTGCGGCTGCGCCGGGTTCAACGGTCTTTTTATCTGGCCGCATTGCACTTCTTGTGGGAAGTCTGGCAAACGACAAGCCTTGGTAGGGCCAATGCTGGCAGCAGCATTGGCGTACTCTGTCACCGCGCTGCATAGCGCCAGCCCGGACATGAGCCTGAGCATGAATCTTTTGTTCAAAGTGGTCTCCTGAAACTGCTTTACTGATTACTTAATGACTTGATTACTTTAATAGCAAGTTCAGGAGTCTAAGCGCAATTACTCAATCAGTAAATGGCAGTTGCGATTGCGTACCAAGATTGGCCAGCAAAGTCTTGATAGGCGCTGGCAAACCCAGTTGCATTGCTTCACTGAGCGGATGCCAGCCATGTTCACCTTCTGCAACTTCCAGATGGCGTTTTTTGAGTTGCACATGCACAGGCAGGATATGCAATTTGAAGTGGGTGAATACATGGGCGAAGACCGGCAAGACTTGTATGCTGGCGATGTCACCAAAACGGCTGGCGCGGGCACGCACCGTCGTCATTTGCGCATCGATTGAGAAGGCATCATCCTCGTCACTATATTCTTGCATGCCTGCCAGCTCGGGCAGCGATAACAAGCCACCCCAGATGCCGGTGGGTGGTCTGCGCTCCAGTAAAACTTGCGTACCATCCTGCACCAGCAGCATGATGGCCTGTTTTTCTTTTTGCGCCTTTTTTGGTTTGCGTACCGGCAGCTCTGCAGTCCTGCCTTGCGCATAGGCCACGCAGCGCAGCTGGAAAGGGCATAGCGTGCATTTGGGGCTGCTGCGCGTGCACAAGGTAGCACCCAGGTCCATCAAGCCCTGTGTGTAAGCACCTATCTCTTGCGCTGGCAATAAAGCCTGGGCCCGCAGCCACATATTGTCTTCAACGGGTTTGGTGCCGGGATAGCCATCTATACCAAACACACGGGCGAATACGCGCTTGACGTTACCATCCAGAATTGCTGCCACCGTAGCATAAGAAAATGCCGTGATCGCCGCTGCAGTAGAACGGCCTATGCCAGGCAAGTCTTGCAACAAGGCAGGGTCAGCCGGGAACTTGCCCTGGTATTTATCCACTACCTGCTTGGCACACTGATGCAAATTGCGGGCGCGGGTGTAATAACCCAGGCCAGCCCAATGTTCCATGACTTGTTCGACTGGCGCTGCGGCCAGGTCAAACACGGTAGGAAAAGTTTCCAGAAAGCGCTTGTAATACGGGATAACGGCCGTGACCTGCGTTTGCTGCAACATGATTTCAGACAGCCAGACGCGATAGGCCTCGTGGCTTTGCTGCCAGGGCAAACCATGGCGGCCATGCTGTTTTTGCCAGGTGATGAGCGCTGCGGAAAAACTGGGGTCGACGTACGGGACAAATTGCGGGGATGAGGCAGGCTGAGGAATAGGCTGACCCTCCGGGTCAGCCTTGCTGCTTGATGCTGTAGACTTCATTATTTCAGGCAGCCACCCTGAGTGCCGTCAGTTCTGCTGTCAATGCAGTACGCAGGGTATCTTCCAGATCGGTCAATGCTTTTTTCTGCGCGTCTATATCTGCCTGCAAGCTTTCAAAAGAAGATATCTTGTCTTCCAGGCTGTCGGTCGCCACATGGATACGCTGTATCGATTGCATGCGGTTTTTCAACTGGCCCTTGTGTTCACGTATCTGTGCTTCCAGCGGTGCCATGACGACTTTTTGCCAGGCTTCGACATCGCGGTTGGCTTGCAAGAAGCTTTGCTTGACACGGGCAGCGACAGAATCAAAGAACTTGTGCATCAACACCACTTGCGGCGTCGTCAGCAACGTCGCGGTACTGAACTGCTTTTGATACACGCCTTCAATCGCTTCGACTTCCTTGATGTATTTGTCCAGCGAGAACGACATCGGTGAGGACAAGGCCAGGCCATGCTCAGTCGAAAACTTGCGGTACATGACCGTCATCATTTCCGAAATCTCATCGGTCTTTTTATTGGATGTCTGCAGGTTCAGTTTAACCTGAGAGAAAAATTGCCTGACCGATTCACGCAAGCCCACAGAGAACTTGCTCTTCTCCATGGATTCACGTGATTTGCGGATTTCTTCACGCAGGATGTCCATGCCCAGGCTGGTATACACCTCGGTAGACAAACGGGTAAACACCGAACGCGTGCCCTGCATGCGCAAGAGGCTGGCGTCAAATTCTTTTTTCTCAGCATCGATACGCTTCATCATGTGTTCGATGACGTTCATATTCTTGCCGCGCAGGCTCTTCAATTCCATCATCTGTTCAACCATGCTACGGCTGCGGGCAGAAATAACTGCCTGTTGCGCATGGATGATTTCATTGATTTCTGAAGACATCTGCGCACGGATGATGTTTTGCTTGGCCGGTATCAATTCCTTGGACAGAGCATATTCCAGCGTAGGCAGGCGGCTGCGGGCCAGCAAAGGTGCATCTTTATTGATCTTGGCAACCAGGCCTTTTTGCGCCGAGATAGGGAAAATCTGCTTTTCTTCCAGGCCAAGCGTGTGAGCAACGGTACTGACCTGACGGACGATTTGCGCTTCGACCTCTTCAGGCGTGCGCAATTCATCCCACATACTGTCGATCTTGTTCAGGACGACCATGCGGCCAGGGCCATTGCCGATATTATTGCGCCAGACATCGATATCGCTCTTGGTCACGCCAGTGTCAGCGGCCAGGATGAACAATACAGCATGCGCATTCGGGATCAGGTTCAGTGTCAGTTCAGGCTCGGTACCTATCGCATTCAAGCCTGGTGTATCGACAATGATCAGGCCTTCTTTCAACAAAGGATGGGGGAAATTGATAATGGCATGACGCCATTGAGAAATCTCTACCAGGCCATCTTCATCGATTTCCAGCGGTGCATCGGGGTCGTTTTCATCGAACAGGCCATATTGCTTGGCCACTTCTATGCTGACTTTTTTGGTCAGGCTGACTTGCTTGAAGGCTTCCAGCATGCCGTCGCCAGAGTTGATATTCAGCGGTAGCACCGTCCAGACGTGGCTTTGGCCCTTGTATTCACTGGTCGATTGCGCTTCAGCGCGGGTTTCTATCGGCAGCAGGCGTATGCAAGGCGGGATGGTGTCGTCATACAAAAGCTCGGTCGGGCACATGGTGGTGCGACCAGCAGATGACGGCAATATACGTTGACCATAGTCTGCAAAGAAGATGGCATTGATGAGTTCGGACTTGCCGCGTGAAAATTCAGCAACAAAGGCGATGGACAGTTTGTCGTCAACCAGACGTTCCATCAAGCGCGCAATGCGTTGATCACTGGCGGCATCGGCCATATCCGATCCATGTATCCATGACCGGTACTGCTCCAGCGCTTTGACCACTCCTTTGCGCCAGTCGCTGTACTCCTGGAATTTCTGAACCAGATTGCTCATGTTCCCCTCAGTTAACTTTTTTGATATTCCAAGTATATATGGAAGCGTTGAAAAAATACGTGTAAATCGAATTTTGCCTACATTTCAGACAGATTTGTGGGTTTATTTCTGACATTTTGCACAATAAAAGCTGCTGCGCTGCCCTTGTTTTATCTGTCTGATCGCTTCGCCACACACACGGCAGGCCTCGCCAGTGCGGTCATACACGAAATAAGACTGCTGGAAATAACCACTTTGCCCATCCACACCCATGAAATCTTTAAGCGTGCTGCCACCCTGTTCTATCGCAGCCGCCAGCGTCGCCCGGATGGCCGCTTCCAGTAAAGTATAGCGCTTAAGGCTGATGCGTCCAGCCTGAGTTTTAGGGTTGATGCCCGCCCTGAACAGGCTTTCTGATGCATAAATATTACCAACCCCCACCACGATATCCCCCGCCAGCAAGACTTGCTTGATGGGGGCGCTACGATTTCTTGTTAATTTATACAATAATTCTGGATTGAACCCGGCTTCCAGCGGCTCCACGCCTAGTTGCCGTATCAGCAAATGCTCTTCCAGGTCGCCATCGGTGGCATCGTGCCAGAGTACTGCGCCAAAACGGCGCGGGTCTGTCATGCGCAGGGCGAATTCACCGACGACGATATCAATATGATCATGCTTTGCAGGGGGCACATTTTTATCCAGTACCCGCAAATGGCCAGACATGCCAAGATGGATCAGCAGTACGCCATGCGGAAAGTGCAATAACAGATACTTGCCCCTGCGACCAGTCGCCACTATCTGCTGCCCCGTGAGCAAGGCAGGCAAATTGGCAGGAAAAGGCCAGCGCAAGCCAGCGCGGCGCATGATCACATCAGTGACTTGTTTGCCGGTCAGATGTGGCGCTACGCCACGACGGGTCACTTCTACTTCAGGTAATTCTGGCATGGTAGGGAACTTTTACTATTACAATCTGACACAGTGCATATACGCAGTGAAACCCACAGTTCTGCTGCTTCAGCGTAAAATCAGTCATCAACGTCAAATCCGGATTCGTTTTGAAAACACTGCCTACTCTATTATTTAAGCCTATTGTATCCGCAATATCGTCCATGTCTGCCGCGTCACCATGGCGGCCTGCTGCGTTGGTACTAAGTGCAGCCCTGATCAGCGGATGTGCAAGCACAGGCAAGCAAAGCGGTGCTGTCGACGACACCCATCATGCCAGCGATGCTGCGCAGGCTGCCCTGTCCGCAGAAAAAACCCTGAACGGTGTCAGCAGTGCTCCGGTCTACGAAGATCCTTTGCCTGAAGTAAAGCTGACCGAAGAAATATTCTACAAAATCATTACCGCAGAAATTGCTAATCAACGTGGCAGCTGGCAAGGCGCTTATGTGACCATGTATTCAGTGGCCGAACAAACCCGTGATCCACGCATTGCCAAACGGGCTGCCGAAATCGCCCTGGCTGCCAAACAATCAGGCGAGGCCTTGCAGGCTGTGCGCCTGTGGCGCGAACTGGCCCCAAATTCAAATGAAGCCACTCAGTACTACCTTGGCTTCATGCTAATGAATAATAATCTGGCTGAAATCCAGTCCGTTTATACTGAAAAACTGAAATCATCAGATCCCAAGCAGTTGGGTGTGATGATGTTGCAGGTACAGCGTTTGCTGTCGCGTTCACGGGATAAAAATGCCGCATTCACGACACTGGAAACCTTGCTGGAACCGTATAAAAACAGCCCCGATGCACATATGGCGCTGGCACAAGGCGCATACGCCAAGGGTGACAGCAAACTTGCCGTCAGTGAAGCACAGGCTGTCTTGAAAGCCAGGCCAGATTCGCAACTGGCGGTACTTACCGTGGCCCAGGCATCTTCCCAGGCTGATGCGGCCAAGTCATTGGCCGCTTTCCTGGTTAAAAACCCAAGCGCCCGTGATGTACGTTTAGCCTATGCCAGCATATTGATAGACCTGAAACAACTGGATCAGGCCAATCAGGAATTTGAAACAATCGCCCGTGACAGACCTGATGACATCAGCGCCATCTACACCTTGGGTGTACTGGCAATGGAGCGTAACCAGTCGCAAAAAGCCGAGACTTATTTCCTGCGATATCTGCAGGCACTTGAAGGCAAAACTGGCGAAGAGCGCGACCCGACAACAGCACTGGTGAACCTGTCACGTATCGCAGCAGAACGCAAGGACTACAAGGCTGCGCAAGACTGGCTGGCACAGGTGGAGTCGTATGATGGCCGCAACCCTGCCTGGTTCAATGTGCAAATACGCCGCACTTTCTTGCTAGCCAAAGAAGGCAAGCTGCTGGAAGCACGCGCCTTCATACAGCAAATCAAGGCCAGCAATGAAACAGAACAAATCCAGCTGATACAGTCAGAAGCACAGTTATTGCGTGATGCCGGTCTGCCTGATCAGGCCAAAACCGTGCTGGAACAAGGCATTAAACAGGCACCAAATAATCCTGACTTGCTGTATGACTTTGCCATGCTGGCCGAGTCACAAAAAGACATCACTGGCATGGAAACATCGTTGCGCAAGGTCATAGAACTGGCACCAACCAGCCAGCATGCCTACAATGCCCTCGGTTATTCATTCGCCGACCGCAATGTGCAACTCGATGAAGCTAATACCCTGATAGAAAAAGCCAACCAGCTGGCACCGGATGACCCCTTCATTCTCGATAGCCTGGGTTGGGTCAAGTTCAGGTTGTCCAAATATGACGAAGCTGAACAAGCCTTGCGCCGCGCCTATCAAATGCGCCCTGATGCCGAGATAGCCGTGCATCTGGGTGAAGTCTTGTGGACCATGGGGCAAAAAGACAGCGCAAAAAAAATCTGGCGTGATGCCTTGCAAAAAGACCCGGAAAACCAGACGCTGAAATCCACGCTGGAAAGATTGAAAGTCAAACCCTGATGCTGATCTTGCCAAAGATGTTTACATCAGCGATTTAATATAATGACACTCTGGCGGACTGACAATGTCCGCCTTGTCATTTGTACTCACACTATATGCAATTCATACTGCAACCATGCCATCAAATACCCGATTTAAACTGCTCGCTTCAGCTTTATTTTGCGTCTTGCTCAACACTGGTTGCGCCAGCTTGAGCAAGCAGGCGCAAGCACCTGCGGCTACACTAACAAGTACAGCCACAGCCAGTACCCGTCAATACCAGCAACAGATACAAATCAGCGGCAAGATATCCATCCAGTACCAGCAGGCCGACAAATCGCAAAGCCTGCCTGGCGGTTTTGAATGGGAACAGGATGCGCAAGGCATACGCATCAATCTATTGTCACCACTGGGCCAGACCATGGCGCGCATTACCCAGACTGCACAAGGTGCCACGCTGGAACAAGATGGCAAGGCCCCGCGCATTGCCAGCGATCTTGACCAGTTATTGCAAGATACTCTGGGCTGGTCTTTGCCCGTGGCAGGTTTACGCGACTGGTTGCAGGGCTTTGTCGCTATCGACGGCAAACAACTGGCCGCCGTGAAAGCTGAAGACCAAACTGTGAATACACAAGGCTGGAAGCTGCGCTATGTCAGTTGGCATGAACAACCGATCTTCCCGAAACGCATAGACTTGCAAAGATATACTGAGCAAGCCGGTGATGTATCCATCCGCATCGTGGTGAATGAATGGAAATGAGCAGACTGGACAATTGCCCTGCCCCGGCCAAGCTCAACCTGTTTTTACACGTGACTGGCCGCCGGGCTGATGGTTATCACTTGCTGCAAACTGCTTTCCAGTTGATAGACCGTTGCGATTACCTGGATGTGGAAGTACGGGCTGACGGCCAGATATGCCGTACCAACGAGATAGACGGCGTGCCTGCGGACAGCGACCTTATCGTCCGTGCAGCAAGATTATTGCAAAGCCATACCGGCTGCAGCCAGGGTGCGGACCTGACTTTGCGCAAAAACCTGCCCATGGGTGGCGGCCTGGGTGGTGGTTCATCTGACGCAGCCACTACCTTGTTGGCACTCAATCATCTGTGGCAAACCGGCGTCCAGCGCGATGAGTTGATGAAACTGGCCCTGCAACTGGGCGCAGATGTGCCTTTCTTTCTGTTTGGAACAAATGCCTTTGCGGAAGGGGTGGGGGAAGAATTGCAAGCCCTGGTCACGCCGGATGTCTGGTTTGTGGTGCTGGAGCCGGGCGTACAAGTCCCCACGCCTGCAATTTTTTCGGCAAAGGAGTTGACAAGGGACACGAATCCGGTCAGAATAGCGGACTTTTCCAGTGATGCAAAACATAATTGGAAAAACGATCTGCAAACAGTTGCCTGCGCATTGTTCCCGCAAGTTGATGCAGCCATTAAGTGGCTCTCACAATACGGTGATGCAAGGATGACGGGATCTGGAGCTTGTGTTTTTTGTGCCTTTGCCGACGAAACGGCAGCAGACATAGTTTTAAAAAAAATATCGCAAGTACCGGGTCGCTGGACATCATGGAAAGCAAAAGCGCTGAGTAGCCACCCGATGGCGCAGAAATTGGGATCGAAAAATATTTGGCTTGAAGCCGGTTTAACGCTAAAATAGCGGCGAACTTGGAAACAGGCAAACGGTTGTGTAGGGGAGTCGCCAAGCTGGTTAAGGCACCGGATTTTGATTCCGGCATGCGAAGGTTCGAATCCTTCTTCCCCTGCCATTAAATTAAAGCCGCCGCATAGATTGTGCGGCGGCTTTTTCAGTTTTATCAGCGGCTACTTTTGTGTAAAACCCATGCAAAATAAGCCAGACCCACAATCTCAGCCGATAGGTCCCAGCCATGGCAAATGCGCGCGCAAATGACAACATGATGGTTTTCACTGGCAACGCCAATCCTGCACTGGCTGCCGGTGTTGCCAAACAACTCGGCATCCCCCTCGGCAAGGCAGACGTTTCCAAATTCTCTGACGGCGAAGTGCTGGTCGAGATCAATGAAAACGTTCGCGGTAAAGATGTTTTCGTTTTGCAATCCACCTGCGCACCAACCAACGACAACCTGATGGAAATCATGTTGATGGTCGATGCATTGAAACGTGCATCTGCCGGTCGTATCACTGCTGCTATCCCTTATTTTGGTTATGCCCGCCAGGACCGTCGCCCCCGCTCTGCGCGTGTGGCGATTTCTGCCAAGGTGGTTGCCAACATGCTGGAAGAAGCCGGTGTAGACCGCGTGTTGATCATGGATTTGCATGCTGATCAAATCCAGGGTTTCTTTGATATCCCTGTTGATAATATTTACGCTTCGCCAATTTTGCTGGGTGACCTGGTCGCCAAGAATTACGAAGACTTGCTGGTCGTTTCCCCTGACGTGGGCGGTGTGGTACGTGCCCGTGCTTTGGCAAAACGCCTGGGTTGCGATCTGGCCATCATCGACAAACGCCGTCCAAAAGCGAATGTCTCTGAAGTCATGAACATCATTGGTGAAGTTGAAGGTCGTAACTGCGTGATCATGGATGACATGGTTGACACTGCCGGCACACTGACCAAAGCTGCTGAAGTATTGAAAGAACGTGGCGCCAAGAAGGTATTGGCTTACTGTACTCACCCTGTTTTATCTGGCCCTGCGATACAGCGTATTTCGCAATCGCCGCTGGATGAACTGGTCGTGACAGACACGATTCCGCTGACAGAAGCTGCCCGTGCCTGCTCAAAGATCCGTCAATTGTCTTGCGACAGCCTGCTGGCCGAGACTTTCCGCCGCATCACCAAGGGCGAGTCGGTCATCTCCTTGTTCACGGACTAAAGTATTTTCCGGCCCTGCCATCTTCTTGATGGCAGGGCTATTTTCTGGGCCCCTGGTCGCGGGGGTTCAATACCGCAAAACAAATCAATGTTTTGCATTTTTTGGAGTAACACCATGAAAGTAATCGCATTTGCACGCAATGTACAGGGGACCGGAGCGAGCCGCCGCCTGCGCCTTGCTGGCCAAACACCTGGCATCATCTACGGTGGTACAGAAGCCCCGGTATCCATCACTCTGGATCACAATGCGCTGTACCATGCATTGAAAAAAGAAGCCTTCCACTCTTCCATTCTGGACCTGGAAGTTGATGGCAAATCAGAAAAAGTATTGTTGCGCGACTTCCAGGTCCATGCATACAAACAACTGGTTTTGCACGCTGATTTCCAACGCGTAGATCCTAACCAAAAAATCCACGTTAAAGTGCCTCTGCATTTCATCAATGCTGACGTATCTCCAGCAGTGAAATTGTCTGCTGCAGTAATCAGCCACGTTGCTGTTGAACTGGATGTTTCCTGCTTGCCAGCAGAATTGCCAGAATTCGTTGAAGTTGACCTGTCCAAACTGGAAGCCGGTCAATCCATCCACGTATCTCAACTGACACTGCCAAAAGGCGTGACAGCTGTAGTACACGGTGGTGACGCTACTGTTGCTATCGCTGTTATCCCAGCTGGCGCAACTTCTGCAGAAGCTGAAGCAAAATAATTTGCATTTATGCAGATTAGTTGAAAGCCGCCTTCGGGCGGCTTTTTTATTTTGTACATGAGGGATACTTTATCCGCATGCCATGTCAGAATTGGTATTACTATTTACACCATCACTGATTTCCGGAGTTATACGCATGCCCTCGCCCTCCTCCCGCAAGCTATACCTGAGTCTGCTCGTCCCTCTGTGTTTCGCCGTAGTCAGCCCCGCCAGCCAGGCGCAACTGGCTGCAGGTATCAAATATGACACCAGCTACCCCATCATCAGCCCGGTGTATGCCAAACAAGGCATGGTGGCGACTGAGCAGGCGCTGGCGACCCAGGTTGGCCTCGATATACTCAAGCGTGGCGGCAATGCGGTAGATGCGGCAGTGGCAGTCGGCTTCGCCCTCGCTGTAGTCTTGCCAAACGCTGGCAATATCGGTGGTGGCGGTTTCATGATTATTCATGACAGCAAATCAGGCAAAGATATCGCACTGGACTTTCGTGAACTGGCGCCAGAAAAAGCCAGTCGTGACATGTATCTGGATGCGAAGGGCAATGTCATCTCTGGCAAATCACTGTATAGCCATCTGGCGGTTGGCATACCTGGCACGGTATCAGGCATGGACCTGGCCTTGCGCAAATATGGCAGCATGAAATGGAAGGATGTCATCGCCCCGGCGATACGCCTGGCCGAACAGGGCTTTGAGATCAGCCCGCATCTGGCAGAAGTAATTGATTCAAGCAAAAACCAGTTGGGTAAATGGCCAGCCAGCCGCGCGATTTTTTTCAAGGATGGCAAACCCTTGCTGGCCGGTGAACGCTTGCTGCAAAAAGACCTGGCGCAATCACTGCGCCTGATTGCCGAGCAAGGCCCGTCAGCATTTTATGAAGGTGCTGTCGCCAAAAAAATCGTCGCAGAAATGCAGCAACATGAAGGTTTGATTTCTACCAGTGACCTTAAGAATTACAAGGCAGTGGAGCGCGTCCCGGTGCGTGGCAATTATCGCGGCTACGAAGTGGTCTCCATGCCGCCACCGAGTTCTGGCGGCGTGCACATCATCCAGATGCTGAACATGCTGGAACATTACCCACTGAAAGAGCAAGGTGCCAACAGCGCCCAGACGCTGCACCAACTGAGCGAGGTGATGAAACTGGCCTACGCCGACCGTTCTGAATTCCTGGGCGACCCTGATTATTACAAGGTGCCTACCAAGGCCCTGACTTCGCGCGCTTATGCGGATGAACTGGTCAAGAAAATACAGCCAGACCGCGCCACACCTTCCGCCGAGATCAAACCCGGCAAACCCCTGCCCTATGAAAGCGACCAGACCACGCATTACAGCGTGGCCGACAAATTTGGCAACGTCGTCGCCACGACCTATACCCTGAACCTGAACTTTGGCAGCGGCATTGTTGCCACTGGCACCGGCATCGTCCTGAATAATGAAATGGATGATTTCTCGGTCAAGGCAGGCGTACCTAATGCCTTTGGCTTGCTGGGTGGCGATGCCAATGCTGTACAGGGCTGGAAGCGGCCTTTAAGTTCGATGTCACCCACTATAGTGCTCAAGGACGGCAAACCCTTCCTGGTGACTGGCAGCCCTGGTGGCAGCCGCATTATCACGACGACACTGCAAACCATACTGAACGTCATTGACCATGACATGAACGTGGCCGAAGCCACCATTTCGCCACGCATACACCAGCAATGGATGCCGGATCAGTTACGCTTTGAAAAAGGCATCAGCATGGACACCCTGCGCCTGCTGGAGCAAAAAGGCCAGGTATTGCGGCCCACTGGTACTTTGGGTAAAACCCAGACCATACAAATTGTGCCGCAGGGATTTGCCGGTTATTCCGACCCACGTAATCCAGATGGCGCTGCGCTGGGGTTTTAAAATTTGCATGTCAGTTTTTGATTCAGCCTGAGCGGGAGCTTGCTGTTCAGGCTGGCATATAAAATGGGATCAAACGTGATCAAACGAGGTTACACTCTCGCACCTCATCACCCCACATTACACCACCTCACACTGCGTCACACCATTTGATCCACATGGCGCGATAAGCGTCCTCGAACTTGCGGGTAAAACCTGGCTCATCCATCAAGGCGCTGTTTTGCATCTCTTGCCGCAATCCTGCCCTGATACTGGCCAGTTGTTCTACATTCTCTGCCAGCGCGACGACTTTCTCTACATATTCATCTTCTGTATGCGCTATCCATTCCGGACGCCCCAGACCTTCGAGTATGCAACTACCCAATCGTCCCAGGCTGGGCCGGCCTGCCAGCGTCACAAAAGGCACGCCCATGTACAAGGTTTCAAACAAGGTGGTGCCAGAATTATGTGGGAAGCAGTCCAGACCTATATCAAGTGCCCTGAGCGTATCCCAGGGTGGCGAATGAAAGCCGATATCGAGACGGGATTCGTCTATGCCCTGAGAAGCAAATTTATCCAGCAATGACTGACGCAAGTTCACGTCTTGATAATTTGCACTGTCGACTACCAGCACCGCATTTTTCAAGCGTTTCAAAATTTCAGACCAGACCCTGATGGTTCTGTGATTAATGCGTATGGACCTGGTCAGCGTACCTATCCTGACATGACCATTAGTCAGTGCCGGCAAGAGGCTTACCTCGCCCATACCTGGTGCTGACCGGTAAGCATAAGAAGGTGTCTGTATGCGCCAGGGCTGTTCTGCAAACAGGGCATCGCTGCCAGTTGGGGCACTGACATCGTCAGTCAGAAAGTAATCAATCGCTGTCAGGCCGGTGGTATAGCCATAACCCAGCCACGACACTTGGACAGGGGCAGGTCTGCGTGCAAAAACCGACAGGCGGTTATTGGCAGTATGGCCAGCCAGGTCGACCAGAATATCAATCCCGTCCTTACGTATGCGTTCAGCAAGTGCAGCGTCTGTCAGACCGCCCGTCTCTATCCAGTGATCTGCATAGCTTTTATAGCGTTCAGTGACACCATCGCCCACACTGAGCTGGGCGTAAGCATACACTTCAAATAAAGTCTTATCATGATGACACATTAGTGGTTCAAGGAAATATTGAACTGGATGACGGCTAAAATCTGGCGATACATAGCCAATTTTTAGTCGTCGCTGACGATTTTTGTCATTATCAAAAGGCAAGTATTCACTTCGATAACGATTTGCATAGCGTTTTTCATAATCTTGATATGCGGCAAAAATTTCTTCTGCACTACGGTCGGGATCATAATTAAGCATAAAAAGCAGATTGCTATAAGCCTGGGCATAACCAGGATCAAGCTTGACTGCCTGCCGGTAACTATTTTCAGCCTCTTCCAGTTTGCCTTGCCCAGCGAACAAACCAGCCAGATTGGTATAGGTCTCAGTCACATCACTGCCTATCTGCAAGGCTTTGTCATAGCATGCCTCAGCATCCGCTAGGCGATTGACCATACTATAAGTATTGCCGAGATTGTTGTACAACAATACAGAATGTGCATCGTTGGCAATACCCTGCTGATAAATGGCAATCGCCTCCAGATATTGTTTGCGTTCGTGCAAAATAATACCCAGATTACAATAAGCCCCAGGCAGTTGCGGCTGCATGGCAATGGCTTGACGATAACTTGCTTCTGCTTCGCTCAGCCGGTTTTGCGTCTTATAGGCATCCCCCAGACTGATCATTGCTTCCGCAAAACCTGGGCGCAGATTCAGGGCTTGAAGAAAGTGCGTGATTGCAAGATCAGTTTGCAGAAGATGACAGGCAACCAGCCCAAGATTATGGTGGGTTTCTGCATGTTGAGGATGTATGCGCAGCGCCTGCAGGTATTGCTCTTTTGCCTGGGTGAATTGCCGCTTTGCCTCGTAAATCACACCCAGATTGCAATGCGCAGCAAAGTGCTGGGGATTAGCTTCAATAGTACGCAGATAGTGCTCCTCAGCCTCGTCTAGCAAGTCGTGGCGCTGTAGCAGCGCTGCCAGATTGAAATGTGCGTGACTGAAGCCTGGTTTGAGTTCCAGCACCTTCTCGTAAGAAATGCGCGCCTCTTCCACCTGTCCGAGTGAAGTCAGGGTAACAGCGAGATTGAAATAGGCAAGGTGGTTTGCTGGTTGTTGCTGTATAACTCGCTGATAGCATGGCAGCGCTGCGGCAAACTGCCCCAATGCATCCAGTGTCAGCCCCAGATTGAGCTCGGCCTCAGGAAAATCCGTTTTTGCCTTCAAAGCCAGGCGATACTGGGTTTCTGCTTTGGCATAATCTTGTTGATCATAAAAAACATCACCCAGCTTATTGTTCAAGTCAGCGTCATCAGGCTTTGCCTGCAAGGCTTGCTGGTAATAGCCAACTGCATCGCTTAGCTTTCCTTCAAGGTAACTGCGCTCAGCCAGGTCAGAAAAACCGGGACTTGCTTGGTGAGGCGACTCTACAGTATCCGCAGACTGCTGTGATGTGTCCTTCGCAGGAGCCGTATTATTCTCTGATAAAAATTGCTTCTTTAACCAATTCAGCATTACTTGCCTTTAAATAATGATTTTCCTTCAGGACAACAAGGTCAAGGATTGTAAATCCTGTCGGCCAGAGAGTGGTAAAAAGTTGCACCTTCACTTCACTGCTCCTAGCATAGCAATAATTAAAAAACTTATGTTGATTGGCACAGAATTTGCTGATTCACCGTATCCACCATGATCCTTGCCATCGAGGAGAAAAAAATGCACGGCCATCTTGTTAAATTACATCGCGGTTTCACACTCATAGAGTTAATGATTGTGGTTGCCATCATCGGTATCCTCGCTGCAATTGCCATCCCGCAATATTCTGATTATGTCTCACGTACAAGGGCGGCTGGTGCAATGTCAGAGCTCAATAGCCTGAAAAAAGAGATGTCCATTTGCTTTCAAAATGAAAGCGCCTGGACCAACTGTACAGTCATGGGTACCAACTCAATTCCCTCGGTCACCACTTCCAAGTTTTTAGTTGGTGCAGTTCCCACTATTTCGGGCACCGGAGTTATTACGCAAGCAGCGACTGGAGCAACGACCAACTCTGGCACCCCTTTGAGTGCCGTTCTGACACCATCCACATTGGCGAACCAGGCCAATCTGATCTGGACTAATTCAGGCACTATTTGTGATCCGGTGCGTGGCCTGAAGCCTGGTCAAGGCGCTTGTTGATTACTGTTGTGGTATTTGAACTGCGTTTGATGGGCTGAGTACCGAGGGCTGAGAAGTCATTTGCTTTGCTTATCAACAGTTCATCTGTATATCTGCGACTGACTCTACAAAAAGAGCATCAATTAAAGAGTGGGCTCTCAAGATTATTCTAGAATTACGGTAGCCTGGGTTTGCTGTCGCAGATCGTGCTTGCATCAATATGCTACCTCTGGCCTGGCACTGGAATTACCTATATTAAGTTAGTCCTTGCATGGATATGATTCATGCGTGATCGCTGCATACGCTATCTGAGACTAAAAAAACAAACTGAACTCCAAAAGCTGATATCCGCTTTTGGAGTTTTTCATGTGCAGAAATGGCAACAATTCAAAACTGGCAGCTAAGCAGAGGATATTGCTGGATATTGCTGGTCATCGATTTTGCATGAATAAGGCCATTTGCGGAATGACTTTATATGGAATTCCATCGCGACAGTGAAGCGAAAATTCTAATACGCAAGAGTTTTGGAAGTGTCGAAAAGCTATACCAGGCTCTGCACTATATTGATGATTTTTAAGGTCAGGTACAACACAGAAATCTGGCTTGAAGCAGCTCACCAGTCATCGCCAGGGACGTGGCATTTGTCCTACGAACTGCGCTGGCAAATGTTTCACGGAGAGTCAGGGTGACGCATGAAGCACGGGCGTACTGAAGGTTTGCCGACGATGCTCAATTGCCAGCATTTTGCCTGGGACTATGGTTCAAATAGCAGCCTGACAAAAATCTGTTAGCAACCACCCTGACCGGCCTTCAAGCCACGAACCGGATCACAAATAGTTCCAGAAGCAGTCCATAACATATTCGCCTGCCCAGACAAGGTCGAAGGTGTCAGTGTCACCGACAAGGCTGTACCTGCGCTGGTTGTTGCCCCTGTTGTCGTCTGGGTAATAGCACCCGTACCAGCGATAGTTGGAACTGCTCCCGTCAAAAACTTGGATGTAGCAACCGTAGGTATTCCATTCACCCCCATGCTCGTACAAGCTGTCCAGGTTCCATCCGTTTGAAAACAAAGTGACATTGCAGTCTTCAAACTATGCAGTTCGGCAATTGCACCAGCGGCCCGGGTACGCGAAGTATAGTCAGCATACTGAGGCAAGGCGATCGAAGCAAGAATACCAATAATAGCCACGACGATCATCAACTCGATCAGAGTGAATCCTTTTTCCAGTTTTTTCAGTTGAGATTTCATGTTGCTTCTTTTTCTTTTGATCATTTGCTTATCATACCCTGACAACATATGTGGCGGTCGGCTTGAGTTCTCAATGTAAGTAGCAATATAAATAAAGCGGAATTAAATTGAAAAAAGCCCGTGACCGGGCTTTTTTTAGGAAAAACGAAGACTTGTAACAACAAGACTTAACAACCGCCCTGGCCTGCTTTCAAGCCACGTACTGGATCGCACAGTGTACCTGCAGTTGTCCACAGCATGTTT
>JAZJXP010000071.1:0-7991 GCA_040390835.1 Pseudomonadota bacterium
GTGGTGGTGCTGACCAAGGCCGATGTGCATGCAGATGCCCCAGCGCGCCTGGCAGAAGTCGAACAACGCCTGTCCGCCAGCGTGCCTGTATTTGCCGTCAACGGCCAAAGCAGCATGGCGGCAGGTTTGCTGGCACCCTGGATGGCAGCAGGCCAGACGCTGATCTTGCTGGGTTCATCCGGCGCTGGCAAATCAACGCTGACCAATACCCTGACCAGCAGCGCGCAAGACACCGGTGCCGTGCGCGCCAGTGATGGCCGTGGCCAGCACACCACCACCGCACGCTCTCTACACATGTGCCCAGGCGGTGCCTGCATCATCGACACCCCCGGCCTGCGCACCCTGCAACTCAATCTCGACGAAGAGGCCCTGAGCGCCAGCTTTGCCGACATCGGCGCCCTGGCCGCAGAATGCCAGTTCCGCGACTGCAGCCACCAAAGCGAACCCGGCTGCGCCGTGCGTGCCGTGGTGGATGAAGACAGGCTCAAAAACTATCAGAAACTACTACGCGAAACCCGCCGCAACCAGCAAACCCCGCTGGACAGGATTGCGGCAAGGTCCAAGTGGAAGGTCTTGATGCGTTCGGTGAAGGAGAAGGATAAGCTGAAGCGGGGATAGGTTTGGGCTGAGTCCAAGGGCGCGGCACATCGCTGATGCAACGTGCTGCGCCTTTCTGCACATAGATTTGTTATATGCGCTTTGTAGAGCATTCCTGTTAAGCGCACCATCAACAATACTACTGCCAATCTCAAAGTCGTCGCTCCAGCGCAGGCTGGAGCCCAGTGACGTTAGTCGCAACCCGCAAGCATCGACAGATTTCAGAGTCTTGCAAGCGACATCTGAATGGTCTCACTTGCATTTCATCATCAACTTAAATCCAAAACAAAACCAAGTTAGTTGCAATTGTAAAATAAGTACATTATAGTAGGAACATCAATATCCAGAAATCAATCACCATGACTACGCACAACATCACCACCGTCACACTCTACCGCCCCACCGGCCCCAAAGAACTGGCACTGGTGCGTGACAGCGGCTACAAAAAATGGCCACCACGCTTACAAGAACAGCCAATTTTCTATCCGGTGACAAATGTGGAGTATGCGATACAGATTGCCAGGGACTGGAATGTAGCCGCAAGTGGTGCAGGCTACGTGACACGCTTTGAAGTCAACAAAAGTTTCATGGACAAGTATCCAGTCCAGACAGTTGGTGGTGCCATACACACAGAATGGTGGATACCGGCTGAAGATGTTGAGCTGATGAATGAAAACATTGTTGGCGAGATTGAAGTCATTCATAGTTTTACAGCTTGAATTAAGCCTGTCTGTACTGAATCCGCAACAGCAAGCACGGTTAGATTTTATAATTGCAGCGCATGCAATGATATGCGCTGCAATTTATTTTTCAACTTATTCGCTTTGCCTGACAAATTCTTCAAACTTCAATTGCTCTCTCACCATGCGACGTACGCTACGCACAACAGTGACATTGCCTACTACACATACAATCATCACGCCTAACAATATCCTGTGATCGAAGATCATATTGATACGACCAATTGAATACATATATGCCATCGACCAGAAATAAAACGTTGGCAAAGTCCAGTAGACGATGCCTGATCCCACCCATAATGTCTTGCTCTTTTTAGCAACTTGCACCAGATATTTTAAAATATACAAATGCCAGATGAAAGCTGGAACAGCAATGAAATATAAAGGTGCATGAACTTTACTAACAAAGGAATAATAACTACTGACCCAGGGCGAAAAAGCTAACCAGGACAAACTCATCGCTACCAAACTCAAGGCACTGGGCAACAACATGAACAGGCAGCTTAGCGCCAGCCAGCGCATATGGTATGCGACATCATTCAATGGCTTATGTTCGTGTGAACGACTCAACGCAAGCCGGGTAAAGACGAAACCAGCAATAGTTGAAGATAACAAGACATGGAGCGACACAAAACCGACAAATGGTGAATGCACAGATAACAGCGGCTTATCTAAAAAGAACATATAAAGAACAAGACGCAAAAATAAGGCCGACACCACCGTCAGGACAATCGAAGGCGCAATCCACCCACGTCTGGCATCAGAAAATGCACCTGCCTGCGCGAAAAAAATAATCTGCAACAAGACAACCACAGCCAAAGATGGCAGAGACAGGAGCGCAAAAAATGGGAATAGCTCAGTCATGAACCTGGACAAAGGCATGGAGACGCCTAACGCGACAATATTCATGGATTTAATGATGAATTGAAATTGAACATATCTTACACTGCGCAGCGATAAATTTACCTGGCAGTTTATGCAATGAGAGGACGTCGTCCTTATTCTGACTGTCGCGGCAAAAGCATAAAATTCGTGACTTTTTGAAACTCAGAAAATGCGAAGGAGTCCATGTTTCGGCATCACGTCCATGCGATGTCATCTATTCAAAACCAAGAATAAACAATTACAAGCAATTAGCTTTTTGGAGTCCTTCAATGTGGCTTAGCGATAAAAACAAGGATCGCATAAATACATTTCGAAGCACAGCTGAAAGTAGGTAAATGAGTGTTTCTTAATCCACAACATGTTATAGTCATCAAGCTATCAGAAAATTTTTCAATTGCAGATAGCTTTCACGCACACCCAAGAACTGCGAATAACTGTAAATAAAGCGGACGACACCTTGACCACAAAAAAAGATCGCTGCGCCATCAGCTTGTTTCCTGCACATGCCAGGCCGAATACAGCAAATCTGACCCGCCTGTTTTTCACACTATTCTGTTTCTCATTCACCAGCACAGCATTTGCCTTTGCACCCAGCACTGGCCTGGAAGAACTCATCGTTGCCGCCGTTGGCAGTTTCTTGTTCAGCGTCATCGCCATGATCGTGATTTTTATCAAGCTGAAGAAGAATTTCTTGCCACGTTTGCTGATTGCGCTGGCTTCTCCTTTGCTGGTTTTCCCGGTTTGCATGGGTGGCAGTATGGCGACGAGTTATGTCATGCACCAGATCAGTCAATTGAAGGACAACCAGGAGGCACAGCGACTCGCTCAAGATGAACAGGATGCCTGGCAGCGTAATCTCTTGCGCATTAGTGCCTGTGACGGCGACCGTGCGGTGCTGGAAACAGAATTGGCGTCTGGTCAGCATGACATAACGGTCAAAGAACGTGTACTGACAGAATGCGTGCTGCCCAAGGCGGATGCCATCGCCATGCGCGCCATGTTGCTGGATTTGCAAACACAAAATCTGAATGGTTACAACTATTGCGCTTACCTGTATCCAGCACTGCAGCGCCTGGATACAGGTTTGCTGGATGTGTTTGTCGAACAAAAATTGTCGCTGACCTGTCCTTCCCAGACTTTTTCTTATGCTGTCGAAGCCAATAAAACCGCGCCATCATGGTGGGATGTGGTTGAAAAAAAACGCAATTCAGATACAGAACAATTGCTGACTACCCTGCGCTATCTGCAGGCGCATGATGTGGATATGAAAATAGTGGTTGACGGGCGTTCGCTGTTGTCCCTGGCAATGGAAAGCGGCAAGACTGAACTCATCCTGTTTGCCCTGGATGCGGGTGTTGACCCTTATGTCATCCCGGCTGAATCGAATATGTTGTCACCGCTGCAGACCTGGACGCTGCAAAGATTTTCTTATGCTGACCTGGATACTTATAGCGAAGTTGACAGGAAGCGCATACAGTCACGCCTGCGTGAAATGAATGGCAAAGAAGCAGAGACACTGGCACACAAGCTCAACAGCAGAAGTGGCCTGGAAACTGCCAAGGATGGCGGTGTCGGTTTGCTGGCTTACCTGATACAAAGCGGTGCCAATTTGCGCCAACTGAACCGGGACGGTAGTGGCGTCCTTGCTGGTAATTCCAAGGTGCCACCGGCATTGCTGGCCGTACTCAACAAACTCAATGACCAGCAACTGCTGGATTTTATCTGCCCTGAAGTGGGGGAATATGGCGATGGCTATCAACTGTATGCAGAAGCCCTCCACTATGAGAACCAGCCCCTGGTCAATTTCCTGAAGCAGCGCAATATGCCAGCGACTTGCCCGGGTACGAAGAAATAACAGCAGGAATAAAAAGACAAAGCCAGTATCGGGATGCTGTCAGCAGTAAGCAAGCTAAGCAGATCTGGTTTTGTTCTTTATTTGAGTCTCTATTTGAATCTTTATGTCAGTGCTGGTGCCTGCTTGATCCCAGGCAGCGGCACGTCCTTGCCATTGACTGTCAGGCTGAAGTTCTCGCCGTTGTGTACCAGCCGTACCTTGAGCACGCCCTTCTTTTTATAGACGACGATGCCGTTCAGGCTTAACTCACCATTTTTGAGTTCAAGGATATTCCCGTTTTCATTCAGACTGCCGCCGATGCCATTCAGGGTAGAAACCCTGGCGTCTCCCTCGACTTTGATGCTGCCGCTATTGGGGGCAGTAACGCCAGCAGATGCAAGCGTGCTTGCCGACAATGCGGCCAATATGCTGATCAGGACAAATTTGGATTTCATAAACGGAAACTCTTCGCGGAAGAAAACCGCTACCCTATGTCATCGCGAATAGTTTGTCAAATAGATAATTAAAGCAACGGTGAGATCAGCCGTGCAGGCAAAGTAGCAAGGTGGATAGCCCGGGTAAATTTGCAGAGTGCCGAGCACACTTCTCCTTGCAATCGTTTTAGCTTAGGCATGGATTCAGGACGAAAAAAAACCTGCCAATGGCAGGTTCTTTTAGAGTCCCCCAAACTGACATAAACGCCCGTACTATCTGTACGGTGAATCTACATCCGTGGATGACATAGTTCTAAGACGTGCCTCGCTCTGCTCCCAGGCTTATCTGCCAGGTGATACAACTCTTTGCAACGTGAAACCATATTAAAGCGCGACGGCTCACGGGTCTGTGCGTTGGCACACACTATCTACGTTCCTGTAGTTTTACCAAATGTAATTAAAGCTGCTTCTGGCACACAATTACGTATACTCGCGACTTATAGAAAAAATAAGTTTATTTAACATGATTTTTCGCATCAGCCGCCCTGCATGCTTTTCATTCTTCGTCGCTCTGGTCTTTATTGCCTGGGGTTTATCTGTGCAGGCCATGCCTGTAGAGGTGCACAACCGCATCGCTACGCCTATTAGCACAAACAAAATCGCCGACAAAAAAATAGCGCTGACGCTGGATGCCTGTTCGGGCAAGTTTGATGCAGAGTTGCTGGACTTCCTGATACGCAAGCGCATCCCCGCCACCATCTTTGTGACCAAGAAATGGCTGGATAAAAATCCTCAGGGCGTTGCCATCATCAAGGCCAACCTGGATTTGTTTGATGTCGAAGACCACGGTGAAAAACACATCCCCGCCATCATCGGCCCCGGCAGAAAAGTCTATGGCCTGGCAGGCGAACCCGACATCGCTGGCCTGCAACGCGAAGTCACTGAAGGTGCCAAAGCCATCACCAGCGCCATGGGCACGACGCCGCAATGGTATCGCGGTGCCAGCGCCAAATATGACCCGCAGGCGATGGACGAAATCAAACGCATGGGTTACAAGATTGCAGGTTTTTCCTTGAATGCAGACCAGGGCGCGACGCTACGCAAGCAAGCCATCATCAATCAATTCAAACGCCTGCAAGCCGGTGATGTGATCATTGCGCACATGAATAAACCAGCATCCGACTCTGCCGAGGGTCTGGCGGTGGCGCTGGCAGAGACCTTGAAGCAGGGTTTTGTATTCGTGCGGCTCGATCAGGTAGAGTTACAGCGGGTGGATATGCAAAAGTTGCAGATTGCCAAACGCAGCGTGGCGTTATCCAATTGATGGAATAGCAGATGAAGCCCACAAAAGATAATCCAGGCGCGCAATACATTACATAGTATGTGTGCGTCAGATACGGCACACATATTTCCCCGGAACCTTGAGACACCATGCGGCGCATTACAATGCGCCCTACGTCACGGCGATGATTGAAGATGAGTTGTGCAAGGTGCGATTAGCGTAGCGTAATCGTACGCATGTTGAGCGTCAAACTGTCTAAATTGCCCAAGCTTCGTGCAATTCCCACGCTTGGATTTGTACGATTACGCTACGCTAATCGTATCTACCGGTACCTCACTCCATCGCACGCGTCGCCAAAGAATTCCACGCCGCCTGTGTCAGGTGTTCGCGGTATTTTTTCGGCGAAGTGCTTACCCGCGCCGACAGCCAGGCGCGGCAATAGTTTTCTGCCTGCCCGATCAACAGCGATGGCAACAAATCATCCGGTATGTGTTTGATCAAATCGCGCCTGCCTGGTGCTGCCCACCAGGCGTGCATGTTTTTATTGCGGGCGCGGTTACGGGTGGACAATTCATCCGCCTGCGGCCCCTTGGCAACTGCGGCGCGCGCCTGGTATTGAAAGCGCGCCAGCTCTGGCTGCTCTGTTACCCAGTCTACATAGGCACAGACAATCGCCGCCACACCTTCTTGCGCCGTGCTGGCTTTCTCCAGATAGTCTGCCAGCAAGCGCGCCTGGTCTTCCAGAGCGCTAAAGAACAGTGCTGCCACCAGGCCTTCTTTACTGCCAAAGTGATGATAGATATTGCCGACACTGGTATCACAGTGCTGCTTGATGATTTCTATCGTGGTCAGGTCCAGGCCATGTTCATTAAAACATGCGAGGGCACCCAGCAGGATATCGCGCTTTAACTGCGCACGCCTGCCGGGGTAATTGCGTTCGAGGACGTCTGCTGTAGCCAAGTCTATGCTGCCTGAAAATAAGTAATGGGATAGTTCGATGGCGATGATACCGCAGCTCACCCGCGAGTAAATCGCTTGACACAGAAAAATGTTCTAGAATAGTATTCCATAACAGAATTAAATTCTATTTTAGAATATTATTCTAATTTTAGGTATTTCACTTACACTTCGAGAGGCAAGAAAATGAGTCAAGCGCTAGAGATGTTCAAACTCGGTGGCCCCGAGCAGTTCAGCAAAATGGTGTGCCAGATGGCTCCCTACTTCAGCACCATCACCCCCACAATGACCGAGCTGCGCCCCGGCTATGCCGAAGCCAAAGTCCCCTTCCGCCGCGAAATCACCAACCACCTGGGCACCATCCATGCGATTGCCTTATGCAATGCGGCAGAACTGGTAGCAGGCACGATGACTGATGTCTCCATCCCCGCAGGCGGGCGCTGGATACCAAAGGGCATGACGGTGGAATATCTGGCCAAAGCCAAGACCGATGTGACCGCAGTGGCAGACGGCAGCGGCCTGGACTGGACCACCGCAGGCGACAAGATAGTCACAGTCGATGTCCTTGATGGCGGCGGTGTTAAAGTTTTTACGGCGCGTATCACCATGAATGTGAAGCTGGCGGAGTAAGCAGACTGGGGAAATAACTTCCCCACTCGCCGTATTTCATGCGATGCATATTCTATGTAACACTGGTTACTCAAATCACTGCCGTGATCGAATTGCTGGCGAGCTGTGGCGTGCGCTGCTACATACCTTGCGCACGCTACAACTGGCGGCAATTCATAAAACCCATGTTCACCAATAATCTATGTGCGTGATGTCTTTGACAGACCCACGGTACAGGTGGGCACGGGTATGCATATCGAATATGCCTTCTATCAACACACGTTTGCGATTGATAGTTGACTTCAGTTGTTTTTTCTTTTTTTGATAACGCCTGAAATCATTTTCTGTTTCCATCCGCCCTTCTTGTATCGAAAGCCATACAGATTCGGCAGGCGAGCTGTCTTTGCTCAATTGCAGCGCAATGGTTTCGTCAGCAATCAAGATGTATCCGGTGACACTGATTTTCTTGCCGTGAAAGCGCTCAGGCGTAGTGATCAGGTTAATGATGGAAACCGCATAGCGCTCGGCGCCGTCCGCCATTTCGCCTTCCACGCGCACCGCATTTACTTTGAGGCCCGAGGCCGCGACGAGAGCGTCATGCTTTTTTTGATCTTCTTCCCGGGCCAGTTTCGTTAGGGCGATTTGAAATTGCG
>JAZJXP010000071.1:8001-52993 GCA_040390835.1 Pseudomonadota bacterium
GGAAACCGCATAGAGCTCGCATTGACTATCTGCAGCACGGCTATGGCAATAGAATTGATCAATATCCGCGTCGCTGGCGTTTGCACTTACCGCAGCTGATGCAAGCATCAACATCAGTTTCAGGCCTGGAATTTTCAAAGCCATTCCTCTTTCACATTTGAACTGGAGCTTGATTCGCTCAAGAATTCCGCAGGCAAGTATCCGGTGTCCAGGCTTACTCTGCTAAACTGGATTATGGCAAATCATCTGCACAAGTTGACATCTTTGACTGACGCTCTGCCCTTCTCTCTCTATTGGACATTCCTCATGGACTTCATACTGGGATTCTTTTTCGAAATCCTGTTTCAAGTGATCCTCTATGGCACAGGGCGCGTGCTGATTCCTGTCCTGACTTTGGGTATCGTGCGTGGAGAAGGTTTCAAGGGCGAAACACCGGCAGGCAAATCCTTCTACTGGCGTGACAGCAACGGCCTGGTCTTGAGCACCAATGTGACCATCTTTATTGGCGTCCTGTTCTGGATAGGCGTTGCTATTGCAGCTGCGGTCTATTTCAATCGCTGACCAAAACAGGTGCTACGGCCTGATCCAGCCTTTGGTAATGGGCCAGGCCAGCAGATAGCGATAAAGTTTTTCCATCGCCTGCATGAACGGGCTACCCCATCTTGCCCACACGGGTAACAGCAACAGATAGGCAAACAGCGATACCCCAAGAGCGCCCAGCATATCCAGCGGGAAATGCACGCCCAGGAATATTCTTGACCATGCCACCGCAATACCCATGATGGCAGTCAGCCCCCCCAGGGCCAGCTCACCCGCTAGCAACAGGCAACAAGCCATGCTGGCAAAGACGATACCATGGTCGCTGGGGAAAGAAGCAACGGCAGCATGCGGCATCCAGGTATGCCCCAGACCTATCATGAAGGGACGGGGATGCGGCCAGAGCAGCGCCAGCACCTGGCCAATACCAAGGGCTATGCAGCACACCAGGAAGGCCCTGAGTGCCAGTTGGCGGCGCTCAGGCAGCCATAGCCAGACCATCACAAGCGCCAGCGGGATCAGGTAAATCAATACATCGGCTATGAACGTTGCGGTGCTTATCATGCCAGCGCCAGTCTGTTCACCGGCATTCAATTGCAAAAACAGGTTACGGTTCACTACTTCCAGTGCATTCATCAGCTGCGTCCTATACGGGGTTTATGCATGAATTGTAT
The DNA here is from genome assembly GCA_040390835.1 of Pseudomonadota bacterium. Classification (GTDB taxonomy): domain Bacteria; phylum Pseudomonadota; class Gammaproteobacteria; order Burkholderiales; family Burkholderiaceae_D; genus Undibacterium. The sequence continues at coordinate 9,213 of JAZJXP010000071.1, forward strand.
ATGACGTTGATCAGCGAGGATTGCTACATCACACAGGTTGGCAAATATGCAAAAGGAGATGATAGCTCATGTCTAAACAAGGCGCATAAATTCTTCTTTGGCTTAAAAACCACAATCTCAGCCTGTTTTGCGGCCATCTATGCGACATGAATTTGCCCGGCTTTCCAGACAAAAATCTCTTCCATTTTATTTTTCCAGCACGCTCTTCCACCCCATTTTTCACTCTGCATCGCATTCTGTCACTGCACAGTTTTCACATTGCTTCACAGATTTGAAAAAGCCCTCATCGCATAAGAAAGCACCATCTGGTGCCGAAACGGCACAAAGGCGAATTTGGGCCAAAACTATACTCGGTCAAGCCCAGAGAAATTTGCTTGTTACGATGCAGGATATGAAAACCAGCAAGTTTTTTTGACTTTATTAAATGTGTTTCCCGGTATCTCACCCATACTGATGAAACCTGATAAAAATACCGGAGTCTGTATATGTCAGCACAACTGCAATCCCTTGCTGTTGAACCCAACATCACCGCGCCACGCCAGCCGTGGAAAGAAATCTGCGCTGCCAGCATAGGCAATGCGCTGGAGTTTTATGACCTGCTGATCTATGGCTACTTCGCCATCATCATCGGCAAGCTGTTCTTTCCGGCAGAAAGTGAAACCACGTCCTTGCTGCTCAGCGTCGGTACCTTTGGCATTTCCTTTGTCATGCGCCCGTTGGGTGCCATCATGCTGGGGTCGTATGCTGATCGTGCCGGGCGCAAGCCTTCGCTGACCTTGTCGATCACCATCATGATGATAGGCACAGGCATGATCGCCTTTGCGCCGACCTATGCACAGATTGGTATCGCCTCGCCCATCATCATTATCGTTGCACGCATGTTGCAGGGTTTTTCTACCGGTGGTGAATTTGGTGCCGCCACGGCCTATATGGTGGAACATGCTGATGGCAAACGCCGTGGCTTTTTCGCCAGTTGGCAGTTGTCCACGCAAGGCTTGGCAACGGTGTTGGCGGCGGGTATCAGTGCGCTGCTCAGCTACACACTGACGGATGCGCAATTGAATGACTGGGGCTGGCGTCTGGCCTTTGCCTTTGGCTTGTTGGTGGGGCCAGTGGGGTTGTACATACGCAACCAGATCGATGAAACACCAGAGTTCAAAAAGGTCAAAGCCATCAAGGCAGAACGCTCACCCCTGCGCACTGTGCTGCTGCATGAAACCACCAACCTGCTATTGGGCATAGGCGTGGTGTCGGGTGCGACGGCATTCAATTATGTGCACAAGCTCTACATGCCAACTTACGCCTTGAAGCAATTGCATATACCTGCCACGTCTTCATTTTTAGGTGCGATGATCACAGGTGTGGTGCTGATGATTACTGCCCCCATCTTTGGCGCGATGTCTGACCGCTTTGGCCGCTTCCGGGTATTGTCGATTGCCCTGATGCTGATAGGCCTGACGTCTTACCCGCTGTTTCTGATCCTGAATACCTGGCCAACGGTAACGACGCTGATCGCTGTACAGTTTCTGGTGGGCTTGTTGATCGCTGCCTGTCTGGGCCCGATACCGGCCATGCTGTCCGATATCTTCCCGACGGCATCGCGTGGTACCGGGCTGGCCTTGAGCTATAACTTTTCTGTCACCATCTTTGGCGGTTTTGCGCCCCTGCTGGTGACCTGGATGATCTCCGCCACTGGCAACAAGATGGCACCCAGTTTTTATGTCATGGCGACGTCTGCCATCAGTGTCATCGCGGTGCTGGCGCTTGGCCAGCGCATGAAACGCAGGCCGCAAAGCTAACACTCACCTCACGCACCTCCCCCATTTTTACCGCTCTCCTGCATGGCAGGCTGGGTCACCCTTTGTCTTTTTTTGGAAATATTTACATGAAAACCCTGGATCAGATTCGTGCCGGATTACCTGTTTATCCCATCGAGGTCGATTTCCCTGACATTTCCAGATGGCAGAAAAGTAATACCGGCGTCGATTACATCCACACTTTCGACAGCGGCATCGCTGGCCCGCATGTCATGGTGATGGCACTTACACACGGCAATGAGGTCAGCGGTGCGATTGCTGTCGATGCCTTGTTGCGGATGCGGCCAAAGCCCTTGCAAGGCCGCATCACGCTGGGCTTTGCCAATGTCGATGCCTACCTGAAGTTTGACATCAACAAGCCGGATGCCACCCGCTACATTGATGAAGACATGAACCGCGTCTGGTCAGCAGACAGGCTTGATGGCAAGGACGACAGCGTGGAATTGCGACGCGCCCGGGCGCTGCGGCCCATCATCGACAGCGTCGATTACCTGCTCGATATCCATTCCATGCATGAAGAATCACCACCGCTGATGATGAGCGGCCCGCTGGAAAAAGGCTTGCGCTTTGCCGCACAGATTGGTGTACCCACTAACGTCATTGCCGATGCAGGCCACCCGAACGGCAAACGCATGCGTGATTATGGCGGCTTTGGCGATATCAATAGCCCCAGGAATGCCTTGCTGGTGGAAACCGGCCAGCATTTCTCTGCACGCAGCCGCGATGTGGCACTGGATACGGCCAGCCGTTTTCTGGCAGCCACCGGTGTCATGGACATCATGAGCCTGTCGCATTTTTTGAAACTGGCTTACCCGGTCATGCAACGCTTTTTGCAAGTCACGCAGCCTGTCGTCGCCAGGAGTATGGATTTCTCATTCAGCCGCGATTTCCGTGGGCTGGAACTGATCAAGACCGCCGGTACCACGATAGCCACAGATGACGGTACCGACATCGTCACGCCCTATGACGATTGCGTCATCGTCCAGCCCTCATTACGGCACCTGGGGCCGAATGTCACCGTCATGCGACTGGCAAAGAAAATACCAGATAGCCACGCAGATAACGACGGACATAACTGATTTGACTCATCTGTTTCTTTCATTAAAACTTTACAAGGAATTACCATGAAAACTCCGCTCTTAAGCATCGCCACATTGCTTTCTGCCATGTCAGTCACTGCCCTGGCACAGGCACAATCCAGTGTCACCGTGTATGGCGTCGTCGACGCTGGCATCGTGTATGAAAACAATGGCAGCACCACCGTCACGCGGTTGGACAGCGGCATCCTCAACAGCAGCCGCCTGGGTTTTAAGGGGACAGAAGACCTGGGCAATGGTTTGAACGCCATCTTCCTGCTCGAAAGTGGCCTCAATGTCGATACCGGTGCGCAGTCAGATGCTGCCAGGTTGTTCAACCGCCAGGCCTTTGTTGGTATCACAGGTGCGTTTGGCGCAGTGCGCATGGGCCGCCAGGTCAACCCTGTGTATGCCAACAACGCGACTTTTGATCCTTTCCGCATAGGCATGGCAGGTGATTCTTCCCGCCTGATCAGCTTTAACGGCAGCCGTACCGACAACTTGCTGACGTATAGCTATGCCGCCAATGGCCTGAGAGGTGAATTGCAATATGGTGCTGGTGAAGTTGCGGGCAACAACAGCGCCAACCGCACCCTCGCTGGCTTTGCCGGTTACCAGACCGGGCCTGTGGATGTCGTCATCACACACCAGAATATCAGGAATGCGGCAGATACCAATGCCACCAAGATGACGCTGATAGGCGGCAATGTGCAAGTGTCATGGGCGACTTTATATGCCGCTTATGGCTGGGAAAAAGGCGTGATACTGGGCACGGCCAGCCCGCTTGATCAACGCGATTTATTGCTGGGCGTGCGCGCCAAGGCAGGCGAAGCTGGCACTGTGGTTTTCTCCTACATCCGCAAGACTGACAAGGCGGTGGCCAATGCGGATGCAACACAAGCGGCGATAGGCTATATCCATGACCTGTCAAAACGCACGGCACTGTATACCAGTTATGGGCAGATCCGCAATGATGCCGCAGCCAAGTACAAGGTGCTGACAGGCGGTGCAACCGACAAGGTATTGAACATGGGTGTACGTCACTACTTCTGAATTTCTGGCCCGGCAGCGCTTACAGGTTCAGTGCGGATTCCCTATATTGAATCTGCAACCTGCCCTGCTGCCCTTTGCATTATTCGTCGATTGAATTTTCAAGGATTATGATCATGAAAACATTGAAATTATTCACCTTGTCCTTGCTCATGGGGGTTTTCGCTCCTGCCTTTGCAGCAGATACGCCTGAAGACGCCATTGCCATTGTCAACAAGGGCCTGGCCTATGTCGACGCACATGGCAAAGACGCCCTGATCAAGGAAGTCAATAATAAAAACCCGGCTTTCATCAAAGGCGATGTCTATCTTGCCCTGCGCGCCATGGATGGCACCACGATTGCCCACCCGGTCAACCCGCGTGCGGTGGGCAAGAACATGGTGGTCTTTGCGGATGCAGATGGCAAATTCTATCGCAAGGAAATCATTGACATCGCCAAAACCAAGGGCAAGGGATGGGTGGAATATCGTTACAATAATCCCGAAAGCAAAGAACTGGAAAAGAAAGCAACCTATTTTGTACGCAGCGGCGATATGATATTGGAAGCTGGAATCTACAAAGGTAAGTAAGGCTAACATCGTGCCATTCGCGCCATAACGGATTGCTACCCTGGAGGCATCAAGATGCAACTGACATGGCTGGAAGATTTTGTCGAACTGGCACGCACGCGCAGCTTTTCGCGTGCGGCTGAAAACCGTTTTGTGACCCACCCTGCATTTGGGCGGCGCATACGCGCGCTGGAAGAATGGGTCGGTGCCAGCCTGGTAGAACGCCAGCAACCAGTGTCGCTTACCCCGGCAGGCTTGCTCTTCCTGGATGCGGCCGTCCACACGCTGGACGTGCTTAACGCCACCAGGGCACAAGTGCAGGATACCGCTTACCGCCAGGACGATACACTCAGGATAGCCACTGGCCGCACGCTGGCCAAAACTTTTTTTCCTGACTGGTACGAATCGGTGAACCGGCGCTATGGGCCGTTTTCTGCTTCCGTCACCACCAGCGGCGCGCAAGAAGCCATCAAGCATCTGTCTGCCGGTGATGTTGATTTGCTGGTCAGCTATTCCAGCCCGGCCACACGTCTGCTGCTGGACCCGCGACAGTTTGAAAGCATGATACTAGAACGTGAATTGCTGGTACCTGTCTGTGCACCAGATGCACAGGGGCGACCCAAGTTCCGCATCTCTGTTTCAGGCAATTCTCCAACACCCTGGCTGGCCTATTCAACCTCGCTCACCTTGCGCGGCGTGCTGGCCAAGCATCTGTCCGAATTGCCGCGCAAGCTTGCCTTGCAAACCGTGTTCCAGGCCGATTCCTATGAATCGATACTGGAAATGGCCAAGCGAGGTACCGGTCTTGCATGGTTGCCCCAGCGCCTGATACTGGACGACTGGAAGCAAGGCAATTTGATGATCGTTGGCGACGCCAGCATGCGCGTCAGTTTCGATATCTGCCTGTGTCGCCTGCGCAACGGTAACAACCCTATCGCAGATAAAATCTGGAATGGCCTGTTGTCTGACTCTGGCTTGCTTGCATAAGCGCGACTGCCATCCTGCCTTGCGCTGAATGGCAAGATGGCAGCAGCGGTTCATTCAATGAAATGCCCGCCCGCGCCAATCACTGTGACCGTCACAAAGCTCGATCCATTGTGCTTGCCAGCAGAGAAATTGACGGGGAAGTCACCACAATTCCAGTCGTGCATGGATTCCAGCGCTGTCAGCAAGGCTGGCCGTGTCAGTTTGTTGCCGGTGCGTTTCAGCGCTTCTACCATCACCTTGGCGGCGATATAACCTTCCAGCGAAATATGGCTGGGTGTGGTCTTCAATGCTGCGGTGGTCGTGGTGCTGAGCGTGGTCTGGTATTCGCGGGCGATCTGGGTCTTGCCGTTGAATGGCGACGGCACCACCTGCGACAAGACCAGGCCACGGCTTTCTTCACCCAGCTCGGCCACCAGTTGATGCCCGGCGATCAGGCTGCGGGCAAAGTATTGTATGGGCTTGACCAGCGCGGCCTTGTTGAATTGCTGGATAAACTGGACAGCATCTTTTCCGGACACACCCAGCACCACCGCATCGGGGCGCGCCTGCGCCAGCACGCTGAGGTTTTTGGAAAAATCATTTGATTGCAAGGGAATTACCGTGCTGACCAGCGGCATCAGTTTCAGCGCCTGCACCTTGCCTGCCAGTTCCTTTTCCAGTGCTGCGCCAGACGAACTGTCATAGCGTATCAGGGCTACCCGCTTCAAACCCATGACAGAGAATTGCCTGATCAGGGTATCGAGCTCAGCAGAAAAACTGGCACGTGTCATGAACAGATAAGGGTTGACTTTCGCATACAGCTCATCATTGCCAGCATACGGTGCTACATAGGGTACTTGCGCCGCCGTGGCGATGGGCAAAGACACTTTGACCGTATTGGTAAACATATGCCCAAACAAGGCCAGCACATGGTGTTGCGCAATCAGCTTGCGGGTATTATCTTCTGCCTGTTTCGGCACATAAGCATCATCAAAGGTCAGCAGTTTTATGGCATGACCGTTGACACCGCCCTGTCGATTGATCTTGTCAAAATACAGCAGCGCACCATCGCGGTAAGCCTTGCCCAGTTCACTGAAACTGCCGGTCAAAGGGGCTGACTGCCCCAGGATGATATCTGCTCCTGCCAGGTCATCAGCCAGTGCCTTGATATTCACCGTGCATAATAGTGCTGAAAACAGTGCTGTCGCCAGTATGACTTTCTTGAGCATGAATCTTGGACGCACCATGAACTCCATCAATGTGATGGCGCGACCAGGTCAAAGGTAAGACCCTGATTTCAGCGCACCATGCCTGGAAATGAAAGCAGGACTCGCCGCACATTGTGTCAGCGAATTCTTTACTTGCCAGATCATTGCTGCTTCTGGCTGATGGAAAGTATACGAGCCGGCCCAGGCATGCGAATGCTGATTCAGCACATACTCTTGCTGATTAGGGATGGTAGTAGAAAGTTGCAGTCACAAAGAAATATCGGCTGGCGCTGACATTGCAGTAAATATGAACTTGATTGGCGTCTTGAACCCGCTCAGATTTTCCAGACGCTTTCCAGCATCGCATAGCCACGCGCATCATATTGTTTTAGGTCAGCATTTTGGTAGGGGTAGAAATCATTTTCCCCAAAGTAGGCTTCGCTGAGTTCTGCAAAATATTCGCGGTGGTTGCTGATGGCGTAGGCTTCTTGCAGTGCTGGCTTATGGTCACGCGTGACCTGACGGTATAGTCCGGCAGCTTTGGCGTTTTCATAGGCGCGCAGGATGGTAGCATCGAGCTCTGGATGCTGGAAATGGTAGGCATGCGCCATTTCATGCAACAACCCATAAGGCTGGCTGCGCACCAGGGTGGTAAATTCTTTCCAGTTGCAGATTTCTATATTGCCAGCAAACTCTACCGGGTAGCCATGCTCCTGCAGCCATAGTGCGGAGGGATGATGTTGGGCACCAAAGGCTCGATAGGTACCGCTGGACACATAGATGCTGACGCCACGCAAACTGTCCTGCGCATGGGCTGGCAATTTCTTGAGTTTGTTCAGTTGATCAGTCAGCGCACTGATGAAGGCAGCTCTGGATGTCGCGTCTGCCGTCTGCAAACCCTGGTCGACCATCAGGGTCCAGCCATCGATTTGCATCTTTTGATAAGTGCTGGCGGCACGGATTTTGGGTGAGGACAGCAAGAGCAAGGCAGAACCAAGCAGCAGCGTACTGCGGCGGCGATTGATATTGGCAGGTGGCATGAGATTGGCAGGCTGATTTTGTCAGCAGAATTAGAGCATGCCAAGCTGCCATGGCGCAATAGTCTGCGCCATGATCTCATGCAGCAGCTGCAATTAGCCGATTAACGGCGATGCGGTGCCCAGTGCCCTTCCCTGAAATGCCAGGAATGGCCAACCTGCTCCCAATGATGCCCGACCCAGACATGACCAGAACGTGGTGCTGACCAGTAACCACGGTGCCAGACATGGCGGCCGCCTTCCCAGAACCAGGCGCCACCTATCCAGATATAATCAGGGCTTGGTGCCACACCAATCACTTCAGCATAAGGCGCAGGCGGTGCTGTTTCTACCACGACAACACCAGGGGCATACCCTGGCTGCGCATACACAGGCTGGGGTTGCGTATATACAGGCTGGGGTTGCGCATGATAATAAGGGCGTGGTGCGACTACGCAACCAGTCAATGCGGCTGCGGCTGCAATCGCCGTCAAGCCAAGTGCAATTTTTCTCATTTTTTTCTCCAGATCAATCTCCGCAGCATGCGGCGGACAAGCACAGTGCATGCTTGCTACGTGGTGGTGATAACGGCCATCGTAAAGACCCTGTTGACCGGGTTTTGTAATGATTTGTAGCAGACGTTTGCAAGTTGGCAGCGCTGGTAAGCAAATGAAACCACAGCCATGCCTGCAAACACCCGGCAATACCGCCATGACAACGAAAATTGCTTGCCCGGCATGGCTTTGTATTGCACACTTTACATTCAGACCTGCCCTTTATCACTTGCCCCTTGATAAGTTACCCCTTACAACAACATTTACAAGCTGGAGACATCATGCGCATCAACAAAACTTCTGCCATTGCCGCCGCCTTTTTTGCTGGCCTGGTGGCTTCACCCCTGATACAACATGCCGTCAGCGATGCCCGTGCCGATGCACCTGCCCTGTCTGCCACCATCATTGATTTACTGGCCATCAAGCATGATGATTTGCCCAAGACCGGCAATGCCGACTTGAATGCACGCACCCTGGTCATTACCGACCATGCCACCGTCGGCATACAATCAGGCAATGTCGCCAAACACATGCACCCACAAACCGATGAAATCCAGTACATCATCGAAGGTAGCGGCAGCATGTGGCTGGGCACAGAACGCAAAGACTTCAAACCCGGCAGTCTGATCATCATCCCTAAAGGCACGGCCCATGCTGGCAGCATCGTCAGCAATGGCCCTGTCAAAGCCATCGCCATCAAGATACCGCCTCAGGGCAAGACAGATACGGTGTTTGTGGATTGATAGTTGCGGATAGTAGAACGCCCCAGTTTGCAGAGTGCGCCGTGTGCACCGTTTTTTGGCGCAGCAATTCATGATCAAGGTGAGTTGAAATTGGAACGGTGCACGCGGCGCATCCTACTGCCTCTTTCACTCACCTCCAAATAACAGGAAGAAAAATGTCCACCGGTTTTACATGCGCCACATGCGGTGCATTTCATGAAGGCTATTCACTATGTTATGGACCGTCTGCCCCGGAAATCTGGTACACCATACCAGAGGCCGAACGTGAATCACGTTGCGATCTGTCATCCGACCAGTGCATCGTCGATGACAAATACTTTTTCGTACTGGGCCGTGTCGAAATCCCCATCATCGAGACTGGCGAAGAATTCGTCTGGCTGGCCTGGGTGTCGCTGAGTGAAAAGAATTTCGAACGTACCTGTGAATTATGGGAAACAGAAGGCCGCGAAACTGAACCACCCTGCTTTGCCTGGTTTTCATCTGCCCTGCCGTATGAACAAACCACCCTGCATCTGGAAGCTATACTGCACACCAGGCCACTGGGTGAGCGCCCGGCGATAGAACTACAGGAATGCGATCATCCTCTCTACATGCAGCAAAGGCGTGGCATGTCGCTGGCAGAGTTGCAGACTTTGACTGAGCGGCTGGTTCATGGCTAGGGAACAGGGGAAAAATCGATATACGTAATATGGATACAAGCCCGGTAGTGACGGTATGATTGTCAGACCCGACCTTCCGCCTCAATTACCACCCATTCAACGTAAATCTCCCCAGGCAGATAAGAAAAGCTGGCTCTGTAGTAAGCACGATTTTCCGGGTCGGTCTTGAGCTGATCACCGATCATGGCCGTGATGGTTTCATGTCGCTCGCGCTCAGATGGCAGTGCCGGGTGGGTATCGTGTGCCACCTCACCGCGCTTGTATGCGGCCTCCCACCGTAGCCATATCTGCCAATCCTCAAGAACCAGAGTAAGCAACTCGGGGCGTATGGGTGACAGGAAAAATTGATCGCCATACTCATCAGAGCTATGGTCAAATTCTGCCTCGTAAATATGAGCAACGCCATTTAAGCTGGCAATGCCAAGGCGAGGTCCGTCATAGTAATCATTAACGGTCAGTATGCGGTCAAGGTTCATGAAATTCCATGTGTTTTCTTGTATTTTGTATTGCTAGCCTCCGGTAGTAGTTTGCGTGGATACTACTATTCCCGTCAAGCCACATCCTGATCAAGATCAAATGCGCATCCTCGCCGCAGTACATACCAAGTGAGATGTATTTCAATATCTTGCATCACAATTAGTGAGCTTGGCAAAGAGATAATCGTAGGGCGCAATATATTGCGCCGCATGTGCACGTCATGTACGGCATAAATATTCCCCCGGAAATTTGAAACACCATGTTGCGCATTCCAATTCTGGCCAGCGCGACAGGGAGGCGAAATGATCTGGCTTATTCACCTTGCCCCAGCTTCCTCCAACTTTTTCTCACCAGAAAGCAGAATCGTTGCATAATTGCTACCGCGCAATTGCTTGATCACGTAAGCAAGATTAGCGACAAAAGAAAAGTGAATCAAAAGTTCACGCAAAATACGGAGACCTTATGAATAAAAAAATCGCAAGCGTATTGGTAGTCAGTTTGTTAGGAACGTTCTTGGCAGGTTGCGGTGGCGGCTCAGGTGGCAGTGACGGCAATGCGCAAAACTCCACCAGTCAAAACCAGATCAGTACAAGTCTCGTGCCAGTGATATTGCCCGGGCCAGTGCCAGCAGATTCACCCCCTCCGCCGACCGGCGCCACCTACGCAATGTCATTGGCGATTCCGCCACGCCACCAGTGGAATGCCAACTACGGCTATTGCGGCGAAACCGCCTTCATCAGCGCCGGTTTATATTACGGCCAGTATGTATCGCAATACACGGCACGCGCTGCTGCGACACCCGGTGTGAATCAAACCGATGTCAACAGCCAGCTGCTCGTTTCCGTCAACGATTTGACTGCGGCAGCCAATATGCATCTGACTGCCGTTGAATGGAACGGGCAATCCAACGCCATCACCACCAACCAGTACCTGGCCTGGATCAAGGGCTATGTGCTGGCAGGTTATCCAGTGGTCATGGGGGTCTATGTCAATCAGTATCAGCCTGGTGGCAATCTCTCGGCTGGCTTCTCCAGTTACGATCATATCGTCCCGGTCAATGGCATCGCATCCAATCACCCCTTGGTACCGGGATTGAACCAGACCTATTACCCCGACGATATTTTGCAACTCAGTGACAATAGCGGCACTAACAACGTCAACTACCCCAATCAGTTTACTGCTCCACCGGTGGCGGCTGCCTATTTGTTCCAATATGGTTTCGACAAGTTCCAGATGACCCGTGTGCAGGCTAACTCCTCAACTGCACCGCCGTATTCACTTGCCTTGCATACCAGCATCAACAATCAAAACTCAGCCGTCGCGATCACCGGTGTCATTGATCTGAACAAGGAAACTGTTCCGGTGCGTCTGGCGACTGACTTGAATTACGAAAACCCGGCAATGAGTAAAGACTCGAATACCCCACCGTCAGCAGCACCATTGACCTTGACCGCAACCGTCTACGGCTTGACCGCCGGGGTCAAATACAATGTGTATCAGTACAACTCACTGGCAGCGATTCCCAATTCCTCTTTCAACGCCAATGCTGCCGCAGCATCCCAAATTTCCACCTTCACCGCCACGGATTCCACCTATGTGCTTCCTCCAGTAAAAATCATGTCGAACCAGACAGCAGCTTTCCGCGCTGTGCCTGCATCGGCGCGTTGAAACAAGATCCTTAAATCGCGCATCGGGCAGAATATGCACCATCAACAAAGACTGCATTTATCAATTGCCCGGGTGCGCGGACGCTGTTGCCCCGCTTCCTCTACGCAACATGCAAACAATTAAGCTGAAATAAACCGATACCTGAAATAAACCCATGATAAATAAAAGCATACTGGTAGTTTTATTTGCCGCCTTGATTCCATTTTCTGAATGCGCAGCTCAAGGCATGAACGAGCTCAAGCCCCAAAACATATCAATAAAAATCGACAAACTTCTGACCCCAGAAATTGGTGGGATAAAACAGGTTGTGGAAATTAAGACAGACGATGCAAATAAGCCAGTGCTGCTATTTTTATCTGGAGGCCCCGGAAGCTCAATGATGAACAATGCGACTTCTTTCACGAATATCTTGAAAGACAGATTTACGATAGTTCAATGGGATCAGAGAGATGCCGGCAAAACATTGAAATTAAATCCCTCCCCTGCACAGCCCTCAGTTGAACTCATGGAGAAGGACACCTATCAAGTCATAGAATTCATCAGAAAAGAGTTAAAGCAGGAAAAAATATATTTATTGGGCAGCTCCTGGGGCAATGTTCTGGGCTTCTCTATAGTCAGAAATCATCCTGAATTATTGCATGCTTATTTTGCCGCAAATCCTGTTATCAGTCAGCTGGCGAGTGAGAAAGAATTGCTTGCCACCTTGAAAATCCACTTCAAGGACAATGCCGTCGCCAGCCAGGAACTGGCCAGCGTCAGCATCCCCTTTAAAATCGACGAAGACCTGTTCTATCTGAGAAAGTGGCTTCTATACAAAGAAGGCAAAGAGTTTGTAACAAGTGCTGATTTCAAAACCGGCTTTCTGCAATGGTCAAAAACCTGGTCGCCTGTATGGAACCAGGTAATGAATACTGATTTACCAAAGACTTTAAAGAAAGTTGATTGTCCGGTGTATTTTTTTGTTGGCAAGAACGATATACAAACATCTGCTCAAATTACAAAAGACTATTTCGAGCAATTAAAATCACCAAAGAAAGCCCTGTTTTTATTTGAAAATTCTGGACATCAAATTCATAAAGACGAGGCAGAAAAATTTCAACAAGCTATCATCAGCACCTTGCCTGTGATGACATCAGAGAAGTAAAGCTAGTTTGAGAAGCCGGTGTTGCCCATTAGCTTTATAAGTGCATTGCTCGTAGGTGCGATTAGTGTAAGGTAATCGCACCTATTTCAATCACTGCTAACTGTTCATCATTATCGCTTCCAGTGAAGCAGATTTGAAAAAATACTCGCGTCCGCGTATTCTCATCAAAAAAGCCACTTTTTCGCACCTGAAATTAGTCATAATTTCCCGAGCGCACAGGCTAGCCATGATTTTCCGGTTCCTGTTGGTCCCGAAAAAATCACGTTCATGTTTTGCCTGACCCAGCTGGCCTGCTACCTGGCAGACTCTCGCTTGCATCAGAAATAAGCCGATGCACAACTTGTGCATCGCCGATCTCAGTGATGGTCAGTAGGGCGAAGCGGGCGAGAAATAACTGAGACTGAGCCTCACCGATCTGCGTCATGGTTTTGCATAAAGAGGCGTATAGGTCGTCGAGTTCGCTTGCGGTAATTTTCATTTCGATCATCTATTCTTGGTTGTAAGTTGTTACGGACGCAAAGCGTGTGTGACGGCTTGCAAGATTTCTTCTGGCACAATCTTCAGCCAACGCGCCATGACATGTCCATCCGGTCGCACCAGGTAGAGCGTGCCCAGTTGTGCGCCATAAAGTGTGAATAGCCGCCCAGTATGGTCCCATCCAGATTCTCGATCCACATTCGATGCCAAGTGCCTCACGAGCGGAATAATCTTGCATAGCACTCCACTGTCCGATAAATTCTTGCACACAGTTACCGTGTCGTTTGGTATCGCTCCATCGTTGCTAAAATAAAAAGCGGTGAACCATGGCCCAAGGAAATCAGTCAGATGCGCCTCTCTGCGTCCTTGTCTATTAACGAGGGTGACCGGGCACTCTGGCAAAATGCCTCCAGGTCTTGGACCTGCCGTAAATTCCGTCAATTGCTCGGCAGTACGATAGTTCAGCGCAGAATCTACATAGGTAATCGCATTTGTCTGCCGTGGGTTGATCAGAGTGCGAACGCAAACGTGCTTCTCTGCGAGACTCAGTACTGCAGTTCGCATCAGCCCAAAGGCGAAAGACGGTGGAGCCATGAATTCCGTGCTCTTTGTTCCGTAGAAGAGGTTCTCTTGGGCTGCAAATACGCGTTCGTCGGAATAACTATCGAGCAGGCGATCTGACGCCAGCCCCTTAACTACAAACGCGAGTTTCCAGGCCAAATTGTCAGCGTCATCGATCCCGGAATTCGCACCCCTTACACCAAAAATGGGCACGAGATGTGCGGCGTCGCCTGCAAACAAAACACGGCCCTCGCGATATTTCTCCAATGTCAAGGCATGCGCCTTATAGAGGGTGATCCAGATCGGGGACCATTCGCTGCTCTCTCCCATCATTTGCAGCAGACTTTGCACGCGCGGGATCACATTTTCCGTCTTGACCGCTTGTTCCGGATCTTCATCCTCTCGCAACTGATAGTCGATGCGCCAGACATTGTCCGGTTGCTTGTGCACGAGGACAGTGGAGCCCGGATTGGATGGTGGATCGAAATACGCCAGCCGCTCGGTGGGTCGATCACTCTCGAGTGCTATATCGACTATCACGTAGCGGCCCTCATAGGTGGTTCCCTTGAGTTGCAGGCCAAGCCCATCACGTACCGTACTGCGACCGCCGTCGCAGGCGACCAGCCAATCGGCGTCCAGGTCATAGGAAGCATTGGGCGTGGAGAGATTGAGTATCACTCCATTCTCACGCGCGCTGACGCCTGTGACTTTGGTCTGCCAGCGAATGTCGATCAGATCGGCTTTTTTCTCTGCCGCATCCAACAGAAATTGTTCAATGTGGTATTGCGCCAAATTTACCATTGGAGGTAATTTCTGGTTCTCGTCCTGCGGCATCGTGAAATGCAGCACTTCAGTATCACGATAGAAGCTGCGTCCACCGGTCCATGGCAGTCCCTTGTCGAGAAAGCCTTTGAGTGCACCCAAGCGCTCCACAATTTCGAGACTGCGCCGGGAGATGCAGATAGCGCGGCTGCCACTGCAAACACCGGCATCCGCTTCGATCAACACCGACGGAATCCCATGGTTGGCAAGACCCAGCGCCGTGGCAAGCCCTACCGGCCCACCGCCGACGATCACCACTGGAGAACGCGCCGGCTTCGACAGCTCTACCTGAAACGGCAGCCTGGCTTCGTAGTGTTTGCCAATAAACGGGTACGGTTTGAAATCGTAATTCATTGCAGTCTCCTAGTTTGGGTACAGCCCCAGCGTGCTTGCATGTAGCCGTGCAAGTCCAAGCAGCGTGTTGGTGAACGGGGTTAGTACGCCTGTCAACTGCCCTAGCTCGCGAACAGAGGTGACCAAAGCATCAAGTTCCACCGCTTTGCCCGATTCAACATCTTGCAGCATGGAGGTTTTCATCGCTCCCAGCCGCAGCGTGACCGCATGCCGGTCCGCTGGCTCTTGGTCAATGGGAATGCCGAAGCGTGCGCCAATCTCCTTCGCCTCTAGCATGATGCGTGTCACAAAATCAAGCACCAGTTCATCGCTCAGTATTTTGTCCGTAGTTGCGCCGGTCATAGCGCTAATGGGGTTCATGGTCATATTGCCCCAAAGCTTGTACCAAACATCGCGTTGGATCTGATCCGACATTGACGCATCGAATCCAGCTTTGCCCAGCAGTGCGACCAACTGCCTGACACGCTCACTCGGCTTGCCAATTGCTTCGCCGACAATGAGTCCCTTACCTTGGTGGTGCCGGACAACGCCAGGCGCATCCAGCCGGCAGCTCGCATGAACCACGCAGCCAATGGTCTGCTTGACAGGAATTGCCGCAGCGATCATGCCCTCTGGGTCGATGGATACCAGCCGTTTTCCGGAAAAATCTCGTCCAAGGCCATCACAAAACCACCATGGGACGCCATTCATCGCTGTCAAAACAATAGTGTTCGCATTGATCAGCGGCGCTATCCGGGCAGCAACCGACGCCATCGCTGGTGCCTTGACCGCAATCACGACAAGATCCTGCGGCCCGAGATCCTCGGGCCGTTCGCTGGGTCGCACACTCACCGTATGCGTTTCGCCTCCCTCCACGAGACGCAGGCCGTGCTGCTGAAGCACCGCAAGCGTCTCTCCCCGCGCGACAACACTTACATCACAACCTGCCTGGGCCAATTTCACGCCTATCCACCCACCAATGGCACCCACGCCATAAATACATACTTTCATATCGCCTCAATCCTTGTAAGTACTGTCGATACGGTCAATTTGACGTACCAAAGCTTCGAACATATCCTTACCCGCGCCGTGTCGGGAATCAAACTGCAGCGCATCGCGCGAGCAATTGATCGCCACCGCATCGGCAATCGGTTCCGCAAGGCCCATCGATAAAGTCGCCACTTGGATCTCACACGCTCTGTTGAGCGTCCACAGGATGGCGAAAGCCTGCGGCAGTGTATGACCCCATGCAAGCAAGCCATGGTTGCGAAGAATGATCGCTTGCCGGTCACCCATATTCGCAATCAGCCGTGGCCCCTCTTCTTCGTGAATAGTGATACCCTCGAAGGCGTGGTATGCAACCCGGTTGTGCAACTGCGCACTGTAAAAATTGGCCTGTTGTAGCCCTTCCTTCAAGCAGGCAACCGCCACACCTGCCGTGGTATGTGTATGCATCACGCAATGAGCGCCCTGTATGTCTGCGTGAATTGCTGCATGCACTGTAAAGCCCGCCGGATTTACCGGATATGGTGATCCATCAAGGATGTTCCCATGCGCGTCTATTTTCACGAGATTGCCAGCTGTGACCTCGCTATAGTGCAGACCAAACGGATTGATGAGGAATTGTTTTTCGTCCCCACTGACGCTCGTTGGTACACGCACCGTAATATGGTTGTAAATCATCTCGGTCCAGCCGAGCATGTCAAAGATCCGGTAGCAAGCAGCGAGCTGCACCCGTGCCTTCCATTCGTCCGGATGTATCATTGCGCGAGTGGCTGCCGCAGGCTCTTGGTCATATTTATGCATCAATATCTCCATGGCTCACTGTTTATGTGTTTGCCTGTAGAACATCAGAAATGGACGAGGCCACGTAGCCGACATTGCTCGCATTCAATCCGGCTATGCACATTCGACCTGAGCGAAGCAGATACACCGCGTATTCGTCACGAAGACGGGCGACCTGCGACTCATTGAGGCCGGTATATGTGAACATGCCGCGCTGCGCGAGATAACGCGCACGCATCGTGTCATCGACATGTCCCGCGAGTTCATCGTGGATCGCTGTGCGCATCACCAGAATCCTCTCGCGCATTGTTTTGAGCTCGCGCTCCCACGATTCGCGCAACGGTTTTGAGCAAAGCACACCGGCAATGAGTTGCGCGCCGTGCGTCGGCGGACTGCTGTAATTGGCACGAACCGTGGACATCAGTTGCCCTTGCACGCGTTGCGCTTCTTCTGCGCTCGCGCATACGATACTCAGCGTGCCGCATCGCTCGCCGTAGAGGGAGAAATTCTTCGAGAATGAACTGGCGACGATCAGTGGCACATCTGATGACACAAGCAGCCGTATGCTTTCAGCATCTTCGTCGAGCCCTTTGCCAAAGCCTTGATAGGCCATATCGACAAAGGCTATCAATTTGCGATGCTGCAATACGGGAACGAGCTCCTTCCATTGATCGGAATTCAGATCCACGCCGGTTGGGTTGTGGCAGCAGGCATGCAGCAGTACGACGCTCTGCTCGGGCAAGTTGCGTAGCGTATCGAGCATCTTCTGAAAACACAGCCCCCCACTTTGCGCGTCGTAGTACGGGTAGGTATTTACCGTGAAACCTGCGCCCTCGAACACGACGCGATGGTTTTCCCAACTGGGATCGCTAACCCAGATTTGTGATGTAGGGAAATGGCGCTTCAGGAAATCCGCACCAACTTTCAGTGCACCAGAACCTCCGATTGTCTGCAAGGTCGCGATATGGTTTTTCCCAAGCGCTTCGCTATCGGCGCCGAATACCAGCACTTGAGCAGTTTCGCGGTACTGCGCGTGTCCTGCCATCGGCAAGTAGGGGCGCGGTGCAACTGCGTCGCATAACGCCGTTTCAATCTCTCTGACTGCCTTCATCGCCGGTAGCCGTCCGGCATCATCAAAATAGATGCCAATACTCAGATTGACTTTATTGGGCCGAGGGTCTCGTTGAAAATCTTCATTGAGGCTGAGTATGGGATCACCTGGATAGAAGGGGATATTCTTGAACATTGCAATTCCTTTGATTGGTATTGGTACTGGTTCATAAAGTATTTGCTCTGCTACCAGTTTAGGCATTTGTTTGCCATCAATAATCAATCTATTTTTGATTATTCTTAAGAATATCTTTATAATCAACGAATGGCCCTCACACGAATCACCATTCGCCAATTCGAAGCATTTCTTGCTATTGCTGATTTGCGTAGCATCGCTGCTTCAGCAGAACGGCTCGGTCTCACATCCTCAGCAGTTAGCCAACTGCTTGCTCAGCTCGAAGCAGAGTTGGGTTTTCGCTTGTTTGACCGGACGACGCGGATCGTCAATCTTTCGGCGGCTGGTCAAGATTTTTTATCGTCTGCCGAATCTGTGTTACGCCACGTGCGTGCGGCAGAACAATCTATGGATGACATTCGCAATCGCGCCGCTGGCATTGTCCGCGTTGGGGTGCCGCTGGTACTTGCGAGTACCGCGTTACCAGCAGCCATCGCTGAATACATGCTCGATAAGCCTAAGGTAGTCGTACGCATTTGTGATACGACCGTTGAGCGACTCGTAGATCGCGTAGCAAGCGGAGACGTAGATATTGCAATTGGCCCTGACCGTCCCAGTGGCAGTAAGGTGCATAGGGAAGCGGTATTTGCAAGTCCGTGGGTAATGTGGTGTGCACCATCGCACCCACTAAACAAACGACCCCGGGTGCATTGGCGAAATCTACGCAATGTACCGATCGTGGCGACTGGGCGCGATCATGAGTGGGGCGTTGTGCAAATGTTCGCCGATCTTCCGGCTGACGCGCGTATTATTCCGGTGGAAATCGTCGACAACGTGACAACAGCGTTCGGCCTGGCGGCTCAGGGCCGGGTGGTTACGCTTGCCCCAGCCTATGTCGCACCTCTTGCGAAGACGTTCGGCCTTGTCATGCGGCGTATCGTCGATCCAGAAACGATACGAGAAGTCTGCATCTACCGCCCAGTCGAACGCGCGCTTTCGCCGTCGGCGGAAGGTTTTTCCGAATTTATGTTGCAGTGGTTAAAGCGCTGGGACCGTAAAATGCAGTGAGGGGAACAGGAGTGGCAGACAAACCCATCCTGCGCATTGTCAACACAAATCTGTTTGGGACGATCCGTACCGATGTGTCTATTCAGCTTAATAAACTACACCTATCTCGGCAACCGGCCCACGAAACGCGCTGGCAAGGTCATTGACAAAATCGCGTGCGGGTAGTTGGCGTAACTTCTCGACAAAGCCCGGCAAGCTTTTACCAAAGTCCAGCATGACAGCACCGCGCCAATAACCGGCATAGTCGCTCCAGTCATAAAGTTTTGGGAAATTTTCACCCAAATGAATGCGCATCTCAGGCGCGCCTGAATACTCCCCGTGAACCAGGTAAGCATCAAAGGTTTTTGAAACCGGCCACGGAATTGCATCCAGGTCATGCACAAACCCTATGCACGCTTGCTCCGGCGCAGGTGAAATCTGTTCAAAATAACAGTATTCGTCAGACTGCTGGATGCGGATATCATTGCCAGCGACAACAATGATATTTGAAATGTAATGCTCCTCGTCCATTACGGTATCGTAGTAGCACCGTCCGGCGATGTCGACTACAGGCTTGCCGTTGGCGTCATCGTAGACGACCGCCTGGCCAGCACCCGGCATAGTGCTGGGGATGGTTTTTTCTGACGACTCTTTCATCGTCGATAAATCAAACACCATGGTCGGCGTATTGATCAGCGACCATTTATGCAAGACCGCATCGACACGTGCAAGGGTATCTGCCGCTGGCAGCCAGTCCTTGTCGTTGACGACCAAAAAATGCCGGTATTCCACACCCATCTCATGCTCCCTTAACAAGAATGCATTAGTGTACTTGCTTTCGCATTATGTGAGTGCGAAAGGGAACCCGGGAGTCATGGTCGCTCTTCGAGAATCTTCTGCAAGCGTTTTACACCAACAGCTGCCCTCTTGCGTAACACGCTCCTGAATAAATGCAGGAGCGTGGCCTTGAATAGAAAGCCATCGTTGCGACTGAACATGCGCCATGTGACGCTACAGGACTCAGCACCGGTAGCCTGAAAGAGTATCTCCATTCTTGGCATCAAAGGCGAGAACTCGCCCTCTGTCATAAACACTGTGCCAAAGTCAGCCTCCTTGACACAGATTTTTATTTTTCTCTTACCACTGAGAGGAGCTGCGATTGTTTCCAGATACTCCTTGCCGCGCTGCCCATGCTCAAGTGTGTTGGCTGACTCTATCGATAAAACCCCAGGAAACCACTCAGCAAAATGCTCAAGATTGGTCGCGTATTGATACGTGGCCTCAACGGATCTGGCGATGGATATAGTCTGTTCAGTGAGTAGTTGCAATGCAATCTCCTTTTTTGAAAACTAACGAGGCTGGTAAAAAATATCGCGTACTTGGCGACAGCACGATTTACGGGGATACGGTAAGCGATAATATGTACTAGTCTCGACATGATCTGACACTCCGCGTGTGATTACAGATCACGACCGATTACGCGGTGAAAATCACATCCACGCACTGAATTGAAATTATCAATAAGCCCCCTTAAAAATCACCGAAAATAGTAATGCCTGCACCCATCTTGCCTAAAGCACGCTGATTCAATTCGAGAACATTCTTGGGGTAAGAATAACTTGCTATCCCCTTTACCCCATATTTCTCTAAAATCCCGCGATCAGGGAAGTAGGCCATATTCGATGCTGCGCTCTCCCTCTTCATCTCTATTTTCATATCTACTTTGATGCCAGATTTTGCCAGGCTTACTGCTTTTCTTTGCGCCGCATCGATATCGTCTATTTGATATTCCCATTGATTATCGCTGCTTATGAGCACCACTCTCCCGGTTACTTTTGGTTCTTTTTTTTCTTTCAAAATCGCCGGTTTCAGTTTCTCATCAATCTCTTTAAACAGATTGCTATTGACGTTGATGGATCTTAAAAATTCCAGCTCCAAAATACCTATTTTCTTGAAAGCTTCTTGTGGCCTGTTATTGGATAAGTTCATACTTTTCAATTTCCCGCTCTGAAATTGGCTAATGTCCTCCGGCGAAAGCAAGGTACTCACTGAACCATGGAAACCCAGAAAAGCACCCGGTTCCAGAACTTTACTTTGTGCTGCGAGAAATAAATAATTAGCACAAGATGAAAGACAGGCAGACTCTACGACAAGTTGAATATTCCTTTGTCGAATCTCATTCGCCATTAGCATAGCTTCTTCCGCATTACCACCTGGTGAGTTAATCTTTAGTCGCTCAGTTTCTGGTGTGAGGTAGGTCAATAAATCTTTATGGCTTCCCAGAACAATATCTCCATCATATTGGACCGTTTTTGCATCAATATTCTTTATCGTGTATTCAGGTTCTGCCGCAAACGCTACAGACGACAAGGCCAGCAAGATTAATAGTGGTTTCATTTTTTCACTTATTATTCAAAAAGTAGGTATAAGCGCCGAAATTGCCCGAGTCTGGTAGATGGCACCCACCCATTGACTACCAGGCGCAGCGCTAGCTTCAGGGCGGAACAAAGGGGTGGATAAAGTCGTCGAGCCTCTTCCATTAAATGTCAGACAATTTCTGTATTTAATAGCATCGCCTGCTCGTAAAGTATCTTTAACCTCAGCGTCAAATATGACTAATTTAATAATATCTTAAAAGCATCATTAAATGTCAACTAAAGTTAAATATATATGGTAGCCGTTAGTACTTCGCAATAAGTGCTTGATAGAATCACGTGCGATTGCATAAATGCCGATGAAGGTCACCTGCGACAAATGGATAGCGACTTCGCCGCAGAAAACAGCTTGGCAAAATGCAGCATCACCCTGGACATATGCAGGAAGATTACGTGCTTACGGGATTTATATGCATCTGGTCGAGCATATTTATGATTACGCAGGGCAAATCGCACCTTGCGTTTGATATTTACTTAAAGAAATGCATGATTGTCAGAACTGCCTTCATCCTTGTAGCAGCTCTACCATATATATTGACTGCAAATAGTGACAATCTCGTTTCCATTCATAAAAAAATCGGCAGACTGACCGTGAGGAATCCATATGACCACAGCACCTTCACAATAATGAATTTCAAATGGTGCGACACCTTCAAACCTTTTTTTGAATCCCCAACACATCATTTTTTTTCAATAGAATTTCATCAGTAGATGGTTCTATATAAATCTTCAATTCGTCAATTGTCGTATTTTTTAAAATCAGGTCCATTTCCAAGCATCCAATATTTATTGCATTCATTTCGCTCTTGTCGCGTGAGTATGAATCTGACCTCATCTTCCGAAGAGTTAACTTCAATTCTTTGATTTTGTCGACCCAGATGTTTTTAGGTACATCCCACGCGAGATGAATACTTTAAAAATGTATGAATGACCTGACCCATCTCCATTTACGCGCTTTACTCGATATTACTTATTGGGACAAGTGTCCAGAGAAGTAGCAACGCCAATGCAAATAAGATCAAGATACATGTCTTCATATGCCGTCTTGCTGAGCCATCGGATCGAAAAAGCAAATTACGAACTGGATCAGTTTTTCCTGGCTTCCACATCCAATCCGGTCTGGCGCTACCTTTCCCCGACCCTGAAAAATAAATCAGGACTGCAACGACAGCAGTGGCTATAGTGAAAAAGAATTTAATACCTATTGGCATTTAACACCTGCATGCATTTAAAAAAACTGCTCAGATAAAATTATAATGGCGTGTAGTATTCTGGATAATTTCAGGATCATTCCTAGCAATGGAATTCATGTGTGTGTTGTTCAGCATGCTTGCGATTACGTTACACTAATCGCACCTACGCACTGCTATTGTAGTCAAATCGCTCTGCTTGGCCCTCTATTACGCCACGTACAGCAATACCGCGCCAAAATGGCACATGCTTCCGCCAAGCACGAATAGGTGCCAAACCCCATGTCCGTGACGCCATTTGTGATCTGTGGCATAAAACGCGATGCCGCCGGTGTAGAGTGCACCACCCGCTGCCAGCCACCAGAAGCCGTCCATCGTGAGCGCATTGATGAGCGGTTTAGCTGCGATCACGCCAACCCAGCCCATCACCACGTAGATTAGCAACGACATTAGACGTGCTCCTTTGGCATACCACAATTCTTGCAGGACGCCAGCAACGGCAAGCCCCCACACCACGCCAAACAGCGACCATGCCCACGTCCCGCTTAGGCTGACCAGCGTGAATGGGGTATAGGTACCAGCAATCAGCAAGTAGATCGCGCAATGGTCGAGCCGACGCAAGACATCTTTTGCTGGCCCTTGTAAGCTGTGATACAGCGCAGATGTAAAATACAGGGCAAATAGCGTGGCAGCGTAGATGCTGAAACTAATAATCTTCAAATATTCACCACTGCGAACTGCTATCGTGATCAGCGATACGCCGCCCACTGCCGCCAGCGCAGCACCCACCGCGTGGGTAATGCTGTTAAAGCGCTCTCCATAATACATGCGTATTCCCTTACAATTTTTCACTATTGAAAGCTGCAGCCCAAACATTGTAATTTGCGTGGGCGCGTTGTGTACTTCCTGGCGAAGGCTACCACCTAGTGACACGACCTATCAAATCCCAGCACGTAGGTGCGATTAGTGTAACGTAATCGTACATCTGTCCATCACGGTCATCTCATCTGTTGAATAGATGCGCCATCTGCACCTGTAGAAAATTGCCTTGCAAAATGCAACATTGTTCCAGACGTATGCGAGAAGATTCCTGATGAAGGGATTGATGTGTATCTCGTTGAGCATGCGTGCGATTACGCGGGGCTAATCGCACCTGCGCGCTGCCCCCTCTCCATTTACGCGCTTTACTCAATATTACTTGTTGGGACAAGTGTCCAGAGAAGTAGCAACGCCAATGCAAACAAGATCAGAACACATGTCTTCATATGCCGTCTTGCGGAACCTTCGGATCGAAAAAGCAAATTACGAACTGGATCAGTTTTTCCTGGCTTCCACATCCAATCCGGTCTGGCGCTACCTTTCCCCGACCCTGAAAAATAAATCAGGACTGCAACGACAGCAGTGGCTATAGTGAAAAAGAATTTAATACCTATTGGCATTTAACACCTGCATGCATTTAAAAAAACTGCTCAGATAAAATTATAGTGGCGTGTAGTATTTTGGACAATTTCAGGATCATTCCTAGCAATGGGATTCATGTGTGTGTTGCTCAGCATGCGTGCGATTACGTTACGCAATAAATCTATTCCTCTACATCCAATAAACTCATCCCCTTCTCATTTTCTTTAACTAATCTGTGGTCTATTTCCCCATGACTCCATGTTGCCCCCGCCCCCATTTTCTGCGACGAGTCGATCTAACAGCATATCTATTTCTGGCAAGAGATACTGTAAAGTCCTGGTATCTTGATCTGCATACTTATCTAACTGAATGAGGACAGCAGGGGAACTTAACAAGTAATCCTCTCTTGACTCCCTGTCCAAATGTATGGGCCTGCCGTAAACATCTTCAAGTGATTGAATCCACTTAAGGCTTTCGATAAAAGAAGAATGCTCAAAACACTTTCTAAGCTGCGGCAAATAATCCGCAGAAGTCGTACCGAGATAAATAGCGGAAGAGACAACCCTTAACTCTGTCAAAAGAAGATGCAAGGCTATTACTGATTTACTTATTTCATCGTCACAAAGATATAGGTGATTATAGTTTTCTTTAACCCACGCGTCGTATTTCCCCATGACGAATCCGATTATATAATTTAGATGGATGGTGCCGTATTACAGGAAATTCCATGTATCTCATCTGCAAGTTTTTACTTCTCCATTTATCGATTCGTCGCTCGCAAGTGTGATTAGTATAATTTAACTCTGTCGCCCCGCAAGGCCAAAAACATAGAAATATCAGACCAGCTCTCGCTGCTGATACCATGCAAGTTTTTTCTCAAACCAAGGTAACGCGCAACGTTTAACGTCAGCCACGGCCTTGTCAATGGCCAGTTCAACCCGCGTTTTCGCTTCATCATCGCCAATCTCGCGCATTTCATCGGCCATGAATTCTTCCTGGAAAGCAGCCATATCATCTATTGTCGAATTTGGCTCCCAGAATGGCCATTTCCATGCAATTTCTTCCGGTTTGAAACCAGCCATTGGGCCTGACAGCAATTGGAAAAAAACCGTCGCACTCGGCGCAGAAATAACTTCATCTGAAAAAGGTTCCATCGTCCATGGAACACCTGCTTTTAGCTTCCCTGCCTCTGACCATTTGCAATACGCTTCAAAATAATCTAAACGAGGATGCGTGGAAAATTCCATGGTGAAGGTCAATTTATCAACTGGGTTCCAAGCAAATACAACAGGCTTTCCTGATGGCTTTGCATCATCTGCCACCTTCCTTGAAGGCGTCTCTTTCAGAGTAAATTCCGGGAGAGTACTATGCAATTTCTCGATCAGGATTGGCTTCCAGAATTTCTTGTAACAGACTCTCATTATTACAATCCCTTTAGTTTCAATAAATATGGTTTCCAACAACTGTATCAAATCAAGCTGCGTAGGTGGTCAAGTGTAAGGTAATTGCACCTGCGCTATACCTCAAGATGATTTAGAAATGGCATGCCATGTTGACGTAGCTTTAAAATAAAAATTGAGGCCGTCTCAGAAATAGTTTCTTCATTTATATGCACCCAATCCACGCCATCTTCACACAAACTACCAATCCTGACAGAACCCTCATTGAGATTATTGGCAGTAGAAATACTCTCAGTTGTAGTAATTGAAGGTCTCTGCATCAATTCGGGAAATCGCTTAAAACGGGACCATCCCAGTTCTATAGTCATCTCATCTCTTTGCCCTTTTGGATCTGGGCTAAGAACAATAAAAGAGCTGCTGCTTTCTGTAGTTCTTTCCCACACAGATTCTCCTGGCCAGATATACATGGACTTTATCTTTACGGGCAAGAACTCTGGAAAAGCTTTTTCCATCTCCGCCGAAAATGCCGCAATCATCTTAAGGCGTAGTTTTTTCTCCATGCACAACTCCTTAAATTTTTCGTAAGAATATTCTCAAGTAATGCATTCATCAAAAGCTTGTGCATATTGAATTGTGCATGCACCAGTCCCTTATTTAGAGGCGCTGTGGATGATGCTCACATACGGGGCATTATAATGCGCCCTACGATCTGCTCTGAAATCCACGCAACTCATAACCATCAAGTACGATAGATTTTCGTTCGTACTCTCAGACAAATTCCTGCGATCACAAACCCCTCTCCTCACAAGCCCCCACCACAAACCACGGCAAATGCAAACTCCCTTTGTGCAAGGCCACACAAGCCATGCCACCGCTCGCAATGCTGTTATAGACCTCACTCTCAACAGTCACATCATCAGCATGACTGACTGGTCCCCAGGGAGCGATTTGCAAATGATAGGAAGTATGTTTGCCGTGGGAGATGTGCTTGCTTAACACTTGCACCTGATAGGTTTCTGCAGTGCCGTGGTCAAGCTGGGCGTTGAGCAGGCCTGCTGCGCCGTAGCCGTAGGCGAAAGAGATGGCTGTGGATACCAGTATCATAAGCGGTTTGCTGCGCAGGGGCCAGTCGAGGTGCAGGGCCAGGGCGGTGAAGGTGAGGCTGCAGGCGAGTGCCATTTGCAGGACTGGGGTGTAATTGACGAGGTTGAAGTCTGTCAGTGCGCGCATCATGAGGGCCAGGCCGGGCATGAAGATCATGATGGCGAGGTTGGGTTTGATGTCTTTGGTGTTGCCGTCGATCTGGTAGATGCCTTTTGCGGTCTTCATGAGCAGCAGGGCCAGCCAGGGCATGGCCAGCAACACCAGCATTAATAACTGATAGGGTTGCGGGTAGATGATCATCCAGATGGATAGAACAAAGGCTGCGCCGTTGAGCAGATTGGCTCTCTTTTTTGCGGTGGCGAGTTTTTGCAGGCGTTCTTCTTTGTTGCTGCCAAGGCTGGTGTCGGCGGCAATTTCATCCAGGGTTTTTTGCTGGTCTTGCTGATCGAGGTCTGTGATGGTGTTCATCCATGCCTGGAAGGCGGCATCGGTTTTAAGCATTTTGGGGATGTGGATTTTTTTCTCATGAAGTTCGCGTGGAATCAGTTGTGTCTCTTCTGGCGAATTGTTACGGCGCACCATGCGGCGGCCTTGTAATTGGGTGCGCTGCAGGCGTGTTGTGGCAGACATTTCTTGTACTTCTATGGCATCGCTGTGCAGCACCACTTTATACCTGAGGGTTTTGAGCAGCATGTACAGGCCCAGGGCACTGACGGCCAGACTCAATAGCAGTACCAACCAAGCCAGCATGCCCGATGCGCGCAGCACTGCCGCTTCCAGCACTGCGCCGGCCAAACCACCTGCGATAAAGATCAGCGCCAGCAAAGAAATCGAGACGCGCCAGATGGGCTTGATGCGGTATTCACGCGGGTAGGTGTATCTGTCTTGCAAAGCGAAGGGATATTTGTCTTCTGTCATGCGGTTTCCTGTGAATTCCATAGTGGTATCAGGGCCTGCCTTGCTTGCCAGGATGGCAAAAACTGAGGCTGATTGTATCGAATCCTTTGTTATTGCAAAACGGGAAATTTGACAGTGCTGGCATCAATCCACTTCGCACAAAATTACGACCATGAAAGCGAATATGTTTACCTGCCTGAATTTTTGAATGACGAGGCATTTTCCTACATACAAAAAAAAACCGCAGGCGCATTATTACTTCACGGCAAAATCAACTCTAACCACAAAAGAGTCAACAAATGCAAATTAATCATATCAATATGGCAGCGATATGGACAATTGCATAATATAAATGTAAATTTGGTAATCATGATATATTTGCACTGGTTTACAGGCAGGTGACCAGGGCTTTTTCATAGGTAAATTGTGCTGCGGTGGGCTTGTTACAAATGCCGTCTTAGAGATGGACTGTTACAAATTTCGCGTTGCAGCAATGTTGCCTTGGAGTATCATTAATCATTGTGCGCAGGCGAAAGGTGTCAAATGAATGACAGCATTCCGCAAACCAGACCGGTCACCATCCTGGTTGTCGATGACGACGACGTTGATGTGCTGGGTATAGAGCGCGCACTGAAAAAACTCAAGATCGCCAACCCCATCGTGCGTGCCCATGACGGCGTCGAGGCGCTGGAAATTTTGCGCTCGCCCGAGGGCTTGCCACGCCCCTATCTGATTTTGCTGGACATCAATATGCCGCGCATGAACGGGCAAGAGATGCTGGCAGAGCTGCGGCAAGACAAAAACCTGTCGTCCGCAGTTGTATTCGTACTGACCACTTCACAGGATGACCAGGACAAGCTCATGGCTTATTCCAAACATGTGGCCGGTTATATCGTCAAACAGCATGTAGGCGATGGCTTCATGCGTGTTACTGAAATGCTCGACCATTACTGGCGGGTAGTTGAACTACCCGTTGCCTGAGGTGTAATCATGATGCTGACCGCGCCACCGCAAACTTCTACGCTTGATATCCTCATTATTGATGATGATGAAATCGACAGGCGTAATGTCATTCGTGCGCTGAAACAGGTTTCTGTCAGCGTCAAAATCGTTGAAGCGAATAATGCCCTGGATGGCTTGCTGAAAGCCAAGGAGACCCTGTTCGATGTTATCCTGCTCGACTATCGCCTGCCTGACCGAGACGGCATCGAAGTATTAAAAAGCCTGCGCCTGGATAAAACCCATCACACCGCCATCATCATGCTGACGCACCAGGAAGATGTGAGCCTGGCCGAGCAAGCCATAGAAGCTGGCGCGCAAGATTTTTTGCTGAAAGAAGAAGTCAATGCCCGCCGCCTGATGCGTGCGGTACACCAGGCACGCCACCGCCACAAGCTCGAATCAGAACTCAGCCGCAGCTATAACCAGTTGCGCGAACTGGCAGAACATGATGCCCTCACTGGTCTGGCCAACCGCTATGATTTTGAGCGTGCGCTGGCCTTTGCTGTCAGCCGCGCCAAACGTGAAAACCTGCATGGCAAGATGGCGGTGCTGCTGCTCGACCTTGACCGTTTCAAGAATGTGAATGACACCTATGGTCATGCGATAGGTGACCAGTTGCTCATCAAGGTGGCACGCCGCCTGGGCACCACCACGCGCGGCAGCGACTTGCTGGCACGCCTGGGGGGTGATGAGTTTGTGGTGCTGGTGCAGGACATGGACAGGGTTGACCAGGCCATTCTGCTGGCTACCCGCATTGTCGAAGCATTCAAAAAACCCATCGTGCTGGATGGTCTTGAATGGCATGTCACCATGAGCATAGGCATCGCAGTGTTTGGTTCTTGCGCCAATGATGCGACTGAACTCATGAAGTGCGCCGACATTGCCATGTACCGCGCCAAGCAAGAGGGGCGCAACCAGAGCCATTTTTATTCTGACCAGTTGCACCAGGCTGTGCGCCATCGCATGTACCTGGAGCGCGATTTGCGCCATGCCCTGCGCAACGAACAACTGCAAGTGTATTACCAGGCCAAGATCAATCCTTTCGATGGCAGCATAGGCGGCATGGAAGCGCTGCTGCGCTGGCACCATCCGGTAGAAGGCGTGCTGACGCCGGGCATTTTCCTGCCCATGGCAGAAGAGCTGGGCCTGATGTTTGAGATAGACCAGTGGGTCATGCGCACGGCCTGCGCGCAGTTGCAGGAATGGCGTTCGCTGCCGTTCTTGCATGCGCAAGACTTGTCGATGGCGGTGAATGTATCAGCCATACAATTGCAGGGTGACAACCTGATCTATACCGTGGATGAAGCCTTGCGCACCAGTGGCCTGGACCCACGTTACCTGGAGCTGGAAATCACCGAGAATGCCCTGGTCCGTGACCCCAGCCATGTTGCCGCGATTTTGCACAAGCTGGTGGGGCGCGGGGTCAAGCTATCGCTTGATGATTTTGGTACTGGTTATTCATCCTTCGGGCATTTGAAACTCTTCCCTATCCATGTACTGAAGATAGACCAGAGCTTTGTCGCCGGCATTGGCAAGGGTGAGTCACAAGAACGGCTGCTGTCTGCCATGATCGCTTTTGCCCAAACCATGGAATTGTCGCTGGTGGCCGAGGGAGTAGAGACTGAACGCCAGGCGCAGTTCTGCGCTGAACGTGGTTGTGAACTGTTGCAGGGTTTTTTGTATTCGCGCCCTATTCCATCGAGTGAATTTGAAGATCGCTACCTGACTGGAAGCTTCCGCCATGACCCCATCGGACCGCAATGAAGCAGATAGCAATCACAAGCCAGGGAGCAAACCAGAGCGCATCAATGAACAACACGCCCTGCTGGCGGCCATCGTCGCCTCTGCCGACGATGCCATCATAGGCAGTGACCTCAGCGGTAATATCCTGAGCTGGAACCATGCAGCAGAAATCCTGTTCGGGTATAGCGCCACGGCGATTTACCAGCGCCCCTTCGCCAGCCTATTCCCTGCCGGGCAATTGCCTGACCATTTATCACTGATCAAACTCTTGCAACAAGGTGCCTCGATAGGCCATTTTGAAACCATGCGGCGCTGCCAGGATGGGACTGAACTGCCTGTAGCACTGACGATTTCTGCCATGCGTGACGATGGCGACAATATCATCGGCCTGTCGCTGATTGCGCGTGACTTTAGTGTGGGTTACCGCATGGCTGCCCGCCTGACGCAAAGCGAACGGCATTTTCGCCAGGTGGTGGATGCCGCACCGAACGCCATGGTGATGATAGACCACCGTGGTCTGATAGAAATGGTGAATTCGCAGACCGAGGCTATCTTTGGTTATACCCGTTCAGAATTGATGGGCAAACCCCTGGAAATTTTGATCCCCTCACGCTTCCAGCGCCATCACCCCAGCCTGCGCACTGGCTACTTTGCCAACCCTGTCAGCCGCATCATGGGGCGCGGGCGTGATTTGTTTGCCCTGCGCAAGGATGGTACAGAATTCCCGGTAGAGATAGGCCTGAACCCGATAGAAACTGCAGATGGCCTCAAAGTCTTGTCCGCCATCGTTGATATTACTGAGCGCAAGCGCCAGGAAGAACGCTTCCGTCTCGTGGTGGAAGCTGCGCCGAATGCCATGGTGATGATAGACAGCCAGGGCATCATAGAAATGGTGAACACCCAGACCGAACAAATCTTTGGTTATGAGCGTGAAGAATTGCTGGGCCAGGCCATGGAAATTTTGATACCAGCGCGCTTCCGTGCCCATCACCCCGGTTTGCGGACCGACTTCTTTATGCAGCCCAGCAGCCGTACCATGGGTACGGGCCGTGACCTGTTTGGCTTGCGCAAAGATGGTACAGAATTCCCGGTAGAAATTGGTTTGAACCCGATAGAAACTGCCGATGGTCTCAAAGTCTTGTCCGCCATTGTCGATATCAGTGAACGCAAGCGCCAGGAAGAACGCTTCCGCCTCGTGGTGGAAGCAGCGCCCAATGCCATGGTCATGATAGACAGCAGTGGCATGATAGAAATGGTCAATGCCCAAACCGAGCACCTGTTTGGCTACCAGCGTGCAGAATTGCTGGGCCAGCCTATGGAAATCCTCATCCCTGCCCGCTTCCGCCCACAACACCCGGATTTGCGCGCCCATTATTTTTCCAGCCCCAGCACTCGTGCCATGGGTAGTGGCCGCGACCTGTTTGGCTTGCGCAAGGACGGTAGCGAATTCCAGATTGAAATTGGCCTGAATCCCATACAAACTGCGGATGGCCTCAAGGTCTTGTCGGCGATTGTCGATATCTCTGAGCGCAAACGCTTCACTGATGAGCTATCGAGGCGTAATCAGGAGTTGAATAATTTTGCCTATGTCGCCTCGCATGATCTCAAGTCACCCTTGCGTGGGGTTGATCAACTGGCTACCTGGCTGACTGAAGACCTGGCTGGCAAGATTGATGATGACACCAATGAACACCTGCGCCTGATGCGCATACGTATCAAGCGCATGGAAAGGCTGCTTGATGATTTGCTGCTCTACTTCCGCGCCGGGCAACTGGGTGGCACGGTAGAGCATATCGACTTTGCCGAACTGGTGCGCGATGTGTTTGACCTGTGTTGTCCTGACCAGTCTTTCAGCCTGGAACTGCAAGGCGATTTCCCGCGCTGCCATACTCACAAGGTACCGCTGGAACTGGTGTTCCGCAATCTCATCAGCAATGCCATCAAACACCACGATACCAAACGGGGTTGCATCGCCGTCCACTCCATCCCGAATGAACAGTGGCTGGAATTTGCAGTCTGTGATGATGGCCCCGGCATCGCGGCTGAGCACAATGACCGCGTGTTCGCCATGTTCCAGACCCTGCGCCCGCGTGATGAAGTCGAAGGCAGCGGCATGGGCCTGGCCATCATCAAAAAAACCATAGAGTCACTGGGTGGAAACATCAAATTGAGCGCCAACCAGCCACGCGGTGCCATGTTCAAATTCACTTGGCCACGCAATACGGCAGAGGCGCTTTAAGTTTATGGCAAATACCAACACGAATACCAGCATAGATACCAGCGCAGATACCGGCAACCATGATGCGCCGGCTACATTATTAGCCGCCATCGTCAACTCATCCGACGATGCCATCATAGGCAGCGACCTGAATGGCCGCATCATCAGCTGGAACAATGCCGCCAGCGCCTTGTTCGGACATGCGCATGATGCCATCCTCGGCCAACCGTTTGAATCACTTTTCCCTGATGGCCAGTTGCCCGACCACGGAACCCTGGCTCAACTGCTGCAAAAAAACAGCGCCATAGGCCAGTTTGAAACCATGGGCAGGCGTGCCGATGGCAGTGAGATACCGGTGTCACTGACCATCTCAGCCATACGCGATGCCAGCGGCAATATCTTCGGCCTGTCGCTCAGCGCACGTGACTTCAGCAATGGCTACAAGATGGCCGCCCGCCTGACGCAAAGTGAAAGACATTTCCGCCAGGTGGTGAATGCCGCCCCCAATGCCATGATACTGGTGGGCAGCAATGGCTTGATAGAAATGGTGAATGGCCGTGCAGAACAACTGTTTGGTTACACCCGCGCAGAACTCATGGGCCAGCCGCTCGATATGCTGGTGCCCGAGCGTTTTCGTGAACCAGATCCCGGCCTGCCTGCCACTTACTTTGCCCAGCAAGAAGCCGCCACCACCAGCAAGGCCAGTGAGCTGTATGCCCTACGCAAGGACGGTACAGAATTCCCGGTTGAAGTCGGCCTTAATCCCATCGATACCGCTGATGGTGTCAAGACCTTGTCGGCCATAGTCGATATGTCAGAACGCAAACGCTTTACTGATGAACTCTCGCGCCGCAATCAGGAACTGAAAGATTTTGCCTATGTCGCTTCGCATGATTTAAAAGCGCCGCTACGTGGCGTCAACCAGTTAGCCACCTGGATCACCGAAGACCTGGAAGGCCAGATCAATGAAGAAACCAGTGAACACCTGCACCTCATGCGCGTTCGCATCACCCGCATGGAAAAACTGCTGGACGACCTGCTGCTCTACTTCCGCGCCGACAACCTGGGCGGCAGTATAGAAAACATCGACTTTGCCGAGATGGTGCGCGATGTCTTTGAACTATGCTGCAGCGACGCCTCGTATGCGCTGGAACTGCAAGGCAGCTTCCCCAAAGCTGACACCCAGAAAGTTGCCCTCGAACTGGTCTTGCGCAACCTCATCAACAACTCCATCAAACACCACGACAAAGCCCGCGGCCACATCATCGTGCGTTCGCTACCTTCTCCTGATGAACAGTTTTACCTCTTCGAAGTCGCCGACGACGGTGCCGGCATCGCCCCTGAACACTACGAACGCGTGTTCGCCATGTTCCAGACCCTGCGCCCCCGCGACGAAGTAGAAGGCAGCGGCATGGGCCTGGCCGTCATCAAGAAAACCATAGAATCCCTCGGCGGCGGCATCAGCCTTGCCGCCAACCAGCCACGCGGGGCAGCGTTCAGGTTTAGCTGGCCAAAGGTGGTGGGGTAGTAGTGAAGGGAACTAATATTTTTCTCAAGGTAGATCATTGTTTGCATAAATATTAACTCATGCAGAATTATCCCCTATCACATTTAACAACAAAAAACTAGCACCCTTCAAAAAATTTTGGTATAGTTAAACTTGACAAAACTTGACGGAATCTACGTTCATTTAGACGTGGCCCTTGCCCATGCTTAATTTAGAATTGCTGAAAACTACAATGAGTTCGCTAGGACTTAGCCAAACCGCCCTAGCAGATCGATGCGTAGTAAGTCGAGAAGCGGTATCTAATTGGCTTTCCGGCGAATCAATACCACGTCCGAGCAAACTCAAAATTCTTGCCGAAGTTCTTGGACTAGATGTTCCAAGTTTGTTTGGTAACGAACAAATGCTTGCAGAGCCAGTTGTAGCATATAGAACCCAAAAGAATACCGCTGCAACTGACGAGGCAATGGAGGCAGCAAACGAGTTGGCGCGGCATTTACGTGAATTGGTACCTTTTGTACGAGGAGAACTGTTATTTACTCCTCCGTCCCTGGAAACACCATCTGTAGATGAAATTTACATACGTAAAGTTGCACAACAAACTCGAATGCGGATAGGACTGACTCCTAACGCCCCATTGACTCGCGAACAACTTCTTGATTTGCATCATTCTTTTGGCTCAATTTTAGTGCCAGTTCTATGGACTGGCGAAAAACAGGGGCATGAAAATGCTCTAAGCGTTTATCTTCCTGAATCAAAAATGTCGTGGGTCATTTTTAGTTTAAATGCCCGAAATGATGATTTCAACTATTGGTTAGCTCATGAACTTGCTCATTGTTATTCACTTCACACGTTACAAGGAGATGATGGTGAATTGTTTGCCGAACGATTTGCTCAAGAACTATTATTTCCGCGGGATGCTGCAATTGAGGCACTTGACAGTATTGTTAATAGCCAATCGCCACTTGAACATGCGAAATTTATAGCCGATGCATTTGACATCTCTGTTGTAACAGTTATTCGTCAAACAGATCGCTTGGCTCTTGAAGTTGGCAGGCACCCAACTGGCTTAGAAACCAGTGCATTCTGGGAAGAATGGAATGCAAATCGTGAGTTGGTACCAACCGTAGCGTATTCATTATTTGGGCCACAATCACTCGATACTTCAGACTACATAGAAAATTCTGAAAAAGCCTTCAAAACACCCATATTTAAAGCACTAGCCAAATGGCAAGCAAGTGAAGGTGGGCGATCTCCGTCATTTATTGCATCCGCATTAAATATTGACTTAGGGCAAGCACTTGAGCTTTCGCACGCCCTTTCAAAGTATTGAATTTCACAACGAAGGAGGTTGCTCACCAAACAACCTCCGATAAACCTCTCTCCACTCTCGAGGAAGCTTTTCTTCGTAACGAAGCCAAGATTTGATTGTCATTTTACGATCATCTGGAGTCAATTTTCCATCAACCTCTAATAAGTGGAGCATATCCACACTCGAGAACAAGCCCATTTCATACTCACCTGCAACGCTCATCAAATCATTCACGACAAGACGTAAAGGCCACTCATCAGTGGCAACTACTGCCTCCATTACAATTGCTGTTGCGAGCAAATCCAAATCCCGACCAGAAAGGCTACGAATTGAAGTATTTTCCTTTTGGCAATGCAACGAAATTACACTCTGAACATAACCCTCATGATCAATACGTTCCTGTTTAATACTCGCGTTCTCTCCAATTGTAGTTTGAATAGCCACCTTGCTTAAGTCTTCTGCTTTGATATCTGGCATTAACCAGGCATAAAACTCCTGAAGCCGCTTACTTCGATGGAACTCTTGAATTAAAGTGTTTAATGTCAAAAGCTTGTATCCACCGACAATCTCCCCAAGAAATGGTCTCACAGGAGAGTGATACAGTCTCAAAAAACAATTTGTATCAACTAGCACAAGTCTCGGTTGACAATCAAAGGTTTGAGTTTCTAGCTTAGGAGTATTTGTAAGGGTCATTTCATGCGAATTAATTCATTAATGGCAGCGCTGTCATACTTTATAAAGTCAGAACATTAGAAATCTAATCTGTAGAATTGTTACGCCAATTATACCTCTCACTCAACTTTTCAATTAGAATTCTGTGCATAACTAATAATTATCCACAAATTTGGTGCCATTTTTGGCACTTTATTAAAGTAAAAACATGTCTCTGCCATCTTTCGATAAGACCAGCTCAGTATCCGCCATCTCACTTTGCACAAGGATTGCAGATCGCATTCGCTTAGAACGCCGCCGCCAAAACCTTACACAGTCAGCATTTGCCGAAGCGTGCCAGATTCCACTACGGACATATAAACGATTTGAGTTAGGGAAGTGTGATTCGTTAGAAGTGTTCATTCGTATCATTATTCAATTTGATCGAATTTCAGCCTTGGAATTACTATTTCCACCGAAAGAAGTCGAAGTAAATTCACGCTCCCCTGCAGCCACTCTTGATCGCTTACTCAAAAAAGTTAATCAGTATTGATTCACTTTGACAGAATTTATTATTTGAATTCTGATCGAACTCTAGTTACTGCCAACTACTCCAAATTATTTCTAGCAGATTTCGTCGTTCATCAACCGGTGCTTTGCAATGCAACCTACCGGCTATTGTGCCTCAATCGCATGAATATTGAATACGATAGATTCCTGCCTGCGCAGGAATAACGATAGTCAGGATATCCTGATAAGCAAGTAAGGCCGCGTCTCCAAGCGCCAGCAAAACGGAAGATACGGTGACCAAACTCACCCACCACCCAACACAATATGCTCACAAATAAAATCAACAAAGACACGCAACTTGGGTGACAGGTAGCGGCTTGATGGCCATAGCACCGAGAACACCCCGCCAGTCTGTACGTATAGACCGAGCCCAGTCTGCAATGCCCCAGAGCGCAGTTGCTCACGCATGACAAAGTCCGGCAGGTACGCCAGCCCCATGCCCTGGCTGGCGGCGAGGATCAGGGCTTCTATGTTATTGCAGACCAGGTCCGCTGGCAGGCGCGCAGAGCTACCCACATCATGCGGGATACCCCATTCCTGCAATTTGCCAGTGGTAGGAAATTTATAGTGCAGGCATTTGTGGTGTTGCAGATCAGCCGGATTTTGTGGCATTCCATATTGGGCAAAATAGGCCGGTGAGCCGACAATATGAAAACGGAAAGGCCCCAGGGTTCTGGCTGTCAGCCGCGAATCTGTCAGGTCACCACTTCTTATGGCAACATCGATGCCTTCATCAATGACATCGACCAGCCTGTCATTGAAATCAAGATCAAGTTTAACTTCGGGGTACTGTGCAGCAAATGCAGGCAGCACCGGCAGCAACATCCGGTAAGCGATGACAGGCAGGCTGACGCGCAATTTGCCGCGCGGGCTGGACGACATACTGATGACCTCGGCCTGGGCATCGTCGATGTCTGCGAGTATACGCAGGCAGCGCTCATAAAACAGCTCGCCTTCAGCAGTCAGGCTGATGTGGCGGGTGCTGCGGTGTAGCAGGCGTACGCCCAGCTTTTCTTCCAGGCGCATCACACTCTTGCCTATGGCAGACGAGGATACCCCCAGCACCCGGCCCGCCGCGACATAGCTGCGCAATTCTGCCGCATGGGTAAAGGCACTTAATTCAATCAGGCTTTCTGCATTTTTCATGGCATTCCGGAAAAATATTCTCTTATGTAGAGATTTTAAGCCTGTTTTTCATTCATTGCAGATTGAATATCATCAATTCTTTATTGGCACTCCTTATTGGCAAGCCTCGTTGCCTCGACTTTTAAAGGTAAGCAATCTTATGGATACATCATCTGCAATGTTGCCAGGCATCCCTGTTCAACGCTCTGGAAAGCTATTCACGCTGGTGGCTGTCTGCCTGGCGGCGCTGAGCATGCCTGTCAGCTTTACCGGGCCAGCAGTCGCCTTGTCCGCCATACAGAGGGAATTGGGCGGCTCTTCACTGGCCCTCAACTGGGTGACAAATGCCTTCATGCTGAGCTTTGGCAGCTCTCTGCTGGCCGCAGGTTCCATGGCAGACCAGTATGGCCGCAAGCGGCTCTTCATGATGGGCATGGCTATTTTCCTGCTGACGTCGCTGGCTTTGACGGGTGTGCAAAGCCTGTTGTGGTTTGATGTCTTGCGCGCAGGCCAGGGGCTGGGTGCAGCAGCGGCTTTTGCCAGTGGCCTGGCTGCGCTGGCACAGGAATTTGAAGCTGAACAAAGAACACGCATCTTTAGCTTTGTCGGCACGACTTTTGGTGTGGGGCTGGCATTTGGCCCTTTGCTATGCGGTGTATTGGTCAATTGGTTTGGCTGGCGTTCCGTCTTTATGGCGATGAGCCTGATGGCCGCCCTGGCGCTGGTCTTCGCCTGGCTGTATATGCATGACTCAAAAGATCCGCAGGCAACATCGCTGGATGTGGGCGGCACCCTGAGCTTTACGGCTGCCCTCTCCAGCTTCACCTTTGCGCTGCTGCTGGCACCTGCCAGGGGCTGGCATGATCTGGCCGTTCTTGGCCTGTTGGCAGCGGCAGTATTATTGCTGCTGATGTTTGTGGTGCTGGAAAAACGGCACAAGAGGCCCATGCTGGATTTGTCATTGTTTCGCTATCCACGCTTTGTCGGCGCGCAATTCCTGGCTGCTGCACCGGCCTATTCTTTTGTCGTGTTATTGATACTCTTGCCTGGCCGCTTTATCGGTATAGAAAAACTGGGCGAAATTGGTACAGGCTGGCTGATGCTGGCTTTGTCCTGCCCTATGTTGTGCGTGCCTATGATGGCAGCCTGGCTGACCCGCTGGGCATCAGTCGGTGTGATTTGCGGTACAGGCTTGCTGATTGCGGCGCTGGGTCTGCTATACCTGAGCATGATAGCGCCAGGGCAGGCAAGTTCACTATACATTCCGCCCCTGATGATCATAGGTCTGGGGACAGCCCTGCCCTGGGGCCTGATGGATGGGCTGGCCGTGAGTGTCGTACCCAAAGAGCGTGCAGGCATGGCAGCAGGCATCTTCAGCACTACCCGTGTCGCGGGGGAAGGCATAGCCCTGGCGATAGTCAGTGCCATTTTGGCGGCCCTGATACAGAGTGCATTGCCAACAGGGCTGGAGGGAAATTTGTCAGAACCTGCACAAAGGCTGGCGAATGGCGACCTCGCCAGCACGCTCGCGGCTTTACCCGCCTTGTCAGGCAGCAGCCTGGTCGCCGCCTATGGCAAGGCATTCCAGATATTGCTGCGCATACTGGCCCTGATTACCCTGCTGACCGGGCTGTTGACATGGGTATTGCTGGGGGAGCGTCAGGACAAATTTGTCCCAAAAGAATAAGGTAATATTGCTGGTTGCTTTGGCGTTTTTAAAACCAGAGACAAGTGCTATAACCATATTGTTACGCCGTCTCTTTATATGTAGTAGTCGCGACCTGCTCTGACAGTTAGCCGATTAAAAAACGGCGACTGTCAGATCACATTCAACCCTTGCACCTGGCCGAAATCCAGATTTCAAGAGGTGGTGGCGTCTTCTGCTGACTCTGTGTTTTAGTGAGTTTGAATTTTTCTGCACAGTTTATATTTTCAAAGAATTTTTCAGTAATGCTCACCAGCTTTTGAGCGTTTTGCAGATCTGACTCAGAAAAATAGCGAATTTCATTGCTATAATTCCCTCCAACGCGTTGAGCACCTGTCGCTTCAAAACCATGGGCTTTCAAATCACTCCTTAACTCATTAATGGTATTGCGCTGGATATCGCCTTGAAACTGTACGTACGTCAGTGCTGATTTAATCAATGACGGTTTTTCTTCTTTTGCTCTTGCTGTCAAATCCGTCAGATTTGCTTTTAACTCAGCAATCGCCTTCTCTGCGTCTACCCGCTCGTTAACAGCGCTATCCCGTTTTTTTATTGCCTCTTCCATCTCGACTTTTGCAGTTTTCCTCGCCGTCAAAGCTTCTGCAAGATCTTTTTTCACAGTGTCTCTTTCTTTCTCTGCCTGGGACAATTCGCTTGCTGCAATTTTCTCTTTTAACTCTGCGACTTCATACTGATGATAACCTACAATAACGCCACCGATACCAACGACAACAGCACCGAGAATTTTTATATTCTCAGACCAAAATGCATTCTTTGAATCTCTTAGAATAGCCTGGGCTTCATTGATGACTTTTGCCGTTTCCGCACGCGTTTTTTCGATTTGTGCATGTTTAATTTTATTGTCCAACTCAATGGTTTCTGTTTGCGCCTTCTTGTCAGCTAGCTCAGCCACCTTTGTTTGCTCCGTCTTATTGTCCATACTTTCTGGAGAGCCCAGCTCTTTGTTTTCATCCATCACACCCTCCAATGAAGTACTTTTACATTTATATTTAAGAAACTGCTTGTTAATATATCATCGTTTTCGCAGGATATAAATATCAAAAACACAATCAATCGCACCACCCTCACTGCACTTTCAGTCAGATCCAAGGGAGGGCGTTTTGCCTTAAATAATTCAAAACGCCCGCACAACCACTATTTGGGTGGGAAGGTGTAAGTTACCGTGTAATTTCCACTGCCAGAATACGATTTGACTTGCACATAGTAATAGCCCGCCGTACCTGCATAGTTGATAGATTCGGTCGATGAGTTGCCTTCGCTGGCGGCGACCTTGACCCAGGCGCTACCCGAATATTTATACAGGTAGAGGTCAAAGTCGGTGCCTGCGGGGCCGCTCAACTGTACGCTATAGGTGCCATTGCCTGCCTGGATATAGCCAGGTGATGCACTGGGCGCATTGGCCGTGGCACCGTTGGTCAGGCTACCGGTCTGGGTGACTGGACCGCCTGTTGGTGTGTACGAAGCAAACACGGTTCTGGCCAAACCTTCATTGACTGCGTGCCATGGATAACCCAGCGTACGCATGCGCGAGTTTTCTGTGGGGCGATATTTCCCGGTCTTGCAATATTGTGCGCCCTGGAAGGTGCCGACCGTACCATTGGCATACTGCCCCAAACCTGTCGGCACGGCTGTGGACGACGAGATCAGGCTGCCCCATTTGACATTGCGCGTGCCGTTGAGTGACACATCACCGGAGCTCGGTTCTGCACTCAGGCTGCAGGTGCCGTAGTCATATTCATCGGCCAGGGCAAAAGCGGTGTGGCCTATCTCATGCAGGGCAATTTCCACAGACTGCGCATGCATGGACAAGGTCGCTATCTCACCGCCCGAACCGCCATAGCGCGTGGAATTGGACACCACGACAATGACATCGCGCTTGTCAGGCGCAAGTACAGAGCCGACGATGTCATATACCTTGGTCGAGTTCACGCAGAGCAGGCGGTCGATGTTATAGCAATAGAAGCTGCCATCCATGGCGGTGTCGCGATAGACACCCTTGTCCGGCTCATCCGCACCCGACTGATTGCTGGCAACATCAACGCGGTACACATTGATGCTGGCGCGATTGGCGGCAAACAGGGGGTCGGCCATGAAGCCATCAATGACTTTTTGCGCGTCTGTATGCCATTTGCTCATCTCGGAAGCGGTATAGCCATCGCCGACAAAGACCAGGTCCATGCGTGCATTGGACGGGCCATTATTGATGATGGTGGTGACGGTTGCTGCCGGAGCGGCAGATGGC
The DNA here is from genome assembly GCA_040390835.1 of Pseudomonadota bacterium. Lineage (GTDB taxonomy): Bacteria > Pseudomonadota > Gammaproteobacteria > Burkholderiales > Burkholderiaceae_D > Undibacterium. Next base: position 50,909 of record JAZJXP010000071.1, read on the forward strand.
GGAGGCTGCATGCGCGCCGCCTGGCTGCTGCGTACTATCTTATCGAGTGCAGCACGGTTAAATACAACTGGCTGCGGCGGTGGCAGCGCCATGCCCGTGACGCGCGCAGCTTGCGGCTGGATTTCTATGCTGGCGATCTTCTCATCAAAAGGCAGCGAAACCTCAAACACACCATCAGCCTGCCTGACTTGTTGCGACACGTCGATGGCACCGGTTTTTGGGTCGAAGGCTTCAACATGACGCTGCTGCGCATTACGCACCAGCACTTCATGGATGATAGTACCCTGGGAATTTCTGGCGATGACACGCCACGGCTCACCCTGGCCGCTATCAGGCATACTGGGCGTCAGGGCAAATTCGCCCAGCTCGGCACGCACCGGCGTAAAGCTGGTACCCTGCCTGCCATCGCTATAGGCAACACGCAGCGAAATATTCGCCGCATGGGCTGCACTGATTTGAAAAGCTGAAATTGCAACGGACATCAAAATAAGTTTGAATGAATTCATATTGTCTCCGAATAAAATTAGGTGAATGCCTGAACTGTCGATGCTGGTGATGCTAATGCAGATGACTAAGGATGAACCTCCCTCGATATTTGAGAGCAGCTGATGGAAGACGTTATCGAGGCAGAAGCTGCGCGTGACGCTGGCAGCTGGAAACCAGTATAGTAAAATTAATATATTAAATAAATATTAATGTAAGCAGATGTAAATGAACTGCCGGGATGTAGGCAAACTGGGGTCAGCCGATTCTGACATTGTTGATATTCACCGGATGCAGCGGACCAACCCGGCGACGCCTGCACCGGAGCCCTGCCTTGTATCCGTTATACTGTGCAGTGACAAACTCATCTTTTTGCAAGAGCAAATACCGCAATAGCATGGATCAACTCCCGATTATCTTCTTCCCTGGTATCAACGGTGAGGCACGCATATTTGCGGAGCAGCTAAAAGCCTTCCCCACTTTAAAAGTCGCGCAGTGGCTACCACCAGCCCGCTCAGAAAGTATGGCGGCGTATGCAAAGCGCATGGCACATACCGTTGATACGGGTGGTCCATGTCTGATAGGTGGCGCATCTTTTGGCGGCATCGTCGCAATGGAAGCGGCCCATCACCTGCAAGCGAAAGCATGCCTGTTATTTGCGTCCAGCCGCGATGTCCATGGTCTGCCGACCAGCTTGCGCATGGCAAGGCAACTGGGCAAGCTGATCAGTACTGACAACATCTGGAAATGGACAATGCTGGGGCAAGAGGCAGCCACCGCCACCATACCGTCGGCACGCCAGCGGCGCAGACGCCTGTCAACAACGCAGCAGCATTTTCGTGACTGGGCCTTGTCGGCACTGCTGGGCTGGAAACCTGCTCCTGCAGCATGCCAGATCATGCAAATACACGGCAGCAAGGATAATGTTTTTGCAGCCACACGCAGCAAGGCAGGAACGATCATCGCCGGCGCGGGACATGTATTAACGCGTACGCACTACGAAGAAGCCAATCAGTTCATCATAAAAGCCCTTGAACATTGCAATGCATCAGAGACTCGTATCACAGACAGCAAGCAGGCAAACAGATATCACCATGAATGACCGCTTCACACTCTTAGATGTCATGCTTTTCCTGATCTTGCTGTTGACCTGCCCCATATGGCTAGCTTGCATGCTGATGGTATGGATATTCACCATCGCTTGCTTTAATCTGATTGGATTGAACCTGCCACTGAATATCTCGCTCGTCCTTACCAATATGATGACGCTGATAGGCTTGCCATTCTTTTTTATCGGATATTTAGGGAGCACTGGCTTTTTTCACTTGATGCGCAAACGTCCCCAGGTCGGGAAAAACGGATTTACTTACCGTCAATGGTTCAGCTCAAGAGAAATAAGCTGGGCAGAAGTTGCATTCATAAAATGGACGAACCATATACCTGATGGCGATGCATTTGAATTTACCCTGGTTGACGGTAGCGTATTAAGCTTCAACTCCTATGTGAAAATCCAGTATCTGCTGGAAGAAGCGCAAAAAGTGGGTGTGGAGTTCCGGCGTTGGGATAGACCAAATAAACCTGCGGTCAGAGAAAAAATATGGG
>JAZJXP010000072.1:0-14603 GCA_040390835.1 Pseudomonadota bacterium
TCAATTATTGGGGATATTGCGCAAGCAAGGCCTGCATGCCAGCCCCTGGAGTCATCCGCGCATGGGTGCGCATGTTGCGCGTGCTGCTGGCTATTTCATGCAGTCGCAGGTGGAGTCTGGGTCCTTATGCCCCAGCACCATGACTTTTGCATCAATCCCTGTACTGCAAAACGAAGCTGTGCTGTTCGCTGAACTCAAAGACAAACTGTACTCGCTGGAACATGACCCCCGTGACCTGCCGATAGCCCAGAAAAAATCCATCCTGATAGGTATGGGCATGACAGAAAAACAGGGCGGCTCGGATGTGCGTACCAATACCACGACTGCCGTGGCGCTGGGTGCTGAAGGACGAGGCCAAGCCTATGCATTGACCGGCCACAAATGGTTTTTCTCTGCCCCCATGTGCGATGCTCATCTGGTATTGGCCAAAACCGAGACTGGATTGTCCTGTTTCTTTGTGCCACGCTGGCGTCCTGACGGCAGCAAGAATGCGATTCTGGTACAAAGACTCAAAGACAAATTGGGCAACAAATCCAACTCCAGCAGTGAAGTTGAATTCCAGGATGCTTATGGCGTCATGATCGGTAATGAAGGTCGGGGCATACCAACCATCATAGAAATGGCCAACCTGACCCGGCTGGATTGCGTCATTGGCAGCGCGGGCCTGATGCGGCAGGCGCTGGTGCAAGCCATCCATCATGCACGCCACCGCACGGCCTTCGACAAGAAGCTGGCAGATCAACCTTTAATGCGCAATGTGCTGGCTGATCTGGCACTGGAAAGTGAAGCCGCAACCAGGCTCATGCTGCATCTCGCAGGCGCACTGGATGCACCAGACGACGCCCTGCAACGCGCCTGGAAACGCATCATGACGCCTGCTGCGAAATTCTGGATATGCAAGCGTGCGCTGGAATTTACTGGTGAATGCATGGAAGTCTGGGGCGGCAATGGTTATGTCGAGACCGGCCCTATGGCGAGGTTATATCGCGAAGCACCAGTCAACTCTATCTGGGAAGGCTCAGGCAATGTTATGTGCCTGGATGTATTGCGCGCGATGGAAAGAGACCCGGAAGGTTTGCAATTGCTGTTGCAATTGTGGAGTAATTCAGCATCCGCCCAGGTCAGGCACATGGTGCAAGAACTACAATTCGATTTGCAGGCACCCGCCGAATCAAAAGAATTGAGTGCCCGTCGCATTACTCAGAAACTGGTACTCATAGCGCAGGCATTCCTGATGACCAAATATGCAGAAGAAGATATCGCCAACGCTTTCATACAAAGCCGCACAGATACTGAATGTGGTCGCGTGTATGGAAGCTTGAATGGCAAGGTAACTAATGCTTTAATGGATCGTATTATTACTCGCGCATTTGCTTGCTAGAAAATTAATTTACATTCAGGCTGCCGGGCAAATTATTCAGTTTGCGCAGCCTGTCTCGGCTCCCTTGCTTTTTCCCTCTCCAGGAAAAGACGGTCCCGGCTGCGCAACTCCTCCCTGAGCGCAGCGACCTCTCTGCTCAAGTGCCGGATATCAGCATGTAATTGTTTTTCCAGATTGGCCTCTTCCTTCTCCACAAACAAGGCTGCAATATTGGCCGTTACTATAGAAAACATGGCATAGCCAAGCAGGACGATAAACACCGCAAAAATTTTGGACGCTGGGGTAGATGGAACTATATCCCCATAACCCACAGTAGCTATCGTAGTAAAAGCCAACCAGACACCATTCGCATAACTATGTACATTGGGTTCCAACCAATAAAACCCGGCACCTGCGGAACAGAGCATCAGCAAAGCCAAGCCTATCATCTGCACCAAATGACTGGGCTTCATGTGCTGCAAAAACAAGGTGGCAAGACGCAACAGAATGACTGCTACCAGCGCCAGGCGCAACAACCATTCCACCGTACTCCAGGCCTCGCCTGAAAAAATGACACTCAGCAGGCAACCAGCGATAATCAGACCGTCCAGCATCAACTTGCCACTACGCCGTTTTTGACTTCTGTTCTTTTGCCATTGCAGGCCGGTATCAACCAGCATTAACAATGCTGACGCCGCATACAGGCTGCGCCCGGCCAGTTCAGTCATGTCAGTTGCACCACCCAACACCAGATAAAATGCTGGGATGGTCAACAGCAAACCCACTAATAACAAGGGTCGGGCAAACCAGGTCCAGAAGCGTTGGGTCACTGGAAATTTCATCGTATTTTCACCAAAAATCTCATCAAGTCGAACACGCGACAGCACCTGAGGAACCAAAGTTCTGTCTTATCGCTTTTTGGCAATCATCAATGGAAAAAATTGAGCACGCCTTGTGATGGCGCAAATTTTGTAGAAAATGGAAGAATAAATGGGAGAAAATGCGGTAGGAACAGATCAGGCAGGCAAATTAATCCATGCCCATAAAACAAAAGCCGCTTGCCTTTCAGGCAAAGCGGCTTTTGTTTTTTACAGCCAGCTTAGAACGCTGCGACTTTAGAAAGCCGCGATCCCAGTCTGCGCACGACCCAGTATCAAGGCATGAATATCATGTGTGCCTTCATAGGTGTTGACGACTTCCAGATTCACCAGATGGCGGGCAATACCAAACTCATCGGAAATACCATTACCACCCAGCATATCGCGTGCAGTGCGGGCGATATCCAGGGACTTGCCGCAAGAATTGCGCTTCATGATCGAAGTAATTTCAACGGCAGCAGTACCTTCATCCTTCATACGACCCAGACGCAGGCAGCCTTGCAGAGCCAGCGTGATTTCTGTCTGCATGTCTGCCAGTTTCTTCTGTACCAGCTGATTTGCTGCCAGCGGGCGGCCAAATTGCAGGCGGTCCATGGTGTATTGACGTGCCGTATGCCAGCAGAATTCTGCCGCCCCCACAGCTCCCCAGGCGATACCGTAACGGGCCGAGTTCAGGCAGGTGAACGGGCCTTTCAGGCCTTCTACATTCGGCATCAGGTTTTCTTCTGGCACAAACACTTCATCCATGACGATTTCGCCAGTGATGGAAGCACGCAAGCCTACCTTGCCATGAATCGCAGGTGCTGTCAGGCCTTTCCAGCCTTTTTCCAGGATAAAGCCACGGATACGGCCATCATCTGTTTTTGCCCAGACCACGAAAACATCGGCGATAGGACTATTGGTGATCCACATCTTCGCACCACTAAGGGAATAACCACCCGGCACAGTCTTGGCACGGGTAACCATGCTGCCAGGGTCGGAACCATGATTAGGCTCAGTCAGACCAAAGCAACCTATCCATTCACCAGTCGCCAACTTGGGCAAGTATTTTTGTTTTTGTGCTTCGCTGCCAAATTCATTGATAGGCACCATGACCAGCGAACTTTGTACGCTCATCATGGAACGGTAACCAGAATCAACACGTTCCACTTCGCGCGCCACCAGGCCATAGCAGACATAGTTCAAACCAGCACCGCCGTATTGCGTAGGGATCATGGAACCGAGCAAACCAAGCTCACCCATTTCACGGAAAATGGCTGGATCTGTTTTTTCATGACGGAAAGCTTCCAGTACCCGCGGTGTCAGCTTTTCTTCGCAATAGACTCGTGCGGCTTCCTGCACCATGCGTTCTTCATCGCTGAGTTGCGAGGACAATAACAAGGGATCTTCCCAACTAAATACAGCCTTGGCCATTTGTGTTTCTCCTGATTTGAATTATGTACCGTTATATTGCGGGCTTACGCAAAACCGCCCTAGCTGCGTTGCAGCGACTAGCCGTACCAAAGTACTGTCTTCGTCGTTGCGCCTTGCTGGGACAATTTTGCGTAAGCCCTTATTTTTTATGCCAGTTCCAAAAACACAAGAAATGGCATGTATTTAATGCAGTCTTAACTACCAGCCTGACCCGGCAAATGCAGCAAGGACAAACCCAGTTGCGCCCTGCGTACCAGCCAGGGGCTGGCTCGATAGCGAGGGTCGCCAGTGCTGACATACAAGTTCCGCAAAACCAATAGTATACGCGAAGTGCCGAGTTTGTCGCCCCAAGCCAGAGGACCAGCCGGATAAGCGAGGCCTAATACCACGGCCTTGTCGAGGTCTTGCGGGCTACAAATGCCTTGCTGGGCTATGTCGCAAGAAATATTGATGATGGTCGCCAATATGCGCTGCACGACAAAACCGGCGCTGTCCTGTATCAGGCTGACGCCCTGCCCGCTCTTTTTTAGTAGGGACAGGCATTGTGCTGCCAGGTTTGCATCTGTAGCTGGATTCATCATCAGGCTCAGGTGTCCCTGGCAAGCAGTCAGGGCATCTATGCCAAGGGTGCGACGGGCATCCAGCCCAGCTCTGGCTACACAGGTGCTGACATCTTCGCCATAAGGGCTGACTATGCATAGCGCGCCTACAGATGGCTGCTCACCTTTTTCGACGATAGCGCCGCAACGCTCCAACAGCGCCAGCAGTGCTGGCACCGCGTCCGCATTTTCCTGGCTGACCCATACTGACCCAGCCCAGGCAGGCTGCTGATCAGGAACAGGTGGCACATCCTGATTGCCACTATAAGTATAAAACCCACGCCCAGTCTTGCGGCCCAGCACACCAGCATGCACCCGCTGTGCAGTGATAACACTGGGGCGGTAGCGTGGCTCTTCATAATACTGATGATAGATCGCTTCCATGACTGGATGCGATACATCCAACCCGGTCAGGTCCAGCAATTCAAACGGGCCCAGCTTGAAACCCGCTGCTTCGCGCATGATCTGGTCTATCTGGCGAAAGCTGGCGACATTCTCCTGCAATATCCGCAGGGCTTCCGTGCCATAACCGCGGCCCGCATGGTTGACAATAAAGCCAGGCGTATCCTTGGCACGCACCGGCAAATGTCCGGTTTGCGTGGAAAACGCCATGAGTTGATCTGCCACCGCAGCATCGGTCAGCAAGCCGTCAATGACTTCCACTACCTTCATCAAGGGGACTGGATTAAAGAAATGCAGACCTGCGACACGCTCAGGTATTTTTGTGCCCGCTGCAATAGCAGTGACTGACAAAGAAGAAGTATTGGTCGCCAGTATGCAAGCGTCGCTGACTATGCTATCAAGTTGCTGGAACAAACCGCGTTTGACATCCAGTTTTTCAACAATCGCCTCTACCACCAGATCACACTTTGCCAGTTCCTGCATGCTATTGACGACTTGCAGATTTTCTACGGCACGCTGATATTGTTCTGCACTGAGTTTTTCCTTACTCAGCATTTTTTGCCATTGTTCGGCAATCAGCTGACTGGCTTTGCTGGCGGCATCTGCCAGCACATCGAACAAGAGCACGGTAAAACCTGCCTGCGCAGCAATCTGTGCGATACCGCGCCCCATGGCACCGGCACCGACAATACCAACAACAGCAATACTGGTCTTCATACTTACTCCGGCACGATGGCTGTGACTTCTATCTCCACCCTGGCTCTGTCTTCTATCAAACCTGCTACCTGCACGGCAGTCATGGTTGGGTAATGGCGGCCTATGATATCGCGGTAAGCTTCACCCACTTCTTTATAGGCACCTACATATTCTTTTTTATCGATTACGTACCAGGTCATGCGCACGATATGTTCAGGTTTGGCATTCGCCTCTGTCAAGACTTCAACGATATTCTGCAAAGCCTGCCTTACCTGCCCCGCGAAATCATCTGTCTGAAAGGCGCATTGCGCATCCCAGCCCACCATGCCACTGACGCACACAGTACGGCCACTGGCGGAAATGCCATTCGAATAGCCACGTGGCCTGGCCCAGCCCGGAGGTTGCAAAATTTCCATCATCTATCCTTTCATTGATGACTTTTCAGACCTTGAAGTCTGAATAATCCATTATATCTATCTTATATATTGCAGTACTTCAACATGGCAGTGCGCAGCTCATCTGGTATGACTATCGCCTTACGCAATTTCAAATCCATCATGACCAGCACCAGCATGGCTTTCAAGCGCGCATCCTGTTGTGGCCCACTAAAGCAAATTTCCAGCTCGACTGAAGTCTTGCCCAGCTTCGTCACGATCAATTCTGCCAGCAAACTTTCACCCAATTCAGAGCGCTTGATAAAATCAGTTTCCAGATGCACGGTAGGCAAACCTATGCCACGTTTAATATGCATTTCATGAAAACTGCAAGCCAGGCCCTGAGCGCACCAGTCTTCCACAACGCCATTCATCATTTCAAAATAGCGAGGATAAAACACGATGCCCGCCGGGTCGCAATGGGCAAAGCGTATGGGTAATTCAGCCGTAAAAATCATAATTAAAGCTCATACTGCGGCAAATTCTTTCAGCAATTCACGGCCTATGATTAGTTGCTGCACTTCCGTCGCCCCCTCATAAATACGCAAGGAACGAATTTCTCGATACAGGCGCTCTACTGGCACTTCACTGACGACGCCCAGACCACCAAACATCTGCACCGCTGCATCTATCACCTGCTGAGCACCCTCAGTCGCAGTCAGTTTTGCCATGGCGGCTTCTTTGGTGACTTTCCGGCCCTGGTCTCTTTGCCAGGCAGCACGGTAAATCAACAGGGCTGAACTGTCTATCGTCGTAGCCATCTGCGCCAGCTTGGCCTGGGTCAATTGGAAATCAGCCAGGGTCTGACCAAACATCTTGCGTGTCGTCACTCTATGCATGGCTTCATCCATGGCACGACGGGCAAAGCCAAGTGCAGCACCAGCTACCGAAGTACGGAAAATATCCAGCGTTGCCATCGCCACCTTGAAACCCTGTCCAGCCTCACCCAGACGCTGCGCTGCCGGGATGTGGCAATTGCTGAACCTCAGTCGTGCCAGCGGATGTGGAGCTATGACATCGATACGTTCGGCAATTTCAAAACCCGGCAGACCAGCATCAACGATAAAGGCCGTGATACCACGCGCACCCGGTGCTTCGCCAGTACGGGCAAACAGCACATAGAAGTCGGCGATACCGCCATTGGAAATCCAGGTTTTCTCACCATTCAAGACATAGTGACCGCCATCTGCATCAGCGACAAATTCTGCCGCACATTGCATGGCTGCCACATCCGAGCCAGCTTCAGGTTCAGACAAGGCAAAAGCTGCAATCGCCTCACCTTTGGCGACCTTGCTCAGATAATTTTTCTTTTGCGCTTCCGTCCCTTGTAGGCTGATGGCACCCGAACCCAGTCCCTGCATGGCAAAGGCAAAATCTGCCAAGCCGGAATGACGGGCCAGAGTTTCGCGTATCAGGCAAATGGCGCGTGTGTCGATGACGTCAGCATTACCACCATAGACACTGCCACCTATGGCATTCTTGAGCCAGCCAGCCGCGCCCAGTTGCTTGACGAGATCGCGGCAAGCCTGATCGACATCTGCGGCATGATGATCAGGCAGATTCTCTGCAGACCAGGCATCCAGCGTGCGTTGCAACTCACGGTGCTTGTCTTCAAAAAAGGGCCAGTCCAGATAACTAGTGTCATGCATCGTATGCGTCATGTTCAATCCCCTTCAAAGACAGGCTTTTGTTTGGCAACGAAGGCATGGTAGGCGCGATGGAAATCATTGGTCATCATGCATATCGCCTGGGCTTGCGCTTCCGCTTCTATGGCTTCATCAACACCCATATTCCATTCTTGTTGCAGCATTTTCTTGGTCATGCCATGGGCAAAATTAGGGCCTTCGGCCAGATTTTTTGCATAGACCTGCGCTTCTGCCAGCACTTCTTCTGGAGCAGCGAGGCGATTGAAAAACCCCCAGCGCTCTGCCTCTTCGCCTGACATGAAACGTCCGGTGTACAGCAAGTCAGAAGCCCGCCCTTGTCCTATGATGCGTGGCAAAATAGAACAGGCACCCATGTCGCAACCTGCCAGACCAACACGGGTGAACAGGAACGCAGTCTTGCTGCGTGCTGTGCCTATGCGTATATCAGAAGCCAGCGCCAGGATGGCACCTGCACCGGCACAAACACCATCAATCGCTGCAATAATCGGCTGCGGGCAGGCGCGCATAGCCTTGACGAGATCACCTGTCATGCGGGTGAAACTCAGCAAGCCCGGCATATCGAGTTTGGTCAGCGGGCCTATGATTTCATGCACATCACCACCAGAACAAAAGTTTTCACCAGCACCGGTAATGACAATGGCCTTGACATCATCGCCATACGACAAAGTGCGGAACAGGTCACGCAACTCTGCATAAGAATCAAAGGTCAGCGGGTTTTTGCGTTCTGGCCGGTTCAGGGTGATGATGGCAACGCCAGCATTGACGGCATAGGTAAAATGCTGTGCTGCATAGTTCGCCAGTTGCTGGCGATTACCAGGTAAATCCTGCGGCTGTCCGGGTAGGTATTTCATATAGCTTTTTCCTGCTCAGGGTTGTTGTCTATGTTGTTGTCCAGGCTACTATCAGCGCCAGGCTCATGCAAATGAGTCTTCACTTGCGACAATAATTCAAATAATTTACTTTTCTGTTCGGTCTGCAAGCCAGAAAACATATCGGCTATCCATTCTTCATGCACCGCTGCCATGCGTTTGAAAGCACGGCGGCCTGCGGGCGTCAGCTTGACACTGTAAGCACGTCTGTCTTTGAGGTCAGCGACACGGGTCACCAGTTTTTCTTGTTCCAGTTGATCAGTAATACCAGTGATATTGCCACCGGTGACCATCATGCGCTTGGACAGTTCACCCATACGCAAACCTTCTGGATGTCGTTCGAGCTGTGCCATCAGGTCAAAGCGCGGCAAGGTAATACCGAACTCGCTACGCAGACGGCTACGGATTTCACCTTCTATCAGCACGGTGCAAGACAGCATGCGCAACCACAGACGCAAGGACTGATGGTCATCTTGCGTCAAACGGGTTTCCATGTCGAACACGGGATTACTGTCTTCTTTCATACTTGATTTTGTTTGCTCTTCAGATTTCATCACATGACTTCGCCACCAGCCACCGCAATAGACTGGCCATTCATCGCTGATGCACCGTCCATACATAGCCACAACACGGCATCTGCGACTTCTTGCGTTTGTACCAGGCGCTTTTGCGGATTACCAGCCGCCAATTCGGCTTTCGCCTGTTCTTCAGTGCGCCCCGTTTTGGCGACGATATTGGCAACAGCCTCTTTCACGATATCGGTTTCGGTATAACCTGGGCACACCGCATTCACCGTCACGCCTTTGGCCGCAATCTCCAGCGCCACCGCGCGTGTAAGGCCTATGACGCCATGCTTGGCAGCGCAATAGGCAGACACATAGGCATAGCCCTTTAGCCCTGCTGTACTGACTACATTCACGATACGCCCCCAGCCAGCTTCCAGCATCGCAGGCAAAGCCTGTTGCATGCAAATGAAGCTGCCGTTCAGGTTCACATCCAGCATGCTTTGCCACAGTCTGGCATCGGTTTTCAGGAAAGAAGCTGAACTGGCCTGGCCTGCATTATTGATGAGGATATCGATACGACCATCCCTGTCTTGAGATAATTGGAAAGCTGCTTGCACTGATGCTGCATCGCTGACATCCATGACTACATACTGAACCTTGGCATTAGTCAGCAGAATCGTGGCTTCCTGCAAAGTCGCTTCGCTGCGTCCTGCCAGTGTCACTGTTGCACCTTCGCTCAGCAAGGCTTGTGCTATCGCCAGGCCTATGCCCTTGCCACCGCCAGTGACCAGCGCATGCTTGCCTTGTAAACGTCCTTGATACGCTGTCATGCTCATCCTTCCAGCAACCTGGCGGCAACTTGCTGTGGCGTCAGGCCAGCGCTGGCTGAAGCGACTTGCCTCTCACGTTCCAGATTGCGTTCCAGCTGCATTTTTCCGGCGACATATTGCTTGGGCCAGGATATGTCATTGAATCCCAATTTTGCGGCTTCATGTAAGGTCCAGGCTGGGTCGGCCAGATGTGGCCTGGCGATGGCGCACAAGTCGGCACGACCTGCGGCGATGATGCTGTTTGCGTGATCTGCTTCAAAAATCGCGCCGACTGCGATAGTGGGTATTTGTGCTTCATTGCGTATGCGGTCAGCAAAAGGCGTCTGGAACATGCGTCCATAGACAGGTTTTTCCTGCTTGCTGACCTGGCCGGATGAACAATCTATCATGTCAGCACCCGATGCCTTGAACAAGATGGCGATGGCGACTGCATCATCAGGCGTAATGCCACCTTCCACCCAGTCATGCGCAGAGATACGCACAGATATTGGCTTATCTGCAGGCCAGACAGCACGTATGGCGGCAAACACTTCCAGCGGATAACGACAACGGTTTTCCAACGAACCACCATATTCATCTTCACGCTGATTGGTCAGTGGCGAAATGAAGCTTGATAACAGGTAACCATGAGCGCAATGCAGTTCCAGCCAATCAAAGCCTGCTTCTGTTGCTGCCCTGGTCGCTTGCACAAAGTCATCCTGTATGCGCTGCATATCTGCCGTCGTCGCAGCACGCGCCGTTTGCGAAATGCCTGGCAGGTATTGTTGCTCAGACGCTGATACCAGCGGCCAGTTAGCTTCTTTCAATGGCTGGTCTATCCCTTCCCAGGCCACGCAGGTGGAACCTTTAGCTCCGGCATGGCCCAGCTGCACGGCAATCTTTGCATCAGTATTGGTATGGACAAAATCGACGATACGCTTCCAGGCTTGCGTATGTTCAGGCGCATACAGGCCAGGGCAAGCTGGCGTGATGCGAGCATCGGCAGAAACACAAGTCATCTCGGCAAACACCAGGCCCGCACCGCCCATGGCCCGGCTACCCAGGTGCACCAGATGATAATCACCAGCCACACCATCGACCGCTGAGTATTGCGCCATCGGTGAGACGACGATGCGATTTTTCAATACCACATCCCGCAATTTGTAAGGCGTCAACATCGGGGGAATCGCAGTTTTAGTCCTGGGCACTGGCAGGCCAGCTTTGGAATACGCCTGCTCAGCTATCCAGTGTTCAAAACTGCGCACATAAGCCGCATCCCTTACCCGCAGGTTTTCATGCGACAACCGCTGGCTGCGCGTCAGCATGGAATAGGCAAACTGCGGCGCTTCCATAGCGGTGTAGCGCTGAACGTTTTCAAACCATTCCATGGAATTGCGGGCGGCACTTTGTATCTTCAAGACTTCTATGGAACGCAAATCCTGATAGGCTTCCAGCACAGCGTCCATGCCCTGTTCGCCATGCTTCTCGAAACTGCGCGCCAGTTCCATTGCATCTTCCAATGCCAGCTTGGTACCTGACCCTATGGAAAAATGCGCAGTGTGGGCAGCGTCACCCATCAAGACCACAGGTATACGCTTGCCATTCAATTGATTCCAGTGCACCCAGTTCTTGCAGATAATGCGCGGGAACTTGATCCAGTTGGCTGAGCCGCGCAAATGCGTGGCATTCGACATGAGGGCATTGCCATCAAGGTATTTGGCGAACAGGCTTTCACAAAAATCGACGGCCTCTTCCTGGCTCATTTTATCTATGCCAGCCTTGAGCCAGGTTTCTTCGGGCGTCTCGACAATAAAGGTCGCAGTATCACCATCATATTGATAGGCATGCGCCTGGAACCAGCCATGCTCGGTTTCTTCAAAGGCAAAGGTAAAAGCCGAGAACAACTTTTTTGTACCCAACCAGACAAAACGGCATTTGCGCGTATCAATATCAGGTTGATAACTTTGCTCGTAACGGGTGCGCACGCGGCTGTTCAAGCCATCGCAGGCGATCACAAGGTCGGCATCATATTCCAGCGCCAGTGCCTGGTCGTCTGTCACATCGGTTTCAAACACCAGCTTTACATCCAGCTCTTCGCAACGCTCTTGCAGAATATTCAGCAAACGCTTGCGACCTATGCCGCAAAAACCATGGCCACCTGAAGTAACGACCTGTCCCTTGAAATGTGTGTCGATATCATCCCAGTGATTGAATGACTGCAAGATGGAACGTGCGGTCTGCTCATCGGCATTTACCAGATTACCCAGGGTCTGGTCAGAAAACACCACGCCCCAGCCAAAGGTATCGTAAGCGCGATTGCGTTCGACAATGGTGATCTGGTGCGCAGGGTTTTGCTTTTTCATCAGCAGGCTGAAGTACAGGCCAGCCGGACCACCGCCTATGCATAGGATGTTCATTAAAATACCTTGAAGATTAATTTTTACTTTGTGCGTTCAAGAACCTGGATTGCATCACTGCATTTTGCAGGAAGCCACGTAGGCATCAGGATGGTTGGTAAATACAGCACCCAGGGTTTTGTTAGTCACCCTGCCCTGAGCATCCTTGCTGATGATGCGCGCATAATAATTTTGTACAGGATAGTGATTGCTGTTGAACTTGAAGTCACCGCGCACAGATTTGAAGTTGGCTGCCTTGATGGCCTTGCCCAGGGCATCCTTGTCTTCTATCTTGCCCTTGACACCGCGCACGGCACTATCCATCAACATTGCTGCGTCATAGCCTTGCGATGCATACAGGGATGGCAGGCGGCCATATTCTTTCTGGAAATCAGCAACGAAACGTTTGTTTTGCGGGTTATCCATATCATGCCCCCACTGCGATGCATTGAACATGCCCAGCATGGGTGCGCCTACTGCCTTGATGATGTCTTCATCAGCAGAGAAGCCAGGGCCAAAGAGCTGGGTATTCTTGGATAAACCGGCATCCACAAACTGCTTGATGAAATTGATACCCATGCCACCTGGCAGGAAGATATACACGGCATCTGGCTTCAAACCACGTATCTGCGCCAGCTCAGTCGCATAATCAAGCTGCCCCAGTTTGGTATAAATTTCTTCAGCAACCTTGCCCTTGTAGTAGCGCTTGAAGCCTGTCAGTGCGTCTTTGCCAGCTGGATAATTGGGCGCCACCAGAGCGACATTTTTAAAGCCCTTGTCATTGACTTGCTTGCCAACAGCTTCATGCAGGCTGTCGTTCTGCCAGGCCACATTGAAAAAGTAAGGATTACATTGCTCACCCGCATATTGAGAAGGACCAGCATTGGCACTGATGTAATGCACCTTGGCACCGAAAATTGTTGGCCCCACTGCCAGCATCAGATTGGAAAACACGATGCCGGTCATTAAATCGACCTTGTCCTTCTTGATGAGTTTATCCACCAGTTGTTTGGTCGCGTCAGGGTTTTGCTGGTCATCACCCGTGATGACTTCGACTGGTAAATTGCCGAATTTATTGTCCAGATGCTTCATGGCCAGGGAAAAACCATCACGTATATCAACACCCAGGCCAGCACCCGCACCAGACAAGGTGGTGACCATGCCTATTTTGACTTTGTCCGCAGCGAAAGCACAGTTCGCATTGGTCGCGGCAATACTGGACAACAATAAACACAGCAAGGTCTTTTTCACGGACGTCTCCTTCGGGTTAATGGGCATGGGCGAATCTTTTGTATCTGACACTTACTCTAATACCTAGCTGGCAGCAGGTGTACGCAATTTATAGCGCTGCAGTTTGCCGGTTTCCGTTCTCGGCAAACTCGTCATGAATTCTATGGCGCGCGGATACTTGTAGGGAGCGATGCTATTCTTGACGAAATCCTGGATTCCTTTACTCAACTCTGCAGATGCCTGTGCATCTGCTTTCAATACGACAAATGCCTTGACGATCTGGCCGCGCTCTTCATCAGCCAGTCCTATGACTGCGCATTCAGACACTGCGGGATGCTTGAGCAAAGCCTCTTCCACCTCTGGCCCTGCGATGTTGTAGCCAGCAGAAATGATCATGTCGTCAGTGCGGGCGCGGTACCAGAAGTAACCGTCTGCATCCATCTCATAGGCATCGCCCGTCAGATTCCAGCCCTGATGGACATAGTTTTTTTGCCTGTCATCTGCCAGGTATCGGCAACCTGTTGGCCCCTTGACTGCCAGGCGACCAACCACGCCTGGGCCAGCCATGTCGCCATGCTCATCAAATATGCAGGCCTGGTAGCCTGGTATGGGCTTGCCAGTGGCCCCTGCCCGTACCCCATCGCCTGCAGCAGAAATAAAGATATGCAGCATCTCGGTCGCGCCTATGCCATCTATCATGACGAGGCCAGTCGCCTGGCGCCAGGCTTCACGGGTTGCAGCAGGCAGAGCTTCACCGGCAGAAACAGTTTTCTTGAGGCTGGATAAATCAAAATTCTTTGCCAGCGTAGCCATCTGTCGATAAAAGGTAGGCGCAGTAAAACATACCGTGGCCTTGAATTCGTCTATGGCTTTCAGCAAGGATTCTGGTGTCAGTTTTTCCAGTAAGACCGCTGTCGCGCCTATACGCAAGGGGAATAGCAGCAAACCGCCCAGACCAAAAGTAAATGCCAGTGGCGGCGTGCCTATGAAAATATCGCTTTGCGCAGACTGCAAGGTAGAACGCGGAAAGCAATCGCAGATGGCCAGCACATCCCTGTGGAAGTGCATGGTGCCCTTGGGCATGCCGGTCGTACCGGAAGTAAAACTGATCAGGCAGACATCTTCGGCTAAAGTATCGACAGCAGAAAATTCAGGCGACTTGCCAGCCATCAAAGCCTCCAGGCCATCATCGCCCTCATGATTGAAATAGACAACCTGTGTCAATATGGGATTGGCTTGCACGGCCAACTCCATCTCTTCGCGCAGATTTTCCGAACACAGGGCAGCGGCAATTTCGGCCTTGTTTGCTATCACGCCCAATTCTTTGGCACGCAACAAGGGCAT
>JAZJXP010000073.1:0-10343 GCA_040390835.1 Pseudomonadota bacterium
TCAGTTTAACCGGCAAGAATCTATATCCCGAATATTTTGAGCAATGGTTCGATGGTGCCATGCAGTCTCTCGAATCGACAACTGTTGCTTCGTCAGACAATCTCAGGCTCGATATCAGCTTGCAGAGCACACCAAGGGCAGGTGCACTGACAACAGCGCAATTGCAGGAGGAGTTGTATCACGCCGAAGAGATTGAGGCCGGATTTGCGGCTTCGCCCAAAACCAGTAGCGACGACCCTGCGATGTATTGGTTGCTGGTCCAGCCGGCGCCTGGCATGAAGGTTTTGTCAGCGCAGGAAGCACAGTTGCCGGTAATTACAGGCTTGCAATGTACGATGAATGGCAAGCAAATTCAGCCTCAACAGGCTGCCTATAACACTGTGTTGCTTGATGTTGGCAATGGTGTCTATCCGTTTGGCGAAACGCCCGCGCAAAACGATGCGTTTTACCTGCGCTCCGATGCGGTGTTTGCTAAAACCGGGGCCAGGATAACGATCGCGTTTCAGGTGGTGCCGGTTAAAGTCGTAATGCCTGTCGTGTTGAATTGGCAGTTTTGGGATGGCGCGGCATGGCAATCGTTCAATGAAACCCAAACCGATGTCAGTACTTATGATTTTGTCGATCAATCCAATAATCTGCAACAGAATAATACCAGCGGTCCCGCATATATCCAGTTTCAATGCCCTGTTATTAGCGAAACCACGGTAGCTGGTGGCAAGGGATTATGGATGCGGGTAGTGATCGCCAGTGGTGGCTACGGCCAGGATGGCGGCTTTGAGACCAGCAGCGTCAGTGCGACGATTAATGGCATTCCTGATTCCATCCTCGACTCCAGCGTCAAACCAGATGTCATCAAGTACCTCAATAATACGGCTGGGGTGAATTTCTCTTATACCTTCACCAGTTCCAAATATTTTCCACCTTTTATCCAGTCGGCACAAATTACCTATGCATATGTGAGCAAGCCCAGTAGCTACTGGTGCTACAACGCGTTTGACCTGAGTCGTTTCTTGTTCAGCCCTTTCAAACCAGTGAAAGAGTTGTTGACCAGTTTTTTCTTTGCCTTCGCGCCCGGCGATTTTGGCAGTATGAGCCTGGGCAATAAAATGACGCTGTATTTTTATCTGCAACAGGAGCAGGCACAAGCAGGCGGTACCCTGATCTGGCAATATTTTGATGGGCTGGTGTGGCAAAAACTATCGGTCGATGACAGTACCTATGGTTTGTCACGGTCAGGCATAGTCAGCTTTACGATACCCGCCGCCATGCAGGAAGCGTATCTGTTTTCTCAGTCCGCCTATTGGTTCCGGATTGTCAATGCGCGTGTGGATCGTACTATCCGTATTTATGGCATGTACCCCAACACCGTGATGGCCAGCAATATTACCAGCGTGATCAATGAAGTGCTGGGTTCTGGCAATGCACAACAGTTTCAGACTTTTGAATTGAATTACACACCTGTGCTGGCCAATCTGCAAGTGGTTGTGCTGGAGCCAGTAGGCTTGCTCATAGAAGACCTGATCGCGACGGATGCAGCCAATACTGCCAGCGGTATTGGCTTTGACAGTAGTAATGCAAAAACCAGCAGCGGCAAGACTGGCCTCAGTCTGGGTGACGTGATCGCCAAAGTGGCCAAAACCAATGCCAGCACATCGAGCTCTACAGCCAGCACCATCAATAACTCAACGACGGATGGTGCCAGTATGGTGACTGATGGCCCAAACAGCAGCAACAGCCTCAGCGCGCAATCCGGCGCAGCCGTAGCCGCTGAATTTGGTATCAGTGTCGGCAGTGATGAAGTGGCGATGGCGTGGGAAATGGTCGATAATTTTGTGTTCAGTGGTCCAGGCAGCCGGGTGTATACACTGGATTTTCAAACTGGGCTTGTCACCTTTGGCGATGGTTACCACGGCATGATTCCACCAGTTGGTCATAATAATGTCATTGCCGCTTATTATGAATATACCCAGGGCTTGCAAGCCAATGTCTCCGCGCAAACCATTAATTTGCTGCGCCCCGGTATCAGTAATATCACGGCGGTATTCAATCCCGCAGCGGCCAGTGGTGGCGTGAACGGTGACACCATTGTCAATATCAATGCTACCAGCCCGGCTAAGATCCGCAGCGGTGGTTACGCAGTGCAACTGGCAGATATCACCGTCATCGCGGCAGCTGCCAGTGCTGAAGTGGCTAAAGCGCGTGCGGTCGAAGTCGGTAGCATGATACAGATTGCCGTGCTGGCCTTGTCCGCAGATCCTGTACCTTACACTACACCCGCCTTGCAAAATATCGTATTGACCGCTGCACGCCAACATTGTCTGGCGGCCTTGGCGCAGCGCATCACCGTTTCACCTCCCGATTTTGTGCCTGTGACCGTGGCGGCCCAGCTTTTGGTCAAGACCACACCAGACCAACTCAATGCTGTGCAAGAGCAGATTGTCAGTCTGTTACAGGCATTTTTCCAGCCAGTATTTGGTGGTTTGCGCGGACAGGGCTGGGATTTCGGGCAAACCGTATTGGCCTCGTCGGTCAGTACATTCCTGGCGCATATTCCGCAAGTTGTACTTGTGCAAGGTTTGAGTTTGAATAACAAGCAAAATGGCAATGTGACGCTGGGGCCAACTGAATTACCTATTGCTGGACGTATGCAAATCTATCTTTCGCTGGGGTAATCACCATGTCTTTCGAATTGCCCAACCTGGATAGAAAAACCTGGCAGCAATTGGTGCAGGACTTGTTGCGGCGCATTCCGCAATACACCAGTCAATGGACTGATTACAATGATTCTGACCCTGGCATCACCTTGCTGCAGTTGTTGGCCTGGCTAGATGAGTCACTGTTATACCAGGCAAATGCCATCCCGCTTGCCACTCAGCAAAACGATTTACGCTGGGTGCTGGGTCTCGCATTTTCGAGCAACCAGACGGCATACAGCCAGGCGGCGATAGATAATTATGACTCTGCGTTTTTGGCCTTACAGCAGGTGCTGGCCAAAATGGAGGCAGGTGCCAGTCTCTCGGCCACAGACTTGCAAAAAGCTGTGCTCACTTATGTTGATCATCCCTACCTGGCCCTGACCCTGGACAACATTGAAACCCTGGCACGTGAAACTAATCAGATGATTGCCCAAAATGTGGGCGGAACTTCCACCAGGCCCTTGCTAGTGGCCAATGCGTATGCCCAGGTGGCACAGGAGGGCAGTGTTGCCTATATCTTGAGCGATGCCCGGCCCAGCTATCAATTTCCTATATATCCGAATCAGCAACAATATCAAGGCTCTGCCAACACCATGCGCAAGCTGGCCATGATCGTTGCCAATAACAATAGCGCAGCATTGCAAACCTTGATCAAGAACGTGCAGCAATATCTGGCAGCACGGGTCATCGGTGGTAATGTTGTCTGGGTACGGCCTGCGCAAAGGACAGATATCAATCTGACGATTACGGTATTGTGCGCAGCCAATACCCGTATCGATGTGACCCTGAATGAAGTGTTTGGCAAACTGTTCCGTTATTTTCTACCTTTGTTGGGTGGCCCGAATAACCAGGGCTGGGAATATGATGTAGCCCCCGTTGCCGATGCGGTGCAACACCTGGTATTGAATGTGGCCGGGATAGAAGCGATATCATCCTTTGACATGAATTATTTCCCTACCATGGAGCTGTCGCAAACCGCCTGCCTGGACGTGAATGCGCAACTGGCCAATTTGCCGTCGGGTACCGCAGGTCAGTTTTATCATGGACTGCCGCGTTTGCGTTGTCTTGATATTACTGCCAAGGGGAGCCAGGCATGAGCCAGTCACCAGGTTACCTGCGCTATTTGCCGGCGGTCTACAGCACTACCAGCCCGGCTTTCCTGACCCAGTATTTACAGATTTTTGAAAAAATCCTGACTGGCATCCCTGATACTGAACTTGATAGTCGCAAGGGCATTGCCGAGTTGCTGGCTGCGCCAGTGATTGGCAATCTGTTTTACCCGCGTTTGTCATTCTTGTTTCCACCTACCGATAGTGACTTCATTCCGCCGATCTCGGGAG
This sequence comes from Pseudomonadota bacterium, assembly GCA_040390835.1. GTDB lineage: Bacteria > Pseudomonadota > Gammaproteobacteria > Burkholderiales > Burkholderiaceae_D > Undibacterium. Next base: position 4,037 of record JAZJXP010000073.1, read on the forward strand.
CCAGTACGAATGATGAAAACCAATTATTGACTGAATTAAATACTTATATCGGCGTGCCCGACAGTAGCGATCTGATGGCTGGATATAGCAATACTGAACAGACTGCGCAAACCGATCCGCTGGCAGGGATTACTGGCTGGCTGAACGATTTCCTGGTATGGCTGGGTGGCTGGGTTGATCTGGTGGTGGACAATAGCTGGAGTATCGATAAGAAACGCACTGTCGTGGCCGAAATCATGGCCCTGTACCGGCTGCGAGGTACCCCGCAAGGCATGGGTATGATGATCAACCTGCTGCTTGATTTACCGACGACCATGACAGGCGTGAGCTTCAGCGCGAATAACACGCAAAGCAGTATCACTGGTCAAATGTCTGTCGTCGTGAGCAACCCGACCGTACCGGCATTTCCGGTCAGTGACCAGGTCAGCCAGGCGTTTGTGCTGCAAAGTGCATATCAGACTGGCTCGCCCGTGGTATCGGGATATTTGCCGTGGTTGTTTGTGGTCAAGCTACTGTTACCAAATGCCTATAACAGCAACTATATCTTGACCAGTCAGAACGTAGTGCAAATCCAGTTGGTATTGACGCAATTGCGCCAGATATTACGCAAAATCAGGCCTGCAGGCAGTCAATTCGATATCTTGCTGATACCCAGCATGCAGTTGCAGCCAAGCGGTCATGCTTCGCAACTGGGCATCAACTCTTTACTTGGTGAACAAGGAATAACAACATGAGCCTGACTATACCTTCCAATATCATGCAAAGCCTGCTGTATTCCGATGGCATGTTTTTGACTTCGGCCAACATGACGGCAGAGCAGGCATATTTCAATAATTGGATTTACTTGCAAAACCAGTGCACGTTTACTCCAGGGGTGTTTGCCGGGGGGATGCAGGTAACGCAGCAAGGTAATTCCTTGATCGTGTCGTCGGGTGTCGGGATTGATGGTGCCGGGCACATGCTGGTGGTAGCCAGTAACGGCACACCTGTCGCTATGCCAGCAACCCTGACCAATCCATTTTATGTATATGCCCAGTACCCTGCTATCGGTACACCGGTAGCCACTGGCTCGCCGGTGCTGAGTTATACCGCACAGGTAATGATAGGTAGCAGTGTTCCCAGTGGGGCGGTGCAGTTGGCCACTGGAGTGGCCAACGGTACCACCATCAGTAGTATCACCAACAACAGTCAGCCCGTGTATTTGCAACCGACAATGCTGAATTCATCGCTGGTGAGCATGGCCAATGCATTGAAAGGTAGTGTCACTGTTGATAGTAGCAATATGACAAAGGCGGGCACCAGTACCACCACGACGGTGGTGTTCCCAACCACGGGCACGACGTTCACCTCCGCACCCATGGTCACCGTAACGGTGCAGGGCAGCATTCCTTATGCCTTGGCGGTGGCGTCCGATGCTACCCAGTTTGTCGTGACCCTGACTGCAGTACAAAGTGCACCAGCCACCGACAGTAAAACTGCCAGCACCACCAGTACCACCGGCAGCAGTGTGGTGTTGAACTGGATTGCCGTTTCCAATCCTTGAAAATGCTCTGTTCATGAACTCTTTACGTATAGAACGCCCACATTATTTCACTGGCGAAGCATTGCTGACAGATGATTTTGTGTGCGAACAGTCATTTCAAATGGGTATGCTGGCGACCCATAATGCTAGCTTGTATACCTATGGTATTGCGACCGGGCTGGTCGTATCAGAGCCTGAAGCCAATAATGGTGTGCAACAGGTACAGGTGTCTGCCGGCGTGGCGATTGACCAGCTTGGGCGGCAAATCATTTTATTGCAAAAGATGGCATTGCCATTGAATGACATTCAACCATCCACCACCTATTTCATTACGATCAACTATGCTGAAGTTTTTGCCGATTACAGTGATGAGACCGGCACGCCAGGTTACAAGCGTATAGTCCAGCAACCGCAATTGAAATACCTGCGTAATCTGGATGAGCCAGGCATCAATATCTTACTGGCCGCAGTGTCATTTGATGACAATAGAAACATCAGCAAGCTCACTTACCAGTCGCAAAACAAACAGCGCCAGTATGTGGCCACCAGCGTTGGTGCCGTGCGCTTCATTACAGCTGACTCAGGTGTCAATACCAATGAAATTGTGGCTGAAACAACGGTAATGCCTGAAGCAGGGCATGCCCAGATTTTGGCCCAAACCGAAGGTTCAGGCGATCAAACCAATTACTACCTGGAATTTGATGCACCGCGTAGCCAGTTCATGGGGCACTTGAGTACTCGCGGCAATTTCGGAGTCGGTGTTGATCAGCCAGTCGCCAATTTGCAAATTGATGCAGTCACTTTCAAGGGCCGAGGGACTTTTACCACCAAGGGTGTGCAAGTCAGCTTTGATGTGGTGACATCGCCACCTTTTCAGGTGGGTGACGTCCTGATTTCTGACCAGTCGGTTGGTAACGGTGTACAGCAAAAACGCACCATCAAAACCGTTTTGAGCCAAGGTACTCTAGTCAAGGTCGATACACCGTTTTCACCTGATCTCACCAATACTACGTACACCTATATTCGTGCCGCCTTGGCCCGTTTTGCTGTCAATAGCAGTGCCAGTAGCTTGTTTCAGGTTAATTACGATGGTTCAGTCGGTCTTGGCGCAGTAGCGGCAGCCAACAATGAACAAACCGGCCCTAATGCACTAACCATCACCTCCGATCGAAAAGTCGGTATTGCCTTGAGTGGCGGGGCACCAACTGCCACGCTTGATGTCAATGGCAATATCAATACTACCGGCATTACTTCCAGTGGCAAGATTGTTGCACAAAGTTTCGAGGGGAATGGCTCGGGCTTGAAAAACCTGAACATCATTAGCGACTGGGTCAAGGAAACACCTGGTTCCAATGCCAGTAATTTGTACTATAACTCTGGCAATGTCGGTATTCAGGACAGTAACCCGAAAGCCTCGCTGAGTGTCGGGGGTGGTCTGGCCATTATTGGTAGTGGCGTGATTTCAAACATCAATAATACTACTGTCACGGGCTACAATACCGCGTTTGTGGATCAGGTCAAACCGGGCGATATGTTGACCATTGGTACCTTGAACGAGCAACGTGCCGTCCTGGCCAGTCAACCGACCAGTGACACCGTCATGAAAGTCAATCCGCAGTTTGCAATTCCAGTCATCGCCTCGGCATTCTCGGTGTTGTCTGCTGCCACCGGAGATGTAACCAGTGGAACCGGTACGATTACCAGTGATGGCACTACCATCAATGGCAATGGAACTGCATTCACACAACTCAACGCAGGAGATACATTAATCATTCCGCGCTTTACCGCGTCGGCAGCAATTGTACAAACCTGTGATGTAGTTTCCGTGACCAGCGATACCTCATTGACATTGAGCAGCGCATTTTCGGGAGTAGTCAAAGGATTGGAATGGCAATATTCAGTGGATGGTTCTACTCAGGTTAAAGGGAAAGGGACAATCACTGTTGCAGAATCAGGTAGCCTGATCGTGACTGGTGATGGCAGTAATTTTTTGGGCGCATTTCCAAGCAAAACTGGCCGTATTATCGCCTCACCCGTGATTAGTGGGGCGCCGCAATCCTGGAGGGTGCACAGCGTCACCGACCAGAATACTTTAACGCTGGTGACCATGTCGAACAATTCGACGCCGCTGTTTAATGCCGCGACATCGGCCTTCATGGTCACCAATGGCTTGCTGGCCAAGTTCCAGACGAATAGTGATAATGGAGTTCTGGACGAGAAAACAGAAACCACCTTGCCACCTGCGATGTTGATCGTGAATAACAGCAATCCCAAGCTTCCAAATACTGTCGGCATCAACGTAGAATTGACGGGTATCGACTCGGCATACGCTTTGCAAGTTAACGGCGCAGTCAGTTTTTCTGGTGGTGGCAACTTTGATGACCTGACCGTCAATACCTTGCTGGCCAATCAATCGATCACCATCAACAACGCTGCCCCCAGTGGCAATTTATTGACTGTGGGTGGGCCAGTCGGAACTAATAACTTGTTGACAGTAAATACCACGGCAGTGACGGTGGGCCCCACATTGTCTGTACAAGGAACAGTCACTGCCACCAGCAATGTGAACAGTACTACCCAGTTGCAGGCACCCGCTGTGGTTGGTACCACCAGTGTGCAGACCCCCACCGCCATCAGCAATGCCTTGAACGTGACTGGTTTGAGTATTGATGCGGCAGGTACGGTCAGTTTGCTTGGTTCACGTCAGTCCTGGTCATTATCTAGCGGCAATACTGCTGTCAACTCAATCCAGGCTGTGACTGATGGCTTTGTCTATGGAGTGATTTCGCAAAAGAATATGGATGGCTTGTATTGGGGAGTGATTACCGCCACCAGCCGCACTGGCAGTTCCAACGGTGCAGTGGTTTGTACCATGGCGGCGGCCACAACCACGGTGCAGTACACCACGCCAGATGGTAAAGGGTCGACGACTGCATGGGTTGCTGTTCCTGGTTCATTTACCATGCCGGTGCGAAAAGGGGAATTCTGGAACGTCGCGTTCCAGTCCGGTATTCGCGGCTTTTCGTCTCCTAATGCTGCCATCTATTGGATTCCGCTGGGGAATGGCTCTACTTCACCTTATACGGCGCCTGTTGCCTCAGACTCACCTGATATACGTGCTGTGTCAGCTGATTCGGTGATACCGTTTGCTCCTGATGCTCGAGCAATGGCATTGTCTGGAAGTGACATCAGTATGGTGAAAGCCATGCCGCAAGCAGTTGCTGCCAGTCCCGTGCTTACTAATGCGTCCGGCCCATCGGTCGACGACCTGAACCAGTTGGCAGTTCAACTTTCTTCTATTCCCAATTCTGAAATCAGCGGTGTATCGAGCAGTGCAAGTCTGGCTCCTGTAGCCCCAGAATCCCCAGAATCCGCTCAGGGTAATGCGGCGACTGCATCGGACAATATTGATGCCAATAGCGAACCTATAACACCGGGCGACACGGCCCGGACGGATGTCGCCACAGTGCCTGAGGACACAGTCAGCACAGAAGCAGTTGTCAGCAGCAATGTGGCGGACCAATTTCACCAGAGCTTACACAATATGGTGGTGCCCACACCGGGTGCTAACGGGGGATTGGCAACCAGCGTACAAGACACGATAAACCAGCGCGTCAGCAATTTGACCAAGGTACTTGATTCCGTCACGCATACCAGCGCCAGCGAAGCCGAACGGCAGCAATTCGTACAGGAATTACAAAAAATTGTGTGCTCTACTGCGCCAAATGGCGACGTGGTGGCTAAGCCGCTGGATGAGCAAAGTGTGCAGGACTTGATCGATACCACCAGCAAACTTACTGGTCACCAGTTCACGCCAGAGCAGGAGGCAGTGTTGGGGGAGGGGATCAAGGCGCTTGTGCAGATCAATGAAAGTGATGCCAGTCGAAATAACCTCAGTCTCATCAAGAAAAATGTGGACCTGTTTATTGATAGCTTGCAGCAATCACTCGATATGCAGTTTTCAAGCGACGACAGGCGTAGCTTGTTGCGCGGTCTGGTGACATTGGTGGGTGATGGCAGAACCCGCCCCGAGGTCGCGATGACGCCTCCAATTACGCCGCCTAGTGCTGCAGATACAGCAGCACCGGCAATTGATGTTCCAGTCACCGAACCTGTCACCAATACCACGAGCACACCGGCACCAGTTGCACAACCAGATGCAGAGACGGCGTCGGGGGAAGTTACCCCACCTGCAAACAGTGACAGCATTACCGGAGGAAACAGCTGATGAGCGAGATGCTCCACCTGCCTTTGCTGAAAGACGATGAATGCGAAGACTGGGTTCTCACTACCTTGTTCCTGAACGGGCATTGGCGCAAGCGGCGACAAGAAGTGCCGTTTTATACGCTGGGTTTGACGGCCTACCTGGATTGCCGCGATGGCTCACGGTCCCTGTATTGTGATCAGGCGATACTGGATGCTAACAACCATTTTTTGGGAAGCCATTTTCAAGCTTTGTTTGATCTGGTGCAAACCGGAATGCAAAGGCATTTTGAGGAGCCGGTGCATTTGGCCACTCAGGCGGCATGGCCAGGGTTTCATATCTATCAGCCGCATCCGGTGTTTGCATTTCCTGTTGCCAAAATCCATCGTGATACCCAGTACCGTGATGTTTTCCCCGGCCAGGTCTTCGCTGACAACGATGTATACACTTTCACCTTGCCATTAAGCAATCCCGACGGCAGTGGCTTGAACTGGTGGCCGGAGGAGGGTGGTGATCCTGTGTTTGTGCCGTACCGCAATGGTGAGCTGGTAGTGCATGATGGTCTTCAATTGCATCAGGCC
>JAZJXP010000074.1:0-37001 GCA_040390835.1 Pseudomonadota bacterium
GACGCAAAGAAAGTATTTCGGCTGCCGGGCCGAGACCCGGCTTGTATCCACGAAGAGCGATCGTGTTAATCAAAGTGTGGAATGTAACGAGGTAATACGGTATGCCACGAACGCCGCTGGAGCGCCAGCCTGGTAGATTCCTGCCAAAAGCACGCAGGAATGACGTTAAAAGGGGAAGCGTTAATCGTGAGCCCGTAAAGCTGGTAGGCAAAACTGTATTTCAGAATGAGATCTCGGCACAATCTCAATATCTGAAAATCCCTATTCCTTCACCACCTTAGTCCCCGCCACCATATCCCCCAACCGCAACTGCCTGCGCCCCAGCGCAAACACCCAGTCCACTACCGTCAACACAAGCACATTACGCAAAAAGGATTGCGTCAGATTACAGGGATGTTCAGTTTCGCGATGAACCACGCGGATATGCATGATGCGCTTGCCCAGGCTTTGGCCGTCAAAGCCATCCTTGAACAACTGATACAGCAGCCACAAAATCAAAGCTACGCGATTGGTTTGCTTGAACAGGTTAGGCATGGTGACGGTGATCAGCAAACCCAGCAGGGTCAGCAACAATGCGACACCAACAGTGTCAATGACTTGGGCAATAAACCTCTTTGACAGGCCAGCGAGTTTTTCATCATCAGCATTTTGCGAGTCAGCAATCTTCAGGTGTTGCTGGCGCTGCTCCCTGAATGCATTGATATCAACGCCGCGCACAGAGAGTATCGATTCAACTGCGGCATATTCATGCTCACCCAGATCAGGCTTGATGCCCAGGGCGAGCAAATCCCCCGTCTCTTTTGACGCATAACTGTCTTGCAATGGTCTTTGTAAAGCATTTAATGCATTCATTTTTGCAATTCAAAGTCAAAGTAGAGGAGTGCTTGATTCAGCATAGCGTATTAATCAGGCAATTTTTGGCGAAATTGTTGCAACATATTACAGAGGCGGAAGAGTAGACCTGATCCTGCATCAGCAACATGTGTCAGCGGTATCAACAGGTCTTGGGCCGAAAATTGCACGCTTGTTCGTGCTGCACTTCAGCCTTTGATCGTTTTTATATCCGGTAAAACCTGGTCAAACACGACCAAACATGGCCAAAGCAGCCAGCGAGGAATTGAAGATACCAGCACAATGGCAGAAAATCAAAACTGCGGGCGGGCTTGCAACTGCTTGTATGATGCTAATAATGCCATTTGTTGCATCGCGGCAGTAATTGCCGCCATTAAAAAACGTCTCCTTGCATAGTGAGAAGCTGGATGGCGGGGCGCGTGCCAGTGTCATCGCAGTCATTGATATTGGTCTGCAGCAATGTCGTCAAATTGCAACTGAGCGAAATTATTATCTCCAGGGTATTGTTTTAGCCTTACGTTGCAATATCTCAACATGATTCCTGACAAGACGACTTCATAGCTGACTTTAGTACTTCATCTGGTTTGCTAAATTAGCATGTGACAAAATCAGTGCTATCCTGCAAGAGCTGTTGCTACAGAATATTCCGTCCGACTTTTTGTATTGGAGAACCGGTATGTTTTTTTCGTCGCTGCGCAGAAAGCTCATCAGCATTTGTGTCTCCATCGTTGTGATCGCCATGCTGGCCATGGTGGTGGCAAATTTCTTTACTACGCGTTCGCGTACCATGGATGCACTCAATAGCCAGTTATTACAACTGTCTGAAAGCCATGCAACAGCCATTACCGAGTGGGTCAAATCCAAGCAGGCTGCGGTTGCTTCGCTAAAGCTGGCGGCAGAATTGCCCGAACCGCTGGGTGCACTCAAAGCCGCTGAACAAGCCGGCGTGTTTGACATGTCCTATATCGGTTTTGCCGACAAGCATGCCGTGTTTTCGCAAGACCGCAAACGCGCTGCCGATTATGATCCTACCGCAAGACCCTGGTATATCAAGGCCAGCGAAGTGGGCGGGCCGATTATCACGGCACCTTACATCGGCGCCAGCACAGGCAAGCTGGTGGTCACCTTTGCCGACCCCATCGGTGGCAAGGGTAGTGTCACAGCTGTAGCGGCGGCTGATGTCATGCTCGACGTGGTGACCAGCAATGTCGGGTCGATCAAACCTACCCCTGCCAGCTTTGCGTTTTTGCTCGATGGCAGCGGCAAGATCATCGCACATCCCAATGAAAAACTGACCCTGAAGCCGCTCAGTGAGCTTGATGCCAGCCTGACGACACAGGTATTGAATGCCACCGAAGCTTCCAAGACAAGCAGCGCCGTCCACCTCAACGGGCGCGAGGGCATGTTGTTTGTCACCAAAATCGCCGGTACCGACTGGCTGCTGGCCACTGTGCTTGACAGAGCCGAAGCGACCCAGGCATTGACGGCCATGTTGACCGCATCTGCAGTGACTGCCATCATCGTGGTAGCACTTGCCGCCCTGATACTGACTGCACTGGTAGCACAAGCCCTCAAGAAGCTGGAACTGGTGCGCGATGCCATGGCCGATATCGCCACAGGCGAAGGTGACCTGACCCGCCGCCTGGCTGCCGATGGCACGGATGAACTGGCACAAATCAGCGGGGCCTTTAACCGCTTTGTAGACAAGATCGCTGCGGTGCTGATAGACATACGCGCGACCAGTGGTTCGGTCAGGCTGGCATCAGGCGAGATTGCTGCGGGAAATGCCGACTTGTCTGCCCGCACTGAAAGCCAGGCCAGCTCACTGGAAGAAACCGCATCATCGATGGAGGAACTGACCTCCACAGTGAGGCAAAATGCCGACAATGCGCGCCAGGCCAATCAACTGGCGGCTTCTGCTGCCAATGTAGCTGGCAAGGGCGGTGAGGTGGTCTCGCAAGTAGTGACCACCATGGTGTCGATCAAGGACAGCTCACGCAAGATAGTCGATATTATCAGTGTGATTGATGGCATTGCCTTCCAGACCAATATCCTGGCGTTGAATGCAGCGGTAGAAGCTGCCCGCGCCGGTGAACAAGGGCGCGGCTTTGCCGTAGTCGCATCCGAGGTGCGCAACCTGGCGCAACGCTCCGCCACCGCTGCAAAGGAAATCAAGACCCTCATTGATGATTCAGTGGTAAAAGTCGATTCCGGCGCGCGCCTGGTTGATGAAGCTGGCCACACCATGGGCGAGATCGTTACGTCAGTCAAACAGGTGGCCGACATCATGAGCGAAATCACCGCCGCCAGTCAGGAGCAAAGTTCAGGCATAGAAGAAGTCAACCGCGCCGTCACCCAGATGGATGAAATGACGCAGCAAAATGCCGCACTGGTGGAGGAAGCCGCTGCCGCAGCCGAGAGCTTGCAGGAACAGGCTGAACATCTGTCGCAGATCATCAGCATGTTCAAGCTTGATGATGGCAAGCAGGCCGTAGTGTCGGCACCCAGTGCGCCCAAGATCGCTGTCAGGGCAAAACCGGCAACAACCAGAATTGTACCTGCGGCCAGGATAGCTAAAGCCAGTCCTGCTGCAGGCAAAGGGAATGCGGCCAAAAAGGATGATGAGGATTGGAGTGAGTTTTAAGCAAAGGCAGCCAAGGCAGTGAAAGTGTAGTCAGGGGGGGCAACGCTGGATAGTAAAGCAGGATGGCAAAGCTATCTTCGTCCTTACAGTGACTCTTTATCTGCTGGTATAGCACATAGTTCACGGCGTATCAGGATGGCTTGCGCACCCCAGCCCATGCCGGTGCCGCGATTACGCATGTTCAAATTTTGCTCACTGCTACGGTCAGACCATTCTTCAACAGCGATAATATTTTCATGTAATTTATCGGTGTCGATTTCAAAGCTGATGAAAGCCTCGTGCTGTGACAGCAATAAGCCGTCGCGGCATGCCAGGAAAATCCCTGACCAGATCAAGAATGATACTGTTATCCCAATCTATGCCGCGAGCAAGCCCTTCATCATGCAATGCCTTGGGCAGTGCATGTTCGCGCCAGTAAATTGCTTTCGTTCTGAGGCCATATTCGACTAAGCTGTTTTGCTCCCGTACATTGCGCTGTCTTTTCTTCCTCAGTCGTTCAATGTCAGCGGGTATTTCCATGTTTCTCATGACTGATTTGGCTTAATTCTTTTCGAATTCTTCCAGCTCTTCTATACGCCTTTTCGCACGTGCCTGCATGCAACTGATGTGCATGACATTGCGTATGGTGCCACCGATATTCTTTTGATAGACGGCATCACAATCTGCTTCACGGAACTTGATCCAGGCACGCTGGGCATTGACGAAAGACTTTTTCATGTCAGCGAAATTGCCATCAGAGGCATAGTCTTTTTCCATGCCTTTGAGCACGCGCTGATATACCTGGTTCAATTTCGCTTCAACTTTTTGCTGCTCTATCGAAGCGCATTCATTGATTTCCATGGTATTCAAGGCTTTGTTGCAGTCAATGGCATGGGCGAAGCTGCTGGCGCAGGCGAGAGTGAGGATGATAATGAGGTGGTGCATTGTGGGGCTCGTCAAGGTGATGGTTGAATTGGCTTGCTGTCTGTGTGTTTGGATTATAGTCTGGATTTTTATTTACCCCACCAGGATAAATGATCTCAAATTACCGAAATTCTCATTCGCGTCATTTCACCGGACTGGCGCTACCGCTTGGATAACGAGGAGCCTGTAAGCTAGCATTCTCCTGGGTTGCAGAACATACCTGGCTAAGACAACTTCCAATTACCTAAACTCTAATTAACGTCATTCCAGCGTGGGGTTAGCTGGAATCCAGTGGCGTTCGCGGCAAACTATGATGTGATTTAATTTCAGATTCTTAGTGTTTTGAATGTTTTGATATTCCAAATACCTTCGTACGTATTTTAAGATCGCAGGCCGGTGGTAGACCGGCGGCTACATCCCTTTTTGCTTCGCCAAAAAGGGATGCCAAAAAGGCGACCCAGGCGTCGTCGCCCCTGCGGGGTTCCCATTTGTGCAGTACAAAAAATGGGAAAGTCCGAAAACTCGCTACGCTCAAACATCGGCCTTTCTCTTTCCATTTTCTGTACCGCACAAATGGCGTCGACACATGGGAACTGCAAAAGTCAAAAGCCCCCCAAAGTCAAACCCAACAGCAACTTCAAACCTCAGTCAATGCGTCAACTACGACGTTGTGCGGAAGTTGATCCCCATCACTGATTAACTTCCTGTACCACCGCTTCATAAACCGCAAGATCCGCATCAGAAAAGCAGCAAAAGATAATTTCTGCTATGACAGGATGATCTGCCGCTACTGCCCTTATCGTATTGACCGCCACCCGCGCCGCCAATTCTATGGGATAGCCATAAATCCCCGTGCTGATGCTGGGGAAAGCAATGCTGCGTAATTGTTTTGCCGCAGCCAGTTCCAGGCTGTGGCGGTAGCAGGATGCCAGCAAGTCTGGCTCGCCTTGATTGCCATCGCGCCAGACCGGGCCTACGGTGTGGATGATGTGGGCGGCAGGCAGGCGATAGCCCTTGGTGATTTTGGCCTGACCAGTCTTGCAACCGCCCAGCAGCCTGCATTCATGAACCAGGTCTGGTCCTGCAGCTCTGTGTATTGCGCCATCCACGCCACCACCACCCAGCAGGGAAGAGTTGGCGGCATTGACGATGGCATCAACTTGGAGCTTGGTGATATCGGCACGGATGGTCAGGATTTGTGGCATGGGTGTTGTTGATTAAAAAAGAATAGTGTCAAAATTGTATGCCAATATTTGGTTGACACCAATCTATTCCCTCTATGCAAGTTGACTTGGTTACATCATTTTAATGGTATTTTGCAATCGTTGACTTGCAAAATAGCAATTGCCTAATATGCTTGAAAGAAGTAAAACAATAAAATCTTGCTTTTCCTGAAATGACATCCTTGGAGAATAAGCAAGGAAGGGGGTGGTGCCATGTAATGCACAGGCGCAAACTCCGGCTCTGCAGTGCCTTACTATAAAAATATCCAGGAGACAGGCAATGAAAATTCAAAATCTGAATATAGGGATACGTCTCGCCATGGGCTTTGGCTTGGTCATGCTGCTGGCGACTATTTCTTCCGGGATAGGTTTGTGGCGCTTGAATGAGGTGGCTGACAGTACTCGTTCCATGATGCAGGAGCCGTTAAAAAAAGAACGCATGACTGAAGAATGGTACCGGATTACCGTGGCGGGGCTGAAACGCACGCTGGCAATAGTAAAGAGCAGCGATGAGTCGCTGGCAGAATATTTTACTAACGATGCCAAGGTATCTACCGCGCGGAATAACGAAATTCAAAAATACATGGAAGAGCATATCGCCTTCCCAGAAGAGAAAAAACTGCTCGATAACATCATCGCCGTGCGTAAGCAATATATTGTGTTGCGTGACCAGATCACCAAACTGAAAAAAGAGGGTCAGGCAGATGAAGCAGCTAAGCTATTTGAAAAATTCATGCCTGTGTCGGATGCTTATCAAAAGAGTGAACTTGATTTTCTGGAGTTTCAGAAGAGGGATGTTGATGACCTGAGCCAGGAAGTGGATGCCATCGCCAAGAACAGCCTTATGCTGATCAGCGCGCTGATCATCTTGTTTATTATTTTTGGTAGCGCCTGCGCCTGGTTCCTGACCATAGGAATCACCCGGCCCATGCACCATGCCCTGAATCTGGCACGCAGTGTGGCGGATGGTGATTTGACGACAAATATTGAAGTGAAATCCAGCGATGAAACCGGTCAGCTCATGCAGGCTTTGAAGGACATGAATAATGGACTGGTGAATATCGTCAGTGAGGTGCGTACCAGTACCGACACTATCGTTGGCGCATCGACTGATATTGCCAATGGCAATATGGATCTGTCTGCCCGCACCGAGAGCCAGGCAGGCTCACTGGAAGAAACCGCTTCTTCCATGGAAGAGCTGACCAGTACCATGAAGCAGAATTCACAAAATGCCCGCGACGCCAATCAATTGGCGCATGCGGCATCTGATTCTGCCGTCAAAGGCGGGACGGTGGTGTCGCAGGTGGTAGTCACCATGGGGGCTATCAGTGATTCATCAAAGAAAATCGTCGATATCATCGCCGTCATTGATGGTATTGCGTTTCAAACCAATATCCTGGCCTTGAATGCAGCGGTGGAAGCTGCGCGGGCAGGTGAGCAGGGCAGGGGTTTTGCTGTTGTTGCTTCAGAAGTGCGCAACCTGGCGCAAAGATCAGCCAGTGCAGCGAAGGAAATCAAGGCCCTGATTTCTGATTCGGTCGAAAAAGTGGGCGAGGGTGCGCGCCTGGTCGACCAGGCAGGTGTGACCATGTCTGAGATAGTCGATAGTGTGGCAAAAGTGACGACAATCATGAATGAAATCAATGATGCCAGCAAAGAGCAGTCAGCCGGCATAGATCAGATCAACAATGCCATCATACAAATGGATAGTGTCACGCAGCAAAATGCAGCTCTGGTCGAAGAAGCGGCAGCTGCCGCAAAAAGCCTGCAGGATCAGGCCAGCAATTTATCGAATGTGGTCAGTATTTTCAAAGTGCAACAACAGTTCACTCAGGCTAGCCCCGGCAGTTACGCACCGACACCAGGCAAGATGAGAAAAATCGACAAGAGGCTGGCGTACAGGCCATGAACAGGCCATGAACAGGCCCGTGAAATTCCACAATCTCCGGGTGTTGCTGCAAGGTGTAGTGGTATCGATGTTGACGGCACTCATGCTGCCCGCAGTCGCAGGCACGGAGATACATACAGCGGCCCAGGAAGCATCTGAACCCAAGTACATTGCCATCGTCAATCCGCAAGGCAAGGTTGCGGTAGGTGGCATGTGCGTGGATATCATGCGCGCCATGGAGAAGGCTGACCCTGAGCTGCAATTTGTGGGCGACCAGGTGTGGCAGCCACGCGCCCGTATTGATGCGGGCCTCAAGGCTGGCAATATCGATGTCATCTGCGGCGTGCAGCGTATAGCCCGCAATACCTCACAATATCAGTTTGCTGCAACGCCGCTGTTTTCTGTCAACTACCTGCTGGCTGTGCGGGCCGATGACCCCATAGCGATTGAGGACTGGGACGACATCCGCAAGCTGGGCAATGACGGCATCATACTGGCCCTGCGCGGTTTTGGCATTGTCGATATCCTGACGCAGTTGGGCGGCCTGAAGATCGACGACACCGCAACATCCTCCATCTCCAACCTGAAAAAACTGCTAGTGGGGCGCGGACGTTTTTACTGCCACCGTTCACCCGGCATAGGCCTGGCGATACAGCAGGCAGGCCTGGAAGATAAAATCAGGTTATTAAGCAAACCGCAATTGACAGAAAAATTCTACATGGGCATGGCAAAAACCATGCATCCTGAGCTGGTCAAAAAAATAGGCGCGACGCTGGTTTTTCTGGAAAAAAATGGGGAATTAAAAAGAATATTTGAGCGGTATCAGGAGTAGTGTTCGCCTGCTCCTTAAACTGGAAAGTGCAAAATTGATTCCGTGGTTCCGCTTCTCAATTTGAATGTCCCGACGATGTCCAGCAGGCCCCTATCATTCTGGTCGCCAAGATAAGGCGTAATCACCACATGGTTTCTTGGCTGCCTGGCGATTTTTTCTGGTGAGTCATCCACTATGGTAATCTGGTCCAGCGTATATCCCTGACTCTGAATTTTTCTCAAATCCTTGATGTAGACATAGCTGTTACTTTTGATATCCACCCGTTGCACACAACGCTCAACCGACCAGGCAAACTTGACAGGGTAGCGATCGCCAAAGACTTGCGCGACCACCGCATCTACATATTCCCTTGATGATGACGACCACACTGCCAGATCATAATTTGCTGTGAGTTCTTCCAGTATTTCTGCCACAAAGGGGCGCTGGTAAACGAAGTAGGGTGGAAATGTAAATGCGGCGGGGTGGCCCAAATCTGTCATGTTTGCATGGACTAATGTTTCATCGAGATCGAAAACGATAAGCTGGCGTTGTCTATCCGGTTTCATGCCTGCCTCACGCCGCTTTCGGCAAATGCAGCGACCAGCCGTTTGCCATAGCCAGTGCCACAGCATGATAGTCGGTGGTTTTGCTTTGTGTATTCCTGCCAGCACAAAATTGTGGGTCGGTGTTGAAAATAGAGGTGGCTAACCCACGTCCGGCCATGATGATGCCAGTGGTCTTGGCAAAGCGCAGTGCTGTGAACTGGCTGAAAGTCTGTTCCAGGTCGCCATCATGTTTTGCCAGGCTCTCTGCCAGATGCCAGGCGTCTTCCAGGGCCTGGCAGGCACCTTGTCCTGAGGTGGGCAGGGATGCGTGGGCGGCATCACCTATCATCAGCACATTTCGCCTGTGCCAGGTTGTGGTGGGGTGATGGTCGTGCACAAAAATCTTGTTGATGCGTGAGTCTGGTGTGGCACGGATAATGGTGCTGACGTCCCGTGGTCAGTCTTGAATGAAAGATGCCAAATCAGCTGAGTGAGCTACTGAATGCGCTGCTGATTGAGTTGCGGGGCGATCCTGATCAATGCTGGCAGAAGCGCGGCCAGCCGCCCAGTAAGCCAGATGCTGGCTCACTGGCACGATGCCAAAGCGCTCGCCTACACCCCAGTAGTCAGCTATCGTCAAGGGATCAAATTGCAGGTCCGTGTTTTCGCAAACCCCGACCCAGTTGATAAAGCCTTGATATACCGGGGTATTATCGCCACACACAAAGTGGCGGGCGCAGGACGCCATGCGGCCATCGGCACCGATGATGATGTCAGCATCAATCTGGCGGCCATCAAGAAATTGCACGACTGCCTTGCCGTCATCCGTCGGGCTGATGGATGATGCAGCATGATGGTAGTGGATGGGAATGTCCAGTGCAGTCATATGATCCATCATGATGTTCTGGAAATCACTCCTGAGTATCGCCAGACTGGCATGGCCCATCTCTTGATTGATGGTCTGTATATTGATTGCCCCCAGGTCTTCACCTGCCTGCGACCAGCGCTGCATCTTCTGCGGCTGGCCGGACGCTGCCTGCATTGCTGGCAAAATCCCTATCTGATCAAGTACCCAGGCAGCATTGGGCCATATGACTATGCCCGCACCGATATTGGTGACTGCAGTATGGCGTTCATAGACGTGGACATCCATGCCTCTTTGCTTGAGCAAAATGGCGGCGCTGACACCTGCTACACCTGCACCTAGTATTGCTATTTTCATGTTCAGGTTTTCTTTCCTCGCGCCAGGCGTATATACAGCCAGCGCTTGCAGTTCCTGGAATTTGTCTCGTCACCCAGTGAGCGGGGACAACTCACGGCATATCCATAGTACCGTATTTGAGGCGATGGCTCATGAAGCAAAGTTGTCGCTGTCCTGTTGCCTGCTCATTGGTGAAATGAGGTCCGGTAAAAAAATATGATAAATTGCGTTGCAATTAATCAGGCAAGATATCAGCCGGATATGCTGATATCGACCCGGTGTTGCACAACAAAGAAGGTGAATATTTCATTTGAATAACAAATCTCAAATTCGTTTTTGTAAAAGCCGGGACGGTACGGCAATTGCTTTTTCTGTGACAGGAACGGGCCCACCATTGCTTTGGCTGACTCTTCACTATACCGACAATGATCTGATCTCTCCCGGCCCTGCCAGCAAGCACTGGATGGACACGCTGTCAAAATTTTTCACCATCATCAAGTTTGATATGCGTGGATGCGGGCTTTCAGAACGTCGACCCGGCAGCATGATTTTAGATGATTGGGTGGCAGATGTTGAAGCCGTGGTGGACGCCGCCGGGCTGGAGCAGTTTGCCATGATGACGGTGTGCACAGGCTCGTATGCTGCGATTGAATATGCCGCCCGCCATTCTGATCGACTGACGCATCTGGTGATCTATGGCGGTTCAGTGCGTGGGCGTTTGCGACGTGAATTGAGTATGGCGCAGCGCGAAGACGCACTGTCGGCCTTGCAGGTATATGAATCTGGCCTGGATGGGCGCAGCGAATTTGCAGCTACTTTTCGCCAGGTTTTTACAGTCCAGTTTCTTCCTGATGCGACGCCAGAACAATTGGCGGCAATTGATGCCATCCTCAATGAACGCATGACTGGTGCCATTGCAGCACAAAGCGTCAGGGAATTTTACAAGCTGGATTTAAGTGAACGGGCGCAATCAATTCGTGTGCCGACTCTGGTTTTGCATGCACTGCATGACATTCTTTATCCCCTATCAGAAGGGCAGAAGCTGGCTGCACTCATACCGGCAGCGCGTTTTTTACCAGTGACATCGAATAATAATACGCTGCTGGAAGACGAGCCTGCATGGCCGCTGGTGCGTGAAGCGGTGTTGACATTTCTTGATGCTGATCAGGGGAAGAATTTACGCAATGAGGCTGGCACTTTGACGTTACGGCAATGCGAAGTACTGCGTCATGTCGCCAATGGAAAAGCCGATAAGGAGATTGCACGCGCATTGTCACTCAGCCCGCGCACAATAGAAATGCATGTGGCAGGTGCTTTGAAGGCAATGGGTTGCAAGACGCGCGCCGAAGCAGTTCATCATGCAGTGCAAAAGGGGTTGTTGTCGCCTGAATGAGATTGCGCCAGTTACGGTAAGCGCTACCGTAATCCCGGGTACTGCATACCGTAATAAGCACACTATGCATGGAGTAGGGCCAGCCCTACACTGGCGACTCAATTTTTTGCAGCGCTATTATTCGCTGTCATTTGCGTGAGAGCGAAAACCATCGCATTTATGCTCATGCCTTTATTCGGATTCATTCATGAGAAATCATCCAGAAAATTATCCAGAAAATTATCCACTTAGTAGCAGTGAAAGAGAGCGCCATCGCCTGAAAATGCAGGCGCAAGCCTTGATCCCTTTAAGCGAAAGAATGTTGAGCGGGGCTGGTATTGCACATGGCGCACAGGTTCTCGAACTGGGTTGTGGCAGTGGTGAAATGACTTTGTTGCTGGCCTCTGCAGTTGGCCCCACTGGCAGGGTTACAGCCTTGGATAGTGACCCAGCGCAGATCAAGGCAGCGACAGAAAAACTTGCTGATGCAGGCTTTTGTAATGTCAACTTTGTCTTGTCTGACATGAATAATTTTGTGCCCGGACAGGTATTTGATGCCATCGTTGGCCGCTATTTCCTGCTGTACATCGCTGACCCTGAGGGTGCACTGGCACGCATGGTCCGGTGGGTAAAGCCTGGTGGTGTATTGGCTTTCCTGGAAATGGATTTTTGCCGGGGTACGCGCAGCAGTATCTGGCCCCCGGTTGCTGCTGAAACGAATAGCGCCATTGAATTCATTGCCGATGTCATGCTGGACGCCGGTATCAATCCCCACATGGGGGTGAGATTGCCAAGCATGCTGGCGCATTATGGAGCAGTGCATGCTGAAACCGCAGCACCGCTTCAGTTTGGTGCCAGCTCGATTGAACTTCCCTTGGAAGCAGTCAGATCAGTTATCCCTATGGCCAGGAAACTGGGGCGTAGTGATGCCTGCCGGTATGACGTTGATGCCCTGATCACTGCAGAACTGCAAGGGCGGGATCACCGCACTGTGACCATGCCGCCGCTGTCGGTTGCTGCCTGGGTACGTATCAGGTCTTGAAATTTAATGTGGGTGAGAGAATTGAGTAAAACATTGACTATGAATATACGCATTGAATACCTGGCAGACCATGCCGCATTGATTCCTGTGATCGCCATGTGGCAACACTCAGAGTTTGGATATCTGACACCGACTGTCACGATGGAGCAAAGAGTAGCCCGCTTGCAGCAATCATTACAAAAAGGGGCATTGCCTACGACTTTGCTGGCCTTGTCTTCAGACGATCAGATCGTTGGTGTTGCCAGCATCTTAGCCACCACCCTCACGCACAAGCATTTGTCACCCTGGTTGTCTGCCGTGTTTGTTCCGGCGGAATGCCGGGGTAAGGGAATCGCTTCGGCACTTTCGCAGCGCGCTGCGAAAGAGGCGCGATCTATGGGCTTTGATCAATTGTATTTGTTCACACCGCACAACGAATCGCTTTATGCGCGCCTTGGTTGGCAGAGCATGGAGAAGGCTCAGCTTGATGATACGCCAGTCACGATCATGAGCAGGGCCACAAATCTTGCCTGACTATCCGGTGCACAGACTACTCAGGTTTATTTATATTTTTATAATATAAGTAAATATCTCTACAAAATTTGTAATAACTAATATTATTGTATAGAATGTGTTTCATGAAAACACAAACTATCACTGATCCTGCTGCACGCTGGCTATTGCTGGTGCTGAGCCTGCCTACGAATAGCGCAACAGGGCGTATGCGTATCTGGCGCAATCTCAAGGCCCTGGGTTGCGGCTCCCTGCGCGATGGCGCTTATCTCTTGCCCTTTGGTGACCTGCAACAGCAAGCGCTACAGGACTTGTCGGAAGAAACCTTGCGCGAAGGTGGCAGTGCCTGGTTATTGCATGTCTGGGCGCAAACTGCAGATGAAAACCTGGCCTTCCAGGCCCTGTTTGACCGCAGTGGCGAATATGCTGCCTGGCTGCAAGCCCTGGCTGATGCACGTCCCGGCTTAAGCAATCTAAAACCGCAAGAAATTACCAAGCTCTTGCGCAAGATGCGGCGTGAATATGAGGCATTCAAAAGCATAGATTACTTCCCTGGCGATGGCAGCAATTCTGTCGAAGCTGCCTGGATGGATTTCATGAACGCGGCGGAAAGCCTATTGTCAGTTGGTGAGCCGCAGGCTGTGCAGGCGGCAATCAAGACATTGGCAATCGATGATTATCAGGGCCGTACCTGGGCTACCCGCCAGCACCTGTGGGTAGACAGAGTGGCCTGCGCCTGGCTGATACGTCGCTTCATCGATAAGCAGGCGCGCTTTGCCTGGCTGGAGTCAGTCAGCGATTGTCCGCCAGGTGCGCTGGGTTTTGACTTTGATGGCGCAGCATTTACCCACATCGGCGAGCGTGTCAGTTTTGAAGTCTTGCTGGCCAGTTTTGATCTGGAAGGCGACCGTGGCTTGCAGCGCCTGGGGGCCATGGTACATGTGCTGGACGTGGGTAATGGCTTTGTGGCAGAAGCCAGCGGTTTTGAAGCGATGATGACCGGTGCCCGGCAAAACGCCCGTGACGATGATGACTTGCTGGACAAAATGAGCGTAGTGCTGGACGCACTGTACCAGCATTTTTCTGTCGTGCAGCCAGTGTCAACTTAAAGGATATCAGCGATGAGCCAGAATCTGCCTGTATCAAATCAAACCATGCCAGATACTGCCCCCGGTTATACGCTGTGGCAAATGGTGCTTTACATGCTGCGCCTGGGTGCGCTGGGTTTTGGTGGCCCGGTGGCACTGGTCGGTTATATGCAACGTGACCTGGTTGAACAGCGTGGCTGGATTTCGCCAGCAGATTACAAGGAAGGCCTGGCGCTGGCGCAACTGGCACCCGGTCCGTTGGCGGCGCAGCTTGGCATCTATATGGGCTATGTCCATTACCGCATCTGGGGTGCGACGCTGGCTGGCATCGCCTTTGTCTTGCCTTCTTTCCTGATCGTGGTATTGCTTGGCTGGGCTTATGTCAGCTATGGCGGCCTGGCCTGGATGCAGGCAGTATTTTATGGCGTCGGTGCAGCCGTGGTTGGCATCATCGTCATGAGCACCAAAAAACTCACACAAAAAAGCATAGGCAAGGACAAGTTGTTGTGGGCTATCTATCTGTTACTGGCAGCGCTGACTTTTATCACCGAGACAGAAATCGCCTGGCTGTTTATCGGCGCTGGTGTGCTGGTCTGGCTGTTGCGTGCGCCTCCAGCATGGTTGGGTGGTGGCAAACTGCATAGCCTGACACTGCTGCAGTTGCCCGTGATAGGCAGCATGCTGACGACACAGGACGCATCGCTGTTGACGCAGATCGCCATCTTCTTTGCCAAGGCCGGTGCCTTTGTCTTTGGCTCTGGACTGGCGATTGTCCCTTTCCTGTATGGCGGCGTGGTGACTGAACATCACTGGCTGACAGACAAGCAGTTTGTCGATGCTGTCGCGGTCGCCATGATCACGCCAGGGCCGGTGGTGATCACGGTGGGTTTTATCGGCTATCTGGTAGCAGGTTTGCCGGGCGCGACGGTGGCTGCGCTGGCGACCTTCTTGCCTTGCTATCTGTTCACCGTCATCCCTGCGCCTTATTTTAAAAAATATGGCAAATTGCCCGGCGTGATTGCATTTGTCGATGGCATTACAGCCGCAGCGATAGGTGCGATTGCCGGTTCTGTGCTGGTGATTGCCAGGCGCTCGATAGTTGATATGCCGACGGCAGCAATTGCCGTGGTCAGTATCATCTTGTTGTGGAAGTTCAAGAAATTGCAGGAACCTGCCATCGTTGCGGCCGCAGCGGTTCTGGGCTTGGTCATTTACCCCTTGCTTCACCCTTAAAGGAGTCAAAAATGGAACAAATGGAACAAATGGAACAGATGGAACAGATGGAACAAACAAAGCAAACCGTCAGCGTAGCCGAATTCATGCGTGAGCTGAGTAGCGCCAATCCGCCAGCGGTCATTGACGTACGCAAACGTCCGGCCTTTGAAGCCGATACCCTGCAAGTCGTCGGTGCAGTCTGGCTTGATCCTGAAAAAGTGACTAGTTGGGCACCGGCACTGACACAGCAGCAAAATGTCGTCGTGTACTGCATCAAGGGACATGAAGTTGGCATCAACTGCGCCAGCGCATTGAACGAAGCGGGTATCGCTGCACGATATCTGGAAGGTGGACTGGAAGCCTACAAGCAAGCAGGCGGCATGCTGGCCAGACGGGTTGCATAGAGGTAGTTTTGATATTGAGGGAGAACAATCATGCAATGGATCACCCGTGAACGACCCAAGATAGACCGCATTGCCTGCCCCTGGCTGATCATGAATTTTATCGACAGGGATGCAGAATTTTTATTTGTGCCTAATGCGGATGTCTTGCGCATTGCTACAGAAACCGGTGCCATACCGTATGACATCCCGGACGTAGAGTTAAGCCATGTCGGCGACTTGTGCAGCTTTGATGCCTTCTTGAAAAAATATGCGCTGGCTGAACCAGCCCTGCAAACCCTGGCGACTATCATCCGTGGAGCAGACACTGGCAAGCTGGATTTGACGGCGCAATCGGCGGGGCTGTATGCCTTGTCGCTGGGCTTGTCAAAAACTTTTGCGGATGATCACGTCATGCTTAGCCACGGCATGGTGATGTATGACGCGCTGTATGCGTGGTGCCAGCATTGTCAGGCCGAAGCACATCAATGGCCACCTGTGATGAACTGAAGCAGGAGTTAGCTGCGGCGTCCTTTGCAGGTGATCACCTGACCTGGCTGGACGCCGGGCTTTTTTCGAACTGGGCGTTGCCCACGTACTTGAGATACTTGACGTTGCCCTTGGCGTCTGCCATCTGGTAATACTCGCCTACATGCAGGGTGGGTAACTCATCGTTCAGGGCCAGCATTTTCTCGGTCGTCACGTAATGCACGCTGCCACTCTTGGCATCGAGGCGGTAAACCTTGCCATCGGGCGTGGTCAGCAGTTGGTAGCGTGAGCTTGACCAGCTGCCATCGCAGGCTGACAGGGCAAGCAAGATCATGATGACGGAGAGAATGCGGGTCTGCTTCATGCGTACTCCTGATTTTATTTTGTCATGGGCGGTCTTTGATTTTTGCAGCTCGGTAAATGATCGAAATTGCAATTATGAAATATAAAGCTACATTATTGAATTGGCAATTTATTTTTGTAAATTATTGCTGCCCCAAAGGGGCAACTATGTTGCCAACAGAAAACAGCTATTGAACTGCTATTGACTTCACGATGTGTCAGATTTAGCGATACAAACGAAGCATTTGTGCAGGGATGTTGAGGCAGCTGTTTAAATTGCCAGACTAAAAATAAGCCTGTAGCATTCGGCGGCAATAATGCTGATGCACATGACAACTGATCTTGCAACTGATCTGGCAACACTGCCGCAGGCATAGAGCATCACAGCTTCTCACTCCTTTTATCGAATGTATTTACATGGCAAATATCACCATCAAGCTCTCTCAAAATGTTGTCACTACTATTTCTCAGTTACTTATAAAATCGCCTTCCACGAATGGCACGTTGGGCAGCGTGTTTGACGGTTTCGCTAAACTGGGTGCCATCTGGTCCAGGGATCATTCGGTTTATTCCTCTTTTGATTACACTGGCAGCAGGGTGCAATTTGGTTTTCCTGATGGGGCGACTTCGACATTCAATGGCGTGGTCCGCGCCAATCCAGATGCCTTGCAAGGTACGGCTATTGCATCAAGCTCGCAGATGTATAAGTCCGGGCTGATGAATATCATCGAAAACGGTCAGTTTTATTTTGATTATTCGGTCAGTGCCAGCGGCGTACTGACCATCACCAGTACCGGGGTGCTGGCAAGTAGCCTGTCCGTCTCTACCTTGGCGTCTCCAGGCAGCTCATCTTATGATGCTGACTATGGCAATGTTGCCATCCAGGTTCAGGGCTCCATCAAAGGAGATATCAACGGCAATAACAATGGCACGATCAGCCGCATCTCATCAAGTGCAGACAAATTCATCAGCTCAACAGCGGTTGATGGCAACTTCACGCTATCCAGCAATACCAGCCAGGTTGCGCAGGGTATAAGCAAGTCTGTTGTTGCAGGTACCATGACTTCATCAGTCACTGAGTATCGCGACGGCAGCTATGCACGTATCAATGGTGTTTCTGCCCCCATTTCTGCCAACCAGCAGATCGATGAAAAACTGCTGGCTGACGAATCCCTGTTCGGCGGCGCTGACATCATCAGCGTTGATTTGCCTGCCACCATCTATTCTGATTACCTGATCGCTTCAGGTGCGGGGGCTGACCTCATCACCATCAATGGCGGTGGTGGCCGTTTGCATGTGAATGCGGGCAGCGGTAATGATGCCATCAATGTGGGCACCGGCAACCATAATATCGATGGCGGCACGGGCATGGATACGGTCATCATGGCCGGAAATGCCAGCAATTTTACGATTACCCCTGTTGGCGCGGCTTTCCAGTTGCGCGTTAAATCCAATGGTGACATCGATAGTCTGTTCAACGTCGAACGCCTGCAATTTTCTGACAAGAGCATCGCGCTGGACGTCAGTGGTACAGCTGGCCAGGCATATCGCCTGTACCAGGCCGCATTTGGCCGCAAGCCTGATCTGGAAGGACTGGGTTACTGGATCAAGGACATGGACAAGGGTTCCAGCCTGACAACCGTGGCGGCAGGTTTCTTCCAGTCTGCTGAATTTCAAAAGCTGTATGGTGCCAATCCATCGACGACAACGCTGATCACTAACTTCTATCAAAACGTCTTGCACCGTGCTCCTGACCAGGCCGGTTTTGATTACTGGAATAATCAGTTAAGCAAAGGCCAGATCACAGCAGCCGGTGCACTCGCCAGTTTCTGTGAAAGTGCCGAGAACCAGGCGCAGGTCATAGGCACGATACAAAACGGCATAGAATTCAAGCTATGGCTGGGTTGAGTTTGTTGCCGTTTTAAAAATTTGATTTGCTGGTCTGTATTGCGCTCATAGCTGGGTGAAATACAGACCAGGAAAGACTTTAAGCCTGCTTTGCTGTATCCGCATACCGCCTTTGCCATTCATCAGCCACATAGCCCATGGTCTTGTGATCACCATTGATGATCCAGGCCATGAAGTCACGGTCGAGCTTGCATTCGGTACCGCATTCCGCGCTTAAAAAACGCCTGACGTTTTGCGTGTTTTTGTAGTCTTTATCGACGACGGTAGCGCGTGAGATTTCAAGACTGTGCCAATCTGTTTTCATGCTTTATTCCTTTTGATGTAGCGTTCAATTCTTCATGAGTTCTACTGATTCCGTTCCTCATTTTCTCCCAACCGTCGAGGAACTACTTCCTTTCCTGCACTTTCAAGAAACTGCATGTGACCTGCAGCGTCACGTGACCTGATCCATAGATGAAAGAAAATACCGGCAAGTAAAAAAATGATGCCGCATAGATAGTAAAGAGCGAGCATATATCCGAAGCCACTATCAAACTGCAATGCTGGAAAAACCAGTGGCAGCACGAAGCAGCATAGGCCGAGAACATACAACAACATGGCCGTTATGGAGATCGCTGGTTTTTTCAATGGACTAGACATACGAAGAATTTTGGGCATCGTTTATATGGCCGTTCATAAACTCACGACCAAATTCGGATCAAATTTCTCATTCTCCATCCTGCCATTATGCAAGGGATAACCGCAAGGATTGCAGATGACGCGGCACTTGCCTAGCTGGTAATCAAAGCTGTCATGCGTGTGACCGTGTATCCACAGATCAGCTTTTTGGGCCAAAGTGTCAAGTTCAGAAGCAAAGGCGGCAGATAGCAAGTCATCGGCATAGCGTGGTGATACTGACTGTATCGATGGAGCCATATGGCTGACAACGACAGTGCGACCCTGGAAAGGAGTATCCAGCCGTTTGTTGAGCCAGGATTTTTGCCTGGCATGAATGAGGGCCGTATCGTCAGCGACCAGTTTGCGGTAGCCTTGTTCAGCCAGGGTGATGCGCTGATAATCTGGCATCAGGTCTGCTGCCTCTGTCATGGCGAAGTAGCGTTGCTCTTCGCCGAACAGGCAAAAATCCGTCCACAGGGTGGCACCCAGAAAACGTATGCCCCCTAGCTGGTATTCACGGGCATTAAGGAAGTGCACATTGTCAGTGAACTCGCAGGCGCGGGCAACATCGGCCTGCATGTCTTCCAGGTTTTTGCCATAGGCTTCATGATTGCCATGTACATACAGCACCGGGATGCCAGCAAACTGTTGCGCGGCCCAGGTGACAGCCTTGCTGCCAGTATGGATATCGCCAGCGAGTACAACCACATCAGGCTGGCTGATGGCTGGATCACTCTGTGGTGCGGTATCACCCCACACTTCAAGGTGTAAATCGGACAGGATTTGTATGCGCATGGGGGCAACTGGTAGGTGATTGGCTATCGGATAGATGCGTGCTTATCCATGTAAGCTCGCTAGCGTTCTTTGAAGCGAATTCGACTTAAAAGTAGTTTACTGGAATTTCATAACATTTGAACAGTGTTTCAAAGCACGTATTTGATTTCTCTCCCTGCCTTGGAAACTCTGCAGTGCTGAATCAATACATGGTCAAGTATCGGATCTTTGGAATAGCGTTGTTGATATGACTCTTGCAGCAACCGTGTTTGTGACTGTGTTCCAAAAAGGCTAGAATCTTACACTGATATAGTGCAGGTGATTTTTAAAGATGTGCAGACGAGGGCAAGATGAATTTCAATGACTATGTAGATTTTGAAGACCAACTAAATACTGCATTTTCCCTATTACGACCGCAATTTTCCTGGCCGCGGGACAGGATAGGCACCGAGGCGCAGGAGATTTTTGGTGAATATAACTGGCGCGAAATAACCGGGCTCAATCTGCGCCGACTGGATTGCTGCCTCTCGCACAATCTGAAATTATTTCCTTTGCCTGCATTAGTGTATTACCTGCCTGCTTTTTTGAAGCTGGGCGCACTTGCTCTCTATTATGGTGGGGACAGTAACGATTATCCTGCTGAAGTAGCTGATGCTTTATTGCTGCCGCTTGACCCGGATGTAACAGGTTTTGAAGAAATTGGCCGCGAATTGGATGGTCACTGGTATTCTTTCCGGGAGGGCAGGGTACAACTTTATCAAGCGTTGACGCAGGAGCAACGCGCCTGCGCAGCCCGCTATCTGGAAATCTATCGCGCCGATTCTGGCAAGCGACGTGAAGGGTTGTATTTGAGTGAGCGCGGCAAATTTATCTTTCAGTGCATGGTTGATGCCTGGAAAAGTGGAGCTTTGCTTCATCATGCGGGATATTGATCAAAACCCTTCGATGGAAAAACTAGTGTATACGTGCAACCATGTCTGAACTCGTCGTCCTCACCACTTACTTCAACCCTTGCCGCTATGCCTCGCGCAGGCGTAATTATGATGTCTTCATGCAGGGCATGCGGGCAGCAGGTGTGACCTGTATTACGGTGGAATGTGCATTTGGTGAGGCAGCATTTGAATTGCCAGCGGCAGTGGATGTCTTGCAACTGCGCTCCTCCACCTTGCTGTGGCAAAAAGAAAGGCTGCTGAACCTGGCGGCTTCGTGGTTGCCTGGCAGTTGTCGCTATGTGGCATGGCTGGATTGCGACATTGTGTTTGAGAATAAGTACTGGGCAAAAGAGCTGGTGACGGTGTTGCAGCAATATCCGGTGGCGCAAGTGTGGGAAAGTTGTCTTCGCCTGGAGCGGGATGGCAGTGCGGGGCTTGCAGGTACGCAGCCTGATCGCGTTGACTCTTTCGCTGCTGTCATGCGGGCACAGCCAGCGACTTTGCATGCCGGGCGTTATGATACGCACGGGCATACTGGTTACGGCTGGGCCATGCGGCGCAGCCTGTTTGACAGCGTGGGGTTATACGAGGCGGCAATATCGGGTAGTGCTGATCATTTCATGGCACATGCGATTTATGGCGACTATAACTTTTGCATACAAAATGCCCTGAAACATGATCATGCCCAGATCGCCCATCTGCAAGCCTGGGGCCAGCGTTTTCATGAGCAGGTGCAAGGCGGGCTGGGCGTGGTGCGTGGCGAGATACGCCACCTGTGGCATGGTGAGACCCAGTACAGGCGCTATTTTTTACGCATGCATGAAATCACTGATCTCGGTTTTAACCCCTGGACAGATTTGAGCGTGCGTGCAGGTCAGCCATTGGAGTGGCATGCGGATATGCGCAAACCCGGTTTGCGCCAGTATTTTGTTGATTATTTTCAATCCCGCCGCGAAGACGGCGAAATCCATCAAGAGGTAGCCCATGCCTGACATGAACATCAACAATTCCATGACCATAGACCCGGCACTGCCAGACATGCAACTGGCCTTGCAAGGCTTGCAGAATTCCCTGCACGCCATGCAGACCGAGATTGCACGACAAACCATTGCGCTGGAACAGTTGCAAGCAAGCAGACGGCAATTGCTGGAAAGCCAGGTCGCGCGTTTGTTACCTGATTTTTCCGGCGCTACCCTGGATGCACTGGTGCTGGCTTGCCCAGGTTTTGTGGATGACATGGTACGTGCCACATTCAGGGAAAACCGCAAGATACTTGGCCTGTTTGCCCGCCCCGGTGCAGCGACTGCGCTGACGACCCTGAAAATACGCCTGGCCTTTTTCCTGGATACGCAAAAAGGCGCAGAGCTACGCAGCGTGGATGAACAGATTGCCAGCGCCAGCGACGAGAAGCTGCAACTGGAAAAGCTGCGCTATGAAACCCAGGCCGCCATCAAGACGCTGGAGAAATACCAGGCCAGCGGGCAGGCTGTTCCGGCTGAGGTACAAGCCTATATCCGCCAGCTGGCAGAACGGGCACGCCAGATTGCGGCAAGGCAGGTGGGTGGGCAGGCTGACAATATCAGCACCGAATACGATAACAATAGCTATGATAGTTATAACAGCAATGCGGCTTTTCCCTGGCTGTACTTCAGTCAGGACATTAGTCACAATTTCAACCATGAACCGGCAACCAGCCCGCAGGTTCATGAAGTAGCCGGGCACCAGCACGACGCGTCCCCAGTTCCAGCTAACTGTGCAGTAGATACGTCAAATACCTCTAATTCTGCAGACCCGTTGACCTGTCGTACCGACGATAACCTGGGGGCTTATTCCTGAATTGTAGAATTTGGTAAAAACAGGTATGGAATGCGTTCTGCAAAGTCTGGAATACCACGCTTTATCGAAATTATGATTTGTCATCAATGACGTGAATGCTAATATTGTCTTTGGGATTCATTCACTATTTCGAAAGATATGTCGCCCTCCCGACTATTTCGTTTTCGTAATATCACCCTGAAAACCCGCCTGACTGTGGCGGTGGCGATTTTCTTTGTCTCGTCCCTGGTTTTGTTGTATGTACTGGCTTCATCAGTTTTTGAAAGCGCACTGGAAAAACTCATCGTGGCCAGGCAATCCAGCCTGATAGCCAATGTAGCCAATGAAATTGACCAGAAAGTCGAACTCAGGAAAAATGCCTTGATACGCCTGGCCAGCGACCTGGGCTCTGACGATATCGCCCATGAAAAAATCCAGAGTTTTCTGGAACGCTATCATAGTCTGGATGGCTTATTTGATAACCTGGCCGTGTTTGATTTGCGTGGCGACTTGCTCGCCAATCTGGATAATCCTGAAACACGGGGGCAGCTCAATGTAAGCAGCCGCGACTATTTTCAAAGAGCGCTTGAGAAAAAAAGAATCACTATTTCCACCCCTTTAAAAAGTGGTATATCCGGGCGACCTCTGGTGGTGATTTGCGTGCCGGTTTTCGATCCCGGTGGTCGCATGTTATTAGTGCTGATGGGTACCATAGAGTTGACGCAGGACAGCTTCCTGGCTGATCTGGCGACTGCCAAAATCGGTGATCAGGGTTATTTCTATGTCCTGACCACCGAAGGTGTGTTTGTCACACATCCTGATCACAGACGCATATTAAAAAACAGCCGTGAATTGCCAGATAAAAATCAGATACCTGTCAGTGCCTTTGCTGCACTGGAAGGCAATCTGACCACCAATGACGATACCAGGGACGAAGCCATACTGTGTTACCGCCGCCTGAAGTCGGTTGATTGGTTGATTGCCGGAGTGTATCCCACCAGCGAAGCATTCAGCGTCGTCACAAAAGTCAGAAGAGAAGCAGCCATGCTCGGCCTGGCTCTGCTCCTGACTTTGCTGTTACTGGTCTGGTGGTTCATGTACTGGCAACTCGCACCGCTGCAAAAATTGCGTGACAAGGTCAATAATGCAGACGTCAATATGCTGGTGACGCAAGCCAATAAATCCTATCCCAAAGACGAGATTGGTGACCTGGCCAAGGCATTTGATGATGCCATGATAAAACGCAGGGATGCTGAGGCAGCCCTGAGCGCCAGTGAAAAAAAATTGCGCCTGATCGCAGACAATATGTCAGCCTTTATCGCCTACGTCGATTACCAGGAAAAATATACCTTCGTCAATAAACGCATAGAACATTTGTTTGGTTTGACAGCGCAGCAAGCCATAGGCAAGACCATCAAACAAATTTCTACACCTGAGTTTTATCGCCACACCAAACCCTATGTGACCCAGGTATTGAATGGTGAATGGACTTGCTTTGAGCGGCGTACAGAGCGCTATGGCTATTCGGAATGGGACAGGGTGACGTATGTACCAGACTTTAATAAATCCGGCCAGGTCGACGGTTTTTTTGTACTGGTAGAAGACGTCACCGAATTCAAGCGTGTGCAAGATGATTTGATGCGCAGTGAAAAACGCGTGCGCACAATTACTGACAATGTGCCCGCGATGATAGCCTATGTCGATGCCAATGAACGCTACCAATTCTGTAACCGCAATTATGGTTTGATCCCCGGTCTTGAGCCTGCACATCTATTAGGAAAAACTGTTGCCGAGGTATTTGGCGAGCAATCCTATCTGGAATTGAAAGACAACATGGAGCGGGCCTTGCAGGGTGAAAAAGTATCCTTTGAGCGCTATGCACCAGAGCGTGATATCAAGCGATATTTACAGTACGAGTACGTGCCCGATATCAATGCCGAAGGTGCAACCATGGGCTATTATTCCATGGTCATCGATATCACGGCGCGCAAGGAAGCAGAGTTGAAGCTGGCAGCCAGCGAAGGCTTGCTACGCACCATCGCCGACAATATCCCGGCCTTTGTCAGCCTTATCGATAGCGAAAACCGCTATCAATTTGTGAACCGTCCTTATGAAGCATGGTTCGATCTGCCCTTGTCAGAGATACGCTGTCAGCCTGTGTTATCGCTATTGTCCGGTGCCATGCAGCAGGAACATCACGTGCATTACAAACTGGCGATGGCTGGTGAAAAGACAGAATTTGAAACCGAGATCACCGTGGCTGGCAAAACTGGCCATTATCATGCCACCTATGTCCCGCAATATGATGACGCTGGCCGTGTGGTAGGTGTGAACACCCTGGTCAATGATATCAGTGACGCCAAGGCAGTGGAAAGACAACTGCTGGCCCTGGCCAGGTTTGACACCCTGACCGGCCTGCCCAACCGCAACCAGATCAATGAAAGAATGGAGCAGGCCAGCGCCCGCTCACAACGCACAGGCCGCTTGATGGCGATGATGTTCCTGGATGTTGATAAGTTCAAGAGCATCAACGACAGCCTGGGCCACCATGCCGGTGACCTGGTCTTGCAGGAATTTGCCAACCGCCTCAAACATTGCATACGCCAGACCGATTTGGCCGGCCGTCTTGCCGGTGATGAATTCGTCATCGTACTCGAAGGCCTGAACATGCATAGCGAAGCCGACATGGTCGCCAGCAAGATCGTGCAAGCCATGACTACGCCTTTTGAGATAGAAGGCAAACCCCTGATGGTGACCACCAGCATAGGCGTGGCGATTTCGTCAGAACATAATTCCAGTGCAGGCGAGATGCTGAAGAAGGCGGATGAAGCCTTGTACCTGGCCAAGAAGGCGGGGCGGAATAATTTCAAGGTCTTGCAGTTGGAGTGAGGGCTGTATTGGGTTTTGTACCGACGAGGGGACAGATTTCGCTTGAATATTCATGCATTCAAATGCTGACGAAACCCGCCCCATCACTTTTTTTACTCCTTGTTCTTCAATAGCTCAAGTATGCTGGAAAAATCCTTGCCACCAGCACCCGCTTTGCTATGGATGCCATACAGGTTGCGTACGGCTTCACCCAGCGGGATGCTGGAATTGGTACCCAGCGCTGCCTCGGTCGCCAGGCCCAGATCCTTGAGCATCAGGTCTACCCCAAAGCCGCCTGTGTAGCCGCGTGATGCGGGAGCGTTTTCCGTGACACCGGGGTAGGGATTGTACAGTTCCAGCGCCCAGTTGCGGCCTGAGCTTTTGCTCATGATGTCGGACAGCACTTTTGGATCAAGCCCATTCGCCACGCCCAGCGCCAGCGCTTCTGCGGTGCCGGCCATGAGTATGCCGAGCAGCATGTTGTTGCAGATTTTTGCCGTTTGGCCGGCACCGTGTTCACCTGCGTGAAAGATGTTCTTGCCCATGGCGTTCAGCACAGGGCGTGCACGTTCGAGGTCAACGGTGCTGCCGCCGACGATGAAGGTCAGCGTGCCTGCGGCTGCGCCTGCTGTGCCGCCTGAGACCGGAGCATCTACCATTGCCAGCCCGCGTGCTGCTGCAGCTTGTGCGACTTTCTTGGCAGATTGCGGGGCGATGGTGCTGCAGTCTATGATCAGTGCGCCATTGGCGATGTGGACGAGTATGCCGTCATCGCCAAGGTAGAGGCTTTCTACATGGCGGCTGGCAGGCAGCATACTGATGACGATGTCTGCACCTTCTATGGCTTGCCTGGCGTTGCCTGCGGCCAGTGCATCTGCGTCTGCCAGTGTTTTGAGAGCAGTGGGGGAGAGGTCGAAGACGGTGAGTGGGTAGCCTGCCTTGAGCAGGTTAAGTGCCATGGGTGCGCCCATGTTGCCGAGGCCTATGAAGGCGATTTTTGATTGGTTTGACATGGTGGTTTATCTCCTTTTTTTACGTTTTCTTTGTTCAGATTGGCGTGTGTTTCTCGTCGGTTGGGCCGATCGTAGGTTGGATCAATCGTAGGTTGGGCTACGGTTTACCAGCCCAACACTCGGCCTTTGCAATAAGGTACGTAGTTTTTCAAGCGCACAGTGTTGGGCTGATGAAGCGTAGCCCAACCTACGAGGTCCGGATTTATTTTCAAGCCGCCTGCTTTTGCAATGATTCACCTGCAACCAAATCCCGCAATGGATGCTGCTCTGCCGCCCAAAGATGTGTGAAGTATCGCTCACCATCCTGCGGCTGCAATTCACCCAAACTACCCGGCAACCATTGCGGCTTCTGATCCTTGTCCACAATCAAGGCCCGTATCCCTTCCGCAAAATCATGGCCTTGCGCGCAGGCCAGCGCTGCGACTAACTCCATGCGGAAGATTTCTGCCAGCGACAAATGCTTGCCACGCTCTTGCAAAGCGTGCGCCAGCCAGGCAGAAGTCGGGCTGCCTTTTTGCAGGCTGCTGATGGCTTTTTGCAGCCAGGGATGTTCTTCCTGCTGTGCTGCATCGATTGCAAGTATTTGCGCAACGATGGCGGGGAGGTCAGCAGCGCTACACAGGCGATTGATAAGGTCAAAATTGGCACGCAATGGGCCAGCGGTGTCGCTGGACTGCGCTGAGAAATCATGCAAGACCTGACTCAGTTGCTGGTGATTCTGGTGAGCTTGCTTGCTCCAGGCAACAGACTGCAAAGCCACCAGCACATCTGCCTTGCTGGCATGCGGCAAAGCCACGTCGGCCAGCTTCACAAACAGCGAGTCGCTGGCATTGATACTGGCACCCGTCAACGCCAGGAATAAACCCAGCTTGCCCGGCATGCGGTTCAGGAACCAGGTGCCGCCTACATCGGGGAACAGGCCAATCGCAATCTCTGGCATGGCGAGGCGGGATTTTTCTGTGACGACGCGGTGGCTGGCACCAGCCATCAAGCCTATGCCACCACCCATGACGATGCCGTGGCCCCAGCATAATATGGGTTTGCGCCAGGTATGGATTTGGTAGTCGAGACGGTATTCCTGCTCAAAGAAATCCAGGGCATAGGCATTGCCCAGCAAGTCGTCTTTTTTATCAGATGCATGATGTTCACGCATGCTGGCGTACAGGTTTTGCAAGTCACCACCTGCGCAAAATGCTTTTTCGCCAGCGGCTTGCAAGACCACCATGGCGACGCTGCTGTCTTCATCCCAGGCTTGCAATTGCTTGCCCAGTAATTGCACCATTTCCTTGGACAGGGCATTCAGGGTTTTTTCTGAATTCAGGGTGGCCACGCCTAGTTGCATGCCATTGGCGGTAGGCAAGGTGTGGAACAGGACTGGGGCGTCGCTCATGCATTCCTCCATACTGGCGGACGTTTTTCCAGGAAGGCAGTGACGCCTTCTTTTTGATCGGCGGTATCAAACAGTGCCAGGAAGGCTTCGCGTTCTTGTGGCAGCACGGTGTTCATGGGTTGCTGGCGTGCACCTTGTATCAGTTGCTTGCATGCCTTGACGCTGCTGGGGCTTTGCTTGCCCACCTGTTTGGCCAGCGCCAGTGCATGTTCGAGTGCGCCGCCAGTAGCGACCACTTCTTCCACTAGACCTATGCGCAGGGCAGTGGCAGCATCGACACGTTCACCGCACAGTATCAGGCGCTTGGCCCAACCTTCACCGACCAGCCAGGCCAGATTTTGTGTGCCGCCAGCGCAGGGCAGCAAGCCGACTGCGGCTTCTGGTAAGGCCATTTGCGCCTGGGTTTCGGCAATGCGCAAATCGCAGGCCAGTGCGCATTCCAGGCCACCACCCATGGCATAGCCATTGATGGCGGCGATGGAAACACCACGGAAGCGGCTCAGGGTTTCAAATGCTTCACCAAAGCGGCGTGCCATGTCCAGTGCTACAGTCTTGTCGCCATCGGCAAACAGTTTCAAATCTGCGCCTGCTGAAAAGAATTTCTGGCCTGAGCCTGTGATGACGAGGCTGTAGATATCTGCATCGGCATTGAGGTCATTGACGAGTTGTGTCAATGCCTGCAAACCCGCAGCCGTCCAGGTATTGGCGGGTGGGTTGGCCAGGGTCACCAGGGCAGTGTGACCTATGATTTCGCATTGCAGATTGGTGTAGTTACTATAATTTTTGTGGTGGCTCATAAAAATTCCTCGCTTGCGGGTTGGTTTAGCATGTGGCGGGCGACGATGACGCGCATGATTTCATTCGTGCCTTCGAGTATCTGGTGCACCCTGACATCGCGCAGGAAACGCTCCAGCGGATATTCGCGTATATAGCCGTAACCGCCGTGGATTTGCAGGGCTTCATTGCAGACGGCAAAGCCGGTGTCGGTTGCCAAGCGCTTGGCCATGGCGCAATACACTGAGGCATTGTCGGCCTTGCTGTCTAGCTTGCTGGCAGCGAGGCGCACCATCTGGCGGGCTGCGACCAGCTCGGTTTGCATGTCGGCCAGCTTGAATTGCAGCACCTGAAAGTCAGACAGTTTTTTCTGGAACTGCATGCGCTCATTCATATACGCTTGCGCGCTATTAAGTGCCGATTGCGCCGCACCGATGGAACAGGTGGCGATGTTGATGCGGCCACCATCAAGACCACGCATGGCGATACGAAAGCCTTCGCCTTCTTCACCCAGCAAGTGGCTGCGCGGTATGCGTACCTGGTCAAAATTGACGGTGCGGGTGGGTTGGCTGTTCCAGCCCATCTTGTCTTCTTTCTTGCCATAGCTGATGCCGGGCAAATCTGCCGGTACTGCAAAGGCCGAGATACCACCTGCACCATCGCCGCCCGTGCGCGCCATGACGACCAGCATATTGGTGGCACCAGCACCCGAGATAAAGGCCTTGCTGCCATCGAGAATATAGCTGTCGCCATCGAGGCGAGCACTGGTGCGCAGTGATGCCGCGTCAGAGCCTGAGCCGGCTTCGGTCAGGCAATACGAGGCCAGTTTCTGGCCTGCGGCCAGTCTGGGCACCCATTCCTGCTGCACTTCTGGCGCACCCCAGTTGGCGATCATCCAGCTTGCCATATTGTGGATGGTGATGTAAGCCGTGGTCGAAGGGCAGGCGCGCGCCAGCTCTTCAAAAATGATTGCTGCATCCAGCCGCGTCAGACCCAACCCGCCCAGCTCTTCTGGCACATACAGCCCGCAAAATCCCAACTCCCCGGCGTGGGCGATCACGTCCAGCGGGAAGTGGGAAGTGGCATCCCAATGCGCGGCTTGCGCCGTCATTTCATGGGCGGCGAAGCTGCGGGCAGATTGCTGGTAGGCGCGCTGGTCTTCGTTCAATTCGAAGTCCATATTATCCTAGCCCCGGTAGTTGACCGCTATTGGCAGTCAATAGATGAAGTAGTGTATTAACCATTGTTCGCTTTCAATAGGATGTGACATGCTGAGAGCGCTACAAGTGCAATTGCACACTTTTCCAGCTCCCTGCCGTTGTTGTTCCTCCTAGCAGACGCTAGTCTGCGTCGTCGTCACGCCTAGCCAGGAAACTGGAAAAATGCACACTTGCACTTGTCCAATCACCGTGGCTAGGATGTCCCCTTATTTCAGCGAGATGGTCGTATTCACCTTGCCAGCGCTGACGCTGTCATCGAACCAGCGTGCCGTGATGGTCTTGGTCTGGGTATAAAACTGTATGACCTGCTTGCCATAAGGCCCCAGGTCACCGAGCTTGGATGCACGCGAACCGGTAAATGAAAACAGCGGTACAGGTACAGGGATAGGCACGTTGATGCCGATCTGGCCTACGTCGATATCTTCTTCAAAGGTGCGAGCAGCAGCGCCAGACTGGGTGAACAGCGCCGTGCCATTGCCGTTAGGGTTGGCATTGATGATGGCGATGGCGTCAGCCAAAGTATCAGCCTGCATGATGCACAATACCGGGCCAAAGATTTCTTCTTCATACACACGCATGCCGGGCTTGACGCCGGTGAAGACTGTTGGGCCAACGAAGTTGCCATGCTCATAGCCTGGCACTTTGGGTGCGCGACCATCCAGCACCAGTGTCGCACCTTCAGCAATACCTTGCGCTATCAAGCTTTCTACCCGTTCTTTGGCGGTGCAGGAAATGACCGGGCCGATGTCCGTGTTTGCTTCTGCACCCGCATTGATCTTGAGGCTGCGTGCACGATCCAGCAAGTCTGGCACCCACTGGCTGGCTTCACCAACCAGGATGACCACGGACAATGCCATGCAACGCTGGCCAGCCGCACCAAAGGCAGCACCGGCGAGGTTGTTCAGGGTTTGTTCTTTATTCGCATCTGGCAGGACGATGGCGTGGTTCTTGGCACCCATCATGCATTGTGCACGTTTGCCTGCCAGTGTCGCACGGTTATAGACATGTGTGCCTACGCGGGTGGAACCGACGAAGGACACGGCCTTGATATCAGGGTGATCGCAAATCGCATTGACGATGTCTTCACCGCCGTGCACTACATTCAGCACGCCAGGCGGTATACCAGCCTGCATCGCCAGCTCTGCCAGGCGCATGGTGACGATGGGGTCTTGCTCGGACGGTTTCAGGATGAAGGTATTGCCGCAGGCAATCGCCATAGGGAACATCCACAGCGGTATCATCGCCGGGAAGTTGAAAGGGGTAATGCCCGCGCACACGCCCAGCGGCTGGTTCAGGGTATAGGTATCAACACCGCTGGCAACGTTATTGGCGATCTCGCCCATTTGCAGGTTGCCGATATTGGCGGCATGCTCAACCACTTCCAAACCACGGAAGATATCGCCTTCAGCGTCAGCCAGGGTCTTGCCCTGTTCGGCAGTCAGCAGTGCGGCCAGCTCGGCCATGTTTTCGCGTATTAGTTGCTGGTATTTCAAAAAGATGCGGGCGCGTGTGCCTATCGCTGTCTTGCGCCAGGTCTTGAAAGCGGCCTTGGCAGCATCGACTGCAGCCTGCATCTCTTCTGGCGTAGCGAAGGGAACATGGGCCAGTACCTGTTGCGTGGCCGGGTTGATCACATTACGCCATTGCGTGGATTTGGATTCTATCAGTTCGCCGTTGATGAGCAGTTTGACGTTGGGAGCCTGGGTAAGAGTAGCCATGATGCTTTCCTGAACCTTCCTGATTGCGCACGGACAGACGGCGGGTTTGACCCGCAACAACAGCCGCACTGATGCCTGAAAACAGGATGACTACTGCAAGCAGAAACCTGCCGCAGCAACGATCCTGACCATGGGCATGCACCGTGTGGACGCACACCCGCCACGCACCTTCCGTACGTGACCAGACCTTGGGAAAAACAGTGAAAGCACAGTATTGAAGACAAGCACCCACCCGCCATCAGGCGCGCCATGCCATATCCCAAACACCGCCTTCCGCAATGTTTTTCTCAGCGATCAACAGGCCGGTATCCGGGCTTGCAAGTCTTGTTACATCGCCTTCCCAGTCATGCATGACCAGTGGCGTGGATGATGTAACCGCACTTGCCTACCGTTGCGGAGGCAGCAGGGGCTTGAAACCTGCTTACGATCTTACTGCGCGAGCGCAATTTGTATCGATGCGGGGGTTCATGCGCTGCTCAAAATGCTTATGTACTAGAGTACATTCCGCTTTTTGCGCTGCGTTTTTGTTACCCTGACCCCGCTGACGCTCGCTCGCTACAGATCGTAAACACGTTTTTAGGTCTTGATAGCAACCGTCACTTGTGAGTGACAGCGACCAGGACGACCACTTTCCCGTTTAACACAGCCCAAGAGATTGGGCCGTGCACCTGTTATTTTTAGAATAGCACAAGAATTGACGTTAACGTAAACGTTAATTGGTGAAAAAAATTCAAGATGAAGTTAAAATGGGTTTTGCTATTTTGATATTGATCACTTGGAGACCTGAATGAAGCTGCTTTTTACTTGTGCCTTGTTGTCATGGTGCCTGGCGTTTGAAGCTTGGGCAGCTTCAGATGAAACAGTGACTGGAAATGCTTCAGGAAGCGACCTTATCTTTGTTGGTCAAATAAATGGAAAGTCCGTTGATGATTTTCTTGAGAAGAATAAAGATACCCAGTCGAAAAGTATGATCATTTTTTCGACTGGCGGTGAAGTTTTTTCTGCTTTGAAATTAGCGCACTGGGTTCGTGAGCATGGCATGGATTTAAAAGTCCGGACACTGTGCATGTCTGCATGTGCAAACTATGTTTTTCCTGCGGCAAACAGAAAAATCATTGAGCGAGGTGCACTGGTAATCTGGCATGGAGGCATAGAGCAAAAAGATGTTCGCGAAGGAATTGCTTATTACGACTCTTTGCTTGCCAGGAACAAGACTGGCGACAATGCCTTGACTTCAAGTGAAAAAGAATTTCTTGAGAAAAATACTATCAAATATGAAAGCGCAAAGAAAATAAGGCTTATGCAGGCTGAATTATTTTCTCAATTAGGAATAGATGAATATATAACACGGTTAGGCCAGGAGCCGATTTGGTATAAGGTCGATGGCTGGACTGCGACGATAGAGTTGATGAATAAAATGGGTATAAAGAATGTAGAAGCGAGCTCCAACTATGCATCAGCAAATTATATGAAGAGAAATCTGATTGCAAACATACAGTCTGGTGGAGAACCTGTTGTATTTGGCCTGGATAGTGCAGGAAAAATTGTCACCTTGAACCAGATTCCTCCTGAATCTCAATAAAGCTTTTACTTCCGCCAAGCTGGTGCACTTAAGCGAAGATTTTTAATGCGACTGAAAAATACAGCAACTCTCCTTACGTTCGAGGTCAATGATGATCATGAACAAATCATTGCTGAGCTTGTCCAGATATTGCAGTTGCTCTCGCTGGCACATATGAAAATAGCACAAACAAATTTGTTCCTGCACTACTTTGAAAGAGCAGGAGGAGACGATGAGAAAGTCATCGTTGTTGGAGAAAGCTCAGTTGAAATTGATGAGCAAGGCATTTCATTTGATATTTGTGCCAGAAAAATTGTTAAGGCATCGCTGCCGACTTCTCAGCGACTCATGCTCCCGTTGAGATTATGTGATGTGCGGGTTTTTGATCTTGAAAACCCTGATGTAGCAGTTTGGATTGACGGTGGAGAGTTGACTGTCAGGTATTGGCAATTCCTGGATGAAGTTAACTATACTGAAGCGCAATTTGTAGCTCGTGTAATGGCACTGAAAAATGATTTTGGAAAATAGTTGGCCCGTGCTGACGTTTAGCAGAGCAGTTTTAGCGAGTACTTTATATAAACAATCAATACGAACACAGGACAGGAAGCTCTATGAACTCTTTTGCAGTCATCATCAAACACAAAACCCAGCCAGGCAAACGCGATGAAGTGCGCCAGGTCTGGGAAAAACATATGGCACCAGCCATTACTGCCAACCCTGGTCATCTGGCGTATTTCTATTGCTTTGACAATGCCGACCCGGATGTTATCTGCGCCTTTCAACAGTACAGCAGTACAGAAGCGTCACAAGAATTTTTAAAGACAGCCAGCTATGCTGCTTATTTGGCCGATGTTGAGCCCTTGTTGTCAGGACCGCCACAAGTGACTGCGTTGACGCCGATGTGGGTGAAGAATTCCTGATTTTGATGAGAGGAAAATATAGCTGATAAGCGATAATTTAAATTTATCACTTTAAGATGAAATATTTATTTTATTGCTTTTGAGTGATAATAAAAGGAAATGGTCCATTTGCTTGATTTTGGTCAGGAAACGGCTTGCGATTTGGCACGCTTGTACAATGTTCATTCGTCCAAAGTGACACGACTGCTGGCCTGCATGAGGCGAACAAAGTAACTGGGGAAGCCGCAAAATTCTTAGAGAAGCGCGAATCTACTCCTTGTGCTTGCCAAGCAATTGGACTGTTACCTATTTCTTGTCGCGCACTACGTTTTGCATCCAGCTTGACATCAATGCCAGCGCGGACGGTGCAAAGGTTTCCTCGATCAACAGGTACTCGCTGGCCTTGCCGGTTTTCGCACTCTGGAA
Organism: Pseudomonadota bacterium; assembly: GCA_040390835.1. Taxonomy (GTDB): domain Bacteria; phylum Pseudomonadota; class Gammaproteobacteria; order Burkholderiales; family Burkholderiaceae_D; genus Undibacterium. The sequence goes on from JAZJXP010000074.1 coordinate 34,443, forward strand.
AGCATGGTTGAGGCCGGGAAGCTGACGCAAGGTCGTGTGGCTTGTGCTGCGTTTGAGCGCTCGCTCGATTTCTTTCAAATTTTCGACTGGTGGCACCTGCAAGTCTTTTTCCCCTACAAGTGCGAGCACCGGACAAGTCAGCTTTTCGAGATAGGGGCGGGGGTCCAGTGCCAGGAAGCGACGGAACCAAGGTGACAACAATCCTTCAAATTCTTCGTCAGGAATGCCAGTGGGTGGGATTTCGAGTGCGATTTTCACTTCAGCAGGCAAGGCGAGCGTGGCAGCCCGCATCGCTGCAAGCGCATCGGCATGACTGCGCTTGCTCGCGGCGATCTCGTACAGTTCGCGTTCCTGATTCTGGTTGAGCAGGATCAGCGCTTCGGACATGCCCTCGGCGCGCCGGATCGCAGCATCCTGCTGTGACTTGACTTCGATACCTGGTAGACCGGTGCCAGCCAGCATGACGATGAAGCGCACATCCTGAGGTGCCTGGGCGGCCGCCATAGGTGCGATGATTCCGCCCTCACTGTGGCCCATGATACCGATCTGAGCCGGATTGATGTTTGGCTGCAGCTTCAGGAACCGGACCGCCGCCAGGGCATCGTTGGTGTAGTCATCGGTGGTCGAGAGCGGATGCAATTGACCTCCGGTCAGGCCGACGCCGCGCTTGTCATATCGTAATACTGCAAAGCCCTGCCGGGTCAGGTGATCGGCCAGCACCAACAAGGTCTTGTGCAGCGACATGCCAGCATCGCGATCGTGTCCTCCGCTGCCTGCCAGCAGTAGCACGGCCGGAAAAGGGCCACCCGACTTTGGGTAGGTCAGCGTGCCCACTGGCGAGACCTCGGGATTGGGCGTATCAAATACTACGTCCTGCGACACATAAGGGACAGGGCCGATCGGATGTTGGGGACGGCGGCGCTCGGCATACACATGAAAACTTCCTGCTGCATGATCAATGATGAATTGGGTGGGAATCCCGCTCGGGTCGGTTCCGGTTGCGCGCGTGGTGTGGCCTGTTGCAGGTGCCTTCGGCGCGTTGACGAACACCACTTTGCGTTTGCCAAATTCGGCTTCGACGGCCCCAAACGCGTCCACCGAAAACATATATCGCTTGATGGAATTTTCGTTGACCATCGCGCGTTCCTGTGTTGCAGCTACCGTCGCCGCGCCTGGTAACGCCAGCGCGCATGCCAGAAGCAATAGGTTGATATTTGATCGCATCGTACTTATTCTTATCGTTGAAAAATCAGTTAAACCGGCAGGCATGGCGCTTGCCAGAATTCCGGTTGGCGCACGCTGCGCTGACCTGCATCCATGAGGCGGTGTAATGTCATGCAGCTAGATCACGCTTAGGCTTGAGCGCCCGGCATGCGCGCTCACTCGTGCTGGCTTGCTTATTGCACCGTAACCCTATTTCCCACTAACGCGCTGCATCTTTATTTCATGCCCACCCTGGCGCAAGATGACGTTTTCTGCGAGCGGCTCTTGTGCATCAAATTCTAGACTTGCATCAACGACGGTGAGCTTGAACTTATTGGCATCTATAGCCACAATCTCGGCACTGGGTTGGCCTTTGGCCTGGACTTCCAGACCACCTTTGGCGGCACGTCTTACTTCGACACTGAATGTCGGGCTGGTGTATGAACCTGCAAGCCGTGCGAGCTGTGCTTCACTTAATATGAGGGCTGCAGTTTCTGCTGGCAGATCACCCTGACGTGCCCATAGTTCACTCACTGAGCTGCCTTGCGGGTAATAGTTGAGACCGGTGATTTTTCTTTGCCCGTCACGTACTAACTCCATCCAGTTGAGTGGATCTATGTCAAAGCCGAGTCGTTCTTGTGTCGCTGTGATGAGTGCCAGGTCTTTTCCGCCCTGACGTCGGGAATAGAGCTTGCCATCCTGGAATTTGATGGCACGTGTCACGCCATCTTTGGCGTAGATGCCTTGCGCATTTTTCATAGTTTCTTCGGTCCATTTTTCACGCGTGAGAACAACAAAGGGATCGCCTATGACCTGCGCTGCCAATTGCATCAGATAGGGGCCGGGTGGGCCTTCGACATTATTCAGTTGCACAACCGTTGTGCCGCTTTCTGGTATATACGTCAAGCCAGTGACGAAACCATTAATGCCGCCGTTGTGCCAAAAAGCAGAATGACCGCGCACCTGATTATTAACTATACCGAAACCATAACGGCCTTTTACCGCTGCACCTTGTGGCGTTGTCATTTGTTGATACGATGCTGCCGACAATATGCGTCCACCATGCAAGGCTTCGTTCCAGCGCCACAAGTCATTGACCGTGGAGATCAGGGCACCTGCACCTTGCGGCACTGTCATGCTGATCGGGCTGGCAGGGGCATAGCCTCCCTGGGCGTTTTTCTGATAGCCACGCACCAGGCCAGGCCAGACTTGTTCCGGGTTTTCCCAGACAGTATCCTTGAGATTGAGTGGCTTGAAGAGTAATTCGTCCAGGGCGAGATTCCAGCTTTTGCCGGTGATTTTTTCGATCACGGAACTCAACAGGATATAACCAGAATTGGAGTATTTCCATGAAGT
>JAZJXP010000074.1:37011-69514 GCA_040390835.1 Pseudomonadota bacterium
TGAAGTGCCTGGTGCAAAGTCCGCTGGCAAGGCGCTGATCAATTTGACCAGGTCTTTGCTGGTGGTATCTATTCGTTGGGTCGTCTCTGCGAAATTGGGGGCGCCGGTTAGGTCGCCTACACCAGCTGTGTGATTGAGTAACTGCAGCAAGGTGATTTTGCCGGCACCAGGAAAATCGCTCAGGTACTTGGATAAGGGATCATCCAGCCTGGCTTTGTCTTGATCTACCAATTTTAATAGTGCAACGGCGGTGAACTGCTTGGTGATAGAGCCTATCCGGAATTTCTGCTCAAGTTTTAATGCCAGGCCAAGTTCCATGTCCGCCATGCCTCGTGCCGAAGTACAAATAAGCTCGCCTTTGCGCGCGGCAAGTACCACGGTGCCTGGGCCAGTAGCAGACATTCCTTGCAGAATGGCCTCACATTGCCCTGCAAGCGACTTTACGCCTGGCAGCGCCGACGTAGCAGTCGTAGCCGCAACCGCAGCCGTCCCTGCATAGGCATTTGAGCCGGCAAGAGAAAAGGCAATCAAGCCAAGCAATGCGATGGATTTTTTAGTTGCACGGGATGATACTGGCTGACGGTATGCGCGCATGATGGATTTCCGTGGTTGGGTTGATAGAAGAAACAGCAGCATAATGAATTGCTAAAGTAAATACCCCGGCTAAGCGACAAAACGCGCTATTGCAGCCATGGAATGCAATATATGCATCCTCAATTGAGCATGGTGCGGGAGTTGTTCATGGATAGGCCTCTGATTTTGGTGCCACTGTCGCTCTCGGCAATTAGCGGCCTGCACCATGTCCTCTAGCGCCGATATTGTCTCCGGCCAGTCTCGGGTTTACAGACCGCAATCGGGATTAGCCCAGAGGCGGGCGTCGGGGAAGACGCTGCAGTTTTTTTGCAGCCCTTGCATTTCGCTGACCCTGGGTACGAGTGGGAAATAGTGTCGTATACGCCAAGGCCGATGTCGTTGAGACAGGTGAATTCGCCTACACTGTCCAAAAACTTCATACCCGAGAGTTATTCAAACTTTGGAAGTGCACTCAATGGAATTTTCCAACGATTGCAACGCATATCCAAAATAAAATCATTATTTTCTATATACACGGCTTGCGGCCAGGAGGTGCTGCATTTATCCGATGTGTCTGCAGGAGTTGGTACGCGCACGACCCACATTAACTTTCCTGTTTTTGAAAATCTAGCCAATACATTTCCTTGACGCGTAGACCAGCCGGACTTCTGGGACAGGACAATAAATCCATCGCCAAGAGCAAACGATTGCCACGGATACGGGTTTTTTTCTTGCGTCACACGCAATGAAATAAGCTCGTGCGATTTCCAATCCAAAAGTAATTTACCATAGTTGCTGTGATCGTGAATCATTGCTTGAATAACCATTTCTGACCAAAGTTCATGGCTTAATTGCGGGCTATAGCGCCATGCACTCAATTTTTCATCCGTTGAAGACCAATCGACTTTGAGCGGTGCTTCCAACAATGGATAGTTGCTGCTATCTTCCTTGGTAATATCTATCTCAGCATCTGCATCTTTACTATTCAAAACTTTGGATTGCTTATCGAATGAAGTAGCAGTGCCGATTAATCTATCTGCGATCACTGTGTGTGGGGACCGACAATCGGTATCGCGCTTGCCGCTAAGCCTTGTTGCCCGACCAGAGCTAATACTATTTTCACTATCAGTGGTAGTGAGTCTGGCAAGTTCTTTTCCATTCTTCTGATTGAGAAGTACCCAAGCTCCATAATTGAATTCAGTTGTCGGAATCAGGCTGAGACGGTAATTGGAAGTTGGTTGTGCTGAATAAGTAATTCTCATGCAGGTATCTGGCAGAAAAGGAACTCTGTCGATAGGGTACTTAGCACTTGCCGGTAGCGCTGCGCAATCACGATCGCCTTTGCTGCCTAATTCTAGTTTTGCATAGGTGCCTACCTCACCACCTACAAGCCAGCCTGACTCTCCATCACCTGTTGGATAGGCGATGAAAGGTCTTCCTCTTTCATCGCTACGAATTTTAATCTCAACAAATGAAAGTCTGCGTTCTTGAAAAAAATTTAGTAATGCATCAATTCGCAATGCAGCACCATCATCAGTAAACCCTTCAAGTACTACTGAATCTGGTAATTGATTGAGTTCTGTTTCGCAAATTTTTCTTGCTGCTACTCTGCGCTCTAATACGGGGTCATGATTATTGAGTTTGGACTGGTATAAGTACATCCAGATACCGACAACACAAATAATACCAATGACTCTTGTGAAGCCTTTTAACAAAAAAAACGGAATGGAGATTGTTGCAATGATAGCGAGTAGAACTATACCGATAATTGAGTAAATAATAAGTTCAGCAATAGCCATCATGCTTCGATTCCAGTTAAGTTGAAATAAAAAGTCAGAAAATTTCTGATGAAATGAAGGTACTTAGCTTAGAAACGTGAATTGTTTTTTTTGTACTGTATCAGATATTTGTATGGAAGATGATGCTCGCTGTAATGGAGTAAATGCAAGAAAACATAAGCGCATCTCTTAATCGACGCGAGCAAGGTTAATTACTTTGGAAAGTTTTTTCAGAAATTTTTTGTGATTTTCCAGCTATTCAGCACTGCTAATCATCGATGTCACGTTCACTTGATGCAAGATGTAAAGCATAAGGCACATGTTCACAACAAAGTGAACATGTGCCTGCTCATCAAATCAAATCAAATTAGCTGAGTCAAAAAACTCAGCAACAACCCTGGTGCTCCTCATCATCCACTGCCACGGTCGCGCGCAACAACTTTGCCGCTTGCACCATATTCTCCAGCGCAGCAATCGTCTCTGGCCAGTCGCGGGTTTTGAGGCCGCAGTCGGGGTTGACCCAGAGACGGGCGTCGGGGAGGACGCTGCGGGCTTTTTGTAGCAACCTTTGCATTTCGCTGACCTTGGGTACGCGCGGCGAGTGTATGTCGTAGATGCCGGGGCCGATGTCGTTGGGGTAGGCGAATTCGCCGAAGCCGTCGAGCAATTCCATGTCTGAGCGTGAGGTTTCTATGGTGATGACGTCGGCATCCATGGCGGCTATCCAGGGCAGGATGTCGTTGAATTCTGAATAACACATGTGAGCATGGATTTGCGTATCATCCCTGACGACTGCTGAGCTTAACTTGAAGGCGCGTACTGCCCAGTCGAGGTAGGTGGACCAGTCTTGCTGTTTCAGTGGCAGGCCTTCACGGAAGGCGGGTTCGTCTATCTGTATCATGCCTATGCCAGTTTTTTCGAGATCGGCAACTTCTTCACGCAGGGCCAGGGCGATTTGCAGGGCGGTGGTGGAGCGTGGCTGGTCGTCGCGCACGAAAGACCATTGCAGCATGGTGACGGGGCCGGTGAGCATGCCCTTCATGGGTTTGCTGGTGAGACTTTGGGCGTATTCGCTCCAGCTGACTGTCATGGCTTCTGGTCTATACACGTCGCCATAGATGAAGGGCGGTTTGACGCAGCGTGAGCCGTAGCTCTGTACCCAGCCATTCAGGGTGAAGCCATAGCCCCAGAGTTGTTCGCCAAAATATTCGACCATGTCATTGCGTTCAGGCTCGCCGTGGACCAATACGTCGATGTCGAGCTTTTCTTGCTGCTCAACGACCAGACGGATTTCTGCGCGCATGGCTTCGAGGTATTCCAGATGTGACAAGTCGCCACGCTTATAGGAGGCGCGGGCCTGGCGTATGGTTTTGGTTTGCGGGAAGGAGCCTATGCTTGTCGTGGGGAATAGCGGCAGGGCAAAGCGCTCCTGTTGCTGGCCTATGCGCTGCTTGAATGCATTGTGACGGGTGACGTCCTGTTCCGTGATTGCGGCCAGACGTTTTTGTACGATGGGGTTGTGGATGCGTACTGATTGGCGACGGCTGGCGATGGCCTGGTCGGCAGTTTTGAATTGATGCGCGACTTTGTCTGCATTGCCATTCAGGGCTTGTTTCAGGGCGACGACTTCATCGAGTTTTTGTGTGGCAAAGGCCAGCCAGCTCAGGGTTTCTGCATCCAGTGCGGTTTCTGCTGCGAGGTCAACCGGTACATGCAGCAAGGAGCAGCTTGGGGCCAGCCACAAGTTGTCGCCGAGTTGTGCATGGGCGGCTTGCAAGTCTGCCAGCAAGGCTGTCAGGTCGGCACGCCAGATATTGCGGCCATCAATGACACCGGCAGACAAGACGCGGCCTTGCGGCCAGTTAGCCAGCAGGGCGGGTAATTGTTGTGGTGCGCGTACCAGGTCCAGGTGCAGGCCAGCGATGGGCAGGGCATGCAGCATCGAGGCGCGGTCTTGTACTGATTCAAAATAAGTCGACAACAAAACCTTGGGCGTATTTTGTGCCAGCGCATTATAGGACAAGATAAAGGCATCCAGCCAGGCGTTGTCGAGATCGAGAGCCAGGATAGGTTCGTCTATCTGTACCCATTCGACTCCTTGTTCTTGCAGTCGTGCCAGCAGGCGCTGGTAGGCGGGGATGATCCTGGGTAGCAAGTCCAGTTTATGTGTCAGGCCACTTTTGATTTTGCCAAGGTAGAGCAAGGTCAGAGGGCCAATCAGGGTGGCTTTCGCTGCATGGCCGAGCGACGTGGCTTGCGTCAGTTCTTCAAACAGCCAGTCTGTGCCGCCATCAAAGCTGGTATCCGCTGTCCATTCTGGTACGAGGTAGTGGTAATTGGTGTCAAACCACTTGGTCATTTCCATCGCAAAATGCTGGGAGTTGCCACGGGCGGCGAGGTAGTAGTCTGCCAGCGTCAAATGTTTGGCATCAAAGCCAAAGCGGCGGGGCAGGGCACCCAGCAGGGCGAGGGTATTCAAGACCTGGTCATACCAGGCAAAGTCGCCAACGCTGACACAATCCAGGCCCGCCTGCTTTTGCAAACCCCAGTGGCGGGCGCGCAGATCGCTGCCGGTTTCACGCAGGGTGGCTTCGGTGATGTCGCCGCGCCAGAAGGATTCTTGTGCAAATTTCAATTCTCTTTGGGCACCAATGCGGGGGAAACCAAGGGTGTGGGCGATAGTCATTTGTTATTCTCCAATCATATTTATCTTATGATCGGTTAGAATCGATTATGATTCAAACGACATATTTTAAGAATTAACTTGAATTTCATTCATAATGCAATCGATACTAGAGCTACGCCACCTTAAAACCCTGCATGCCCTGCGCGAATCCGGCAATTTATTGCGGGCGGCGGTTTTGTTGAATGTCACCCAGTCTGCACTGTCGCACCAGATCAAGTTGCTGGAAGAGCATCATGGCGCGGCACTGTTCGAGCGCAAGACCACGCCCATACGCTTCACGCCTGCCGGTGAGCGCCTGCTGCAACTGGCTGACAGCGTCTTGCCGCAAGTCGCCAATTGTGAACGCGACCTGGCACGTCTGGCACAGGGTGTGGCCGGGCAATTGCGCATCGCGGTCGAATGCCATACCTGTTTTGACTGGCTCATGCCTGCCATGGATTTGTTCCGCCAGCGTTGGCCTGAGGTGGAGCTGGACATCGTTTCCGGCTTCCAGGCTGACCCCGTAGGGCTGCTGTACAGCCACAAGGCGGACGTCGCCATCGTGTCGGAAATGGATGCGGATGAGAGCGTCGCTTACCACCCCTTGTTCCGTTTCGAGATTGTCGCTTTGATTGCCAAGGACCATGCGCTGGCCAAGCGTGATTATCTGGTCGCGCAAGACTTTGCGACTGATACCCTGATCACCTATCCTGTACCTGATGACATGCTCGACGTGGTGCGCCAGGTCCTGAAGCCGGCAGGCGTGGATACTGCCAGGCGCACGACTGAACTAACAGTCGCCATGCTGCAACTGGTCGCCAGCAAGCGCGGCATTGCCACCTTGCCAGTGTGGGCCGCACAAAACTATGTGAACCGCGATTATGTTCTGCCCAAACGAATTACCAAGGATGGGCTGACTGGCAGGCTATATGCCGCCTGCCTGCCAGATTTGTCTGCCAAGGCTTATCTCAGCGATTTTGTGACGACGATACGGGAGAGTAGTTATTTGAATTTGCAGAGTATAGAGTTGATTTGAATGCGCAAAATTTGTGATGTGAATCCCGTTGTGCAAATCAGCTAGAATGCATATTACTTACTCAGAAGGGTTTCTCATGACCACCAAAATGTCAGGTCGCTTTACTACAGTGACTCGCTTGACCAGTGAGACTAAAGTTTTGGGGGCGACGGCGAAGCAATGGGATGAGGCTTTGACTGGTGATATGGCAAATTCACTCAAGATCGTTAAAGAAAAGGTGGAGGCCATGAGAAAAGCTGAAGCTATTGCGCAAATTGACGAACAAAAAATTTTGCTGACGGATGAAGTAAATAAGACTGAATGAACCACGCTAAGTGCATTTTTCTGTTCATCAACTGAGTCATTACTGACCCATAGTCATCTTCAGACAGAGACAGAAGCATACATCTGCATCTTTAGCTGAAGTGAAACTATAAATTCATGAATCCCCTTATTCTCTGGTTTTTGCATTCCATGCTTCGATAACCGCATCCTGTCGATTTCTTCTTGTTCACGTATCCGGCATCCCCTACATTCGCGGGATTGATATACAGGAGATATGACATGGTGAAATGGGGAAATTGGACATTACTTGCAAGCGTAATGATGCCAGTTCTGGCACAGGCGCAGATTGATCTGACTGTGCTAGATCGAGATATGACCGGGCCTCGTGCCCAGGTACTGGTGTTGGGGACTGTGCATTTGAACAGCATGCCAGCCAGCTTCAATCCTGCATCGCTGGACGGTGTGCTCGATAAGCTGGCGAAATTCAAGCCAGAGATTATTACGATAGAAACTGAGTCTGGTGAAGAGTGCGATATGGTTGCCCGCCATGTCGCCAGGTATGGTGCAGACTATTGCGCATCGGTCGAAGCAGCCAGGCTGGCTACCGGACTGGATGCACCCGCCGCGATGGCCGAAGCAGACAAGATGCTCAAGGCGTGGCCACAACAATCAACGGCAACGGCAACGGCGGCGCAGCGTCGTCGTCTGGCTGCCTTGTTCATGGCATCGTATGACACGGCGTCTGCCTATGTGCAATGGCTGCAATTGCCAGAAGCTGAGCGCCGCGCAGGCGATGGCCTGAGTGACGTATTGATTGCTCAACTCACCAAGATCGCAAAGCGCAATAATGAAAGCTACCAGATAGCTGCTCGCCTGGCGGCGCGTCTGGGTTTGCAGCGTGTTCATGCGGTGGACAACCATACGGGTGATCGTATCGATGTAGCGGACATCAAAGCCTTTGTCCGCTCGATAGAGTCTGCATGGGCAGGGGGTAATACAGCCTTGAATGTGCGAAAGAAACGTGAAGATGAGCTGATGCTTGCCACTGACTTTTTGCCCTTGTACCGATACGTCAATGAACCTGAAGGTTTGCGCATTTATGCCGAAGCCAATGTTGTGCCTGCGATGCGTGCCAAATCACCTGAGGCTTACCCGCAGATGTGGGTAGCTGGCTGGGAGATACGTAATATGCGCATGGTCGCTAATATTCGTGAAACTTTCCGTGAACGCCCGGGAGCACGTGTGCTTTCTGTCGTAGGCATTTCCCACAAACCCTGGTTTGATAGCTGGCTGGGACAGACGCAGGGAGTGGATATCGTGAATGCGACAGATGTGCTGAAGTGAGATAACTACTGCCGGGTATTGTTTTTTTGTAGGATTGGCTTTAGCCACGAATGTTCTGCTGCATTGGCCATGAATAGTGCGGGTATTGCAGCACTTGCTATTCGCGGCTGAAGCCGCTCCTACAAAGGATTGCGCGTGTTTTATTGGCTGGCCGTTTCTGTATTTACTGCTTCATCTTCCGAGAATTTTTCCAGCCCGCGTGCCAGTGATGAGACGCTGGGGTTTTCTACGAAGACGCAGCGTTTGCCTGTGCGTTTGCAGAAATCCTTGACGCGCCAGTAGGCGGTGTGGCTGATGCAGCCGGTCTGGCAGATGACGAGGTCGGCGGCGGCCAGGCTGGCGTCGAGCAGGCTTTGGTTGTCTTCGAGGCCGCCGTCATGGTGGGCGAAGCGGCCGCCTATGCGTTCTATGAGGTCGCGGTAAGTGGGTACATTGCCGCTACGGCCACCTACACATAGCACAGTCTTTTGCTTCAGGTGCAGGGTGATGGGGTAGACTTTTTCTTCTGGCTGCTGCCTGCTTTGTTCGGTTGCCTGTTCCTGTATGTCGGCAGCTGCTTTGCTGGCTTCTGCGAGTTTTTGTTTTAGCTCGCGTACCTGGTTTTCTGTTTCGGTTTGACGCTCAGCCATTTGCTCGATTTTCTTGAGCAGGCGCTGGCGGGTTTCCAGTTCCGGGATTTCAGCCTTCAGGGCGGCGATGTCGCAACTGAGGAAATGGATGCTGCTGTCCTTGCCGATGTTTTCTGCACGTAGTTGTATCAACTGGGTGTTTTGTTTTTCTATTTCGCGGGTTTTTTCTGCCAGGGCGCGATTATGTCTTTCCTGCACGCGGCCCAGTTCGCGGGTCAGCAATTTGTTTTGTTCAACCAGGGCATTGAAGCGGACGATGTCTATGCGCACGCTGGCACCGGCCTGATGTTGCAGCATGTGCATGTCGCGGCATAAGCCGTCTTGCAAATCGGCGTCGCAACGCGGGTGTGTCAGTGCGGCCCAGAACGCACCAGCTACATCGCCTTTGTCGATGGCGGCCAGCCACAGGCGGGTGATGGCTTCTACTGTTTTTGCCGTGCGAAATTCCTGAATGGTGCGGGCATAGCGCTGTTCCAGTTCTTGCTGTATGGCTTCTGACAGGCGGTTGCGGCGGCCACATTCGGCAATCGCGCCGACATGGATTTCATAGTCTTCGGCAATGGCCTGGCCATTCATGGCCTTGTTGACGATGCGTCGCAAGGTCGTCAGCGGTATGCAGACACCGACGACGGGGCAATGGCATTCATGCGTCAAGTCCCAGATGCGGCGACGGCGTGAGCCTGCCGGAGTGGCTTCTGGTGTTAATGCAATACTATGTTTGTCATGTTTACACATACGGTACTCCTCTTGATACTTCTGACCAGGTGATGTTGCATAAACTTGTTTAATGCATTTTTTTACCCGGTGCTATTTCAAAGCCGGTGACGTGAGGCGCTTCCGGGGTTTTTGGCAGGCGCGCATCATAGCTTTCTATATTCAACTGCGCTTCTGCCAGCATATAGGCGAGGACACGGAAAGCCTCGACATCAAAGCGCAGGGACACATGGTTCAAAGACAGGTGAACTACCCCGCATTCAGGGCAGATCATGACTTCGCCGACTTTGCTTGAGGCCAGACCGAGGTGCTGGCAAGCGTTGGCTGATGGCTGATGTTTCATGTGTTCCTCTGCGCTAGGCTTAAGTTGGATGCTAAGTTGAATTCTAAGTTGGGTTCTAATTTGTGTTTTTAGGTGCTTGAATACTCAGACATGGATCAGGACGGGTATGCGTCTTGACGACATGGCTGACGTCATAGATGGACGCAGTGGACGAAATGGATGCGCTTCCTGATTTGCTGTCATCTGTTTCTACATAACCATGAATTTGCAGGCTGGCTTGCTGGCTGGCAGGCAGCCATACCGGTACACCGAGGTCGCGCCTGACGTGGCCATTACCGGCCAGCAGGACGACACCTCTGTCGGCGTTTTCAGTGACGATTTTGGCCATCACGACATCACGCGCGACTTGTGCCCTGACCATGCTGGGGACGATATTGTCTGGCATCTTGCCGCAATGGCCGCTTTCCATTGCAGCGCGCTGGCCATCGACTACTACGGCGGGCAAGGGCTGGTCGAGCTTGTAGCTGGTGATGGTGTTCTTGTCGAGCACGGCAACATAGTCTTCACGCATGACGCGGGCAGCATCGCTGCGGGACAGGTTGGCGGCCAGCAGCGGCAGTTTGTAATCGATGGCGAGTTGTATGACGGGGCGGTAATGCGGCCATTCCCAGCGCTTGTTGCCGAGCTTGCTGATGATGCAGTCCGCATCGGTGCAAGTTGCTTGTGCGTGTGTGAGTTCGGCCTGGTTCTCACGGTCGAATTGCTCCATGGCGATGGCGGGACGCCAGCCTGCGATGACCAGTTTTTGCAGGTCGGCATAGCGGCGCGCATGTCCGTCGGGGTTGTCATGGACTTCGCCCAATAACAGGATCTTGCTGCCGCTGGCTGGTTTTTCAGCCTGGGTTGCGCATGCTGATAAAAGGCTGGTGGTGATCACCGCGATGAGCAGGTTTGATTTACGCATTGTCGCAAGTATCTATATTCTGGCCTATGAACCAAAGAACGCCACTAGGGTCTGTTAGGGTAAAGTCGCGCATGCCGTAAGGCTGCTCAACGACTGGGGTCAGACGTATCTGGTATTTTTCTGCAATGCCGGATGAAACGATGAACTGGTGCCAGACTGCAGCATCGTCTACCAGGATATGCATCATGAAATTATTGGTGTGATCAGCTACATAGAACTCTTGCAGCATGAAGCTGCATTGTTCATATTTGAGATGGGCATAGCCGCCATTGCTGAAGACAAGTTCAAATCCGAGGTCCTGGTAAAAAGCCAGGGAAGTTTCAAAATTTTTGGCAGGCACAAAGGCCTTGATTTCCCGCATCTTCAGTTTTTGCATGATCTCTCTCATTCAACTATGTTGTAGTTTGCTATGCGCTTTTCCTGGCGCGGGATGAAGCGCGCAAGGGGGTGACCAGTAAATCACCTTCTTCATTATGCATGCAGGTCAGGGCAATATCATACAAGTCTTCGAGTGCAGGTACTGCTTCGCGGCTGCTGGCGATATCAGCGACGAGCTGGCCATTTTTGACTAACAGCAGACGTTCGAACGCCTGCATTGCATGGTTGATATCATGCAGGATGGCGACGATGGCGTGCTGACGTTCTGTCGCATATTCTTCAAGACTGGCGAGCAGGTCAAATTGCAGGCCGGGGTCAAGTGCTGCCAGTGGTTCATCGACGAGTATCAGGCCATCGCGCTGGTCCCACAGTTGGGCAAAGATGCGCGCCAGTTGTATGCGTGCCTGTTCACCGCCAGAGAGGCTGTCAAAGCGACGGCCCAGCAAATGGGCTGCATGGGCCATGGCTGCTGCTTGCATTACTATGCTTGCCAGCGCAGGATCATGGGCACGGCTGACGCGGCCCAGGCTGATGACGAGATCAGTTTCCAGGCCAAAGGCGACATCACTGTTTTGTGGCAGGACGGCGCGCAGACGGCTGAGTTCCATCAAGGACCAGCTTGCCAGTGGGCGTGACTGGAAAACGATGTCGCCGCTTGTGGTTTTCAATTCACGGGACAGCAGTTTTAGCAGCGTGGATTTGCCTGCGCCGCTGGGGCCGAGGATGGCAACTTTTTCTGCCTTGTCTATGGTGAGGTTAAAAGGCCCAAAGTCTTTTTTGCCCAGCCTGGCGCAGACGGCGTCTAGCTGGAGCAAACCCGGTTGTGTGGTGGTTTTCATTAACATGATACGATTCTCATACATACGATTCAGGCTAAACGACCACGTGCATTGCGCAGCAGGATCAGGAAGAAAGGGCTGCCCAGCAGGGCGGTGAATATACCCACTGGTACTTCAGCCGGGATGGCGATGCAGCGTGCCACGGTATCAGCCACCAGCAAGAGCAAGCCACCCATGAGCATCGAGCGTGGTATCACCTGTCTTTGATCTGGCCCACCCATGGTGCGCACCAGATGCGGGGCGACCAGGCTGATGAAGCCGATCATGCCACACCAGGCTACCGCAAACCCGGTCAGTACCGCGACCAGGACAATGACCTGGGTGCGCAGGCGACGTACATCGATGCCGACATGGGCAGCCGCAGCCTCGCCCAGAGCCAGCGCATTCATGGCGCTGATCATGCGCCTGACCCACCACCAGGCTGGCAATAGTAATGCCAACAACAGGCCAGCAGCCAGCCAACTGGCACCTGCCAGAGAACCCAGAGTCCAGAAACTCAGGTTGCGTAATTGTTCGTCTGTCGCCAGGTAAGTACACAGCCCCAGTACGGCAGCACTCAGGGCATTGAGGGCAATACCTGTCAGCAGCAGACCGACGATGGAGCCAGGTGAAATCCAGCGGGCGACGCGATCAAGTGCAAAGCAAACCAGCAAGGCACCGCTGAACGCGGTGACAGGCAAGATCCACATGCGCCAGGACATGGGGACAGGCAAGTGCATGCCTGACAGGACAACGATACTCAAACCCGCAGCAGCAGCAGCACCGGCGGTAATGCCTAGCAAATTGGGATCTGCCAATGGGTTGCGGAACAGGCCTTGTGTCAATGCACCTGACATGCCGAGCGCTGCGCCGACCAGCACGGCAAACAGGGCGCGTGGCAGACGGATATTCCACAAGACATAGCTGCTGCCAGTCAGTGTCTGCTCATCGCTGAAGTCTAGCAAGGTCAGCCAGTCTTGCAATTTGACAGGCACGGCACCGAATTGCACACTCAGCAGCAAAGCGGCAATCAGGGAAATACCCAGCACCAGCAGCAGGCCAGGCCTGCCGCCTTGCAAAAGCTTTGCCTGCAAACCTTGGTGTAAGCCTTTTCGCAATTCACCAGAAACGGCTACTGAGGTTTTCATGCCTGCATGGCCTTGATGATGGCGCTGTCAAGCTGGCTGATCGCCGATGGCAGGCGTGGCCCAAAGCCCAGCATGAGCATGGCTTCTTGCGACAGCACGCGGCGCTTGCGGCCTGCAGGTGTTTGTTCCACACCTGGCAATTTCAGCACAGAGTCTATACCGCCTGAGGCTTTCAGGCCCTGGTCAGTGACGAGGATGATGTCGGGCTGGGCAGCGATCATGGCTTCTGGTGTTAAAGGCTTGTAACCACTGAAACTGTTGCCACCATTGGCCGCAGCCAGGGCATTGCTGGCGCCTACATATTCAAGCACGGCATGGGCAGCGGTTTCACGACCTGCCACCATGATCTGGTTAGGTGCATGGGCAAGGATGAAGATAACTTTTACTGCCTTGCCTTTGCGCTGCTCTATCGGCGTGCGGACCTTGCTCCAATCCTGCTGCAGACTTTGCATCAGGGTGGCGGCCTGGGCTTGTGTGCCAGTCAGTTCACCGATTTGCCTGATGCGGTCGAGCACGCCTTCAAACTTGTGATGCGCAGGCAAGACCGCCAGCGGTATGCCGGACGATGTCAACTGGCGTATCACGGCAGGCGGGCCTGCATCTTCGCTGGCGATGATCTGGGTAGGGGCCAGGGCCAGTACACCTTCTGCCGACAGGGCGCGGGCGTAACCGACGTTAGGCAGTTTTTGCACGCTCTCAGGGAAGTTGGAGGTGGTATCGACGGCAACCAGATCATTGCTGGCATTCAGGGCGAAGATGATTTCGGTAATTGCTCCACCCACGCTGATGATGCGTTGCTTGCCTTTGCCTGTTGCGGCATGGGCCCACGGTGCCAGTATGCTGGAGCCAGCCAAACCCGCCAGGCCAGCCAGTTGCATCAATGCCTGCCTGCGCAGGCGATTGGTTGGGCTTATGCTGCGCATGTCTGGCTTTCTGACAAGAGGTTGTCGATCAGCGCACGCCATTCGCAGAGTTCTGGCTTGCCGGGTTTGCGTTCACCAAAGAACATGGCGATGGTTTCGCCGTCGGCATCAAACAATTCCAGTGAGGTGACCAGGCCATCGGTAGTTGGTTTTTTGACGACCCAGGCGCTGGCGATATGGTCTTCACGCAGATGCAGGTTGAAGCGTGGATCAAGTACATTCACCCACGGTCCCATTTTGGCAATCTTGCTGACCGGGCCGGAATGGATTTGTATCATGCCGGTATTGCCGGTAAATACCATGATGGGTACGACTTCGGCCGCCGCTGCCTGCAACAGGTCCTGGCAACTGCTGACATCAATTTGCTGCACAAACTGGGCATCTGCCAGGCGCAATGCCTGCGTGCGTGTCACGGCAAATTTTTTCATGAGTCCGAAGAACTCATGGGTGTCACGCAGCGATGCCCAGGCCTGGCGGAAGCCGGTGACATCAATATCCTTGTCGGCCAGTTCCAGCAGTTTTTCTGCTGCGTCTTTTGTTTGTATGCCGGTTTGCTGTTCAACAGCGGCAAAGCTGGCGACCAGGGCTTCATACGCCTCTACATTGCTTTGTGGCTTGATGAAAATCTTGTGGATGGCAGTGCCGGTAGCATCATAGAATTGCAGGCTTTTTTGTTCGCCGCGCTCTTCCCCACTTCCCGTTTGCTCAGTGACGGCAAAGCCAAACGCCCATTGTTGATAAAAAATCCGCAAGTCGATTTCACCTGCCAGCACCAGGCCAATGTGATTATTATTACTGATCTTGCTGTAGCTGCCAGTTTTTTCATGGACGCAGGAAGTATTGCGTGTCAGGGCCATGACTTCGCCCAGGCTTTCTACTGCGGCGATGATTTCTGGCCACTGTGAGCGCAGGCAGGTGGCACGTAGCAGGCAGTTGCTTTCTATGGCTGCTGTGCCTGCGTGGGCGGCGATCAGCTCGCCTTCACTGATCTCGAGGGTTTCGGCGATGTCACGATGTCTGGCTTTTTTTTCACGGCGCATGCTGGCAAATTGTTCACGTACATGAGCATTTTGCTGCGGGTTCAAATGTTGGGCTGGCATGACGATTCCTTCTTAAAATTCGTAACGAACTGATACCTGGGCATTCCGGCCAGGGGCGGTGTAAGCATCTTTGACGTTGGTGTTGTCAGCCAGGCCGCGCACATCAGACCAGGCCCAGTATTTGGTATCAAATACATTGTTGAGGTTGGCATTGACTGTCAGGTTTTGCATGGGCTTCCAGTACACACCAAGGTCAACGACGTGGTAAGAACCTGGTGCAAACTGTGTTGTCGCTGCTGGTGCGATCCTGTCGGGCTGCTTGCCTTGATGATGCTGGAATTGTGCACGCGCCCCCCAGGCCGCAGTGTCATAACGAACGCCTGCCAGGAATTTCATCGGGTTGATAGTGTCTAGCGGTGTTTTTACACCGGCAACTTCGCTGTCGCCCTTGGTGTAGGAGACACCGGCAGTGGCTTGCCAGTTGTTGTTGATTTGCAATTCTGCACGGGCTTCTGCACCACGGATTTGCGCCTTGGCCAGATTGATGTACTGGAATACCAGCGGATCGACTGCAGTGCCTGTGCCACGCACGACTTGCTGGCTGATGAAGTCTTTGTAGCTATTGTCGAATGCGGCGAAGGAATAACGCAAACCCTGGACCTTGCCACGGAAGCCTATCTCAAAACTGTCTGCACGTTCTGCTTTCAGTTGTGAATTGCCTACGCTGGTGTAGCCGGATGCCAGATTGGTGAAGCCATTGTTGACCTGGTCTGGTGTCGGTGCGCGGAAGCCCTTGGCGAATTGTGCGTAAGGTGCAAAGGCAGCGTCGAGTTGCCATACCAGGCCCAGGCGTGGTGTGACTGCGCTGTCAGACAAGGTACTGACTGCGCCACCAGTGTAGCCTGCGCTGGAAGGAACTAGTTTGTAGTGATCAAAACGCAGGCTGGGGATGATGCTCAGCTTGCCTGCTTCGATTTCATCCTGGATGAATGCGCCTGCGACTGTGTAAGTCGTATCCGGGAAAGGCTTGGCCGGGAAAGTTTCACCAAACGGCGCTACCGTGCCATCACGCAGGCCGGTGACTTCAGTGCGGTTCCAGTCAAAACCATAACTGAGTTTTTGTTCAACAGCACCGGAGAAATTGCTTTCCATGATGTTGGACAGACCGATGATCCTGGTGTTGTAGTGATTGTCGCGAGTACGGTCAGCGGCGGTGTTCCTGTCTTCAGCAGAGTATTGGCTGACCTTGGCATCTTGCCAGTACAGGCGTGTCTCTGCATTGTGCAACCAGCTGGAATTCAGGTTTTTATAACGATGCGCCAGACTGAGTTTATTACGTTCTACCTTGTCGCGGGTATCGAGGTCCAGTGTGCTGGTGGATGCCAGTGGCGGAACGGAACGGGCTGAGTAAACATCAGTATCTTGCGTACGTTTTTGTGCTTCTACACTGGCTTCAATTTGCTGGTTTCCATCGATTTTGAAGATTGCTTTACCCAGCAGGTATTGGGCATTGAAATCAACTGGATTTGGTTTGGTGCGGTTGACGTTTTTTGCATCATTGTCGGCACGGTTTTCTGTTTCATGACCACGTCTGTCACTGACCAGCAGCAAGCCTTGCCAGCTGCCATTGTCGCCAGCGATGGCGGCAGTATTGCGCCATGAGCGGTCTACTGTGGCATAGCCAGAACGCACGAAACCACCAAAGGACTGGCCTTTTTTGAGCAGGTCAGACGGGTCCAGGGTGCGGAAGCTGACTGCACCAGCCAGGCCATCGCTACCGAACTGTGTGGAAGTAGGGCCACGCAAAATTTCTACTGCCTTGATGCCATCGAGTTCAAGAAAATCACCACGGCCTGTTGCAAAGGCACCAAATGAAAAACTACCCGGTACACGCGTACCGTCAACCAGCATCAAGACCTGATTGCCTTCCAGTCCACGGATATTGATGCCCTCATTACCAGCACGGCCAGTGGAGCTGCCAGCCGCAGTAAAGCGGGTAGGGGCGGCGCGCACGCTGATATCGAGCTCATTGCGGAACAGGTCTTTGATATCGCGGACACCTTCTTGCTCTATCCTGGCAGCAGGAATGACGGTGACGGTATTGGGCACGCTATCGACCGTCCTGGCGGTGCGTGTAGAGGTGACAGTGATGTCTTTGAGAGTAGTTGCTTCTGTCGGTGGGACCGGGCCTGGAGTTTGTGCAAAAGTTGCTGCCGGAGCCACGCCCCATGCCATACCCAGCGCCAGGGCGATTTGCGTCTTGCTTAGCATCGCGTTTCCTAATTTAAAAATTGGACACTGGCTAGCGGCGACTGGCTGGTGTGTATCGTGTACAACTCCCTGACCAGCACGGATGTTGCACCATGCTTGAGGCTGGGAGCATCGCAAAAAGGGGAGTTTTTGCGATTGATATATTTTAGATGAGTTTATTATAAATGAGAATCATTCTCAGTCGCAAGCGCAATTGGAATTTTCTTTGTGAGTCCTTTTCCCAAATTCTGCTGCCTTCTTTTTACATTTCCCTGATATGCCTCTCATACTGTGGTGACAAAGCGATGGGCCAACGTTGCTCCTCAAAGACTGACTGTTCGTCAGGCATACACAAAGCAGGCTGGTGGTGGCAAAGCGATATAGAATCTAAGTGCACTCAAGCTACTGAGTCGCCATTCAATGAATCATTATTAACTGCACTTTATGACCTCAGGAGCCAATAATGCTTTGGCCTACGTTACACAAGACGCCGATAGTGAGTGCATTAGTTTTATTTGATGGTTTTTATGCTACTGGCGCCCGAGAATGGGAAGAGTGGCATGCCGGTGTGCGCATGCATGGTGTTCGTTTTCACTACATGCGCTATTACGCCAATGGCGATTGGATTAGCTGTTACCGCGATCACTCATTTGATTTCTGGGCTTTCACAGAAATGGTTACCGACGATCTCTTGGCACTTGCTAAACGCGGTCGTGCGCCGCATGTTGGAGACTATGACCCAAGTTGCTCCGCTGGGACATTCACGGTAGAAAAAGACACTCTGATTGAATCATTTTCTCCAGATATGTTTGGCGGTCGCACTCAAAGTTGGAACCGGGAGATTGCGGAACGAAAATTAACTAGCGTCAACGATGGGAAAAAAGCTTTCATACTCGAGTTCTCGCCGCGACCTGATTAGGCTGGTGGGTATCAGCGATATCATGTCGAATCATTATGTCGTTTTTGCTGTTATCAAGTACGGACACCTTTTAATTTTTGACGGTGCTTGATAGTAGATAACGTGAGTAAGTAATAAGCACCGTGTGCTTATTTATCCTGGTCGCCAAATAATTGCTTGCTCCCTTTTTGTGAAGCATGCAGGGCAGCAAAGCTGTGTTGCCTTACCTGGTTTTCATAGTTTCTGATAGCGTACTCTGCTGAGATGACGCCTGCGTGCATCTGCTGGATTGCGTTTGTCAGGGCGGCGGCGTCAGCAGGCGCAACTCTTGCACGCGCTGGAACGCCTTGCTGGTGGCGATGCAGTCGCCACAGTTGCCGATGCTTTGGGCTATGCAACACCGAGCAATTTTATTGTGATGTTCAAGCGTTATTTGGGGAAGCCGCCGGGACGATATTTTAATCAGGCTTGATTTTCTTTTTGTTGACTCGCAGTTTCAATATCTACGGGCAGGGTAAAGAAGAATTCACTACCCTGGCCGATGACACTGGTGAAACCAATTTGCCCGCCATGATGTTCTATGATGGCCTTGGAAATACTCAGGCCCAGGCCGGTACCACTTTTCTTATGGAAATCGGAAGAAATCGCCTGGGCAAACTTCTGGAAGATGCGGTCGCGGAATTCATCCGCTATGCCTATGCCCTGGTCGATGATGGCGACACGTAATTGCCCGGGTTGAGATGTAAGCAGTACATCAACAGTAGCACCCTGAGGTGAGAATTTGGCTGCATTGGAGAGCAGGTTGATGAGGACCTGGGTGATGCGGTCGGTGTCTATCCTGACGATGTCGGCTTCGTGTTCAACTTCTGTCTGCAGTCTGAGACTGACCTGGTGCTGCTCTGCATAGGCTGCTGTGGCAGCGATGGCCTGTTCTACTACGGGGATCAAATGTACGTGGGCGAGATTGAATTCCATCTTGCCTGATTCTATTTTTTCTACGTCAAGGATGTCATTGATCATCCTGACCAAACGCTGGCAGTTCTTGGTGGCGATGTCGAGGATTTTTTCTGCGCTGTCAGGCATTTTTCCTAATGCGCCACCCATCAGCAAGCCGAGTGCACCGCGTATGGATGTCAGTGGGGTACGTAATTCATGCGAAACGGTGGAGATGAATTCGTTTTTCATGACCTCGACTTTTTTGCGCTCGGTGATGTCGTAGGCGATATTGAGGAAGCCAGAAATTTCTCCTGTGTTGTCTTTCAGGGCTGTGACTGAGAGCATCACAGGGAGGCGGCTGCCGTCTTTGCGCCTGTATGTCCATTCGCTTTCATCGGCGATGCCATGCAAGGCACGCAAGGCAAATACGGCAAACCCGGCGGCCACCGTGGTATCAAATTCCAGACTGAGTTTTGCCGCCCGGGTGGCAAGCTCTGTAGAGTCATGCAGGCAGACAGGGGTTTGCAGGCCTATCATTTCTGCCTCGCTATAGCCGAGCATGAGTTCTGCGCCTTTGCTCCAGACCTGTATCAAGCCTGTGGTGTCGGTGGCGATGATGGAAAAATTGGCGCTATGGAGTATGGCATTTTGCAAGGCAGTGGTGGCTGCCAGTTGCGCATTCAGGGCGAGGATGGCTTCTTCGGATTTTTTGCGCTGGCTGATGTCGGTGCCAACGGTGCAGACGCCGTAAATTTCACCTGACTCATTGCGCAAGGGAGTGAGCATGAGGATGTGGGTGGTGTCGATACCGCCTGCAGTCACGGCGACTTCTGTGCGGTGTATGGACCCGTTTCGTATCACTTCGTCCGACATGCGCATGTATTGTTCTGCCTTGTCCCTTGAGAAAAGATAGTACACGCTGGTGCCACTCAGACTGGGAATATTGGCGGGTTTGAAGAGCCTGTCATATTCCTTGTTGGCGTAGAGATAGTTACCATTCTTGTCGCGCAGGCAAACTGCGGATGCTGTGCTATCCATGACTGCCTGCAGCAGCATGAGGTTTTCATACTGGGCAACTTCATCACGCTTGCGCTGGGTGATGTCGGTGCCGACACCGCAGGCACCGAAGACCTCACCATCGGCATTGATGAGCGGGGATCGCACGACGAGGTAAGTATGCATACCATCTTTTTGCTGCACCATGGCTTCGGTGCGCAATGCAGTCTTGGTGGCGATGACGGTTTGTTCAGCACTACGGTATTTTCTGGCCAGTTCATATGGGAAAACGTCTTCTATGATCTGGCCTATCAATTGTTCGCGCTTCATCTGGAAGACGTTTTCGTATTCCTTGTTAATGTAGAGGTAGCGTCCCTCAAGGTCACGTACATGGATATAGGATTCTGTACCTTCCATCACGGTTTGCAGCAGCAGGCCACTGCGTATCAGTTCTTCTTTGCTGGCTTGCAGTTCCAGCGTGCGTTGCCTGACTTTATGTTCGATATGAAAGGCGTTGCCGCTGACGACCAGTAGATACACACTGACGAGGCTGGTAAAGAATAAGCCGCCTATCAGGGTGGCCCAGGCCGACCAGGAATGATGCAACTGCCAATAGGCGGGCGAGGGTTGGGCAGTGAATTCAAATTCATGGTCGCCAAACAGGATGACGCTGCGAAAACCCATTGTTGTCTTTTGCTTGTCCAGAGTATCGTAGACATCGGCCTTGTCGGCAGCACTATTGAGGTCACGCAAGCGGAACAAGATCTGGGCGCGTACATCCTCGGTAAATACATGCCTGATCAGGTCGTCTACTTGTAATACGCTGAGCACTACACCGCGAAAAGCGGTGCGTCTTTCTTCCATTGTAGATATGGGGCTATGGCGCGCATACACTGGCGCAAAAATCAGGCTGCCTGTGACATTTTTTGCCCTTTCTGTACTGATGATACTCAGGGGCGAACTGGTACTCAGATGGCCTGTGTCACGTGCTCTTTCTATTGCTACTCTTCTGCCTGGATCAGAGAATAGATCAAAACCCATGGCAGAGCGGTTAGCCAGATATGGCTCGACAAATTCGATGGGCAGATAAAACTCACGTGTTGTTGCGGGTCCGAAAAGTTTATTATCTACGTGTTGCTGGATGATGAAAGAGGCATGACCTTCTTTTTTTAATCTGGTTTCAAAGGTTGCTCTGTCCTTATGCAAGACCAAGGGAGCCCAGTCGACAGCAATGATGGTGCTTTCTCTTCGCAGGGTCGAGCTGACGAAACTTTGGAAATCTGCTCTTGAGACATGCTCTGTGCTGGAAAAAAAACGCTCGAGATTAAGTAGCAAGTCACTCTGGAAATCGAATCTTTCCTGTATGGCTTGCACCATGCGGTTGGCTTCGGTTTCAAATTCCTGTTTTTGCCGGTCCAGTTCTGATTCTCGCACATAGAGGAAGACTGCGACGACGACGGACAGAGTCAGCATTAATGGGATGGCGACGTTAAAGCGGCGGGATTTCCAGATAGTACGTGGGTGACCTATCAGTATCATGACCAGCGGTGCGACGATGAGGACGCCGAGGATGTCACCTATCCACCAGGTGAGCCAGTTACCAAACATGTCAACTGCTGGCAGCAAACCCAGCGTGAATAGGGAAAATATGCCGACACTGGCATTGATGAGACAACCAACCGGGCCTGCCAGCAGCAGGAAAAGGGCAACATGGCGTTCATCATCCAGCGCCGCAGGATAGCCGACAAAGCGTTTGAGCAGATAGGTGCTGCTCATAGCCTGTAACGTGGCACCGGTGGCAACCAGCAGTGCAAGGCAGGTATTTGATGCCGTCAACTGTCCCTGGCTTTCCCAGCCTATCCAGAGATTGAAAATACATGAGCCCAGGGCCACGCCAGGCAAGAAGCGATAACCGCCAGTTAATACGGCGGTGACAGCAATGCCTGCCGGCGGAAAGACTGCAATGGCGTAACCGGGAGGAATCGCCAGCAACAAGGCAATGCGTCCCAGTAAGATATAGACGAAGGCCAGCAGCAGATTCCTCATTACCAGGGATGAGAAATTGTTCAAGGACGATGCGGGCAAAATACCGTACTCCCCATGGCGAACACCTCATAGCGAAAAATTTGCTTTGAATAATTATATGACTGAAAGCAAGCCATTGTGATTTTATTCATCTTGTGGAACTTGTGTTTTTATTTATGTGTTTTTATTTATGTGTTGATCAGAGCTGGTTTTTTCGCTGTTGTTCTTAAGGATATTTATAGCGAAATATAAGCTTAAGAAAAATTTGTACTGATTAAATAATCAGTGTATAGTGTTGTTCAGGGCGAGCTGCGCCTTGTTGCCATACTCTAGTGGCCTGTCACAGTGAAAATCGGAGTGCCTGCCATGTGCGCGACGATCATGGCTGCGTTACAAATGCTCGCGATAGCCCCGCTATGGCTCTGCTTTGCGCCTTGCCCTGATTCGCTGGGCACATGTCCTTCACTCTCGATTCCGCTGTGACAGGCCACTAGTTTCCCTCAGATAAAACCACGAACCCTGCTTTTGAAAAGGCGGGGTTTTTGGTTTTTAAAGCCTTGTTTTTATTGATTATTTTCTTTTTATTAAAATGTGTGCCGGGCTGGATTCAGATGTTGTTTTCTTGCTGTGCTTGCGTACTTTAATTTAATAAGAAAAATTTGCACTGATTAAATAATCAGTATATAGTGTTGTTCAGGGCGAGCTGCGCCCTGTTGCCATACTGTTGTATCCCTCAGATAAAAACCACGAGCCCTGCTTTGTAAAAAGTGGGGTTTTTGGTTTTAAGCGACAGGATTTTCTTAAACTTCTGCTTTGTGGTTTCAGGGAGTTTCGCTGTAAATGTTAGAGCTTAAGAAAAAATTGCACTGATTGTATAATCAGTATATAGTTCTACTCAGGGCGATTTGCGTCCTGAAGAATTTGATTTGTTAGATTTGATCTGGCCCCGCTACTGTAAAGCAGCGGGGCTTTTTGTTTTCTGCGCGTCGTTCATGAGTCTTGTTGACGAACGCTGGAAATTGACAGAATCGCGCCACGCAACATGTTTGTGCTGGTGCTCAGGCTTTTACCTGTTTGTGATTGCAAGCGTATCCCCTATCACATAGTGCTGACCATACTGAACGCGAAGCAGCAGACAGGTAAATCTTTTTGGGCGTTGACGGGAATCATGGGAATGTGCGCCTGCAATTGCAGTCCTTGCAGATGCGCTGCCCATGATTCCCGGACGGGCCAATGCTGATAACCCTGGAGCAGGACAAGCCGCAAGGCATCCTGAAAATATATGAGTGAAAGCAAAATTGTGAAGGCTGCATCCGAGATGGCGGCCAAGCCTGTTGCCAAGACACGCGGACGGCCGAAGAAAGCGGTAAGTCAATCGACATTGACGGTCAGGGATGCGATTGCCAAAGCGGGTGAAGAACTGGGTGGTGCCTTGCGTCTGGCGCAATGGGCGCGGGAGGACCCGACCAATGAAAAAGCCTTCTGGACGGTTTTGTATCTGAAGATTTTGCCTTTGCAAGTTAATGGGGCAGGAGAAAACGGCGAGCATCTGATTAGTGATATCGCTATCAAACTGGTCAAGCCAAATGCAGATTGAATGCGAGTTTCCGGAAAAGCTGGAATTCTTGTTCCAGCCAGCGCGTTACAAAGTGGCGCGTGGTGGGCGCGGCAGTGGCAAATCCTGGGGTTTTGCCCGCGCCTTATTATTGCTGGGCGTGCAGAATGTAGAGCGGATTTTATGTGCTCGTGAATTACAGAAGTCGATCAAGCAATCTGTTCATCAGTTGTTGCGTGACCAGATTGCGGCTCTCGGGTTGAGTCATTTCTACCAGGTGTATGAGTCAGAAATTCGCGGCATGAATGGCACGCGTTTTTACTTCAGCGGCTTGTCTGACCAGACGGCTGACAGCATCAAGTCTTTTGAAGGTTGTACCAAGGTGTGGATAGAAGAAGGCCAGAGCGTATCGGACAGGTCGTGGAGTATTTTGATACCGACGATACGCACAGCAGGATCAGAAATCTGGGTGACTTATAACCCAGAACTGGAAACTGACCCTACCCATCAGCGCTTTGTCGCAAGGCCACCGCATGATTGCGTCTCGATCTTGATGAACTGGCGGGATAATCCCTGGTTCCCTGACGTGCTGGAACGAGAAAGGCAAACCTGCATGCAGCGTGAGCCTGAAGCTTATAAAAATATCTGGGATGGC
This sequence comes from Pseudomonadota bacterium, assembly GCA_040390835.1. Classification (GTDB taxonomy): domain Bacteria; phylum Pseudomonadota; class Gammaproteobacteria; order Burkholderiales; family Burkholderiaceae_D; genus Undibacterium. The sequence continues at coordinate 60,884 of JAZJXP010000074.1, forward strand.
GAGTGCAAACCCGCTGTGAGTGGGGCGATTTATTACCACGAAGTTGCTGGTGCGCAGGGCAGGATTTGTCATGTGCCGTATGACCCCATGCTGAAAGTGCATGTGGTGGTTGACCTGGGCTGGAATGATGCGATGGCGATCAGCCTGGTGCAAAGACAAAGCTCAGAATTGCGAGTGATTGAATACCTGGAAGACAGCCATCAGACGCTGGATTATTACTCGGCCTTGTTGAAGCAAAAGAATATGAACTGGGGAAAATTATTTTTACCTCACGATGGTCGCAACAAGGATTTTAAGACAGGCAAGAGTGCAGAAGAAATCATGACAGCTTTGGGCTGGGATGTGGCAATCACGCCCAGCATGAGCGTGGAAGATGGCATACGCCTGACGCGTATGACATTCGGACGCTTGTGGTTTGATGCGGACAAAACTGCGCGCCTGATTGAATGTGTGAAGCGCTATCGCCGCGTGATAAATCAAAGCACGAATGAGGCTGGCGCACCCTTGCATGATGAGTTCAGCCACGGTGCAGACAACCTGCGTTATATCTGCATCAATGCAGAAACGATGTCGAATGAAGAATGGGGCGGCAAACTGACTTACCCTAAATTTACTTATGCATAGAGGATGGAATGGCTAAAGCTTTATCTCAAGACGAATTGAAAGCACTGGTGCAGACAGAAATGCGGCAGAGTCTGGGTTATTCATCTTCGCGTTTGTCGCAAGCCAGGCAAAAGGCGGAATATTATTATCTGGGTCTGGCGGTTGGTGATTTGTCGCCGCCAGAAGTGGATGGACGTTCATCCGTTGTTTCTACTGATGTACGCGACACGATAGAGTCGATGTTGCCGCAATTGATGGTGACGTTTTGCGGTGGTGATTCCATCGTGGAATTTGAACCGCAAAACCCGGACGACGAAGCCCGGGCCAAGGCGGCGACCGAGTATATCAATTACCTGTTCTTTAAAAAGAACAATGGTCACAAGATAGCCTATGTGTGGATGAAGGATGCCTTGTTGCAAAAAAATGGCATCGTCAAAGTATGGTGGGATACCCGCTTTGAAGAGACCAAGGAGGAATACAAAGGTTTGAGTCAGATAGAACTGGCACAAATCCTTGATGACCCTGAAATTGAGGTGATAGCCCAGCAAGCGTATCCCGATGAGGATGATGCTAAACAGCGCCAACAGGCGATAGAGCAAATCAGCCAGCAAATGCAGCAGGCGATGCAGGTACCACAGGTATCACAAGCGAATGCCCAGCAACCCGGCCAATCGCCTGGACAGCCGAATATGCCGCCAGCAAACCCGCAAGTTAATCCAGTTGTGCAGCAGTTGCAAGCGCAGTTACAGCAAATCCAGTCACAGCCACCTGAAATGTTTTATGACATTACCTGCAAGCGCGTGAAGACTGGCGGCAAGATACAGATCGACAATGTACCGCCTGAAGAATTTCTGATTGCACGCAATGCCAAGGATATACAGACGGCCAAGTTTGTCGGGCACAGGGTGCAACGTACCGTGTCCGAGCTGAAATCCATGGGCTACAAGAATGTGGACAATATCAGTGGTGAAGATCAGGGGCAAGCCTTGAATCTGGAACGCATTGAGCGACTGAGCTGGAATGATGAAAATGCCTATCTGTCGGACGAAATGACGACTGCCGATGACAGCCAGCGCAAGATCTGGATCACGGAAGCTTATGTACGTTGTGATTTTGACGGTGATGGCATCAGTGAATTACGCAAGGTGACGGTGGCGGGCAATGAGTTGCTTGATAATGAAGAGGTGGATTTTATTCCTTTCGTGGATATCACGCCTGTGCCATTGCCGCATACCTTCTTTGGTTTGTCGATCGCCGACCTGGCGATGGAAAGTCAGAAAACCAAGACCAGTATCCTGCGTAGCCAGCTAGATAATCTTTACCTGAATGTCAATGGTCGTTATTACGCCGTGGAAGGTCAGGTGAATCTGGATGATTTGCTGACTTCACGACCTGGCGGTGTGGTGCGTATCAAACAGCCTGGTGCGGTGGGCAGACTGGACCAGGCGCAGGGCAATACGGGTGAAGCCATGGGCTTGCTGGACTATATACAGCAAGATCTGGAAAACAAGACAGGCTGGACTCGCTATAGCCAGGGTAATGATTCTGATGGATTGAACCAGACTGCGCAGGGGATGAATATCATCACCAATAAGGCAGACATGCGCCTGGATTTGATCTCGCGCAATTTTGCTGAAGGCTTTACCGAATTGTTCAAGCTGGTGTTGAAACTGATATGCCAGCATCAGGACAAGAAGGCGCAAGTCAGGTTGTCAAATGGCTGGGTGGATATTGATCCGCGTGAATGGCGCAACCAATTCGATGTGAGTATCAATGTCGGCATAGGCTTGGGTAATAAAGACCAGAAAGTGAATCATCTGATGGCTTTGCTGGCGCAGCAGGAAAAGGTTTTTCCTCTGGGGATAGCGAATCCACAAGGGATTTATCAATCCAGTTCTGAACTGGCGCGCTTGCTGGGGTTTAAGAATGGCGACAAGTTTTTTAGCGACCCTGCCAAAAATCCGCCAGCGCCGCCACCGCCGCCTGATCCTGCACAAATGCAGATGCAGGCCGAACAGCAAAAGACACAGATGCAAATGCAGGCCAGTAAAGAAAAGCACATGATGGACATGCAAATGCGCGAACGCGAATTGCAGCAGGAAGCCATGTTGCGTGAGCGTGAATTGCAACTGGAAGCACAAAAACAGCAAGCGCAGTCGCAGAATGATATGCAGGAACGCCAGCATAAAGCACAACTGGATGCGCAATTGGCCCAACAGCGCATGGAATTTGAGCGCTGGAAAGCGCAGCTGGAAGCAGAAACCAGGATGATGGTTGCCCGTATTACGGCTGAAGCGAAGATGCAACCACAAGCGCAACTGGATGCTTGCATGGACGGTTTAACTGCGGGAATGACAGATGGATTGACTGGAGTAAATGATGAGCACATTTGAACAACGCGTACATGCAGCTAGCCGTGCCAGGGAAGTGCTGGAGAATGAAGCCTATCAGCAGGCATTTGCCGATATAGAAAACGAGGTCACAGAAAAATGGAAAAACTCACCAGCACGCGACGCCGAGGGACGGGAAAAACTCTGGATGTATCTGGCCATGTTGAAGAAACTCAAAAGCCAGCTCGATACGACGCTGGAAACCGGCAAGCTGGCACAACTGGAAGTGGAGCACAAACAAGGCCTGATGCATCGTTTGAAGAATTGGTGAAAGCGGTACAAGATTTCAAGGGCTGGAAGGACTCGGTAGCCATGGCTTTTCATCCGCAGCCTACGGTGGCGATGATACAGACAGGCAAGGGCTGGGTCAGAGTGGCATGTGGCGAGGCTGCTTATCAGCTCAATAGTGGTGAATTAGTAAAAGTCTAGTGGACTGTAGCAGTTGAAGCAAAAGTGAAGGGCGCGTGCCCGACGAACCAGGGCAAGGCGCAAAGCACATCGATAGTGGGACTATCGAGAGCATTTGCAACGCAGTCATGGTCGGCGCGCACGTGACAGGCACTCTGCTTTCAACTGCTACAGTTCACTTTTAGTGGTCCGGCACACTGGATGGCTGCGATAGCGGCTTTTCTGCCGGATAAATCTTAACGCCGCGAGGCGCCGGGAATGGGTGGAAATCCCATTCATTGATTGGAGATGGAATATGGATAATCAGGTAACTGAACCCACAAGCATTGCTTTGAATGTAGATGGTGCAGCGCAAGCCATGGGAGCTTTTTTGGAGCCGCAGGCAGATGAAAAGAGTGCTCAGGCTTTGGAGAAGGAGGTTCTGGATGACTTGAGTGGCCGGAGAGACAGAAATGATACTTTTTCTGCAGAGCCAGTTAATGAGGATGCAGAGCAGGACTTGTATGCCGGAGATGATGAGGCTGTCACCATCATAGTAGATGGCAAGACGATCAATTTATCGAAGACAGAACTGGCGGATGCCTATAAAAATGGCTTGCGTCAATCTGACTACACCAAAAAGACCATGGAAGTGGCCGAGCAGCGCAAGGCTGCCGATGCTGAAATCCATAAAGCCACCCAGGAGCGCCAGGAATATGCCAGCAATCTGCAAAAGATGGCGGCGCAAATCGAAGGCGCGTTGAACCAGCAACAGCAGATAGACTGGGAACATTTGCTGGACAATAATCCCGCAGAATATCTGAAACAGCAGCACCTCTATCAAAGGAGACAAGCAGCTTATCAGAAAAATATTCAGCAACAACAACACCTGGCGCATATTGCCCAGGCAGAGCAGGCGCAGCATCTGGAGTCTGTGCTCCATACGCAGCAAGAAGAACTTCTTGCCAAGCTACCGGACTGGAAAGACAGCAGAAAGGCTGAAGCCGAAAGTAACGCCATTCGCCGATATTTACTGGAACAAGGTTTTGAACATCAACTGGTAGACAGTATTGCTGACCACAAGGCAGTTTTGCTGGGACGCAAAGCCATGTTGTACGACTCCATGATGTCTAAAGCCAATGCGGCAGCCAAACGTGTGACGAGCATCCCGCAAAAAGTAGTCAGGCCGGGTGTGGGTGAATCGCCCGGCAGTGATGGTCGTCAGGCCGCCATGCAGCGTCTTGCCAAATCTGGCAGAGTTGAAGACGCGGCATCCCTTTTTGCAAAATTTATTTAAGGTCGCGAGACCCCGGAGAAATCTATGACAGCACCAAGCAATACTTATGTAACGACCAGCGCAATCGGTAACAAGGAAGATCTCAGCGATATCATTTATCGTATTTCACCAACCACTACGCCTTTGATGAACATGGCAGCCAAGGCCAAGGCCAGCAATACTTTGCATGAATGGCAAACGCAGGACCTGGCCAGTGCCGTGACCACCAATGCGCAAGCTGAGGGTGACAATGCCACTGCCAAGAGTGTGACGCCAACCGTTCGTTTGAGTAATCGCACGCAAATCGCATCGAAGACTGTGATCGTCTCTGGTACACAGCAAGCGATGAACCCGGCAGGCCGCAAGGATGAACTGGCTTACCAGTTGTCCATGGCTTCACTGGAATTGAAGCGTGATATGGAGTCGGCCCTGTGTCAACTGGATGTGGCAGCAACTTCGCCACGCCAGGCACGTGGACTGATCGGTTGGGTAGTTGACAACGTCGACAATAATGCCGGTACTTTGGCATCATATACTGGCAATACTGGCCGCACGTTGGGTACACCGCGCGCTTTTACTGAAGCGCAGTTGAAGAACGTCTTGCAGAAATGCTATAGCGCCGGTGGCGAGCCTGACACCATCATGGTTGGCCCGGCGCAGAAACAGACTTTCTCTACATTCAGTGGCAATGCTACACGGTTTGATAAATCGGAAGATGCCAAGCTGTATGCGGCGATTGATGTGTATGTATCCGACTTTGGTTCCTTGAAGGTGGTACCAAATCGTTTCCAGGCGGCGCGTGATGTGTTTGTCTTGCAGGCCGACAAACTGGCGCTGGCTTACCTGCGCCCGTTCAGCACTATTGAACTGGCGACGACAGGCGACGCTGTACAGCGTGAACTGGTGGTGGAATACACGCTGGAATGCCGTGCACCGAAAGCGCATGGTGCGATTTACGACGTCTTGTAATTCCTGATGCCGCATTATGTAGTCAGCTTTATTTGGTGACGGCATAAAAAAGCTGGCGGGTGCAAGCCCCGCCTTTTTCCATTGAATTAAAACGCTGTGAAGCGCAGGAGGTTTTTATGAATGGTGGATATATCACCGTTTCGAGTCAGACCACCGGAGTGGCAATAGCCACTTCGGGTACGTCTGCATCTGCAACTATTCCAACAATGTCCAGCGGTGAATTACCGCGCTTTATTCGTGTTGCTGCGACCGCGCCAGCTTGTGTGCGACTTGGCAAATCATCGGCGACTGCCTTGAGTACGGATTTGCAAGTGCAGCCGGGTGATGCGGTCATCCTGAGTGTAAATGGCAACGACAGGATCGCTGCGATACAGGTGACTACTACGGGTGTCGTTCAGGTGTCCCCGCTGGAGAATATGTAATGGAAGTCACGACCAATATCCATGTAGAAGGTGGTGATGTCACGTTTGAACGTGTACAGGATTGCACGGCCATTGCTGAACATACTCAGGCTTTGCACAAGGAAGGAAGACATGGTTCGGCTGACATGCGACATGCAGCATCTTTCCCCATGGTGATTGTGGAAAAATATTTAAATGACAAAGGCATCAGCTTCCAGGAATTCATGGCGGAAGCGGTGCATGTAAAGAGCATGCTGGCTGATCCGGCCCTGTCTGCATTTCGTGTATGGGGAGGCCGGGTATGAGCGCCATCACTGATTATGCAAGTTTGCAGGCCGCAGTAAGTAGCTGGTTGCATCGCACTGATCTGACGCCTTTCATTGCTGACTTTATTGCTCTGGCTGAGGCCAGGATGTCTTCGGATATTGTGGCACGACCCATGGATATACGCAACAATCTACCGACAATAGCTGGTAATGCCTATGTGAACTTGCCGCTTGATATGCTGGAAATGAGACGGCTGATCTTGCGTAACGACCCGGTGACTGTGTAGCGTTATGCTTCACCAGATCAGCTTAGCGCGGATCACGCAAGCGCCACAACTGGCAAACCAATGGCATTTTCTGTCATTGGCCAGCAATTGCAATTGGCCCCTATACCAGACGCAGCTTATCAACTGGAATTGACTTATCAGCAGCGCATACCGGCCTTGTCGACCATCAATACGACTAACTGGTTACTGGCGGCTTTTCCCAACGTGTATCTGTACGCTGCTTTATGTGCAGCGCAACCTTTCATCATGAATGATGCACGCATTTCTACGTTTGAGAAACTGTATCTGCAAAGTGTGGATGCCATCAATTCCATAGACTGGTATTCAGGTTCAACCATGCAAGTGAGGGCTAAATAATGGCATTGGAAACTGCAAATTATATCAACGATCTGACGATCACAAATCCAACAGCATCTGATCCTAAATCCCAGGGCGATGATCATATCCGCATGCTGAAAACCGTATTGAAGGAATGCTTCGCTGGCTTTACTGGTGCGGTGATTATTACTGCAGCAGAAACAGGTACGGCTGCGGCACATGTCTTGAATCCTGCTACTGCTTTGTTGGCTTATACGACGGGGTTATTGCTGTTGTATCGGCCAGTCAATGTGAGCACAGGTGCATTGACAGTGAATGTGTCTGGCCTTGGTGCAAAACCGGTCAAGACTTTGCTGGGCGCTGACCCTACTGCTGGTGACATCGTCGCTAGTCAACCATTATTGCTGATGTATGACGGTACGAATTTCGTCATTATCGCCGGATCGGAGACTTTGCTGAGGACCGGTAATCAGACTTTGACGGGGAACCTGACTTTGACCGGTAATCAAACTGTCAGCGGTTCTTTGGATGTGGGTGGCGCTTTGACTGGCGCAAGTATGAATTCCAAAGCGAATAAAGCTGGCGAAAGCTACGCTGGTGCACATGATTTCTCAACAGCTGTGCTGAGCGTTGCAACCCCGATTTCTGCAGCTCATGCAGTTAGCAAGATGTATGCAGATGGATTGGTCTTTTCTGCAGTTTTGCCTGGGCAGAGTGCCGCGACAACAGGTCAGACTATTTTAAGTGATGGCAGCACTGCTTTTTGGGGTGATGCAGGCTCGGTCGGTAGTGATCTGTATTTATACAATAATTTTTAAGGAGATTGCATGGCAGCGAACCAAAAACCCATATTTCCATTGACACCAAAATTTCCGGCGACGATGCCGCCAATAATTACTGCGGCCAATACTGCCAAAGATGGCACTGGTACGGTGACACAAATTTCTGCGCCTGCAGGTGTCAATGGTGCATTCGTTGAAAGCGTGGAGGCGCTCCCAATTGGTACGAATACGGCGTCAGTTTTACGCATATTTCTAAATAATGGTTCTACGACGACTTCCTCTACTAATAACATACTTTGGGAAGAAGTAAATTTACCAGCTACGACTTTAACCGAAATCGCAGCTCAGACCAAGGTTGTGATTCCTGTTAATCGTGCTATTCCAGCAGGATATATATTGTACGCCAACATCGGAACAGCGGTAGCGGCTGGCTGGCGTGTACGTGTGCACACGGGGGATTATTGATTATGACGGGGTTTACGGGTTTTGTTGGGGCTGCTCCACGAGGTGCAGGTTTTCAAGTGTTTAAGGCATCACAGCTATTTACACTGCCTTTTGCAACGGCTTATATATTCGATATTTTTGGCGGAGGTGGTTCTGGTGGCTGGAGTGGTCTATACGCAAATGGTGGTGGTGGTGGTGCACGCAATCGTCAATTTGTGTGTCGGTTTTCAGTAATTCCAGGAGAGGCATGTCAGGTAATAGTTGGTGCAGGTGGTGTAGGTGGATCTGGTTTTGGAGCGACTGGTGGAACGTCAAGTGTTGTTTGTTCACAATCTGGATTAACTTTTTCCGCTTTTGGAGGGGGGAGTGGCTTTGGAGGCACAGGTGGCGGAGGCGGCGGTATCGCAGGGGCCGGTTCCCCAGGAATTGGTGGTACACCAACAACGTATAGTGGTGGAACCTCTTCTCCCGCTGTAAATGCGACAAGCGATTACGGTGGCGCGAACGC
>JAZJXP010000074.1:69524-79403 GCA_040390835.1 Pseudomonadota bacterium
GGGGAGGGAGTATTTATGGGGGAAGTGGAGGCGGAGGAGGTACATCTGGTGCTAGCGGTGGAGCACGCGGAACGTACTTAATTGGCTCCGGTGGAGCGCCTGCTCGTGACGGATTTTTATTTTCTATGCAAGGTGGCGGCGGTGACGGTGGAAGAGCCGCGACAACTGCGGGTCAAACAGGTGGTAATGGGGGTTTCCCATCAGGAGGAGGTGGTGGTTCCGATACATTGTGTGGAAATGGTGGGAACGGTTTGGTAGTTATCTACTGGTGGTAAATATGAAAAGCGCAGAAATTGAAAATGGCATCGTAGTGAATATTGTTTTGGGCATGGTAGCAGGCTACATCCCCTGTGACGATACTGTATCGATAGGTGACCATTGGGACGGTCAGGTATTTACTAAACCGAAAGAGTGAGGTTTATCATGGTACAAAATAATACTATTGGAATTGGTAGTGATCCCACTAAACCTGCCAACCAGTTAAGCAAGAACAAGTCATTTGATTGGTACACGCCATTTGGACGAATCGGTGACCAGGCAGGCATGGATTACTGGGACAATGAAATCGCGAGTAAGGGGCATGATACCGCATACCGAAACTTCCTTACTGCCGCTTCTCAGAATATGGCAAGTGGTAAGGGTGTTGGCGCTGATAGTATCGCGGATCAGAAATTCACCAATAAATCTGCTGATTGGTATACGCCATTTGATCGGATTGGTGATCAGGCAGGGATCGATTATTGGAATAACGAGATAAAGAACAAAGGTTACGATGTATCTCACAATGCATTCCTGGTCGCAGCTGCGCAAAATCTCACGAATGGCAAAGGAGTAGGATCTGGAAATATTCAAACCCAGATGCCGGTAGATTTTGGCACTGGTCAGGCGCCAGCTAATTCTAATCGCACATCGCCACCTGTCAGTGCAAAAAACGAACCTGTTTATAACACCACATCCATGGACAGGTCCTCCAGTTTCGACAATGGGGGGGCTAATGATTATTTATCTCAGTTGAAAAACAAATATGGTCGTTACATCATGGGTGACGTTAATCCATTTTTAAATTTGAATAGCTCGGCGGCATTCGTCAGTAGCCTTATGAATGGTGCCGGAGCTGGGGCCAATTTCAGTGATGCGCAAAAAGCAGAAGTCAGATATGACTACCTCAAAGCCAGCCAGGAAGCGGGTTTGCCAGGTAAAGTCAATGATCAGGATGCACAATGGCTGAAACTGGCTGGTCAGAATGGCTACGGGTATACCCAGGACAGTGTCCTGGACGCCGCAAACAGGAAAGTGTTTGGTGGCAATGCCAGCCAGGCAGATCTGGATGTGCTTAATTATTTTCAACAAGGGCCTGATGCATGGAAGAAAGGTTCTGGCGTATTTGAAGGATTGGCAGACAAATACGGCGCATCGCCGCAAATGCGGGCGTGGGCAAATGAGATGGGTTACACGCCACTACAGACTTCGGGCATGTATTCAAATGATCCCTATCAGGATATGCAAAAGAGGATAGAGACTTATGGCAGTCTGAATCCCGCGCAACAATCGTATTTGCAACAGCAATTGCAAGGACTGTCTTCCACGCAACGTCAGCAGATGCAGCAGTTTTTTCCACAGCAACAAGGTGCATCGCCCCAACCGCCAACGCAGCAACAGAATCCTTATTTGCAGCCATTTCAGAAAACGTCTGCATATAACCAGGCAGTAAATACCAACTGGGCCAGCGCCAATCAACCGGCAGGCAATCAGTACTGGGGACAAAATAGCACACAGCAGGAAGTGGCGAACACGTCAAAGGGAACGCAAAGTTTTCCTGCGAAACAATCGGGTTGGAATCAGTTTCAATCCTCCGGGCAGCAATATGATAATTCTGCTTCGTCTTGGGGGCAGCCATATCAAAGCCAATCTTCTTCATGGGGGCAGGTAAATCAAGGCCAGCCATATAGCGGTGGTTTTCAAAATAATTTTCAGCAACCGAGGGGATTGCTCAATCAGGGTTTTGGACAGCAACAACCTGCCAATAGCAATCAAAACCGTTATGGATTATTAAGTGCATATGGCTCTCGTTAAAATACAAAATGTCGGGCAATTCGGGGTGAATAAGGATCTATCCCAGCACGAAATACCTGTCAATGCCTGGACAGATGCGCGTAATATTCGCTTTCTTGACGGCTATGCCTATCAGTTTTATGGACATGGCGAAGTGTACAATTCACCAACTGTAATACCGCAATACGTTTTTCCGGTGACGATATCCAGCAACCGCTACTGGGTATACATGAGTGCCACTAAATCACATGTAGTTAGTTATGCTGGTGGAGTCGTTGTTCATAACGATATTACCCACACAGTACCAAGAGCAGGTGTAGTCAATCAGTGGACCCATGCCTTGCTATCGGGTTTGCCGATACTGAATGTCGGTGATGCGTTGAAAATACCGATGTGCTGGGATTTGAACTTGGCCAACAAGTTTGTTGATTTGCCGAATTGGCCAGCAAATACCTATTGCAAGTCCTTACGGGCATACAAGAATTTTCTGATTGCTATGAACTTGACTGTTGCTGGAGCGAATAAGCCATTTCTGGTGAAGTGGTCACATCCAGCTGATCCAGGTGCTTTTCCAGCCAGTTGGGATGCTACCGACGTGACCAAGGATGCTGGTGAGGTCGATCTGGCAGAAGCAAGCAGCCCTGTTGTTGATGGTTTGCCTTTGCGGGACTCATTTATTATTTATACAGAAAATTCTACCCATCGCATGGACTTTGTCGGTGGGCAGTCGATGTTCCGGTTTTCTAAAATACTGGGTATGTCAGGCATGCTCAACCGTAATTGCGCAGTCGAATTTGATGGTTGGCATTTTGTTGTGACTGGTTCTGATGTCATCGTCCATGATGGACAGACAGCAACTTCAGTACTGGACAAACAGACGCGTAGATTCTTTTTTCAAAATATTGACGTCAATAGTCGCAGTAATGTATTCGTATTCAAGAATCCATTCCTGAACGAAATTTATCTGGCTTATCCTTCGATAGGTTCTGCAGTCTGTGATAAGGCTATGGTTTACAACTTTGTCGACAAGACGGTCTCATTTCGTGATTTGCCTAATGTCAATCATGCAAACTACGGTGCCGTATCGAATGATCTTGGCGGCACTTGGGCGCAGGACTCAGATTCCTGGGATTCTGACCTGACATTTTGGAGTGGTCCAGATTACACACCGGATACTGCACGTGTAGTCATGGCGTCAAATGATCAAAAGTTTTATATGCTGGATGCTTCTGCCTCATTCAATGGGGTCGTACCGAATGCTTTCCTTGAACGCCGGGGGTTATCTTTTGACACACCTGAAAGCATTAAATTAGTCAAGGGAGTACGCCCCCGCATCGTCGGTAATAATGGTGAGACTGTCATGGTCAGCGTAGGATATGCTAATACACCCTATGATGAACCAGTATGGGTTACTGGCACCTACACCATAGGCTCGACTGTTGCGGTAGATTTGTTTGCCAGCGGTCGTTATATTGCACATCGCTATGCATCGGGCTCGGCATTTCAGTGGCGACTTGACTCGGTTGATCTTGATGTTGAAACAATGGGGGGATGGTGAGAGTTAGCAATTCAAATACGGTGGCCTATGCGCCATCACAAGTACCAGACGACGCTGCAGAAATGCAGCGTTTTTTTTCGTTCGAGTTACAGAAAATAGCTACGGCTATCACAGGTTTATCTCTGGGGCATCTGGATAAAACGACAGTCGTCCCAACCAAACCCAGAGATGGTGATATTCGCTATGCCGATGGAATATTGTGGAATCCGGGGGCAGGCGTTGGAATTTATTACTACAAAGGCGCAACATCGGCCTGGGTATTTTTAGGATGAAAAATGAATCAATTATTAGGAAATTTACGAGCCCTAAAAGGCCAAGGATTACTTGTCCAAAGGATGCAAGGTCAACAAGGTCTTCAGTTAGCGATGGAATTGTCGCAGCATCCCACACCCAAAATGGCCAAGAAAATAATTGAGCAACTTAAAAAAATCGGTAATCCTTATGCTGAGAGATTTGAGCAACTTCTGACATCAGCACAAGGAGATGCGGTAATGATTAAAAGAATGGCTGATGCCGCTGTCGCCAGTCTGAGTGGAGGTCATCAAGAATGAATAATTTTATGTGCCTGGCTACAGGAATGGATGTGACACCGCTGGTCTTGGCAATTAAAAGACGTCCGGAATTGTGGAAAGAAGATACCTATTTACGCGATTTTCCGGGCGGCCCCTTTGCTGAGATTGAATCTATTCTTTTGCGTTTCCCTGTTAAAAAACTTGTTCCATTCGAGGATGTGGAAAAGGAATTAAAGAAAGTAATTGATCCGCATGAAAGTATTGATTACCCCCCATATAAATTATTGCCAGAAGCGAGGCAATTGATCATGCCATTGATGGCTCGTTCCAGTGGAGAGCGTCTAGGGCGCTGCATGATCAATAAGATTCCACCTGGTGGGAAAATTGCTCCACATGCGGATACGCCAGAGCATGCGGAATACTATTCACGTTTTCACATCGTTTTGCAATCGGCGCCAGGCGTCCTGTTCAGAGCGGGGAATGAGCAGGTCTATATGGCGACAGGAGATGTCTGGTGGTTCAACAATAAGCTTGAACATGAAGTCATTAACAATAGTGCGATAGACCGCATTCATTTAATTGTAGATATCAGGACATCCAGATGATTACATGTCACATAGAGTCGGGGAAGAAAATCTTGCCCGAATTAATGTCTCTTCTTCCCTTGCATTACGAAGAACTGGCACTCAACAAAGAAGAAGTAAAGCTGTCACCACAGTTTGATCTTTATGAACAATATGAAAGAGAGGGCAGATTACTGGTAGTCACTCTGCGGGAACTAGGGGAAATTGTTGGCTACTATGTTGGCCTGGTGGCCCCGGGTTTGCACTACAGCACTTGCCTGACATGCATCACAGATATTTTTTACATTAGAAAGGACAAGCGAAATGGTAGTGCTGGCGTAAGACTTTTTAGGTATATAGAAAAAGAATTGCGCCGTCGCGGTGTTCAACGCTGGTTTATGGGATCGAAAGTACACGCTGATGCAAGTGCATTATTCAAGCGAATTGGTGCTGAGCCAGTAGAAACCTATTACAGTAAATGGATGGGAGATTAATTATGGTAGCAACAGCAGCAGGAGTTGCATCTGCAGCAGCTTCAGTTTATTCTTCAACAAAGTCACCGTCTCAGCAGACCAGCTCCAGTCAACAGCAACTTGATCCGCGTATCGCTAATATGCTTTTTGGTGCGGGCAGACAGCTCAAGCCAGATGCTCAGCCAACTGGTACCGATGAGAATGGCGATCCTGTTTATGCGGATACTGACTACACGAACAATCCTGGTTTGCTTTCGCGGTATCAAGGATTGTTGGACAAGCCGCAAAATCCAGGCTTACAAAACTTTGGTAATTTTACCGATGCCTATCTGAACAACAATGCAGGGTATGACATAGGTCAGCAAAGAAATACGTCATGGGATCTCATGCGTAGTAACTTTCAGGCTCCCTTTATGCAAGCCGCGCAAGGAAGCAATACTGCTCCTTTGAGTGTGATGCAAAGCCAGATGCCATCGGCATACGCACCTGTCAATGCTGGCGTTGCACAGGCCGACAAGGCAACTGCTATCAACGCTCCTGGTCAAAACAATCTTAGTCTTAATCCGGCTTTTAGTGACTTGATTTTTGGTTCGCCAGGCAATAATCCGTTTCTGGCTGGGGCAATTCAAAAAGGATTGAACCAAAGTGCTGCGCAATTTCAGAATCTCCAGGCAGATGCCATGAAACAGTTTAATGAAGAAGCATTACCAGCATTACGTGGTGATGCCATCGTTAATGGCCAGTACGGCGGGTCAAGACAAGGCATTGCCGAAGGTAAAGCTGCAGACTCATTAGCCCGCAACATGAGTCGCGCACTGTCCCAAGTTGGACAAAATATGACAGATGCAGCAGTTTCCGCTCAAGCAAGCCAGTATGGGCAGGACAGACAAAATCAACTGAATGCAGCAATGGGGCTATCAGGTCAACAATATGGTGTTGCCAGTACCAATGCGGGAGCTCAAAATCAGGTTAATCTTGCCAACGCCCAAATGGCGAATCAAGGCAATCAGTTTAATGCCAGCAGTGCGAACACGGCGTTAAACAATCTGTTTAACGCTGGCTTGCAAAACAATCAGTTCAATGCCAGCGCAATGAATAATGCCAATGCCATGATGTATCAAGGTAATCAAGCGATGAATCTGGCGAATCTTGGCAATCGCCAGCAAGCCAATCAGCAGAATGGTGCTTGGCAAATTGCTAATAATCAATTAAACAGCCAAAACCAAACTGCCGGCGTTGGGTTGACATCCAATTTACTCAATAGCGTCTATGGCATGGCCAATAATCAAAACGATTACCTGATTAATCAGGCAGGAAAAGTGAATGGTTTGCTTGGACCCTACCTCAGTTCGAATAGCAGCCAGGTTTCGACTGCACCCCTATATCAAAATCAGGGGGCGAATGCTTTGGGTGGAATTATGGCTGGCTTACAAGTCTATAAAACGCTTGGCGGCGGTAAAGATAACTGACATGGCGTTAATCATTTTTAATAAAAATTTAAGGTGAAAATATGGGATTACTTGATCTTTTTGGTAGCGACATTGATGACCCAAAAACACAAAACATGTTTGGTATTGCTTCTGGTTTGATGAGCGCGGGCGGTCCATCGCGGACACCAGTATCCTTCGGGCAAGCTTTGGCTTCAGGATTGCAAGCTGGCCAAAATGCAGCATCAAATGCGACGAACAAAAAAATGCAGGAAGAAAGATTGCGGCGCAAGACAGAAGGTAAACTTGCATTCAATCCGGGTTATTTGGGCTTTGATTTTCGACCGCAGCCCAGAGTTAACTTTGGCGAAAATATTTACTTTGCATCAGATCCAAGCGGTGTGAATACTGGAAGTGTTCTCCCCGATATCGGCGACGCGTCATACCAGTCTGGCACAGGATTTGCCCCACGTTTGATATCTGTTCCGACAATCACTCCTGCAAACTGGCCAGGTAGGCCTAATATGATCTTTAGATAGTAATCACAGCCTGTTAAGTCAAAGATAAGTTCAGAGGAAACAGGTTGGATTAAGTGGCATCATCGCTTCTTTTTGAAGTTCAACTATCTCTCCCTGGCATAAAAATACTTTGGGAGGATTGTTCTCTTAATTTGCTTTTTTTTTCAGATCAGCCTCATTCAATATTCAGTTCTGGCATTTGCTTGAATTGATACATCATTTTCAAATTCATTTGCATCGCTTGCTGTTCGACGGTAGATAAAGGTAATTCATTTATCTTGCAGGGCGAGTGCGACATATGCAACTGAATTTTGAAATCTATTCCACTTTCCCAGAAAAGAAAAGGAATCGCTTCATGAACCTACCAGATCATGCCGAAACCGCCGCCAGTCAGGTGGTAGAGGCCATCACCAATAACCCCAAAACCGCACTGGCTGTGCCAGCAATTACCACAGCAATTGCGCCCTTGACTTCGATTGCCGAGATACAAGGTTACCTCTCCATTGCGTCAATGCTGATAGGGATAGCCATTTCACTTATCTTGCTGCGCCAGCGCTGGGTCAGTCTGCAAACAGCAGAAATTGAAAGACAAGAAGCAGAACAACGATGGAAAGAGCATCAACATGAACAACTTTGATATTTGCGTTACCCCAGTACTGAAAAACGAAGGTGGTACCAGTAATCACCCTCTCGACGCAGGCAAGCTCACCAGGTTCGGTATCAGCCAACGCAGTTACCCCAAACTTGATATTGCAACGCTCACAGCAGAGCAAGCAAAAGCGCTTTACAAGCGTGATTTCTGGGATGCCAATCAGCTGGACCAATTCCCGTTGGTCGTTGCTTTTGAGTTCTTTGATTGCGCAGTTAATTGCGGCGCAGGCACGGCAGCAAGACTGCTGCAACGTGCAACTGGTGTGGCTGACGACGGTATCGTTGGCCCCATCACCCTGGTGGCAGTTGGAAAATTCAATGCTGACAAACTGGCCAAGCGCATGCTGGCTTACCGCATACAGTTCTATACCAAATTATCCAACTGGCCCAGCTTTGGTGCAGGTTGGGTCAACCGGCTGGCAAACAATGTTTTATGGGAGACAGATCATGTTTGAAAAAATCAACGCAATCATCAATCTTTTTCGCAAAGGCAGCGAGGTCAGCAATGTCGAACTCTGGAAAAACGGTGGTATCTCAGTCGCCGCCCTGGCCGCAGCACTGGGTGCGCTGGCGCAATTTGGTGATGCATTTGGTATCCATTTGGCCATCACCTCAGAACAGCTCAATGGCCTTGCTATTGGCGTCGTCAGTCTTGTTGGCGTCGTGCTCCCAGTTATTACCTCTAAAAGAGCCGGTCTATTGCCAGCAAAAGCAGGGCAACCCGCTTCAATTGAAGATCACAGCTTCATCAACGGCGTGTCTGCAATATCAACTCCTATGGCAACAGCCTCGCTGCAGCACCAGCCTGACACCACAATTGTCGACAGCGACAATCCGCTTGCCGGGCTCGATACAACTTTCCGAGGTTGACTCGGCGCGCGACTATCTCAAGTCAATTGATGGCATCACGCTGAAATATAAATGTCAATTTTAAAGGACAATCCATGCTGCAAATTGCCGCAACCATATTGCAAGTCATCAGCTTCCTGGCTGAACACAAAGAGCAGATCAAGAAACTGATACTCGACATAGAAAGCCTGATCCCTGCGACACCAGGCAATAGCAAGGCTCTGATCATACGCAATTTCATCGCCACCAGTCTGAATGTGGAAGCGCAAATTGAACAAGCCTGGCCTTTTGTCAGTGGCTTGTTTAATGATCTGGTTGCTACGACCAAACGGCCAGGCTAGATAATTTACTTGCCAAGCATAGCGAGAAAGAGGCTGCTTATTTTGGGCAACCTCTTTTTTTTGTCCATAAAAAATTAGCGCTCTATTGATAGCGATACATTAGCACGGGCGAGAGCAGATATGGCAAATCTATTTTTTAAAGGAAATAAACAATGGCAAATTTTCAAAGAATTTTTGGAGATGATGGACTTCCCTATCTCATCGATACATCTGGCAAAGGGGCTAATGAAAGTTATTCTCCATGGAGTACTGGCTATGATGATCTTCAACTAAGGTCAGAACCACCTCCATTTGCTCGCGGCATAGATGTGGATTTCGGTTACGGGCAAGACATGGCCCGTTTCAGGGAATTTCAACCAAGTCGCCCTGAGTCCATTAACGTGATATCCGAGTCAGGCGAATTGGCGAAATCAGATTTTCTACGGTCAGAAAAAGCTGACTATCAAGACGGTGATTTTGACCGTTACAACTTCTACGCTTCAGGCAATAAATTTGATCCGGTAATTCAGCGTACCCAGAATCCTGGCTACCTGAAGAAAGCCGCAGAATCGTTACGCAGCAGAGATTCACGCGGCATACCTGACTCATTTCCAGCCAGAACTGCTGGCCCATCTTCTCCCTACCGCACTGATGTTGATGATGGCATTGCCGTCATCGACAAAGGAGCCGACAATCGCGGTTTGCTCAATCAGGCAGATGTGAGCATGCTTCCTCGTTACTACACAAATTTCCCCAATCAAAAACCTGGTCAAGTGTATAGCCCGCATCTTGACTTGGGTGATGTTTCCAAATTTTTCACCGAGAAAGCAAATGGTTTTAAAAATGGATTTTCGGATACGTTTGAAAACCTGCCGAAGATTCCGTCAGCGATTCGTGCTGTAATCAATGACCCATATTCGGTGCTCGTTGATGGCGGAATGCGTATGCAAGAAGAG
>JAZJXP010000075.1:0-2227 GCA_040390835.1 Pseudomonadota bacterium
CTATCGCTGGTACAGGTATCATCACGCAATCTGCAACGGGCGCGACAACTAGCGCAGGCGCGGCTCTGGCTGCAACTCTGTCACCATCTACCTTGTCCGGCCAGGCAAACATGAAGTGGACAACGGCAGGTACACTGTGTGATGCAGTACGTGGCTTGAAAACAGGTCAAGGCGGCTGCTAATAAGCACTGTTGTGATTTGAAAAAAGCCCGGGATTCCCAGGCTTTTTCATTTGTATGTCTGTCCTGACGAAAGTAGGCACTTTCCTGGAAGTAAAAAGGAAAGTCATATGGACACAGTAATGTGCAAGAGCCAGCGTGATCACACGCTGGCTCTTTTTTTCTGCTAGTAGGGAGCAGTAGAAAAAGGCGAGGCAAGCTTTAAAGAAGCGCAACGCTGATAAGAAATGCAGGAAAGATCAATGGCGGTGGTGTGCTTGCGCAAGCATAAGCAACAAGAATGGCATGATCACTGATCTGGCCAGGGAAAGGAGGCATGATACCCAACGCCTCATTGCCACCAACACCCGAACAGCGGATTATAGAATTGGCAGCCCAGCTCAAACATGCCAGTGAGCAGGTATAGTTGTTAGAAGTTATAGTGAGTGCAACCAGGAACATCGCGGGCTTGCCGTATACAAACAACCTCCAGGCAAGTTCTCAAGCAAGATCAGATTCCAGGTTTAAGCGTCAGCAGGGGTTTGCCATTATGTCCAGATCACTCATAGCCCTACCATAAGCAATTCGACAGCAAGTAAAACCGGCATGACATGCATGTGCAATTCATCGAATTACCGAGAGAAGTGCTTGCGGCAGCGACGGATAAGACACTCAAATTGTTGCATCTGCTCCATATGGTGTTGAGAGAGCTCGGCATGGAGCCACAAAGAGACCGGTTACTTGATTTACGCAAGGTAAGCGCTTACTGGTGCCATGTAAGTGGTGGTATTTCAAGGACGCACAAGTAAGCACCGTTCCCTTCAACGCCCATATTTACTCAAGGCTGGCACGGGACAAGTCATCGCATCAAGGCCAGTGCAAGCTCTGGTCGCCGCTATTACCTGCATTCTGACCCAAGAGAAATTTATCTATCTGCGCTTGCTCGCGAAAAATCGGAGCTCGCCATGTCATGCCAGCTTACTAATAGAAGAGTCAGTTGTGTTGCTGTGACTGATCGGACGGAGGCATTTTGGCAAGGACATGCGTGCTGGCAATGTACACAGTGTTATCGAGGTAGATGTTAATATGATATCTTTCATTTGGGCAAATTATCTGATCTAGTCTCAATAAGTGACTTATCCGAGGTTCCCATCGTGGGCAGCCCCGCCTGACGCCACCCACCGTGACCTGCCCAATATACCCGTCCAGGAACATTGCTAGTCTGATAAGGGGAAATTGTAAGGCATGCCAGTGCATACACTGGCTTTTGGCGCTGATATTTTCTAAAAGAAGATATTAGTTTAGTCGAGTTGTAGAGAATGCAAACTTGCATATAAAATAATTTACAAAATAAGTGATACTTTTTTCGAATCTACATCAAGATTTAAAACATATTTTTACATAAATGACATATTTGTCAGTTATATATGCACTCTGACACAAATAATGACAAATATTTGCATAGGTAAAATAATAATTACTGACGTATTTCGTCACTTTTAATGAAATTAGTCAATGTAATAGCTATTTTTTACAAAAATACACATAGTTATGCATTAAACAAAAACTGGCACGGAGATTGCTGAATGTAAAGCGTAGTTCCTGATTTCAACTTTTTCCTGGAGTTCATAATGAAAGCTATCCCTAAACAGCTGCAACGCGGCTTTACACTGATCGAATTGATGATTGTTGTTGCAATTATCGGTATTTTGGCTGCGATCGCTATTCCTCAGTATTCTGATTACACATCCCGTACTCGTGCTGCTGGCGCGATTGCAGAACTGGACAGCTTGAAGTCCGCAATGTCTATCTGCTTCCAAAACGAAGGTGCGTGGACTAACTGTACAACAATGGGCACTAACGCAATCCCTACAGTTGCTACTTCCAAGTTCCTGCCAGCTTTGCCAGCTATCGCTGGTACAGGTATCATCACGCAATCTGCAACGGGCGCGACAACTAGCGCTGGTGCTGCGTTGGCTGCAACTCTGGAACCTTCTACCTTGTCTGGTCAGGCAAACATGCTGTGGACAACTGCAGGTACACTGTGCGATCCAGTACGTGGCTTGAAA
>JAZJXP010000076.1:0-13687 GCA_040390835.1 Pseudomonadota bacterium
TGGTTTTCTTTACCATGATACAACGAAAGAACCGAGCCTTTAAGCATTTCCTGATCAACCGCTGGGCTATGTAGTGGGACTTCCCGCTATCACGACCACCCCAAAGAAAATTTATATCTGCTTTGGATTGGTTCATGTCCACGCCCAAAACGGCTGGTATGTCGTCGGCGCGGGTCAAGGCGGCATGGAATGGGGCTTTATCCTGCTGAGCAGTCTGCTTGGTGTGATGTGGGCATATTGGCCGCAACGAGATAAAAAAGACAAATAAATCCGGCAACAAAAATATTTTCAAAAAACCTTTGACCCTGACATTAGGTGAGGCTTTATAGTCTGCTTCATTGAAGGAGATCAGGTATGTTATTGAAAATCGGTGAACTGGCCAGCCGCACTGGCCTGACCATACGCACACTGCATCATTACGACAAAATCGGCTTACTGAAGCCATCTGCGCGTTCAGAGGCAGGTTATCGCCTCTACGACAGGTCGGACATCAAGCGCCTGCATCACATACAAGCCCTGCGCCGCCTGGATTTGTCGCTGGCAGAAGTGGGCGATGTCATCAACGGTGCTGGCAGTGATTTGCATTACGTTATAGACGAACAGATTTCTGGCCTGAATCAGCAAATTGCACAAAGCATGGAATTGCGTGACAGGCTGCAAGAATTGTCAGGTTTATTGAAAGCCAATGACGAACCCAATCTTGAATACTGGCTGTCAACACTGGAAATGATGAGCCTGATCGGTAAATACTTCAGTCGTGATGAAATTCTGGATATGCGCAAACTGGAATCGCAAGCGCAAAGCAATATTGAAACGCATATGGCCCCCTTCGTCAAGGCTGCCAGGCTTTTGCTGGACCAGAAAGTGTCATCACTTGACCCACAGGCAAAACAACTGGCCAAAGAATGGGTTCTGGCCATGAGTCAAATCATGCCTGATCCCAGATTGCTCAGTAAATTCACGTTGATGCACAGGAAAGAGCCTTCACTGCAGTCTTTAAGCGGTGTCGATGATGAGATGATGGATTTCATCACCCGGGCATCAGTAGAAGTCAGGTATGACATTTACAGAAAATACCTGAGCGAAGAAGAACTGAAATATTTTCGTGCGTCATTTTTCAGAAATGCAGAATCTTGGACACGCATCTTTTCTGAAGTAAAGCAAAAAATGGCTTTAAACCTGCCGCCTGAGCATCCAGATGTGCAAGCATCTTTAATCAAATGGCGCGAGCTGTTCATGGATGCATGGGGCAATCATTTACCTACCATGATCAAAGTAAGAAGCATCCATGAAAAAGAACCTGAGCTAAGCATCGGTGGGGGATTGACATCCAGCATCATTGCCTACGCCCGCCAGGGAATGGCAATTCTGGAGAAAAACTCTCTTGAAAAGCCGCAAGAAAAAGTAAGGAAAATAACATGAACAATATAGATACAAATAAAACTGACAATACGCCCAAAGGCATATTCAAGGACAGTAATTTCCTGTGGATGATAGGTGGTGGCGCTATCTCCATGCTGGGTGATCAATTCACTTTGATTGCCCTGCCCTGGCTGGTGCTTAAAATGACTGGTGACACCCTGATACTGGGCATCGTGCTGGCACTGATCAGCGTGCCGCGCGCATTGTTGATATTGCTGGGTGGCGCAGTGGTTGACCGCTACTCACCCAAGACAGTGATGATGCAAACCAAGTACATCAATACGCTGTTGCTGGGTATATTGAGCGCCCTTATTTTTTGTGGCAAGCTGGAATTATGGATGGTGTATTCCCTGGCGCTGGGTCTGGGTATCTCGACTGCCTTCAGCATACCTTCAGGCACATCCATGTTGCCTCGTGTAGTCGCACCGGCACAGTTGCAATCTGCGAATGGCACCATGCTGGGTATGCGTCAGTTGACTATGTTCATCGGCCCTGTACTGGCGGGCTTATTGATTGCCCTGTTTGGTACGCATGATGGTACACATGGGCAAGGCATGATCAACGATGCCCAAGGATTGGCAGCAGCTTTCTTTTTTGATTGCTTCACTTACGCTTTTTCTGCCTGGACACTGAGCAAGGTCAGGATGAATGATGGCATGTCAGCACCACCCGGCTCAGGCCCTGCCGGACAAAAACCAGCACTGCTGCAGTTCTTGGCAGAAGGCTTGCGTTATTGCTGGAATGAGAAGCAGTTGCGCAGTTGCTTTATCTATTGGTCCGCAATTGCCTTCTTCATCATGGGGCCGATACAGATTGCCTTGCCGGTGATGGCAAATCAACTCAGCAATAGCGCCAGCGCGCTGGGCTTGCTGGCAGGCTCACATGGTGCAGGCACTTTATTGGGCATGGCATTGGCAGGTATGAAACCAAATCTGCGCTTTGGCAATCTGGGACGTACCATCTTGCTGGTCGATTTTATTGTGGGTATTTTGTTTATCCCCATGGGCCTGATCAGCTCCAACTGGCAAGGTGCGTGCATATTATTAAGCGTAGGTATCCTGGGTGGCTTTTTGCATGTGGCAGTATTTACCTGGGTGCAAAAACAAGTACCACCAAATATGATAGGTCGCGCTATGAGTATGTTCATGTTTATCTTCATGGGCATAGGGCCGGTTTCAGCGGCATTCACCGGCTGGCTGCTGCGCGGCATCACTATTCCGCAATTATTCATGGGTAGTGGCAGCCTGTTGATACTGATCGTCATCATGGCAACGCAAATCAGCCCTATCACGAGGGTAACGGACAAGCGCGCCGTCGCATAAGCGCCAACCGGGAGCTGACTCAGGCTGGCAATATCTGCCGCACTAAAGCCTGAGTCACTTCTGCAGACATATCATTCATGTCCAGAACAATATCGAAATGATGCCCGTCCTGGACCTCGTAGACATCCACTTGAATATTATTTTCAAGTAGCAAATTCGCATAAGTCTGGGTCTGAAGTCGAAAACCTGCCGTCTCCAACATATTCCCTGACAAACTCCATGTAATCCAGCACCGTAGCGCGGGCATTATATTGCACATCTCTTTCTTCGCGACTGGCAAAATACAAGGTTAATTCTGTTGGTTCACGACTATTCATTGAAGTCCGTCCATACTTTCCAAAAAACAACAATCTTATTGTTAAATCGGGTTAATCTGAACAACAATTGATTTTTATTTGACTTATCTTGATCAGCTTTCGCCCTATCATGCAATTAAGCGGCCACAGCTTTTCAAGCAACATCAATTCACGGAGACCAGCATGAAAAGAACTTGCTACGTATTGGCTCTGGGATTACTTGTCAGTACGTCTCATCAAGTTGCTGCCATGGAGAGAAGCACAGAAGCTGAAGCTCTGGCCTTAATACAAAAAGCGCAGGAATACATCAAAAAAATGGCGCGGGAAAAGCCATTATTGAATTCAACAGGCTGGACAGCCCCTTCAACTCTATCAGTGAGATCAATAAAAAAGGTGATCTTTATCTCTACACACTGGATCAGAAGGGTTATCAGTCCGTGCATGGGAAAAACCCCAAGATTGTTGGTAAAGTCATGCTCGACATGCGTGATCAGGATGGTGTTTTCCTGATCAGGGAAATGGTGGAGAAATGCTTTTCCGACGGCAAAGGATGGGTAAATTATCGCTGGCCTAACCCTGTCACAAAGGATCTGGAAAAGAAAAGAGGCTATGTCGAAAGAGTTCCCGAACAAGATTTCTGTCTGGGAACAGGGGTATACTATTAAAGTCCCAGACAGCCTGGCTGATTTTGCGGCGCGCAAATGAGACGAACGAGACGAACAACAAATACTTACACAAGGGACTGGCATGGCAGCACCGGCTGAACGACCCAAAGTTGCTGGTGTCATTTTCCTGCTGCTTGCAGGTCTGGCAATTGCTGCCATTATTTTGCAAACCTGGTGGGCCATCTCGCAAGACCGCAGCATCACATTTAAATCTGAATATGAAACTGGCCTGGTTGCCGTTCGCCTGCTGGAAGAGCATGCGACCCAGACGCTGCGTGAGGCGGACGGCAATCTGAGCACGGTCATCAATGCAATACAGTCCATCAGCCGCGAACGTGAACTCAATGACGATATCATCCGCGAACTGATTACCAAGGCACAACCCTTCAACAAGGTATTAAAAGCATTGCAATATGTCAATCCTTCAGGTAAAGCCTTTGTCAGCACCATAGACTACCCAGCCTATCAAGTCGATGCAGATGAAAGAACTTATATTCCGCTATTGCTGAAACATCCTGAAATCAGGCATGCAGTCATCGGCCATCCCTTTCAGCGCTTTTATGATACTGAACTGGTGGTACCCATCGCACGTAATCTGTTTGCTGACAATGGCAAACATCTCGGCATCATCAGTACAGACATCAGCGTTTCTTATTTCAGCTCTGTGTATGCCAGGGTTGCCAAAGACAGCAAGGCGATGGTCTCCTTATTCACTGAAGACGGTACTGTCATCGTCCGCTTCCCCTTTGATAAAGAATATGTGGGTAAAGAAATCCGACAGTCACCGATTATCAAGAATTTGCTCAATCAGGCTGTTGAAGGCAGCTTCCGTGACAGTCAGTTTCTTGATGAAAAAAATCAGATAGAACGGCTATACACTTATCGCAAGATCACTGGTTTTCCTATTGTTTCTGTATTTGCGCGTGACAGTGACTCGATACTGGCAGCATGGCGCGACCGCACACGTGACCGCATCGTGTTTTCAAGCGCTACGATACTTTTATTGAGTACGCTGACATTTTTACTGTGGCTACACATACGCCGCCTGCAGCGTTCTGAAGACTCATTGAAAAAATCGGAAATGTCGCTTCGCATTAGCGAAAGCAAATTCGTTAATCTCTTCAAATATTCTCCGGTTCCGCTGGCATTAATCACTCTGGGCAACGATAAATTTGTAGAAATTAACGATAGTCTGGCCAGACAGACAGGCTTTGCAGCCGATGAAATTCTGGGTAAAACCCCGCAGGAATTGCAACTTTGGGAAAATATTTCATTAAGGCCTGCATATCTGAAATTGCTCAACGAACAAGGCTTTGTTGATCAGTTTGAAATGCGGTTCCGCTACAAGGATGGCAGCATAGCGACTTGCTTGTTGTCTTCAAGATTACTGGAGTCAGGTGGCGATAAAATGGTTATTTTTACGCCTATAGATATCAGCCGTATCCGTGGCATAGAAAATGAAATGCGCCAATTGAATGCTGAGCTGGAAGAGCGCGTCGGGCAACGCACCAACAGCCTGGAAAAAACCAACAAAGAATTGAAGATTGCCCTCGACAGCTTGACTACCATGCAGGACGAATTAATACGTGCAGAAAAAATGGCAGCCCTGGGCTCACTGGTTGCAGGCATTGCTCATGAACTCAATACCCCCATAGGAAATAGCGTCACCGTTGCCTCTACCATACAAGATCATGCGACCAGCATGGAGAACGAATTATCAAGCAACCAGCCACGGCGCTCCATCCTGGCGCAATTGGCCCAGGAAACCATCAAAGGCGCATATATACTGGTGCGTAACCTCGATAGAGCAGCCCAGCTCATTGTCAGTTTTAAACAGGTTGCAGTGGATCAATCCGGCAATCAAAGACGGCGTTTTAACCTGAGTACCACCCTGCATGAAATTCTGCTCACCCTGGAACCCATGTATAGCAGGAGCAAACATCATTTGCATATTGAACTGGCACCTGAGGTCATGATGGAAAGTTATCCGGGCGCGCTGGCGCAAATTCTCACCAACTCTGTCAATAATTCGCTGACGCACGCCTTTGAGCATAAAGAGCATGGGAATATGTATCTGAAGAGCAGGCTTTGTGGAACGAATCAGGTAGAGATTATCTTCAGTGATGACGGTAGCGGTATTTCGCCAGAGCATCTGGCTCGCGTATTTGACCCCTTCTTTACGACAAAACTGGGGAAAGGCGGATCAGGCCTGGGTATGCATATCGTCTACAACCTGGTAACTGATGTACTGGGTGGTAAAATTGAACTCAATAGTGAGCCAAACCACGGGACAACGTTAAGCTTGCTATTGCCACTGGTTGCGCCCGTTAAACAAACCGACAGATTTGCGGCATAGATAACACTGATCCGTGAATATACAATTCATGGCAATAGATATAGATATAGATATAGATAGACTAGGGGAATTAAAACAAGAAGTTGGCGAGCCTGATCTGCGGCACTTGCGGTAAGTGACTGTGGCTGCTTCGTTCCCGACCTGACCAGATTGGCCACGCCGCAATGCGCAGGGGCCCGCCAAGCCGCATTATATCGTATCGAACACAAACATGCAGCATTCGGCTTAACAAATCCAGGGCTTACCCTCAAAGGCTTTGTTTAAACGCTTCAATCCTTCATTTTTCACTTCCATCCCCGCCTGAGGCCATTTCATCGCATCTTTCCATTTGCGCATTCTATTTACATAAGATATGCCTGCCCGCGCCAACTGCGCAAGGAATAGTTCAATCACAAAAGGGACAAAAGCATGGAACTTCGCATACAACAGCTATCAAAACAATATAGTAACGGCGTACAGGCACTCAATGATATCAACCTGACCATACCCGCCGGCATGTTTGGCTTACTGGGGCCAAACGGTGCAGGTAAATCAACCCTGATGCGTACGCTGGCAACTTTGCAGGATGCAGATTCAGGCACTGCGCTGCTGGACAATATCAATATCCATGAACAAAAAGATCAGATACGCCGTTTGCTAGGCTATCTGCCACAAGATTTTGGCCTCTACCCTAAGGTCAGTGCCCATGACTTGCTGGATCACTTCGCTGTCTTGAAGGGTCTGGATAATCGCAAGCAACGCAAAGAAGTGGTTGAGGCCTTGCTGCATCAAACCAATCTCTACAACGTCAAAAACAAGCATCTGGGTGGATTTTCTGGTGGCATGCGTCAGCGTTTTGGCATTGCCCAGGCCTTGCTTGGCGACCCTAAACTGATCATCGTTGATGAACCTACTGCTGGCCTGGACCCGGAAGAACGGGTGCGTTTCCACAATTTGCTGGCAGACATAGGTTCAGAAAAAATCGTCATCCTGTCCACCCATATCGTGGAAGACGTGGCTGATCTGTGCAACAACATGGCTGTCATCAACAAAGGACGGGTAATACTGACCGGCCAACCACTCTCTTTGATCGCACAGATACAAGGCAAAATCTGGAAACGCTTTATAGAAAAAACTGAACTCGCAGCCTGCCAGCAAAAGTATCAACTCATCTCCAGTCGTCTGACCTCGGGTCGCACACTTATCCATGTATATGCAGATACGCAGCCAGAAAATGGCTTTGAAGCGACCCAGGGCAACCTGGAAGATGTGTATTTCGCTGCGATGGCTGGCTTGCTGTCCAGCCCTGCTGCTTTGCCAGTTCAACGCGCAGCCTGAGGAGTCGTCATGTTAGCGATACTCATGTTTGAGCTGCGCCAGAAATCCCGCAGCCTGTCCACTTATGTCTATTTTCTGGTTTTCTTTTCTCTGGCCTTGCTATGGATGGCGGCTGCGGGTGGTTTATTTGCTGGCGCGTCCATCGGTTTCGGCGGCAAGGTTTATATCAATGCGCCAGTAGCCGTTTTTCAAAGCATTACCTTCCTTGGCTATCTGGGCATAAGTACGGTTGCGGCATTGATGGGACAAGCGACGCACCAGGATATAGAACACCACACCTGGCATTTTTTCTATAGCGCCCCCATCAGCAAATTCCAATATCTTGCCGGTCGTTTTTTGGCTGCCCTGCTGATCAGTATCAGCATCTTTTCCGGTCTCGGTCTGGGCGCATGGCTGGGTTGTTATTTACCAGGTATAGAAGCTGTCAGATTGGGCGCTGTGCAGCCTCTGTCTTATCTGATGCCTTATCTGTACGCGATATTGCCGAATTTTATAATTTTTGGCGGCGTTTTCTTTACCCTTGGTGCCCTTACACGCCGCATGTTGCCGGTATATGTGTCCAGTGTGCTGTTGATCATCGGCTATCTGATCGCCCGTTCATTGCGTGCCGATCTGGACAACAAGACTATCGCTGCCCTGCTTGATCCCTTTGGCTCTTCTGCCGTCAGCATGATGACTGAATACTGGAGCATAGCCGACAAGAATACCCGCCAGATTGCCCTCGATGGCGTTTTCCTCATCAACCGTCTGATATGGCTAAGCCTTGGTGTTGCCAGTCTGGCGTTGTGCTACTGGCGCTTTAAATTTGCAACTGTCAACACGACAGGCAAGCAAAAGAAAGAAACGCTTGCGACCGTACCCGCCACGATACAACTGCAAAAAGTCACTCCCAATTTCTCAAATAACAGAATCTTGAAATTACTGTATGCCGAAAGCATGTTGAATTTGCGTGAGTCAGTAAAAAACGTGTATTTCATCGTCATGCTACTGGCGGGCGTTTTGTTCATGTTTGCGATTTCCAGTTCCATCACTAAAATGTTTGGCACGCCCACTTATCCTGTAACTTATGCGGTGCTGGAGATACTGAGTGGCAGCTTTGGCATCTTCATGCTTGCTATCACCACCTTTTATGCTGGTGAACTGGTATGGCGTGAACGGGATGCACGCATTGCGCAATTGCTTGATGCCCTGCCCGTCCCCAATTACCTGCCATTCACTGCAAAGCTGATCGCGCTGATCGCCTTGCAAGGCATCATGCTCTTCGTACTGATGTTGTGTGGCATCCTGATACAGACGATCAAAGGCTATACCAATTATGAGTTGGCCCAGTATGTACAGCAGCTGTTCCTGATGCAGTGGCCAGAATATGCCTTGTTAGCCGTGCTCGCAATTTCCTTGCAAGTCATCGTCAATCACAAGTACCTGGCTTACTTTTTAATCGTACTGTACTACGCTGCCACGATAGCCTTGCCTGCCATGGGTATTGAGCATCCCATGTTCCGCTATGGCGTGACACCATCCATCACTTACTCTGACATGAATGGCTATGGCCACATGCTGGCAAACTCTCGCTGGTACCTGAGTTACTGGACTGGTGCAGCATTGGTTTTGATCAGCCTGTCCATGATGATGTGGGTACGCGGCACTACTACCGATTTCCGCCTGCGCTTGCGTCTGGCAAAACAGGCTTTCACAGGTGGTAACTCGATTTTGCTGCTGGCTGGCACCAGTGTCTTTTTGCTGACTGGCGCTGCAATTTTTTACTTTACAAATATACTCAATCCCTACCAAAACCAGTTTGCACAACAAGCTGACAATGCCCGCTATGAAAAACTTTACAAAAAATATGCCAGCCAGCCACAACCACGTATCAGCGATGTCAAATTGAATGTAGATATCTATCCTGAAACGCGTAGTACGCATATCAAGGGAAGCTATCAACTGATCAATCACAGCAAGCAGGCGATACAAGAGATTTTCATTACGCAAAAAGAAGATGTAGATATCGTCAAGATGGAATTTGATTTTGCCAATGAAAAAAATATAGCTGACAACAAGATGGGGTTTCATAGCTACAAGCTGAAAAAACCTCTGGCGGCGGGTGAGAAATTGAATCTCAATTTTGAACTCAGGATCGCACCCAAGAACTTCCTGGTCATGAGCCAGGGCAGCCCTCTTTACTACAATGGCAGTTTCTTCAACAGTATGTTGATGCCACATATAGGCTATCAGCCAGCACTGGAACTCAGGGAAGACAAGACCAGACGTGAGCACGGCTTACCCGAAAAAGAGAGAATGGCCGAAAGGGATGATCCCAAGGCACTGGAAAACAGCTATATCGCCAATGATGCCGACTGGATCAATTTTGACGCAGTGGTATCCACCTCTGCAGATCAGATGGCAGTTGCCCCGGGTACTTTAAGACGCCAGTGGCAAGAGCATGGCCGCAATTATTATCATTACGCGCCAGAACAGCCTATCTTGAATTTTTATGCTTTTCTGTCTGGGCGTTATGAAGTGAAGCAGGCGCAATGGCAAAATATCCCCATAGAAATCGATTATCACAAAGGGCATGAATACAATCTAGACCGCATGGTGAAAGGCGTGCAAAAATCACTGGATTATTACACCAAGAACTTTGGTCCGTATCAGCATAAACTGGTCCGTATCATTGAGTTTCCACGCTATGCCAGATTTGCCCAGGCTTTCCCCAACACCATACCTTTTTCAGAAAGCATAGGTTTCATTGCCCGCGTCGATGACAATAATCCCAAGGAAGTTGATTATCCTTTCTATGTAACGGCACATGAAGTCGCCCACCAGTGGTGGGCACATCAGGTCATCTCTGGCAATAGCAAGGGCGGCACAGTGTTGGTAGAAACCCTGGCACAGTACTCGGCTCTGATGGTCATGAAGCATACCTATGGTAATGCAACCATGCGCCGCTTCTTGCAGTTTGAGCTGGACAGGTATTTGCAAGGTCGCAGCCAGGAAAGGAAAAAAGAATTACCACTGGCGCAAAATGAAAATCAAGACTACATCCACTATGCCAAAGGCAGCCTGGCCATGTACTTGCTGCAAGACCAGATAGGTGAAGACAAAGTCAATCAAGCCCTGCGTGAAGTCATCGCCCGCCATGCCAACAAGGGGGCGCCTTACCCTAGCAGTACGGCACTGACCAGGGCATTGCGCGAAGTTACGCCAGCTGAGCAGCAATATGTGATTGACGATCTGTTTGACTCAATCACCCTGTATGAAAATCGCGCCATTTCAGCAAGCGCCAAAGTCTTGTCGGATGGGCAGTACGAGGTAACACTCAAGGTCACCAGCAATAAACTCAAGGCCGATGAACTGGGTGTGGAAAGAGAAGCCCCGTTGAAAGACTGGATGGATATAGGTATAGACGACAAAGATGGCAAACCCTTGCTACGTCAGCGCCAGCTCATTAACAAAAAAGAAATGGAGTTCAAACTCATGGTCAAAGGCTTACCTGCCAAAGCAGGTATAGATCCGGATATCAAATATGTGGATCGCAAACCGGATGATAATTTGATCAAGGTGGAATTGAGCAGCAAATAATTTGTCCTCGTAAGCACAGTAAGGACACAGAAAGGCGAACCAAGGTTCGCCTTTCTCGCACATACGTGCTTTTCAGCATTTAAAGCTGTTGTATTCATACAAGTACGCTTTACCGAAATTAAATTAATCATTTAACAATATCAGGCGCAGGACATGGTAAATATATTTCCAAATTGGCTTTTCATTTGTGAACTTTCAGACCAGAATATGGCCTCAAGTAAAGAAATAATATGACAATACTAAAAAGTATGCATATCAAATAAATAATAATCCCTTACCTCTATATTTGTTGTACATCCATTAATCAAAAAAAACCCAAACTGGACTACTAACCATGCATAAACATCTTGTTCGCAACTTGTTCGCTGTTGCATTGACCCTGCCAAGCTTTGCCTTTGCTGCTCATCCCAGCGAGACGGAAGCAGACCGCTGGAATTTAAATGACATGTATCAGACCAAGGCGGATTGGGACAAAGATGCGATGACGCTGGAGGTGCAGTTAAAGCAGTTTCAAACCTGTAGCGGTCACCTGGGTGACAATATCGCGCGCTTCAAGACTTGCCTGGATTTGAATGCTGACTTGTGGAAGCGCTATGCCCGCTTGTCCAGCTATGCATTCCAGTTCCGCGATCAGGACACTGGCGACAATGCAGGCATGGACCTGGGGCAGCGCTCAGACATTTTGGGCAGTAAAGTGGAAGAAGCAACATCTTTCCTCAGACCAGAAATTTTAAGCATAGGCGTCAAAAAGATACAGGTTTTTCAGAGCAAAGAAAAAGGCTTGAAGATCTATGCCCATCAACTGGATGATATCTTGCGCTCCGGCCAGCATACCCTGAATAAAAAAGGGGAAGAAATTGTCGCCACCTTTGGCATGGCAACTAATACGGCCAGCGCAGTGTATTCCACCTTGTCAAATGCTGATATGCCCTGGCCCAAGGTCAAATTATCGACAGGTGAGGAAGTACGCATAGACCAGTCCGCCTATACCAAATACCGTGCCGCGCCAAACCGTGCTGACCGCCAACTGGTATTCGATGCATTCTGGGGTAAGTGGAAAGAATTTGAACGTAGCTATGGCGTTACTTTTTACGAACAGTTAAAACGCGATTCGGCCTATGCCAAGATACGCAATTATCCAGATTCTTTGACGCAGGCACTGGACAACAATAAGTTGCCACGCGAAGTTTACGACATGCTGGTGACGCAAACCCGCGCCAACCTCCCTACCCTGCACCGCTATTTCAAATTACGCGCCAAACTGCTAGGTGTAAAAGATCTGCGCTATTTTGATATCTATCCACCACTGGTATCTGGCGATTTCAAATATCCTATTAAAGATGGTGTCAAACTGGTGCTGGAATCAGTCAGGCCACTCGGTGATGACTATGCCAAGGCCATGGCAAAAGCCACGACGGAGCGCTGGATGGATGTCTACCCGCGTCCACGCAAACGTTCGGGCGCTTACATGAATGGCGCAGCTTATGACGTGCACCCATACCTGCTGTTGAATTACAACGACGACTATGAGTCTGTCTCGACTCTGGGGCATGAATGGGGTCACGCCATGCATTCCTACCTGGCCAATAAGCATCA
Source organism: Pseudomonadota bacterium (assembly GCA_040390835.1). Classification (GTDB taxonomy): domain Bacteria; phylum Pseudomonadota; class Gammaproteobacteria; order Burkholderiales; family Burkholderiaceae_D; genus Undibacterium. Next base: position 12,554 of record JAZJXP010000076.1, read on the forward strand.
ACCTTTCATCAGCGCCGACTACCCTACCTTCACAGCAGAAATTGCTTCGACCACCAACGAAGTTTTCTTGCTCGACCATATGCTGAAGATCGCGAAGAGCGATGATGAGCGTTTGCTGTATCTGGGCTCGGCACTGGAAAACCTGCGCGGCACTTTCTTCCGCCAGGCCATGTTTGCCGACTTTGAGCGTGAAGTACATGCCAAGGTGGATAAAGGTGAATCGCTGACTGGTGAAGCACTGTCGAAAATCTATGGTGACATCCTGAAAAGCTATCATGGCGACAAAGAAGGCGTCATGAAGATAGATGATACTTATGCCGTAGAATGGGCGTATATTCCTCATTTCTACAATCGTTTCTATGTATTCCAGTACGCCACTTCCATCGCTGCAGGATCCATGTTTGCAGATGAGATTTTGAAGGGCCAAACTGGTGCCAAAGATAAATACCTGAATATCCTGAAAGCTGGCGGTTCAGCTTACCCTTATGAACTGGTCAAGAGCGCAGGTGTTGATCTGGCCTCACCTGCTCCCTATCAGGCAGTGTTTGTGCGCATGAATAAGATCATGGATCAAATTGAAGCAATACAAGCGAAACGTTAAAATACCAAGTAGTTCAAACAGGAATTAATAAAATTCCTGGACATGAAAAAACCCTGCCTCTTCCTGTAACAGGGAGAGGCAATTTATTTTCAAGTAATGGAAAAACAATGCAAAAGAAATTCTTATTTCTAAGTCTGGCAATTCCAGCTCTGTCCTTCGCGGCAGAAGGTATGTGGACCTTGGACAATTTGCCGACCTCCAGATTGCAAGCAGAATACGGCTTCAAGCCCACTACAGAATGGGTCAAGAACACCATGTTAAGCTCGGTCAAGCTACCTGGCTGTTCTGGTTCTTTCGTCTCCAAAGATGGCCTGGTCATGACCAATCATCATTGCGCGTCCAACTGTATAGAGCAATTGTCGACGGCGAAACAAAATTATGTAGAAAACGGATTCCTGGCAAAAAAACGCGAAGAAGAGCAAGCCTGTCCAGCGCTGGAGTTAAACCGCCTGGAAGACATCAGCGATGTGACAGACGACATCAAGAAAGCCACTGCGGGTCTTGAAGGTGCCGATTTTAAACAGGCACAAAAT